>CALHKE010000021.1 GCA_938033695.1 uncultured Candidatus Saccharibacteria bacterium | reverse complement strand
GGTGTTCCTTCTAATATCTACGGATTTCACTCCTACACTAGAAATTCCAGTTACCCATAACAGTCTCGAGCTAGATAGTTTAGATAATAGTCTGAATGGTTGAGCCACCAGATTTCACTATCTACTTACCTTGCCACCTACGCAACTCTTTACACCCAGTCACTCCGGATAATGCTCGGATCCTACGTATGACCGCGGCTGCTGGCACGTAGTTAGCCGATCCTTATTCATAAGTTACCATCATATTTCTCGCTTATAAAAGCAGTTTACAACCCGAAGGCCTTCGTCCTGCACGCGGCATTGCTCCATCAGGCTTTCGCCCATTGTGCAAGATTCCCTACTGCTGCCTCCCGTAGGAGTCTGGGCCGTGTCTCAGTCCCAGTCTGGATGATCATCCTCTCAAACCATCTAACGATCGTCGACTTGGTGAGCCTTTACCTCACCAACTATCTAATCGTACGCAAGCCATTCCCAAAGCGCATAAATGCTTTAATCCAAAGATCACATGCGGTATTAGCTAATCTTTCGACTAGTTATCCCTCACTTTGGGGTATGTTCTCACGCGTTACTCAGCCGTCCGCCGCTCGTCATCAGCTTCACGGTTCCCTCGAATCTATCCACTCGCATAAGGCCAAGTGAGTCAAGGAAACGGTGAAGCCATGCTACCGCTCGACTTGCATGTATTAGGCATGCCGCCAGCATTCATCCTGAGCCAGGATCAAACTCTCCATTAAAGGTCCTAAGACCTTGAATTTTAAATTTGAAAACTCAAATATTTATAAATTAACTGACGATGATAAAAATAGAAATAAATCTATTTTAATAATTGCACAACTGAATTGTTAAAATTCGTCCCTCACGTTCATTTGGTTTCCCATTTGCTCATGAGGATGTTTCTATAATAGATGAGAAAATAATAAATGTCAACACAATTTTGCAAGATTTTTTAAGATTTTTTAATTTTCAGCTAATTTTGCGCTTTTTCCGTTCTTTCTTCCCGTTTTATCGCTCGATTTCGCCTATTAATTCCCCATTTATTTAATTAATAGAAAATTAATTGCAATAGAAATTAATATACCCAAAATCAATCCAGCCGCTACTTCCGGTACCGTATGACCCTCCACTACGCGTAGATGTGCAACTTTTTCCGCCTCATTTAGCTTCAAATTCTTCTCATCGATTAACTGATTAATAATTTCACCGTGTTCCCCCACCGAATGACGTACATTGGTTGCATCATAAATCAAAATCGAAGTCATACAGACCGCGAGTGCAAATACTGTCGAATTAAAACCAGACAAAAAGCCAATCGTCCCAGTCACCGCCGAAAAGCTCGCTGTATGACCAGACGGCATTCCACCAGATTTCATCATATAATATAGTACTTCCGAGAATTTCGCCTTACCACGAGTTTTAATCACAAACACAATTAGTTTGAAAAACTGTGCGATAAACCAGCCACAGACGAATGCTAAAAAAACATAACAGTTTTCCATACTCTTATCTTATCATACCTACGAAAAAACAAGAATACCCGAGTTCCGAGTATTCTTGTCCAAGATTAGTTATTTTTAAGGTACACTTTCTTCGTTTCACCACTCATTTTGAGAGAAAAAATGAGAATTTATTTTGCGAGAAATAATTACTATTGTAAGTGGTGAATATTTCGTTTTCCTTTCTTTTTGATAAATAAGAAGACTAGAAGAAAGCTAATTAATCCCCCTAAAATTGCCAAAATCCACCAAAAATCCTTCAGAGTTTGGCCGACCTGACCTAACACTGGTACTTCTGAAATTTCCTTTTCATCTAATTCACCCGCGTCTATGTCGGTCGCCTCAAGCTCACCTTCTGGCACCTCACCCTCCAATACTTCGCCTTCAGAGATTACTTTTTCTGAACTCTTACCATCAGTATTTTTATCATCAGAATTTTCGTCCCCCACCATATTTTCGCTACCCTCCACCCCAGAACCCTGCTCAGATTTTTCTTTTACAATCCCCGAAAGCACAATATTTCTATCAGCTAATTCAGTTTTTCTCAATGTCGCAAAAACTGCTGAGTTCACCCCAAACCCCAGTCCAAGCGTCAACACACTGAAACCTAAAATTCCTAGTACCGTCTTTTTTATTTTCTTTGTTTGCTGATTTTTCATATTACCTCACTGTTTTATTTATCTGCACCATAGCGAAAAATCTCAAAAATCACAACCATAAGCATTTCAAAAAATAATTTAACAGAGGTAAAATCCCTCAAATATTTTTTAGCATAAGCAAGTTATCAATTATCATAAGCAAGTTATCCCTACTAAAATTCTCACAAAACAGCAGCCAAAATTCCTCCGAAATTCCCCAAAAATCCTACAAAAAATTCTACCACCCACGCAAAAATCCCCACAAAAAAGTACGCTAGACGCGTACTTTTTCTCCTAAAACTAATTATTCGTTAGTTTCTTCTTCTTTTTCTTCTGGCAAGACGATACCGATCGAAGCCACTGTGTCACCTTCTGCCATTCGCATAATGCGCACCCCTTGCGTAGCGCGTCCGAGGGTTGGAATATCTTTCACTGCCACACGAATCGCCTGACCGTTTGATGACATCATAATCACCTCGCTGGCTTCTGGATCTAGCGTGTGTACCGCCACAATTGGACCAGTTTTTGCCGTCACCGCCGCCACCTTGATACCTACGCCACCACGCTTATGGGTTGGGAAATTAGAAACCAGAGTAGACTTACCATAACCATTGGCCGAAACTGCAATCAATTTCTGCTTTGGATCGGTCACAATATCCATCCCTACCACTTCATCTTTCGGACGGAGACGCATTCCACGCACACCCATTGCCGAACGACCCATCGCACGCACATCTGACTCGTTAAAGCGGATAGCTTGACCAGCTGAGGTAGAAATAATAATATCATTCTTCCCCGTAGTTGGTTTCACCCACTTGAGTTCATCTCCTGGGTCCAATTTAATCGTAATTAGGCCGTTCGAACGCACATTCGCGTAATTTTTCATCGCGGTTTTCTTAATCGTACCATTCTTGGTCGCCATAAAGAGGTATTCATCCGCCTCATCATCACTCTTATCATCCGACTGCTGATTATCTTCGTTATATTTAATAATCTCCGTAATCTTTTCGTCTGGATGCATATTCAACAGATTCACCGCTGCCGTACCCTTCGCCGTCAAAGAAGCCTGTGGTACTTCGTAGGCCTTCATCTTAAACATGCGACCCTGTGAGGTGAAGATGTAAAGATAATCATGCGAATTTGTCGTCAAAATCTGCGAAATTACATCTTCTTCCTTCGTGGTCATTCCCCTCTTGCCCTTACCACCACGATTCTGGCGACGGAAATCAGTCTGAGAAACTCGCTTAATATAATTCTCTGCCGTGAGCAAAATCACACTTTCTTCTTCTGGAATCAATTCTTCTTCCGAGAATTTACCTAGTTCATGATTGAAAATCTTCGAACGACGCTTGTCGCCGTATTTTTCTTTCATCGCAAGGAGTTCTTCCTTCACCACGTTCAAAATCTTCGCTTCATCTGCCAAAATTTCTTCGTATTTCGCAATCAAAGCCATCAATTCTTGTAATTCTGCCTCAATTTTATCGCGTTCCAAGCCCTGCAAACGACGTAGTTGCATTGCCAAAATCGCTGCCGCCTGAATTTCCGAAAGACCGAAACGTTCCATCAAACGCTTATCAGCATCATCATACGATTCACGAATCGTTTTAATCACTTCATCGATATTATCCAGGGCAATTTTCAAACCTTCAAGAATATGCGCGCGTTCCTTAGCCTTACGTAAATCGTACTCGGTACGGCGACGAATCACTTTTTGGCGGTGCTTAATGAACTCTGCCAAAATTTCCTTGAGTCCCATAATGCGTGGCTGGATTCCGTTCACCAAAGCCAGCACGTTATAGTGGAAATTGGTCTGCAAATCTGTCATCTTATAGAGCTGATTCAAAATCTTCTTTGGATAAGCATCTTTCTTTAGTTCCACCACCACACGAATCTTACCACGTGCTGACTCGTCACGTGCATCCGCGATGTGAGTCAATTTTTTATCCAAAACCAGCTGACGAACCTTCTCGATAAAACCTTCCTTACTCATTCCGTAAGGCACTTCGGTAATCACAATATTAAAGCGGCCATTCTTGCGCTCTTCGATGTTGGCTACCGCACGAATCGTCACCGAACCTTTACCAGTCGCATAAGCCTGTTTCATTGGCGCGCCACCATAAACTTCGGCACCCGTTGGAAAATCTGGACCCTTTACGTGTTTCATCAAATCTTCTAGACTGGCTTCGGGATTTTCGATCAAAGCCACCGTCGCATCCACTACTTCACCGAGGTTATGTGGTGGAATATTGGTTGCCATACCGACCGCGATACCCATTTGGCCGTTCAAAAGAATATTTGGCAAGGCTGCTGGCAAAACTACTGGCTCTTTCTCTGTTCCGTCGAAGTTATCGCGAAAATCTACGGTTTCCTTCTCGATGTCGGCAAGAAGCTCAGCCCCCACCTTATCCATTCTGGCCTCGGTGTAACGTGAAGCCGCTGGGTCATCACCGTCCATCGAACCGAAGTTACCTTGACCTTCTACCAAGGTGTAACGCATCTTCCAAGGTTGCGCCAAGTTCACCATTGCATCATAAATCGAAGAGTCACCGTGTGGGTGATATTTACCCATTACTTCACCAACGATACGTGCTGACTTCACTGTAGCATGTGGTGCGCGCCAACCATTTTTATACATTGCATAAAGAATACGGCGATGCACCGGCTTCAGGCCGTCACGCACATCTGGTAAGGCACGATCAATAATCACCGACATTGAATAACGCAGGAAGGAATCCTCCATCACGTTCTCGACCGTCAATTCCTCGACCCCATCTACGGCACGGTGCGCGGTTAATCCGCCCAGATGAGCATCTTCCATCTCTTCTGCAGCTTCTTCAATCATTCCTTCTGCGACATTTTCTGCCGCATTCATCTCAGCATTGATTTTTTCGTCATTTGGCTCTTGTGGAACTTTTTTATCGTTTTTCGTCATTTCTCATCCTTTCCTTAGAAGTCCAAATCATCAATATTAACTGAGGCAGCACGCGACTGAATAAAGTTTTTACGTAGTTCAACTTCCGTACCCATCAATTTCGTAAAAATCGCGTCCGCTTTTTCCGCATCTTCGATATTCACGCGAATCAAAACACGGTTCTCTGGGTTCATCGTGGTATCCCAAAGCTGCTGTGCATTCATTTCACCAAGACCCTTAAAGCGCTGTTGTGCCGTATAGCCAGCCTGCTTAAAGCGTTCATCTTCTGGATTAATCTTCAAACCTTCCTTCACACGCTCTTCGATGCGCTGAGTCAATTTCTCTTCCAAGGCTGCTTCATCGTAAATATAATCAATTTTACGGTTCGCGCCCGTACCCTTAATCAAGCCAAATAGTGGTGGTTTCGCCAAATAGACGTGTCCACCTTTCACCACCTCTGGCATATAACGGAAGAAGAAAGTCAGAAGCAGCGTCGAAATATGCGCACCGTCCACATCGGCATCGGTCATGAATACAATCTTAAAATAACGCAGTCCAGAAATATCAAACTGATCACCAATTCCTACGCCTAGAGCCTTAATCAAAGACACCAGCTCCGCGTTCGCATACATCTTATCTAATCTTGCGCGCTCGGTATTCAACACCTTACCACGCAATGGCAAAATCGCCTGAATCTTCGAATTACGACCTTCTTTTGCTGAACCTGCGGCCGAGTTACCCTCTACGATAAAGAGCTCACACTCTGAACGGTCCCTCGAAGAACAGTCCGCCAATTTCGAAGGCAAATTCAAGCCTTCAAATGCACCCTTACGAATCACGTTATCGCGCGCTGCTCTTGCCGCCTTGCGCGCACGTGCTGCCAAAGTTGCCTTACCGACAATCTTTTTTGCAATAGCTGGATTTTCTTCGAGGAAGTAACCGAAGTATTCGCTCATCACCTTATCGACGTAGCCACGCACCTCTGGATTACCCAATTTATTCTTGGTCTGACCTTCAAATTCTGGGTTAGGCAATTTCACCGAAATCACCGCCGTCAAACCTTCACGAATGTCGTCACCGGTTAGGTTATCCTCTTTTTCCTTCAAAAGATTATTCTTGCGTGCATAATCGTTCAATACGCGGTTCAAAGCCGTACGAAAACCCACCACGTGTGAACCACCTTCAGGGGTCAAAACATTGTTAGCAAATGGCTTCATGGTTTCTGCATAAGTGTCATTGTACTGAACGGCAATTTCCACTTCCGAATCTTCAATCTGTTTATCCACATAGAAAATCGTATCCGAAAGCACCTCTTTGCCATTATTTAGACGCTTTACGTAGCTCTTAATTCCACCTTCAAAATAGAAGGCCTCTTTCGCACCTGTGCGTTCATCGAAGACGGAGATTAAAATTCCCTTAGTGAGGTAGGCCTGGTGTCTCGCATAGTGCGATACCCAGTTATAATCAAAAGTTGTAGTTTCCTTAAAAATCGTTGGATCTGGATAGAAAATAATACAGGTTCCCTGCTTCGTAGTACCACCTTCAATTTCCAATGGTGCCACAGTCTTACCCGTTTCAAATTCGATGTGATGGACTTTTTTCTCACGATAAACTTCGGCAATCATCTTGGTTGAAAGTGCATTCACAACAGAGGAACCCACCCCGTGGAGACCAGATGAAACCTTATAGCCACCGCCACCAAACTTACCACCGGCGTGTAGCACCGTCAAAAC
>CALHKE010000020.1 GCA_938033695.1 uncultured Candidatus Saccharibacteria bacterium | reverse complement strand
CCTGAAACCACTAAATCCATGTGTTTCTGATTATATGGATGACTACGTTTGTGAAGAAAAGATCGATCTTCGAGTCTCGAAATCGACCGCGCCGCCGAACTTTCGCCAATATTATAGCAATCTAGAATATCACTCACGCCTCGTTTTAATGTATTACTTTTGACATACCCCATGATCTTTACCTCTGTCGGGTTTAATTTAAAACGATTCGCCACCGCCGATGCGTGAAGTGACCGCAAAATACCAATTCTCGCCAGAATATGCGATATCTCCGCAATTGGCATTGCTTTTGGCATAGCATTATTGTTCGTCATATTTTCTCCGGTTTCTTTTTTCCATCTTTATTTCTCCCCGTTTAACTTACCTAAATAAACATTAAAATTGAGTCAAAAAAATATAAACTTATGTCATAAAACCTCCTCATTCTTCTTTGCTTAGCTAATTCTCACCAAGCTTTTTATTATCACAACCCCTATAGACACATTTAGTTATATCTAAACCAAATATCACCAAGAAAATCAAAGTCTATTCACTAAGTCACTAACATCCAACGATTACTCCCCATTGACTTGATCCTATTCTTCATTTGTAATTCAAAGATTGCTACCGCAAACTCCGATACATTTACCGTCATTGTACTAGCTTGACCCATAGTAGGGCAAGCATTATCAGATAGAACGCCTCTACTAATACTTGCCAAAATCTCTTCACCGTCGCGAACACCATCCTTTAGTTCCTTTAAAATCAAGGTTTCAATCTCTGTATCCCCAGATAATTCAACCTTCTTTTCTTTGACACGTTTCTTTTCGTCAATCCCCAGATCCAATAAAATATCCTCAATATCAGTCAAGGCCACCGCTCCACGCCCAAGTAGTCGATTACACCCCCTTGAACTAGCCCTTCCTACATCCCCCGGCACCGCATAAACTAGATTTCTCTGCTCAAATGCATGATGCGCTGTATTTAGGGAACCCGACCGCAGATCCGCTTCCACAATTACCACAACATCAGCTAGCCCTGAAATCAAGCGATTTCGTGTCAAAAATGAAGCCTTCCGCCCACTCCTCGATTGAAAAAACTGTAATAATTTTTCATCCTTTTTCACCTCGCTC
>CALHKE010000019.1 GCA_938033695.1 uncultured Candidatus Saccharibacteria bacterium | reverse complement strand
AATAGTTATACTTAATTATTTTTATTATTAATTAGACTACAAAAAGAATTACAATATCTAAAAAATATCACACAAAGTATCTTGCGACTCTTTTGTAATTATTGGATTGGATAATATTGCTACAACTGGTTATCTCTATCCGTAAAAAAATAGTAGATTTGAATGATACTAAGAAAAATATACTTAAGATAACCCCACCGATCAGAACATAAAGGATTTAGATTACAAATTCAAATTTAGCCCTAATTAATTAGTAGATCTACTAAATTAAAAATCAATCTTTATTTTCAAGGTCTTTGGTTCTCGTAAATTTCTAGAATAAATTGTTGCAACTAAGACTACTTCTGCATTATTTGTTTTTATATAAAATTCTTGATCTGGTATTTTATGGCATTTTTTTGAGTTTAATTCTCTTATGAAGATTTTTGCTATATTATCCGGACTTACATAGTCGTGTGTAGTAGACAAGGGGATTTGTAGATTATTACCCATCAGTATATGTGACGAATACGATGTGATGGGTATATTGTTTTCTATGTAATCATCCTCAATAAAAAGCTGGTCAGAATTGGTAGTTCTTAATTCTATCTCAATATTTTCATCATTTTTATCAGATACTATTTCTATTGATATTTTGTGAAGATTTTTTATATCTTCGTCATATCGCTTAAGCTCTTGACAATATTCAGTAAGCCTACGAATTTTAGCCTCCGGTTTTTCCATGCCGATAATTTTCATTTCTGGCAATATACTATCTAAAAATCCTCTGTCTTTTAAATTATTTTTTTCATCTTCAATTTCTCGATCTACGGAATATATTTTTTCCTTTATACTAAAAACGGTAGGATTTACTCTCACTTTTATTGAGTAGTTTGGAGTTTTATTTTTAATTATAGATAATTCATTTAGACTTTTATCTTTTTCAGCCAACTCATCCAACCACACCCTATAGGATGCAATAAAAAATATTACGGAAGTTAAGATAATCGTAATATATGAAGGGAAGTTTGGTACTGCAAAATGAAAACAAAAAGATAATATATCAACAAGGCTTAGAAAAATAGAAAAGCCAGAAAAGATACTTGAGGTAAGCTTTTTGAGATATAAAAGAGTTTTATGCACCATTGTTTTTATTTTCTATGTCATTAACTTGCCCTTTTTCTATTGTGTGTTTTGTCCCATCGTAAAATTCTGCTGTTATTTTAGAAAATACTTCTGTTGGGTTCATATCATTCTGGTCAAAAGACAACCTACGTTCTTCTCCTGAAATAAAAATTTGGCTTTTCTTTTTTGATCCCTTTTCTCCGGCATAAATAACCACCTGTGGCCCTCGTTTAGAACTACGAATTTGTGCAGTACAGAAAAATTTATGACTAGGGTCAATCTTAACTTTTTTTGTTACAGGTGTTTGAATTCCATCTACGTCAATTATTTCATATTTCTTTCTATCTAGAGCAAGTACTTTTTCAACGACATATTCTTTCTCATTAAAAATAGTTCTATCAAAGCTATAAACAGCATTACATTCCTCACATTTAAGTTCATGAAAAACTTTATCTGCAAATAAATCATCCACCCCAACGGAAGTTAATTTAATATAATCTTTAGGACAGACAGGTATTGCTGTATTATTATACTTATCTATCATCCAGTAAACATTATCTACACGGTATAGCTTATCTTTCATTTTAATTATCCTCTATTCGTCCTCTAGTCATTTATATAAAATAGTTTTTTAAATAGTTATTCAATTCTTTGTCACAGGCATAGATATATATACCTTTTACAGCGCGGTTCATGAGGATCCTATAAGTTCTTAGTACCTGCTCAAGGATATCTTCCTCATTAATTTTCTCATTATTAGCTACTTGGCGCTGGCTGCGTTTCATAGCACCAGAATCCGCGCAAGCTTCACGGTTAAAAATAAGCTTCCCATCACGATAGATTAAGTCGTTACCAATAATAATTCCGACATAATTTAAATCATCACCCTGAACAGTGTAAATACTACCAACTTCATTTACTGATTCCTTAGAGCCAATCCAGTTATCTTGAGTACTGTTCCAGCGAAACTTCATACCGTCAATTTCAATATCGTATAGATTTTTATCATTCTTGGAACTCCACTTCCAGGCGAAACCAGCAACCATGCGAGATAAACCATATTCTGCTTCACGATTTTTGATAGCATCAGAAAAGTCTTTGATGTTATCAAAAATTTTCGCCTCAAAACCGTCAAAATATTCTTTTTGTTCCGGTCTAAATCTATTCGATAAAATACCATTAATGTAATCAATGTACTTCTTGCCACCACGTGAACGCATCTGCGTTTTTAAGTAATATTCACGCAAATCAAACTCTCCAGAATATTTTAAAATATCAGATTTACAAATATTAGTTGGACGAATGCGCTGCTTATCGCTAAAAATCAATACAACATTTTTAGACTTGGCCATAATCCAATCTAGTTCGGTGTGAATTTCGGTATTACCAAAGATTTTTTGGTCTATCTCATGAACCAGTTTAGCGGTTTGACCGGACGCGCCAACTTTTAAAAGATGTGCTTCGTCAACTAATGTAATATCAAAACATTCATTACAATTGCCGAATGCAATCGGTGATAAAATTTTAATATTTGCATTACCTAAATCGATCTTTTTAAAAATCTTAGAGATACGTCCGCGAAGTGACTGCTGCGGAACTACTAGTGCGATATTTTTGTTCTTAAAATTTTGATTAATGTGTTCAAACTCAAAGAAAATACTGAAATTAGATTCATCATCAATGTCATCATTTTTATTATCAAAAGACTGAAGATCAGCAAGAAGTTTAGTGAGATAAGTGATAATAATAGTTTTACCAGTACCGGCATCGCCATCGATGATAGAGAGGCTCTTTTTATCTTCATTAATCGCCTCGTCGAGATTTTGCATTACTTCAGTTACGACATTTAGCTGTTCAAAATTTAAATTCTTATACGGCGAGAACTTAAAAAGCTCTGAGTTGTTAATTTCAGAAATGGTCTTATCAGCAATTTTTAATTTTCTTAAACGCTCCCAGATTTCTTCAAAAGTTTTACGATAATTGACTCTATCATAATAATCACGGTCACACATCCCGTCATTACGATTTAGAACTTTAAATTTTCCATCACCGCTGAAATATTGGATAAGGTACGATTCTAAATCCAGTGCGGCGCTCTTATTAAAAGTCTCATCAAAAACAACTTTGATTGAGCCATTTCTTAGACTGGATTTTTCGTCATTTGCCATATGTTGGCTAATGCGATTTTTAAGATTAGTCGTTTCACCAATGTAGATTTCACTATTATTATAGATTTGATATACAACCGGCCAGTTTTCCTCCAAATGGTCCTCTACCGCCAAATTACTAATTGAATTTTGGTCAAAAGAATAATTTCTAATTTCGAAGGATTTTTCTGCCATCTTCTATAATTCCGTATATTTCTTACTATTTCCTTTTGCTTTTTCGATAGGATATTTCTTGGAATTTTTCTCAATTTTTTGCATAACAATTTCCTCGAGATTCACTCCAAGTTTATCTGCTAAAAGGATTGCATAGTTTACGACATCGGCTAATTCCTCACAAACATTTTCTTTGTTAAAATTATCATTCCACTGAAAGCACTCAAGAAGCTCTCCAGACTCAATGGCAATTGATTTGGCTAAATTAGCAGGCGAGTGAAACTGATCCCAATCTCTATCTTTGGTGAATTTCACTACAGCCTTTTTTACATCTTCCATAAGGGTATTGTAGCATAATACAAAAGAATACTAACTAGATATTCAACTATTTTTTAACTATTCTTTTATGTCTTTTTTTATAGATATTACTTACCGCTTCCAGATACTCGTTGGATTTAATACAATTATCAAAATAGGCTTTAAGTTTTTCCTCGTTATTCCAATATTTTATTGTTTGATGTAATCCAAGCAAAATAATTAGTGATTCCTCAGCATATTTCTGAAACCACATAGCGTATTTATCGATAGAGTTATTATTCATAACATGTGTACCAACATGAACATATTTATTTCGCGCCGCTAGGATTAAATCTCCCATTTGTTTCCAGAATTCATCTTTATATTGATATTTAAAAATCTCAATAATATCTTTTTCTTTCCTATTTTGTTCAGGATACCTAGTCGCGTGCTCAAGGCATCGCCAGAAGCCTAGGTACTTAACACCAATATCGTCCGAGCAATAAGCAATATCTAAATCTCTTACAACATTTCTCAATCGATCCCGTAGACAACTATCCTCTGTAACTCCGTGAATAATTCTTTCAAAAATGTTTTTACGGGATTTTCTATCACTGTAATTAGTTGATGGTAGATCTTTTATCTCCTTACTTGAATGATATACTTCATATTCTTGTCCACTGACAACGATAAATCGTCCAGTTACACTAAAGACTCTGCGAGATTTTACAATATCATTTTCAAGGCCAATCATATAGGCACTATATTTCTGTATATTTTGAGAAATATTAAGACACTCTATCAATATATCTAGTTTTTCCAAAGCAATATCAATAGCCGATTCACTATTTTTTGCCCATACAGTAATTTTTATAGTGTGTATATTTTTTTCTAATTCTTTTTCAATTTTAGGAAAATTGCGCCATAATGAAATAGCCATATTTTTATCAATATGATTATCACCCGTTCTGACAGTTTTATTATTTTTTATTTTTTCGGAGTGTATATATTCACTGCATATATTAAAAAATTCTTTTTTAGAACACCAACTAATACTTGCATTATCGATTTTAATAACTCCATTAAATGGTCTTAGCCTGTAACTTTTACATCTATAAAAAATTTCCAAATATGTTTCATATTTTTTAAAGCTATTTTTGCCAACATTATCTTCTTTTTTTAAAAATTCAACAGAATCCCATTTTTTCCTTTTCGATAACCATTTTATTAACCTAATATCAAATTCTTGTCTATCGATATGCTGTTTTTTGTTATTCTCAGATAATTCATTAAATAAAAACTCAGCTGGTACATTATATTCATCGTCTAGTGGGCTTGGCATAATATACCCGTCATTAATTATCATCGGGTTATTATTTCTATATTTTTCATACGCTACGAGGCATTGATTATATAGTGGTTCAATTTTATTTGACATAATGATTTTTATTTTACATTAATTGCATCAGTAACAACTTTAGCTATTTCTGGTTTGGTCATTGATTCAAATTTGCTAATTCTAGCCAATGGAATTCTGGCTTCCTTAAACATCCGTTCTATTTCTACATCACGCTCTATGCGGTCAGGTTTACTATGGGTAGAATCGTCTAATTCAATAGCACAGATAACTTTATAACTTTCTTTACCGATTAATACAAAATCAACCGATTTGCCATTAATGTGGCGAAATGCTGCATTCCAGTTTTGACCTTTTACTCTGTAATCAAGTAAGGCCGAAAGATGTACTTGTGGTACAACAAACCATTTTGAGCTGAATATCTCATTTAAGATTTTAAAACACTCATTTTCACGCGAAGTCATAACATAGGATTTTGCGTAATATTTATATTGTGACTTCTTAATTTGACTATTGTTTTCATTCGAGTCTTCTGCTTGCTTGATTTTACCTATCCCCTTAAAAATATAAGCTATCCCAATAAACATGACTATAACTATTGACCAACTTACTATATAATTAATTCCCTCTCCCATTTTTATCCTTCGACTGAGTCTTTTTAATCAATTCATTATCTACTGTAATTATATCCCAAATTGAATTATTTTATGATTAGTCAAAATTATTACATAAACTAGTTTTTATCACATCTAATAGTTTTAAAAGTAAAATCTAGCATGTATTCCTTCATCCTTGAAATCCTTCCCAACATTTGCTATTATAGATGTAATTAATATTTCTTGTAACCCGAATCTCGCTGAGGTTTTTGTGCAAAAATATTTTAATATTAACTTATCTACTTAAGGATTAAATGAATAAACAAGAACAAGAGCGTCGTGCGAAGTTGATGCGGATGCAGGCGGAACGTTTGCCGGAAATTAAACGCCGTTTTGAGGAAAATCAGAACCGCAGTCACTTCGAGAATACCGAGGAAAAACCAGTAGAAACTGGGGCCGCGGTCATCTTCGAACAGGCGCAAAAACGTAATTTTAATAGCAATTTCAAGCCTGGTGGCAAAGATTTTCGTGGTAAAAAATCGGATCGCGCAAACGGCGCAAACGGTGCAAACAATTCCGATAACCAAAAATCTCGCAATAACCGCCAGAATAAAAACAACAAAAAACGCGGCAATCAAGGTAACGCTGCCGAAAATAACACCGCAGCGAGCGACAACGATTCGTGCAAAGTAAATCTTTCAGTTTCGACCCGTCGTGGCGAAATGGTGCATCACCAGCGAATGCTTTCACAAGACGTGAATGCGCAGGCCACCCAGCACATCATCGGCGTACCAGTAAATAAATCTCGTTTCAATGGTTACAACGGTGCCCAAGTGACGAACGCCCAACTTAAGGCGGCTCGTCCAGACCCAGAAGCGGTGCGCGTGATTCCAATCGGTGGTGTCGGTGAATTCGGCATCGGTAAAAATATGACGGTGATCGAATATAAAAACGAAATGATCGTGATCGACATGGGCGTTCTCTTCGCTTCGGAAGATTATCCAGGCGTGAATTACATGATTCCAGATATTAAATACCTCGAGGACAATCTCAGCAAGGTGAAAGCGATTCTCTTCACTCACGCTCACCTTGATCACATTGGCGCCTGTAAGCATCTTTTGCCAAAATTTGGCCCGCTTACGCCAATTTACGCGACCGATTTTACTATCGGGATGATTAAGCGCCAAATGAGCGAAGTCGACGACTTGCCAGAATTAAATTACAACGTGGTTGACCCATTCAAGCACGAAAAAATTCAAGTTTCCGAACATCTCAGTGTGGAATTTGTGCACATGCTACACTCAATTCCGGGTAACTGTGGTCTAGTGATTCGTACCCCGAACGGCGTGATTTACCTCTCGGGTGACTGGCGCGCAGAAGCTAACCCAATCGACCGCCAATCCGACCTTGAGCGTCTCGATGAGATTGTGAAACACGAAGGCATCTCTTTGATGTTGAACGAATCGACCAACATCGATTCCCCAGGTCACCATCCACATTCAGAATATGACGTTGGTGATAATATCGGCAAGGTGATGGATCACTATGCAAATGGTCGCGTAATTATTTCCTGCTTCTCCTCTCAGATTAACCGTATCGGCATGATTTTGGACCAAGCTTATAAGCGTGGCCGCAAGGTAGCTTTTGCCGGCTTTTCGATGATTAACAATATCGAAGTGGCGCTGCGTGCCAAATGCATCAAGGTGCCAAAAGATACCGTGATGAAGATGGAAGACATTATTAAACTTCCAGATGACAAGGTAACGATCGTCTGTACTGGTTCGCAAGGTGAATTGAATGCCGTGCTCAACCGCATGGTGACCGGTGCACACAAATTTATCAAGATTAAAGCTAGTGACACCATTGTCTTCTCTTCTAATCCAATTCCTGGTAACGAGCCACACGTAGTAAATACCGTGGACGGCCTCCTTCGTGAGGGTGCCCAGGTGATTCAAAACGGTAAAACCCACCTCACTAATATCGGCCCACTTCACCTTTCGGGTCACGCTTATTACGAAGATCACGTCGATTTCGTGACGCGCTTACAACCTTTGAACTATTTGCCATATCACGGTGAATTCTTCATGATGGAGCACAATGCGGAGATGGCAGAAAATGTCGTGGGAATTTCTCACGATCGTATCTTGGTAGCAGATGACGGCGATATCGTGGAACTTCTACCAAACAAAACCATCCGCAAAAACGGCCGCATCTCAGTCGGCAACAAACTTTACGATGATGCCGATAAACCAGTGCACGAAGCCGTAGTGAAGGATCGTATTCACATTTCTCGTGAAGGTATTTTCATGATCGTTCTGACGATCAGTAAGAAGACTGGCCGCCTAATTAAGACGCCGGATATCGTGTCGCGTGCCTTTATTTATCTCGACAATTCCGAGGAATTAATCGGCAAGATTCGTCACTATCTTCGTGTGAAAACCGACAAGTCCATCTCTACTGAACCAGAGGTGAAGGTTTTGAAGGAAGAAGTGAAGGAAGACATCACTCGCATCCTCTTCGATGCCACTGGTCATACCCCTATTGTGATTCCAGTGATTAATAAAGTTTAAGGAATGGCCTAGCGCAAGCTAGGCTTTTTTCTGCTTTAGATCTAAGAATTAGAGACTTTCAAAAAAAATACCCAGCGTGATCTGGGTATTTTTAAACTATTGATTCAGACTGAACCTATTCGGCAGAATTATATTTGTCGTAATATTCCTGAGATTTATCGTAGTCTTCGGCGAGGCCATAATACTTGGCGGCCAATTCATAGTAGAGCTTCTTTAGGTTTTTAGTCAGAGAATTTTCATCCACCTGGTCGAGATAAATCTTTGCCACGTCTGGATTATTTGCGATGAGATAAAGATGAGCGCGATAGAGAGTAAAGAGTTTTTCCAGAGATTCATTACCGCTACCTAGTTTTTCTTCCAAAGCATCGAGACGCTTCACTGCTTCATCTGGATCCTGTAAGACGTTGTCCTTAAAATTTTCCCCTTCGATGTTATTCGTATCGGAGAAAAGTAGGTAGGTAAAATTGCCGAAATCTTCCCAAGAGGCGTCATCGAGATTAAAATTGTTCACGTATTCTTCAGGGTTGGCCGTGTAATCATTCTTTTTCTTAACATAGGCTTCATCCTTATCTGGATCGATTAATCCGTCGTCGGCGGAAGCTTCAGTCTTCTTTGTCGTGGAGGAGCCGTCTTTTGACTGCTCGGCAGAATTAGATCCAGAAGTACCATCGTGGTTATTAGCTTTGGATTTTGCAATCGCCCAAATGCCAAAACCTGCCAACGCGACGATTAGTACAGCGACAGTGACAATGATAGCAATGACTTTTTGGTCTAATTTAACTTTGACTTTTTCATCCGCCATATCAGAGGTCATGGCAAGCTCCTGCACCGACGGAGTGTAGGTATCTTCCGCTGTAGTTTTTTCTACTGGGGTAGCTTCTTCCACGGTGGTAGAATTTTCTGCTGGGGCAGAATTTTCCATTGGGGCAGAATTTTCTACTGGATTTTCCTCTGATTGATAAGAATTTGAATTTTCTGGGTTCATATTACTTATGATTATAATGCGAACGCACAGAGTTTTCAACCAATTTCAAATAATAGAAGCGCTCGACATTGCCATTTTTGCCGGCCAGAAAATTATCACGCTTATCCACCACCTTAAAATGATTCTGTTTGAGCCAAAGTTCAAAATTTTTAATAATTTCACGACGGATTTTTTCGTTCTTCACGATACCGTTTTTAAGTTCATAAGCTTTAGCTTCAAACTGAGGCTTTAGCATCATCAAAAAGTCGGACGACCGAACTTCGGGCTGTAATTTAAGATGAGCGAGCACTTTTTTCAGAGAAACAAAAGACGCGTCGGCCAGCACCACATCGATTGGACCGAACTTAGCAAAATCCACGAAAAAGATATCGGTCTTTTCCAGAAGCGTAATCCGCGGATCGAAGCGGAGTGGGGCCTTCATCTGATTGGTTCCCTTTTCGACCGCAAAAACCCGCTTCGCACCACGGCGCAAAGCATATTCGGTAAAACCACCAGTACTTGATCCAATATCCAGCACGGTTTTATCTCGAAAATCAAAAGAAAAAGCTTGCGATGCCCCAGCAAGCTTATTCTCCGCTCGAGAAACTACCTCTGATGTAACTTCAGATTTTTTAGATTCTATCGCTTTTTTCATCTAATTATTTTTTACGTTCACGGTAAGCGTAAGTTTCGGTATCCACAGAAACTACATCACCTTCCTTGATAAAGGCAGGAACCTTGATTACCACGCCGGTTTCGAGGGTAGCATCCTTCATCACTGAAGTAGAAGTATCACCCTTCACGGCATTTTCAGTATAAGTGACTTCAAGCCAAAGGTTCTTAGGGAGTGTGAGGTTGATAGCAGTTCCGTTGTAGAACTGGATTTCCATCTCATCACCGTCCTTCATGAAATCTTTGGAATCGCCGACCATCTCGGAAGACAATTCATATTGCTCAAAAGTACTTGGATCCATGAAGTAGAATTTCTCTTCATCACGATAGAGATATTGTACTTTTTTGGTAGAAACTTCAGCTGGTTCAATCTTTTCCTGACCCTTAAAAGTCTTAGGGATAAGCGCACCAGTGATTAAGTTTTTGACACGTACGTTGACGATTGAGCCACCACGTCCCATTACTTTTTGGGAATATTCAATAACCTTGTATGGCTGACCATCAAGAGTAATTAGAGTATTTTTCTTTAAATCGGTTGGTCCGTACATAATTCTCCTTTTTAGTTATTTGAAACAAATGGTAGGAGGGCTAGGTGACGGGCACGCTTGACAGCGACAGCTAATTGACGTTGTTGCTTAGCAGACAAACCAGTCTTGGCGATTGGTTCGATACGACCGTAAACATCGATGTAGCGTTGCATGGTTTTGATATCTTTATAATCGAAATAAAGATTTGGATCGTTCTTGATTCTTCTCATTTTTTCTCTCTTTTCTCGCTTTAATTATTAGAATGGTACTTCACTGAGGTCGATTTCGCCATCTGGAATATCATCTGGAATAGAATCTGGCATAGCCTGACTGTAATTACTGGTGGTAGATTCTTGAGATCTGCTACCGAGTAGGTTAAAGTCTTCCATAACGATTTCCACGGCGGAACGCTTGGCACCGGTCTTATCTTCATAAGTACGTTGAGACAAGCGGCCTGAGACCATGATTGGTGTACCTTTTTTTGCATATTGAGCAATCACATTACCTGGTTTACCCCAAGCAGAAACTTCGATATAAGAAACTTGTTCTTTCTTTTCGCCGTTCATCACGTAATTGTAATTCACCGCCACTGAGAAGCTGGTGACCTCTGAGCCAGAAGTCGTAGCTCTAGTTTCTGGGTCGCGAACAACATTACCGATAATGATTGCTTTACTAAATCCCCGCGCCATAAATATACCTCACTTAATTGTTTAATTATTCTTCGTCTTTAGACTCTTTTTTGTCAGCACGGGCTTTGCGCTTAGCTTCAAATTTAGCTTTGCGTTCATCGACGGTGACTAAGAGATAACGTAAGACTTCCTCGGTGATATTAAGAGTAGAAGAAATCTTGGCTGGGGCCTGAGCTGGAAGTTCCAAATCAAAGGCGTAGTAGACGGCATAGTCTTCTTTTTCGATAGGATAAGCCAAACGCTTCTTACCTTCATTGACTTCTTTGACGATTTTACCGTCGTTAGACTCAATGAGTTTCTTAATTTTGTCTAAGGCTGGTGTCAGATTCATTTCCAAATCAGGATGAATCAAGACAGTAAGTTCATACTGTTTCACTTTGCACTCCTTTGGTTAAAGCAAGTACACCTTAAGTTACTTGCTGAGCTAATAATGTATAGATTATAGCATAAAAATAGAGAAAAATACAGAGTTTTCCACAATAAAAATCATTGTAATTTTTCACTAAGTCATATATAAACATAACTAGAAAGGTCTAATTGTAATTATTATTAATACAGGAGAGAAAAAGTTATCATGAATGATACTAATTTCGAAAATAATACGGAGATAAGTTCCGTACATAGTGAAGCAAAAGCGCAGGGTCATGGCGGAGTGAAGGCTATGGCCATATTTTTTGCTATTACTACTTTAGCTTTAGGTTGTGGATTAGCTTATGTCTATACTTCAAAGAGTAAGGATACCAAGAAGTTAAATGAAGAACTCGTAGAGTCGAAGGAAAAAGTGAAATCTGCGAACGAATCGATCGCGAAATACGAAGAAGCTACTCAGACCAAAATCACTGACGTAAAGCAAGATAACGTCACAGTGAAAGAGATTGTGAAACCGATGAAAATTGACGCTCAAATGGAACAACTCACAAAAGCCCTTTACGATAAATCCCACAAGAATGATACGTTCGACGATGACCAAGGTCACAAGATTATTGAAAGCTGGGAAACACCTGTATTTGACATGCTTTTTACCACAAGTGATGGAAAATTTATGATTGCTAGAATACGACCTCTTGGGATTGGAGTTTACATAGACCAGCACGGGAATAGAGTTAATACACTGCCATTTCAAGGTGGATATGCCGCGTATTGGTACCGTTCTTTGCCAGACGGCCAATGGAAGCTTGGTGAAGAGGGGCATGCGCCACATTCATGTAATGAAGAAATCGCCAACGATTACAAGGAAGCTATTCGCAGCGTGAATAATGATAGAAGGAAAAATGGCGAACAATTATTCGGCGCTTGCTTCGATGAGAATAAGCATGAATACGTTTACCCATATTAATTCACTATAATTAATGCAAAAATTAGAGCGTCAAAATTTGGCGCTCTTTTTTTAATTTTTAACTAATTTTCTTCCCTATAATTATGCTATAATATGTTTATGGCTAAACAAACACGAGGAAGACGTCGAACGTCTAGAGGTAGAGCAAAAGACCCCGCTCCAACCCATCAATTACCAGGGGGATTTTGGCGCCAAGTAATGGCCCTATTAATGATTGTGATTTCGGTCGTTTTGATTATGACTTGGTTCGGTAACGGCGGTAATTTATTGAATGATTTTCATAGCGGATCGCTCTATGTGGTCGGTTATGCAACCTATGCGATCCCAGTGATTTTGGTTTATCTGGCGGTGAAAATTTTTCTCACCGAGGATAATCGTCTCCCGACCGTGATTTGGGTCACTTCTTTTCTGATGATTCTCTGGCTGGCGGGTATTTTTGACTTGCCTTCTTATGGTACGAAAAATTTAACTGGCGGCGTGATTGGCGATGCCTTAAATCACTTAGTCACTCAGCTTCTTGACCCATCTGTGGCAGCCTTTATCTATATCGTACTGATTTTCATCACGGGAATTTTCATTCTTCAACTTTCGCCATTGACCGTGTTTAAGGATTTTGCGAATCTTTTCCGCACTGGTCGCAAGGCAGAAGATTCCGAGAATGCTCGGGTGGCTCGAAAGGCCGAACGCGAAGTAGCGCCACTCGATGCGCCGATTCGTATTAAGGCGAATGGCGTTGAAATGTCGGCAGCCGAATTAAAAACACCTAAGCTCGAAGTAAAGAAAGCCAGTATGGAAAAACCAGCTGAGCCAGAACCAGAGCGTGCCTTGACCGCAGCCTCTGATCCAGATTGGAAGATGCCAAGTGTGGAATTTCTTTCCAAGAAACATATTCCACCAGATGGCGGTAATATTCAGCAAAATGCCGTAATTATTAAATCAACTTTCGTGGATTTTGGCATCGATGTGGAAGTCGAGGGGGCAAACATCGGTCCTTCGGTCACCCAATATACCATTCGACCACCTGCTGGGGTAATTCTTTCGAAGATTGCGGCGCGTGATAAAGAGTTGGCACTGAACCTCGCCACCGAGAGTGTGCGTATCGAAGCGCCGATCCCAGGTACTCGTCTAGTCGGTGTAGAAATTCCAAATGTACGTAAAGAAAGCGTGAGTTTGAGAAGTCTTCTTGAGAGTGACCGCTGGAAGAAAGAACAAGCTGCACTTTGTTTTGCCGTAGGTAAAGATATTTCCGGCAACACGATCATTGCTAACCTCGCGAAAATGCCTCACCTTCTGATCGCTGGTACTACCGGTTCTGGTAAGTCGGTGATGACGAATATTTTGATTTCTTCCCTGCTTTATCGTAATGCGCCAAGCGATATGAAATTAATTATCGTGGATCCAAAGCAGGTGGAAATGGCGCAATATAATGATATTCCACATCTTTTGACGCCAATTATTACGGCAACCGATAAGGCACTTTCGGCGATGAAGTGGGCAGTGAACGAAATGGAGCGTCGTTATGCCTGTCTTGCGGAAGAGCGCGTAAAGAAAATTGAAGACTACAACGAAAAAATGAAGGCGCGCGCGGAAGAAGCCAAGAAAAACGGCGAAGCGTCAGAAGATGCCCCGCAAAATAACAAGATGCCTTACATCGTGATTATCATCGATGAGATGGCGGACTTGATGATGCAAGCGGGTAAAGACCTCGAACAGTTGATCGTGCGTATTGCCCAGAAGGGTCGTGCCTCGGGAATTCACTTGGTACTTGCGACTCAGCGTCCGGAAGTAAAAGTGGTGACCGGTCTGATTAAGGCGAACATTCCGGGCCGTATCGCCTTTAAGGTTTTAAACGGTATCGACTCGCGTATGATGCTCGAATCGGGTGGAGCAGAAAAACTGCTCGGTAACGGTGACATGTTGATGCTGACCACTGAAATGATGGGTAAGCCACGTCGTATTCAAGGTGCCTTCGCTTCAGATGATGAAATCAATAAGCTAACTAACTTCCTGCGCGAACAGAGACAACCAGAATATAATAATGAGGTGATTTCCCAGGCGGTCCAGATTAAGGGTATGGGACCTTCGGATGGCGGTTCCTTCGGTGAACTTGGCCGCAAGTATGATCCATCGGATCCAGTGGTGCGTAAGGCGATTGAAATTACACTCTCCAAGGGTAAATTCTCGACCGCCATGCTCCAGACTTACCTCGGTAAGGGTCACGGTTTTGTCTCTGGTCTTGCGATCTGGCTAGAAGAGATCGGGGTGATTGGTCCGGCCAATGGCAATAAGCCACGCGACGTGATGATTAAATCTCTGGAAGAATTCGACCAGTTAGCCAATAGCTAAAATTACAACAGGATTATGCTGAAATAATCCTGTTTTTTATTGCTTTTTTTGACATTCTCATATATAAACATAATTAGAAAGGATTATATTTTTTATAATTTTTATTTCACTATTATTAATAAATTTTTAGGAGAGAAAAAGTTATCATGAATGATACTAATTTCGAGAATAATGCGGAGATAAATTCCGTACATAGTGAAGCAAAGGCGCAGGGTCATGGCGGATTGAAAGCTATGGCCATATTTTTTGCTATTACTACTTTAGCTTTAGGCTGTGGACTAGCTTATGTTTATACTTCAAAGAATAAAGATACGAAAAAGCTTAATGAAGAACTAGTGGAATCAAAAGAGAAAGTAAAATCCGCGAATGAATCGATCGCAAAGTATGAAGAAGCTACGCAGACTAAAATCACTGACGTAAAGCAGGATAATGTCACGGTGAAAGAGATTGTGAAGCCGATGGCAGTAGACCTCAAGTTTGATAATTTTCTAGATGCATATAAAGCTAAACGCGGAACTGTTCCAATTATTAAATCTGGAAATTTCTGGACAAGTAATAGCGGGAAGTACATTTTTGCTGCAATACAGGCAACCGGTATTTATACCGAAAAAGATGAACATGGTCAGGATATCGAAAAAGTATCAATGGGCGGAGCATATGAAGCCTGGTACCAAGATATATCTACTGGAGTTTGGAACTATGGGTTTGGCGGACACGCACCTGAAGAATGTAATATGATGCCACAAAAAATCAGGGAAATTTTCCATGGAGAAAAAGATCAGTCTAAAACGAATGGCTTTGTCTGTCGTGAAGGTGATAAGTTCGTAGATTTATAAAATATAAAAAATAATACAGGATACATTATGGAAGAAAATAATTTCAATACAGGCAATAATTACGTTCACAGCGAACCAACCCCAGTGAAAAGTGGCTCAGGCCTCTCAAAAGTTCTAGCAATCTGTTTTGCTATTACTACGATCGCTTCAATGGCTACACTAGCCTATGTCTACACTTCAAAAAATAAAGATACGAAAAAACTAAACGAAGAACTTGTGGAATCCAAGGAAAAGGTAAAATCTGCAAATGATTCTATCGCAAAGTACGAAGAAGCGACACAGACCAAGATTACTGATGTGAAGCAGGATAACGTGACAGTAAAAGAGATCGTTAAGCCGATGGCTTTTAAGGCAGATTGGGAAATCTTTAAAGAGAAGTTAAAAAAAGAAACTATGGATACCACACCATATTACAATGAGGCCACGAAACACAGATATCAATACACCTTTACCACAGCTTCAATTTCCGACATCCAAACCTCAAATAATGGCCAATACCTGGTAGCTCGTGGCTCATTAAGTAAATTAGGTCACTTTGACGGAAATACTGAGGATGGATCTTATATGATATTCGATGAGGCTTTTGGAATTGGTTCTGCTGGTCCTGCTACCTTCTATAAAGCCATCCCTTCCGGTGAATGGAAAATATTACAGCCATGGACTCAGATTCCAGAGTGTAACAAATTAACCGAAGAGGAAAAAACTGTTTTTCATGATTTAACATATAATACCATTTATGAACAAAATACACCGTTTACCTGTGTTACTGATAAGAATGAAACTGTAAAAATCTAATAAAGACAAAAAGAGCCATAATAATGGCTCTTTTTCATGCCGTAATTTTATTTTTATAACAATTGAACATGCTTAACAATAAAAATAACGCGGACAGGCCGCGCTATTTTTATTTATTTTCTTTATTGTTCGACACGCTTCATCGAGAGTGAGAGACGGCCCTTGTCGTCGATAGCTTCGAGGCGAACTTTTACCTCGTCACCTAGCTTCAAGACATCTTCGACTTTTTCGACGCGCTTGTCGGAAATCTGTGAGATATGCAGCATCCCATCGATGCCTGGCATGATATTAACGAAGGCACCGAAATCTTTAATATTTACTACCTTACCAGTATAAATCTTGCCAACTTCTGGTTCCTCGACGAGAGACTTGATCCATTCGACGGCACGTTCAATTTTGGCAGCATCCGTACCAGAAACCGTAATGAGACCAGAATCGTCAATGTCGACCTGGGCACCAGTTTCAGAGGTAATTTTGTTAATCATTTCCCCCCCCTTACCGATGACGGCGCCGATTTTGTCTTGCTTGACCATTAATTTTTCAATACGTGGCGCGTAGTCAGAAAGTTTAGCACGTGGCGCAGAAAGAATAGATTTCAAATGCTCTAAGATAAACATACGGCCAGTATGAGATTGGCTAATCGCCTGCTCGAGAATCGAAACTGGCAGACCGTGGACTTTCATATCCATCTGAAGAGCAGTAATACCATTCTCGGTACCAGTGACCTTAAAATCCATATCACCAGCAAAGTCTTCGGCATCCATAAGATCGGTAAGAACGTGTGGAGTTTCACCGTCGAGCATCAAACCCATAGCTACACCGGAGACTGGGCGCTTGATTGGCACACCAGCATCCATGAGAGCTAGACAGGAAGAACAGGTAGCGGCCATTGAGGTGGAACCGTTTTGAGACATGATTTCAGTAACAGAACGAATCGCATATGGGAATTCTTCCTTATCTGGAAGCACTGGGATAAGTGCGCGTTCGGCAAGATAACCGTGGCCGATTTCACGACGACCTGGAGCACCGATACGACCAGTTTCACCAACCGTGTAGCTTGGTGCATTATAGTGATGCATGTAGCGACGAGTACCATCGGTAACTTCCATGGTATCGACAAGCTGAGAGTAGGAAAGTGGAGCGAGAGTGACAATATTCATGGCCTGGGTAAGTCCACGAGTAAAGAGAGAGGAACCGTGCACGCGTGGCAAAATACCAACCTGCGAACTGAGTGGACGAACTTCATCCAATTTACGACCGTCTGGGCGAACGGATTCTTCGACGATGGCGCGGCGGACTTCGTGATGAATCGCAAGCTCAAAGGCGTCGTGATAGGCAGACTGAAGATTGGCAACATAGTCAGCAATTTTTTCTTCATCGGCTTCACCTTGACCAAGTTCGAGCGCAAATTCGGCATCCATCTCAGCACGGAGTTCATCGGCGGCGCGCCTACGATCGAGCACATTACCACGAATTTTGGTGCCAAGTTTACCATCTTCACCGACGAAGTGGATCTTAGTCCAAGCATCAACTTTTTCCTGAATAGCTTGATCTGGCAAGGCCAATTCGAATGGTTTTTCGATAACATTTAGTTCGGCCTTCAAGGCTTTTTGAAGCTCGAGAGCTGGCTGAACCATCTCAACAGCCCAACGCATTGCATCGATAATGACTAATTCGGAAACTTCATTCGCCCCAGCTTCCACCATCATCACCTTATCGTCCTTCACGGCAACCACGAGGTCGAGATCAGAAGCTTCGCGTTCTTCAGGACTCAAGAAGGCCTTAAATTCACCGTTCACACGACCGATACGCACACCGGCAATTGGTCCGTCAAAAGGTACGCCAGCATTCAAAAGAGCAGAGGAAGCAGCAATCATGGCGACCATATCTGGACGGAAATTTGGATCCATCGAAAGTACGGTAGTGACCACCTGAACTTCTTGGCGATAGCCTTTCGGGAAGAGTGGGCGAATCGGGCGATCGATTAGACGTCCGACCAGAATGGCCTCGTCAGCTGGCTTACCTTCACGCTTAATAAACTTTGAACTAGAGATTTTACCTGAGGCATAGAACTTTTCTTCGTAATCGATAGAGAGCGGGAAAAAATCTTGCACCACCGGTTTTTCACTGACAACCACGGAGCCGAGCACCACGGTATCACCATAGGTAACAAGAACCGAGCTGGTAGTGCGAAAACCGACGCGATTAACTTCAATCGTGAGCTTCTTACCACAAAAATCTCTCGACAAGCTAAAGGTCTGCTTGCCAGTAGGGTTGATAATATCCATATTTTCCTTTCTGGGAAAACACCAGATAAGTGCTTTGAAGGTTTCAGAAAACTTATCCGCCGTCTTCCCGCTTATAACTATTCCATTATAGCACAAATGGCGAGTTTTAGGGTGCTTCAGCGGCCTAATAGAGGTGAAATTTGCATTTTTATGTCGTTTATGTTACAATAGAGTTGTTACTTGCGGCCTGTATGTATTTACAGCGCCAATGAAAGCACCTTGAAAAGGAGTGGTTATATGAATAACAACAATAGCGAAGCACGTGAGATGAATTTTGATGACTCCAGCGAAAGTAGCCGGAATAACCCAGCTAACGAATGGAAATTGGTAGTTTCAAAAAAGAAGCTACCCAATAATCATGGGAACGCAAAATTCAAAAACAAGCATCAGCGAAAATCCTGGACTAATGTCGATCACAGAGAAGTTTACATTGAAGAGCAGCTATCCAAGGAAATTGAGCCGAACTACGATCCAATCGATGCGGCAAAAATTTCTTACCCAATCGCCATCATTAAAGGTAAATTACCAGAGGAAAAACGCATGAGACTCGACAAGAATGGCGTGCCGTGTGGTAAAGTAGAGGTGACGCCTTTTGTAGAAGATTTTTGGCTTCCTTATAAGAAGCAAGTCAGACTCGACAAGAATGTCGATATTGCGATAATTCACTACCCCTTCAAATATAATGGGCAGTGGTACACTAAAATCTGTTTTCAGCTGAATAATCTCTACGATGAGCCGGTATTAAATAATGGTTCTGGTTACTTATATCAACAGTTAACCAAAAGAGATAAACAGGTGAATCTCTTCGAGAGTCAAAATGATTCCAGCAAGGTTAAGATGACCTACGTGGCACCATCTGAACTTGATGAGTTCATTAAGGAACTTAGACAGATGTCCCCTAACCATCGAGCTGAACGGCTTGTACGTAAAACCGTACGCCCGACAACGGAAGAAATCGAAAAGATAGTATGCGATGCATCGCTACACTGTGCTAGAAAGCTTCTGGCGGAATACATTAAATCCACCGGAAGAAAAGACATTAAATTTGTGGCATACAACACCTACAAACATAACGAAAATGAGATTCTGGAAGAGCTGGAGAAATCCGGCCAGATTAATTTCTAAAATTATCTATGTTTCTAAACAAAATGATTTTTCTGAACACATGAGATTTTGTAACTACACACCTTTAATTTTATTCGAGGAGAGCTTTAGAAGTTCTCCTCTTTTTCTTGGCTTGATTTTGATGGATTCTTAGACACAAAAAATACCCCCGAGGGGGGGTATTAATTATTTACGTAGACCGAGTTTGGCAACTGTTGACTTGTAAAGCTCAAAATCAGTTTTCTCGAGGTACTTCAATAGACGTTTGCGGCGACCTACCATTTGCATGAGTCCGCGACGAGCCATAAAGTCGTGCTTATTCACCTTTACGTGCTCAGTCACTTCTTTGATACGCTCAGTCAAGATAGAAACTTGCACCTCTGGAGAACCCACATCTTTTGCATTGCGAGCAGTGGCTTGAATGGCCTTAGCTTTGTTCTCTTTTGTAATCATATTGGTGCTATCTTAACATAAGAGAGCAGGAATTTCAAGAGGTTGGATTTATTTTTCTCAATTTTCTGTCATAAAATTATCTAAGGTGACCGCGTCCTCGATTTTATATGGGCCGACTTGAATACGTCGAAGCGCCGTAAGGTAGGCAGAAGTGCCGAGTGATTTTCCTATATCCTCGCCCAGGGTGCGAATATAGGTGCCAGAAGAGACGTGAGTGCGAATTTTAAGTGTAGGATATTGATAGTCGAGAATTTCTAGAGCATAGATTTCAACCTGGCGGGAAGGCATTTCAACTTGCTTCCCTTCGCGAGCTAATTGATAGGCGCGCTTACCGTTAATTTTAATGGCGGAAAAGGCAGGGAGAGTCTGAATAATTTGACCAATGAAATTTCGGCAGACTGCTTCAACTTCTTCTCTAGTCGGAATTCTCGTCACCTCATAAGTAGTAATCTCACCCTCAGGATCACCCGTAGTGCTGGATTTGCCAAGCTCGATAGTGGCCTCATACCATTTATCAAGCTTCAAAAAAGTGTCCGAAAGCTTAGTAGCCTTATGAGTCAAAATAATTAGGAGCCCGGTGGCGAAAGGATCAAGAGTACCAGTGTGACCGACTTTTACCTTCTTCCCCTCCTGCTCACTAAGCTTTCGACGAATCCGAGCAACCACGCCAAAGGAAGTCATCTGATCCGGTTTGTCGATTAATAATATATCCGGATTTTGACGCGGATCGAGATTAATGATTGATTCTGGATTTTCGGTATGAGAATTGGTCTGAGGTAAGTTTGGTTCTGAGTTCATTTTTACATTCCTGGAATATGAAAGGCGGTTGGGTCAATCTTAGCTGGTGCTGGTTCGGCTGGCTCTTCTGGTGAGAAAATCGCAGCTGGTTCAGCGATTGGAGCGGCGGCTGGAGCGGTCGTATCGACTGGCTGAGAAATCAGTGGCGAGTCTGAAGCAAAAGTACGGAGTGGTGGTTCGGCTGGAGCCTCTACTGGAGCTGGGGTCGGAGTCGATACTGGATCTAAGTCGGCAGGAATCGGGCTGGAAGCTACTGAGTTAATTGGGGACTGATTTAACTGGGCAGCCTCAGTGGCAGCAGCAGCCTGAGCGAAGAAATCAACATCTGGAGTCAATGGGGCCTCTGGTGGCATTGGTGGCATCGGTGGCATTAAGTCGACTGGTGCTGAATTAACAAATGCTTGGTCGTTAGTCAGCGGTTGATTTGGCATAGAAGCAGCATCAAAAATCATTGGAGCTGGTGGAACTGGAGGCATTGACTGCATCGGTTCCATTGGTTGTACTGGTGGTACTGGCGCCATAGGCTGTACTGGTTGCGTAAATTGAACTGGCTCTGATGGAGCGGCCATTGGCGTAGGCTGCATTGGTTCGACATATGGCATGGATTGAGCTTGAGAGACTGGAGCAGTAAATTGCATCGGCTGAACAGGAGAGGCTGGTTCAGGATACTGCGTTGGTTGAACGTACTGGGTTGGCTGAATCGGTTGGACTGGCTGAACTTGCTGGATCTGCTGGGCTGGCTGGACTGGAGCCGAATATTGCATCGGTTGCTCTTGTGGAATTGGTGTAACAAGTGGAGTTGACTGAGCAAGTGGAGCTGTTTGAGTAAGTGGGACTGACGTAGCAAGTGGAGCCGGTGCAGCGAATGGGGCTGATGTAGCAAGGTTTTGTGCAAAATTAAGTGGGGGAGTCGGCATGACTGGCGCCTGATAATTTGGCGTTTCATTAGTGTAGTTTGGCTGAGGTAAACTAGGTTCAGGGTTTTGGATGAAATTATCTTCCATCACGGCCGAGGCCGCGGCGGCGGCAGGATTGATCGGAGCTTGATAAGCTGGAGCTTGCTGAGGTTCAAGAGATTGAGGGATTGGAGCCGACTGAGACTCGATTGCCTGAGGTGTTGGAGAAATTTGAGATTCAAAGGATTGAGCAGCCGGATTTGATTGAAACTCAAGAGGTTGACCATCAAGTGTTTGATTAGGATTTGGTTCAATTTCAATATAATCAAGAGTGTTTTCCGAAAGTGGGGTGGACATTACAGGTGCTGGAGCAGCAGGCGTAACCAAGTCGGCAGGAGCGGATGGGATGACAGGGGCAACAGAAGTGGCAGGCATAGTAGGAGCGGCGGGAGCAACCGGAGGGTTTGGCGCAACTGGAGCTTCAGCAACTTGAGATTCGGCGCTCGCAGGATTTGACGCGGCTGGAGCTTCAGCAGCAGCAGGGGTGACTGGAGCTTGCGCCTCGTCTGGAGTTTTTATTTTCTCCATAATTTGAGAAGAAATTAATTGCTGGTTGGCACCAAAGGACATCAATTTCGAGGCGATCGACATAGTATTTGATGAAGTACGTGGATTAGAAAAATGATCCGTAGAAGCGACGATACCAGTTAAGAGAGCGGTTGCAACCTGCTCACTAAAGCTGGCTAACCCAAGTCTATCGGCCAGACCCACAATCATTTCAGAGATAGAGGAAACATTAGAGTCCTGCCATTCGAGTTCAGCAAAACGACCCGGAGTATCGACAGTAAGATTAATCGCAGTGGCATCGTGCATAATGCGACCATATTCGGAAAGCGCTGGGTCAATTTCATCACCAGAAATGACATTAAAACAAATAACTAGGTCGACATTGTAGTCACCATGAGACATACTGAGGTCGGATTGGCCAATGGTAGCCTTGTACGGCGTAACATAGACTTTAACGAAATCACCTTCGATTTTATAGCTAATATGATCAACTTTATCCTTACTGAGAGCAATAATAAAATCCTGCAAACTATTGGTGGTTTTTTCAAAAGTTTCTTCTGGTTTCAAAAATTGCAAAACATTTGGCACCTGGCCGGAAAAGATCGCCGTAACATGCTTACGCATAGTGTCAAGAATCATGGCAAGACCGAGCGCGGCGGAAATTTCATCGATATTCGGATTTTTGGAAAGCGCAATCAAAATATTTTCACTGGCTTTGATTTTTTCGACCACCCGGTTAGCAATATTACTGATATCATCAAGAGCCGGCAGTTCGCCAGCTTCGGCATTTTTAATGGCATTAGTGACACTACTACCGAGTTTAGGATTAATAGGTGAATTTGAATTTTGATTATTTGTTTGCATTTTTGACTCTTTTCCTCTTAAAATATAACATAATCATCTTGGGGTTGCAAGGAAAACTAACACGGTTATAATAGAGGTATGCCAGAGTTACCAGAAGTTGAAACAATCCTCAGGGGGGTTTTGAAATTTACTAAAGATAAATCTGTGGGAAAAGTCAAAATTAGTTCCCTCTCTTCTTTTCATGGACCAAAAGAATTAATCGAAGGACAAAAGATTTTGGGCATGCGCCGTTTCGGTAAGGCCTTGATTTTTGATTTCGAAAATGGCGTTTCAATGATGGTGCATCTGAGAATGACCGGGCAATTAATTTATCGAAATCTCGGGACAGAATCTGGTAAAGATTTCGTGAAGATGATTTCGCAAGGTGATTTTAAAACGGAACTATTCGATAAGGATGGTTTTTCGGGCGGACATCCCAGCGAAAGTTTTTATGGAGGTTTACCGAATAAACAGACACGTGTGGAATTTGAGATTTGCGAAAAAACTGCGGCCAGTGAACTGGAACAAATCGGTACGCTTTATTTTAATGATCAGAGAAAGTTTGGTTTTTGTAAAGTACTAGAAACTAGCGAAGTAGAAAATGAGCCATTCATCAAGAAGCTCGCCAAAGAGCCGTGGGATATGACGGATGAAGAGTTCAAAAAGAATTTGATGCGACATAAAAAAGCTTTGATTAAGCCGACGATTCTAGACCAAACAGTGATTTGTGGCCTCGGTAATATCTATGCAGACGAGTCTCTTTATTTTGCTAAAATCCACCCAGAACGTATCGTAGAAAGTTTGACCGATGAAGAAATTCATCAGCTTTTAATTGGCGCGCGTACGGTGATGCAGGAATCGATTGATTCTGGTGGCAGTACGATGGCGACTTACGTGAAAGCCGATGGCACGAAGGGTGATTATTTAACCAAGTTTGCCAAAGTTTTTCGTCGCGAGGGTGAACCGTGTGAACGATGTGGTACGGAAATTATTAAAATTAAAGTGGCGGGGCGTGGCACGCATCTTTGCCCGCATTGTCAAAAGAAATTTTAAGGTTTAAATGATTTATATTTTCGACGGCGAAGATCGCAAAAAAGCCGAGCAAAAAGCCCGGATGATTTTGGGGGGAAAAATCGAGATTATCGATGCGGATAATATCAGCCTGGCAGAACTGGAATCGATTTTTCTCGGCGTGACTTTTTTTGAGGCGGAGCGTCGAATCTTGATTAAGGATTTATTTTTGAAAAAAGATTTGGTGGAGAAACTGCCAAACTTAATAAATACGCCACATAAAATTGTTCTACTTGAAACTAAACTCGATAAGCGTGGGGCGGTTTATAAGGAACTAGTGAAGCTGGCAAAAACTAATTCGGAGATTAAATTCGAAACTTTTGCAGCGGCAGAACAAACAGTGGATCGTAACGCAGTGTTTCGAATTTTTGATTTAGCAATGACGGATGGCAGACGCGCGGTAAAAAATTTGCAATCTATTGAATCCGATAACGATCCTTATGCGACGATTGGCGCTTGGACGAAAAAGGCCTGTGATTTACTGGAGCGAAATCCCAAAAAAGCCAGAGTGATTCTAAAAGAATTAGCTAAAATCGATGTGCTAGTAAAATCGACGGATTTTAGTAAAGAACCCTGGGTATTACTTGAAGGATTATTACTCAGAATTCCTAATCTTTAAAATTAATTTTCAGATTTTCAGATTTTCAGATTTTCAGATTTTAAGATTTTAAGGTTTTCAGATTTTCAGATTTGAGATTTTTGCACAAAAAAAGACCTCCGGAGAGGTCTTTTTACTAAGCAGCCTTTTTGGTAGTCTTCTTAGCGGTTGTCTTTTTAGCGACAGTCTTTTTTGCAGTAGCCTTCTTGGCGGTAGCTTTTTTAGCGGTGGTTTCAGCCTTGACGCCATTAGAGGTCTTAGCAATTTTCACCAAGCTAGCCTTACGACGAGAAGCAGTATTCTTCTTGATGAGGCCTTTCTTTGCAGCCTTGTCGTATTCAGATTGAGCTTTGGAAAGATTTTCAGCAGTTGGGTTAGCTTTGAAAGCTTTAAGAGCGTTCTTGATGAACTTCTTAATCTGTTGATTCTTTGCAGTGCGTTTGACTGCTTGACGAGCTGCCTTTTTTGCAGATTTGATAATCGGCATTATAGTTTCCTGTTTAAAACGATTTAATGATTAATATACTTGTGGAATATTATACATGATTTTCATAGATTGTAAAGATGGGGGCCGGAGACTATAATAAAAATATGAACATTTTAGAATCGACCGTCTTAGGTCTTGTACAAGGTATTACTGAATTTATCCCAGTGTCCTCCTCTGGGCATCTCGAAATTACACAGCGTATTTTGGGTGCGGGTGGACGTGCGGAAGATTTTCATTTCTTTTTGGAATTAATTAATTTTGGTACGCTTTTTGCATTACTTTTCTATTACCGCCAAACGATTTGGGAAATTTTACAACGCGTGTTTGTGAAAAAAGATTATAAACTTGCGTTAAATATTTTAATCACCTCAATCCCTGCTGGTATCATTGGCTTGATACTATCGAAAGTAATCGAAAAACTACCATTCTTCTCGAGCCTTACTACGATTGGTTTCGCGATGGGATTTGTCGGGTTAATCATGATTTTTGTGAATAAATTACCACATTTATCGAAATTGAAGGACGAAAATGAATTAACTCCGGGCCGCGCTTTGGCGATTGGTTTAGCGCAAACTTTTGCTTTGATTCCTGGGGTTTCCCGCTCTGGATCCACGATTATCACGGGTCGCGTAATGGGCCTCGATTCAAAGTCGGCAGCTAAATATTCTTTTCTGGCTAGCCTTCCAATCATGATTGCAGTCTGCGGTAAGTCCCTACTTTCAAGTTCTTCGAGAGCTTACATTACTAGCAATTTAGGCATGCTTTTACTTTCAAACTTAGTAGCTTTTATTTCTGGTTTGATTGCACTACAAATCGTAATGAAATACTTCAAGAAAGAAAAATCAATCCCAAGCTTTGGTATTTATCGTGTGATTTTATCTCTTGGAATTTTCGCCGCACTATGGCTCTTCTAAGAGATTCTGCCTAAAAAATTCCGGCCCTAGAGCCGGAATTTTTGTTTGCTTTGATTTTGTTTCTGAGGTCGGAATTTTGCTTCTTTTTTCCTAATCTTCCACGATTTTGAATCGAGTTTTTGCTTGCCAGATTTTATTCCTCGTCTTCCACGATTTGGAGGTGAGCTTCTTCGAGCTGGATTGGATCGACGACGGATGGTGAGCTCATCATAAGGTCGACACCAGAACCGTTCTTCGGGAAGGCTACGATATCGCGAATATTTTTATTATCGTTTAGAACCATGAAAATACGTTCAATACCGAAGGCACAGCCAGCATGAGGAGGGGCACCGAACTTAAAGGCATTCAACATACCGCCAAAACGTGCTTCAACATATTTCTCGTCATAACCAAGAATACCGAAAACCTTATACATCACTTCTGGACTGTGATTACGTACGGCACCAGAGCAGATTTCAAAACCATTCATCACCATATCGTATTGATCGGCGACAATGGCAAGCTTTTCGGCGTCAGTCTCGGCGGCTTCGAGAGCCTTAAGCCCACCTTTTGGCATAGAGAATGGGTTGTGACCGAAGTCTAATTTATTTTTACCTTCGTCCCATTCATAGAATGGAAAGTCAACGATCCAACAAAGTGCGACAACATTATCATCCTTCAAATTAAAGTGATCAGCAAACGCGATACGAAGTTGGCCGAGAACCTTGTTAACTTTTGAGAGTGAATCAGCGCCGAAGAACACAGCATCGCCATTCTCAGCACCGGTGAGTTCTTTGATTTTAGCTAATTCAGTTTCAGTGAGGAATTTAGCAATTGGACTTTTAACTTCATCATTTTCATAGATGATGTAAGCAAGACCACCCGCGCCAAGTTTACGAGCTTTTTCGGTGAAATTGTCGATTTGGGAACGCGAAAGAGTGGCGCCATTTTTCACACAAATAGCTTTGACGGATTCAGTTTGGAAAACTTTAAAACTAGTGTCTTTCAAAGCTTCTTTCAGATCGATTAATTCCATACCATAACGGAGATCTGGCTTATCGACACCAAAACGATTCATAGCTTCCTGATACGGAATGCGTGGGATTTCCTCTGAGAACAATTTCTTGTGAGCAAAATCAGTGACCAAAGATTTAATTAATGGCTCCATAGTTTTGCGAACTACTTCACCCTCTTCCACGAAAGACATCTCGAGATCGAGTTGGTAGAAGTCACCATAAAGACGGTCGGCGCGTGGGTCCTCATCGCGGAAACATGGAGCGATTTGATAATAACGAGGAATTCCACCAACCATGAGAAGTTGCTTGAACTGTTGGGGAGCTTGAGGTAAGGCATAAAACTGTCCTGGACGAAGTCTGGATGGCACAAGAAAGTCACGGGCACCTTCTGGGCTGGAGTTAGCTAAAATTGGCGTAGTGACTTCGATAAAATCGTGGGCTTCCATATAATCACGCATGAAGTGATAAAATTCAGCACGACGACGCAAGGTATGAAGCATACTTGGACGACGGAGATCAAGATAACGATATTTAAGACGAAGCTCTTCGCCGGATTCTACACCGTCATCATGGGTATTAACCGGCAAAGGTTCAGAGCGATTTAAGAGTTCCAATGTGTCGACCACTAATTCAATGTCGCCCGTAGCAATATGAGGATTACGAAGAGCAGGGTCGCGCTCACGAATTAGACCAGTAGCCGAAATGACAAATTCATCGCGCAAACTTTCGGCGATGGCAAAATTTTCAGCATTTTCTGGGGTAATCACTAGCTGAATAATCCCCTCGTGGTCACGTAAGTCAATGAAGATTAACCCACCGTGATCACGCCTAGAATTTACCCAACCAGAGACTGTAACATGTTGATTGATTTGTTGTTTTAGTTCTCCAGACAGTTTTCTCATAATCTCTATTATAACATAATAAACCAGTCAACTTTTCAAATTATAGAATCAAGAAAAATATCGCTGGATAGCGATATTTGTCCTCAAATATTAATCCTTAAAATTGAATTTTGACTATTCAAGACTAATATTCGATATACTCTTGCCATGGGGCAGGAGGAATTTTCGACTTTTTGCGCGAAGATTCACGTTTAAGTCTACGCATATTTACGAATGCATCTCCTTAATAATCATTGCACACGACCTAGCCCCCACCAGCCACCGAGTGACTAAAAAGTGCAATAGACATTATTTTATCAAATATTTTATTTTTGGCAAATTTTAGGCATTGACAATTGTCTTCAAGACGCTTATGGCTATTGACAAATATAGTCAAATTATTGTTTGATATTTATTTTCTACACAAAATATGATATAAACAGAGTATGGATGAGATTAACCTCGGAGAAATGTTTGCCTATTTTAAGGCCAAGCTCCATATTCTACTGATAATTTTTGCCCTAATTTTTGGATTAGGATCTTTTTATGTATTTTTCATGCAAAAACCAAAATACGAAGCAACTGCTACGGTGATTGTAAGCTCAGATAAATCAAATGCGAATCTGCCGGGTGAAGTTGCAACCAATAAAAACCTGATTGACACTTACACGCAAGTAGTCAAATCACACCGTGTGCTCGATAAGGTCAAAAGTGATATTAATATCGAGAAATCTTATGATGAGATGTTAAAAATGATCGAAGTATCGGCCGTTAAAGGCACTGAAATTATTACTATTACCACGACTGATCGCGATGCGGAGTTTGCCACAAAAATGACCAATAAGATTGCAGACCACTTCGTGAAAGAAATCGCCAAAATTTATAATGACCGCAATATTAATGTGCTCGACTCAGCAGTCACCCCGACTGAACCGGCTAATATTAAGATTGTGCGCCAAGAAATTATAGCTTTTGCGGCAGGTCTAATCGTCAGTGTTTCAATTCTCTTCTTAGTATTTTATTTTGACCGCTCAGTGAAGACGAGCGAACAAGTCGAAAGTCAGTTGCATTTGCCAGTAATTGGTAAAATCCACATGATTGATGCGGAAAAAGAACGTCTGAAACGCCGTCAGCGCGCCTTAGCTTTGAAGGCGAAGAAGGAAGTCAAAGAAGATGACTCGGCAGAAAATGCAGAAGATGACGAGGAAGCTTCCGAAGAAATTTCTGAAGAAGATTTAAGTAGTGAATTAATTTTGAAAAATAATCCAAAATCTATTATCAGTGAAGACTTCCGCACCGTACGTACTAGCCTGGATTTTAGCTTGGTAGGCAAAAACAATAATTCCCTCGTATTAACCAGTACCGCACCAAACGAAGGTAAAAGTTTCGTTTCCGCAAACCTGGCAATTGCTTTTGCCAATACCGGCAAAAAAGTGCTCTTAGTCGATGCCGACATGCGCCTGGGCCGTCAACACGAAATTTTCGAGCTTTCTAATCAAGCTGGCCTCTCGAATCTACTAGTCGAAACCACCGGCGACCGTCTACGTAAATATGTACAAAAAACCGAGATTGAAAATCTTTCAGTAGTGACACGTGGCGTTACCCCACCAAATCCAGCAGAGCTAATCGACTCAAAGCAGATGGAAAAATTCATCGCAACGGTAAAATCGAAATACGATTATGTCATTATCGACTCGGCTCCGGTCTATAACTTGGCTGACTCGTTAATTATTTCCAAGAAAGCCGACCGCACATTGATTGTTTGCCGTGTAAACAAAACTAATATCGATCACGTAAAAGATGGTTTGAAATCTCTCCAAGCAATCGATGCCAATGTGGCCGGCGTAATTCTTAACCAAATCCCTCTAGAAAAACGCACGGGATATTATAATCAATATTATCTATAAATATAAAACCAGGAGGTGGCATGATTGACACGCATCTGCATATTTTGCCAGGAATCGATGACGGCAGTCGTGATTTTGAGGAAAGTATTGCGATGGCCAAAAAACTTGTCGAGCTCGGATTCACCGGTGGCTTTACTACTTCCCACTTTATTCCGAATAGTGATCAGCTGGCGGATAATAAAACCAAGGCGCGTCTGCGTAAAGAATTACAAGCACAACTAGATGAGTTGAGGATTCAATTCAAACTTTACCCTGGTAATGAAATTTATGTGGATCCAGAAATGGTGAAATATATGCAAGAAGATCAAGCGTCACTACTGGGTGAAAACACTAAGCTAAGCGTAGACGCTACGAAAAACAAAAAGAAGAAACATTATGCGCTTTTCGAGGTACCATTTATGACTGAGGTAGGCTATCTACGTGAAGTAATTTTTGAAATGAAGAGTCAAAATATTGTACCAATTTTAGCCCATCCGGAACGTTATGAATTCTTGCAGAAGAAACCGGAAAAAGCCCTGGAACTTCGTAAAATTGGTGTAAAATTACAGTGTAATATCGGCAGCATGGCCAGACAATACGGTCCGAAGCCAGCCAAAACCATGAAATATTTTCTAAAACACGGCCTAGTGGATTTTCTCGGGACAGACGCGCACCGTGCAGATGGAAGTGTCTTCGAAAAGTACGAGAAAGCCTGCAAGAAAATTCGGAAAATTATTACCGACGAGGGGCTGAAGAAGCTACAAGAAAATAGTCTTTCGATTAATCATTAAAATAACTTCCACGTGGGAAGTTATTTTTTAAGCTTAATTCTAAATACGGACTAGATTCTTTGGTTTTAGAAGAGCGAGCCAGTGCCACGAATTTCGCTTTGGAGGTTCAAGTACTTACGATAAATTGCTTGATGTTCTTGAACTGCCTTAGTATAGGCTGCGTCTTCAAAAGGTAGAATCACGAAGTAAAGTGGAGAATTCTTTCCACCACAAATTTCTTTCGTGTCGCCATAAGCAAGAGTACTTGGGATATGGAGCTCACGAACTCCGCCGAGCTTGGCGCCGACTAGACCATCCGACCAACCAGTAATTAAGCTACCAGAACCAGTAACATCGAGCGGATCCTTCAAAGATTTTGGATTATTATTATCATCAAAAGATGAATCAAATACAGACTCATCAGAACACCAACCGAAGTAATAGGCTAGATATTTACTCTCTTTTTCAAGAGTAGCGCCAGTGCCAACAGTGAGGTCGATAGATTTTAGACCATCATTTTGCGCGCGAGAAACATTGTAGGATTTAATATTACTACGAGCAGACTTGAGAGTCTCAAAGTATTTATCATTAAGTGCTTTCACCGCATTATCTTTATCTTTTTTCTTCTCGTCTAATTCCTTAGCAAGAACCTTAAGTTCAGCGTTTTGTTCAGCTGTACCCTTCTTACTTTTCTCGCCATTCAAAACAATTAAGGCATAAACCATAATCGTCGAAACGAAGAGCAAGACTGCGATAAAACCTATAATAATGCGCTGTTTAGTGCTAGTACGTAAACTTTTTTCGTCCATATTGTTACCTAAATAATTTCTCCACCAATTTTTTCTAATGATTTGCTAATACTGTTCATTATAGCAGAGATTTCCTCAGAAAGTAGCGTCTTCTCAGTGGAAGCAAAGTTCAAATGGAAGCTAAGATTTTTCGTGTCAGCACCTTCAGCTTGATAGATTGAGGTAGCCGTGAGATGGAACATCAGAGATGGTTGACGCTTCAAAACTTCGAGAATGGCATTTTCGACTGAAGCGAACGTCTTATCTTCCGAAATTTTAACTGTAAGATCACGATTGACGGCTGGGAAACGACTGAACTCCTTAATGCGCTTGTCGGAAGCTTTTTGACCCAGCAAGACTTCGAGATCTAATTCCAAGCTAGAAACTTCCTTCAGCTTTAGAGCGGTTTTGACGGAATTTTTCAATTCACCAAGGCAACCAATTTGAGTACCGGAAAGAAGAATTTTAGCGGCACGTTTTGGTTCGAAATAACCCGAATCTTCACCGTCTGAAAAAGCCTGAATTTCAAAACTAAGTCCAAGTTTATCGGCAAGATTTTCCAAAATCTGCTTAGAGTAATAATAATCCGCAGTAGAAACTACAGCCAAATGATGTTGCATTTTCGGGGTTCGATCAGAATTTAAGCCAAGAGATTTTCTAGTAACTTGATTCATTTCATAAAGGGAAAAATCGGCAAAGCCAGCTTTTTGATTTTCACGAACCTTCTCAAGCAGGCTTGGTGTGATAGAGGTACGGAAGAGTTGCAATTCAGGTGAAATGGAATTAGTGATTTCATAAGCATCCTCAATATTTTCACCGACACGTTCAAGTAACTTTTTGGAAACGAAACTATAAGTCAAAACTTCATTTAGGCCAAGCTCGAGTGAAAGGAGATTTCTTAAAGTAGTTTTTAGTTCAAACATGGCGTTCTTTTCGGCACCAATAAATGGACGGACTGGTAGGCTGAGTGGTAAATTATCAAAGCCGAGTAGGCGGCCAACTTCTTCGATGACGTCTTCCTTGATATGAATGTCGGTACGCCAGAGTGGGGCCGTAACCAAAAGATTTTCCGAATCAGAAACTACCTTGAAGCCAACATTTTCAAGAGTTTGGATGATTAAAGTTTGATTATAATTCGAGCCGAGAAGTTGATTAATCTCAGAAACCCTCACGGCGACTTGAATTTCAGACAAATCCTGTTTAAGAGAGTCGGCGAAACGGAGTTCAGCACCTGCTTTTACACCAAGTTTAGTTAAACAATCCTTGATGGCTGGAATAGTATTGACGGCTGGCTGACCCTTGGTAAAGCGGGTGATGGCTTCGGAAAAAATACCGTGCGCCATCTGAGTTTTACGCAAATTATAGAGACTAAAGGTGGCCGATTCGAGTAAAATACGAGTGGTCGAATCATCGATTTTGGTCGATTCCCCACCCATGGCACCGGCTAAGGCGACTGGAATGTCGTTCGAGGTAATCACAATATCATTGGAATTTAGCTCAATAGTTTTACCATCGAGCAAGGTTAAAGATTCACCAGAGCGCGCCGCACGCACGATGATTTTCGCGTAGTCTAGGCCGCCAATTTTGACAAATTTATCATAATCGAAAGCATGAAGCGGCTGACCTAGCTCCAGCATGGTGAGATTCGTGGCATCAACGATGGGATTAACTGAATTAATACCAGATTTAGCGAGCAAAACCGAATCCTCCGTCATATTATAGAGATCAGAAAACTCTGGTGCGACAGGCTGACTAAGATTTAGGTCTTTCACCTCTACTAGACAAGCCGAATAGCGTGGGCAAAGTTTTTGATCGGCAATTTCAATGGAAATTTCATCAGACAGGCCATCTACGGTTTGATCAAAACTCACTGGTTCAGAGAATTTTTGACCAAGAATACCGGAAACTTCGCGCGCAAAGCCAACCAAGCCAAAAGTATCTGGGCGATGAGTGAGCGATTTATTTTCGATATCAAAAATCTTATCATTTAAATCAAAAACGTCCGCCAGAGCCTGCCCTGGGCGACCAAGTTCCGCATCAACCTCTGCAATGTACTTATGATCAGAAGAAAGTCCGAGCTCATCTGGTCCGGCTAACATGCCGAAACTTTCATAACCACGAAGCTTGCGCGAACCAAGCACGAAATTCTCACCGCCAAAAGTATCTGGCACGATACTACCTGGGGTGAGCCAGACGACGATAATGCCAGCACGAACATTTGGCGCGCCACAGACGATTTGCACGAGACCGGAATCCAGAGTAGAAAACTTCTGATTGAGTTCTGGACCGGCGTCGATTTGACAGAGGTGCAAGTGGGTACCCGGAATATCTTCACAGGTTACCACTTTAGCAAGATAGGCACCACGATATTTTTCAGCCATGTCCATCACGCCTTCAACTTCAACGAGACGTGAGCCGATTAATTTTACTAATTCCTCATCGGAAACCGGAATGGATCCGACATATTGTTTGATTTTATTGAGTGAGATAAGCATTAAAATTCCTCCAAAAATTCAAGTTTGGCTGATTCAAAGAAGCGAATATCATTGAGATGATATTTCATAATCACCAGACGATCGATACCACCACCCCAGGCAAAACCGTGATAAACTTCTGGGTCAATTCCGGCAGCTTTTAAGACATTCGGATGAATCATGCCACAGCCCATAAGTTCGAGCCAGCCGTCGCCCTTACCACCAAGAGAGGCTGGCTTTTCGACGAGTAGTTCTAAAGAAGGTTCAGTGAATGGAAAGAAGCCAGGTTGGGTTTTGATACGCAATTTTTCACCATAATAGGTTTCAAAGAAGTTTTTTAAGACGCCGAGCATTTCTGACATATTGGCGGTTTTGGAAACAAAGACACCTTCACATTGATAGAAAGTATGTTCATGAGTAGCATCGACATCTTCGTTACGGAAAACACGACCTGGAATCACTACGGCAATCTGGCCGTCTTTTTCAAGATTATCTAATCTTGAAGTGAGCGCACGATATTGCATGGTAGAGGTGTGAGCAGGTGGAATAAAACCTTCCTTAGTGCGGAAAGTATCATAACCATCACGAGCCGGATGACCTTCTGGGAAGTTCAAAGATTCAAACATATGAAATTCATCGTCAAGCTGAGTGGACTCCATGACTTCGAAACCCATACGGGAATAAATATCAATCACGCGGTCGAGCTCAATCATTAAAGGATGTCGACTGCCGCGATGAAAAGTAATACTCGATTGATTAACGTCAAATGGGGCGGTAAGATCAATCGCTTTCACGGCAGTATTTTGCTTGGCGGCTTCAAGGGCTTTAATTTGATCGATAACGGCCTGCTTTTTTTGATTCAAAGCTTGACCAAAAGCCTTACGCTCTTCGGGAGCCAAGGTCTTCATTTTTGCGTATTCTTCGCCGAGAGATTTAAGTTCGGCTTTTAGCTGTTCCAATTCCATAACTTATTCTATTATACTCTGTTTTGAGGTGAAGTTGAAGACGAATTGGGAATAAAAAATCGCGCCAATTCGACGCGATCAATGCAGATTTTTAGAAGAATTTAATGAAGATTAAAGAAATCACTGCGAGGATGATTAATACTGGCCAAAACCAACCAAATTTACTAGTAGTTTTAAGGTCTTTAGCATAATCAGAATCTTCCACCAAGTCAGGATCGCTCATTTTAGCTTGCATCCTGGCACGATTTCGAAGGTCTGCGGTAATTCTTTGAGTGAGATCTGCATTTTTATCTTGATCTTTTTGTATAATTACGCCCATCTTTTCCTTTCGATATACATTACCATAGTTTATCATATTATGATATAATTTTTTTAATATTATTAAGGAGGTAAAATGGCAAAAAAGACTAAAAAGTCTGCACACAAGCCAAAAACGACTGTGAATACACCAGAGGTAACCGAAATTAAAGAAGAGGTTATCGAAGTCGTCGAAAAAGTTGTCGACGATAGTAAAAAAGCGACTGAGAAGGCTGAAAAGAAAATGACAAAAGAAGTCCTCAAAGTAGAAAAGAAAATTAAGGAAAGTAAAAATCCATTCAAGGGTTTCTTTGCTCGTAAATATCCTGAAGGTGAGAATATTTTAACGATTTTCGAAACTCCACGTATTTGGGGTGCAGTAATCGGTGAAGTAATCGGAACTATGTTCCTTTCAATGCTTCTACTCACTCTTGGAATCCAACAACCACTTTATATCTTGTTCGGTTTCCTTGCGATTACCTTGGCAGTTTTCGCCTATTCAGGTGCTCATCTTAACCCAGCCACCACAATCGGCATGATGGCAACTCGCCGTGTTTCTGCAATTCGCGGTGTACTTTACATCGTAGCTCAGGTCGTCGGTGCATGGCTTGGTTTATTGATTATCGGCGGTCTCCGCACGGCTAGCGGCGCCAGCGCTGAACTTCCAGCTCTGACCGCAGCAACCGGCAGCGACTTCTGGAAATACATGTTGATCGAATTCGTCGGTGTCTTCACCGTAGCATTCTTCTTCAACCGTGCTCAAGAATACAATCACAAGAAAAGTGCTTTCACCTACGCAGCGATCATTGCTGGTGGTGTAACTCTCGCAGTTCTCTTCTGCTTGATTCTTTCGGACAGCTTCTTCAAGCTTCGCAATAATTTCATCTTGAACCCAGCTATTGCCATCATGTACCAAATTTTCCCAACTTCTGCTGAGAAATTTGACGCTTTGATGGGTACCGTAGCTCTCGAATCTTTGGTTCACATTATCACTCCACTTGTAGCAGGTATTCTTGCCTTCTTCGTGGCTGATGTGACTAAGGCTCTTTCTGATGACTGCGAATGTGATTGCTGTGAAGACAAGCATCATCATCACCACGATAAATAATCACTGGTGAATAGCAAACAAAAAAATAAGACTCCTACTGGGGGTCTTATTTTTATAGATATATTTCGGATAGGATTTTTAGCTTTATATTATATATAAAAAATAGCCCATAATAGGCCATTTTTCTAGCGTTCCTTTGGAAAGAGTGGAGTAGCTGGTGGAGTGATTTCAAAAGCTGTAAAGATTTCTTCAATTGTAGCGGTGATTGGCAAAAACGGTTTAAGCATGTGATTTACAACCAGAAGTTCGTTCACGAGATTAAGTAAAATTTGTTTAGCGGCTTCTGGATCGGTCTTAGCCACAGTCCATGGCTTTTGATCTTCGATGTGTTTATTAATTAATTGAACCTGACTCCAAGCATAATCAATAGCAGCGGAGAAATTAAAACCATCCATCAATTCACTATATTCTGGCGTGAATTCAAGGACCGGCGCATCTGTGAGGCTGACCTGATTCTTTTTACAAAGAGTGGCTAGACGTTGGACGAGATTACCGTAGTCATTGGCTAATTCATTATTATAGGCATTTTCAAATTTTTCCCAAGAGAAATCAGAATCCAGGAAAGTGTCGATATGGCGAGAGAAGAAATAACGGAAAGCATCGACGCCATGCTTATCGAGTACCTCAATCGGGTCGACAACATTACCGATACTCTTGCTCATTTTCGTACCGTTAGCCAAAATAAAACCGTGCGAAAGGAGAGTCTTCGGAAGAGGCAGGCCGAGGCCAAGTAAAATCGCTGGCCATAAAATAGCATGAAAACGCAGGATGTCTTTACCGACAATACTAACCGTGGCTGGCCAAAATTCAGAAATATCCTGGTCTGGATAACCGAGGACGGTAATGTAGTTCGTGAGTGCATCCATCCAAACATACATCACCTGTTCTTCATCCCCTGGTACCGGAATACCCCAAGAGAGATGTGATTTTGGACGTGAAATCGAAACATCTGGCGCATCAGCAAGGAGCTTTAAGATTTCATTCTTACGAAATTCTGGTAAAATCTGCATTTCCCCGCTTTCGATTTTGGCACGAATTTCATCTTTAAAGTCACTGATACGGAAATAATAATTCGACTCAGAAAGGCGATTGTATGGGGTTTGGTGATCTGGACAAACACCTTGATTTTCGGTGTATTCTTTTTCAGTGACGAAACTTTCGCAGCCCTCACAATACCAACCATTATAACTGGCGGTATAAATATGGTCTTTGAGCTTTCGCCAAATTTCTTGCACGCGCTGCATGTGCTTCGGGTCAGAAGTACGGATATAATCTGTGTATTTTACATCAAAACGGGCGATGAATTCTTGGAATTTTTTGGCATTATCGTCAACATATTTTTGCGTGTCGAGACCAAGGGATTTAGCTTTTTTCTCGATTTTATTACCATGCTCATCGGTACCAGCCTGAAAACGCACAGAGTTACCTAAAAGCTCCTGATAACGTTTATAGATGTCAGCAAGCAAATAATCTTCGGCATGTCCAATATGTGGGAGGCCATTAACATAAGGTATAGCAGTGGTAATATAGATATTTTTCATAATTTCCTAATAATTATAGCAAAAATCAAGTATTTCCTCAAATCAAAAAAAGAGGCCAGGAAGCCTCTTTTAAATCTTCTATTCGGTAATACTACAAGAGAAACCCTGGAGATTTTGAGTAGTAAGCACGTTATTAATCGAAAGATCAAGCTTACCGTCAGAATCAGCGGTAGCAAAACTTTGATTTTTAAAGTCGTCGGTCTTCTGGTAGGCTTCGAGGTCTTCTGATTTTACAGTGACCGAGAGAGAGACGATTTTGCCATCTAGGCCAGAGGTAATCGTCTTATGATTTTCCGTCTTTTCGGTACGACCATTATTTTCGGTGAGTTGATTTTCAGAATCGATAGTTTGCTTGGCGGTTTTAGCAGCCTCAGTGGAGCTAAATTCATAGACTGTGCGAATTTCAATACTGGATAAGGAATCGTGGCTGTAAGTAAAAATCTTTGCGACTTCGCCAGAAGCGGCATTATATTTCGTGCGATTCTCTTCGGAGACTTTGGTAGCACATTCGAGAATTTGGTTTTCATTAGCAACAACGGTATTTTGATTGTTGGCGCGAGAAGATTTCTTCGGCTGATTACTCAAGGCATTAATCAAGAAGATGGCGCCAAAAATTACAAAAATACCGGCAATGGCAATAATGGCGATGATTTTTGGATCGAGCTTAAGCGGCTTCTTCTCAGGATTTTGCGCCTTAGTGGCTTCTTCGTTTTTCTCTTTTTCGTAATCATGATAAGAAACTGCACTACCAATAGAACCCGGGACTGGTTCGGCGGCCTTCAAAGGATTTTTCTCTTGATCTTCAAGGAATTTTTCGTGTTCAGTTTTTTCGGCATCTTCTGTTTGATCTTCTTTAGTAAAATCAACATCATCTGGAGCTGAATCCTTGGTAGATTCAGCAGCTTTAACCGCCTCGGTATTTTCCGTACCATCCAAATTCATCAGAGGGGAAAGCGGAGTATGACTTGGGGTAGTGAGATTATCAGAATCTTTTGCGGCAGCCGAAGTAGTGGCGGTTTGATTCATAGAGGAAGCAAAATCAGCAGAGGGAGCAATAGTGACTGGCTGACTAGAATCAGCAGGACTAGCATCCAAATTACTTAAATCAATCGCAGGTGAAGCCTCAGAAGTTTGGTTTGAAGAATTAGTATTATCGGTATGGTTTTCCGTAGTGTAATTATTCAATTCTTCCATTAGATTGGCAAAGTCTTCGGTGTTGTCCGCTTGATTCATGAAACATCCTTTTTATGTGATAACTCTTAAGTTTATTCTATCATAAATTAGCGTAAACTTTATCAATAAATCACGATATGTTATAATAATTAGGTGAGTAGTGCTTTCAAAATAGCCAAGACTTATAAGACGCTGTATATTTTTAGCGCTTTTTTGCTAGTTTTATCTGGTCTAATCTTCGGATTTTCGAGAGTCCGTTCAGCTTTTGCCGAGACTAAAGATCCAGATGCTGGAGAAATTTCGGACATGCATTATGTGACATTTTTTGCCGACAATAAAACCTTGACGATTAAAACTAATGCTAATACCGTCGAAGAGGCTTTGAAGCGCTCAAATATTGCCGTAGAAAATTATGATAAGGTGGAGCCTGCCCGTACGGAACGGATTAATTCTGATAATTATCGCATCAATATTTACCGTGCTAAACCTGTCACCTTGAGTGATGGACAGAAGACGGTATTTTTAATGACTGCGACTACCGATGAAAAAGCCCTTTTCAAGGAAGCGGGTTTCAGTGTTTATGATGGTGACGTAGTGAAAAAGGTGGCCGATCACGACATTTTGGAAGCTGGACTATCGACGAAATATCGCCTAACCCATACAGGTGGCCATGAAGTAACCGTGGAAGAAGAAATTCCTTATGAAGAAAAAACGGAAAACGACGCAAGTATGGCGACAGGCCAAACTAAGCTTGAAACCATGGGTGAGGTGGGTCGTAAACAGTCTATCTATAAAATTAATATGGTGAATAATGTGGAAGCTTCGCGTGAGCTGGTCTCAACTAATATTATTAAGCAACCAGTGGCCAGGGTGACCAAGGTGGGTAGTAAAAAATCAATCCCACCAGATTGGGAAACCTGTGCAAACTACACCAGAAGTGCGGGAGTTTCAGAAAATGACCTTTACGTGGCTTTGACTTTAATTATGCGCGAATCAGGCTGTCGTTATGATGCGTCGAATGCCGGATCAGGTGCTTATGGTATTCCACAGGCACTTCCAGGTTCGAAGATGGCTTCAGCTGGTAGTGACTGGAAGACCAACCCAGTGACGCAAATTCGCTGGATGATTGGCTACGTGACCGGACGCTATGGCGGCTGGAGTCAAGCCTGGGCTTTCTGGAGCAGCCATCACTGGTACTAGGAGAAAAAGATGTTACAGAACAAAAAATCCCTGGGACAGAACTGGCTAAAAGATCGTTTTACTTTGGAAGAAATTGCCGAAAGCGCAAGAAGTGAAGTAGATTTCTGTGTGGAAATCGGACCGGGCCTCGGTACACTGACAAGTTCCCTACTCAGGCGTTTTCCGAAAGTTGTGGCGATTGAGTTTGATGAAAAATTAGCGCATAATCTACCAAACTCCTTCCCTGGTAAAAATCTGGAAGTGATTAATACTGATGTTTTGAATTTTGATTTTGGCCAACTTTCTGGAGATTTTTCAGTGGTAGGAAATATTCCTTACTATATTACCAGCCCAATTATTCGAAAATTATTACTACTCAAAAAGAAGCCGACAAAAATCGTACTCTTAATGCAAAAGGAAGTAGCCGATCGTATCCTCGAAGAAAAGGGTCGCTACTCGTTCCTAACTTTATTCGTGCAAAATTATGCAGAAGTTGAAGGAGGAATTTTCGTCGAACGCAAATTCTTCACTCCACCACCAAAAGTAGACTCGGCCTCGGTAATCTTTTATCCGCGCGAGAAAGCTTTAGTTTCGGAAGAAGTTCTAAAATTCGTGAAACAATGTTTTGCGAACCCACGCAGAAAACTACAAGGGATGTTACCACATTTTACCGGACGCAGCCGCGAAGAAATCGTGAAGATCTTCGAAGAACTTGGGTTTGATTTAGATGCAAGGCCAGCTAATTTAGATTTGCTGGAATACGAAAAGTTACTAAATAAGATTAAAGAGAAATAACCTCGGAAAGAAAAAATAACCCCTAGTAGGGTTATTTTTAAAAATCGAATCCCTCATCTTCATAAAAAATATCATCGTAGAAAGGGTCAAATTTTTTACTGGACTTTGGTTTTGACTGATTGTAGCTAGAAGAACTACTAAATGCATCGGAAAAATCATCAAAATCATTATTGAATTTATGACTGCGATTGTCACCAAAATTATTACCATAGCCATTACCAAAACTATTATCAACGGATTCATTAAAGAGGTCTGGTTGATAGCCGAGCTCAGCCAGAAAGCGGGATGGCGTATTAAAATTAGACTTACCATGCAGAAACCTCACAGCGGTAAAAGTAAGGAAGAGGCGCTTTTTGGCGCGAGTCACACCGACATAGGCCAGACGACGCTCCTCTTCAATACTATCCTCATCGGAACTCATAGAACTTGGGAAAAGACCTTCTTCCATGCCGACTATGAAAACAACCGGAAATTCAAGACCCTTGGCCGCGTGGAGTGTCATAAGAGTGACGGAATTATCACGAGTCGATTCATCAGAAGAAGACATTAGTGCAGAATCAGCAAGAAAGTCCTCGAGTGTATCAAAATCTTTGGTGTTGCCGACAAGAGCGTCGAGGTTTTCCTGACGCTCGGTAGTGGCCGGAGTGCCGTCATCGACGAGGTTAGCAAAATCAAAATAATTAATCACTTCGGTAATAATTTCCGAAGGATTGGCAGTGCGGTCGATAGTCTTGAGGAAATTTTGCAGTCGCAAGAAACTATTTTTGGCCTTACCAGTAAGAACTTGATCAGCCTCCAGGTCCGTCAATACACCATCCAGGCCGAGTGCGAGATAGATTTTTTCTAGACTGGCTGGACCGATGCCAGAAATGACATTCTTCGTCACCCGCTCAAAGGAAACACGGTCGCGTGGATTTAGAACGAGCCTTAGAATAGCTAAAACGTCTTTAATTTCCTTACGATCATAGAAACGGATGCCGCCGATAATTTTATAGGGAATATCGCGCGAAATCAGGGCTTTTTCCATGGCAAAACTCTGCGCGTTAGTGCGATAAAGCACGGCAAAATCGGAGAAATTGCTTACCTCATTTTTAGCATTGGCTAAGAGATTAATAATTTTAAGCGCGACAAAGCTAGCTTCAGCAGATTCATCATTGAGAGCCTGAATTTCGACCTTTTCCCCATCCCCAGATTCGGTAAATAACTCCTTGGAGCTTCTAGTTTTATTATGTTCAATGATTTGCTGGCCAGCCCTCAAAATATTACCGGTACTGCGATAATTTTGTTCGAGCTTGATGACTTTGGCGCCCGGAAAATCAGCCTCAAAGTGCAAGATATTACGAAAATCGGCGCCACGCCAAGAATAAATTGATTGCCAGTCGTCGCCGACTACACAAATATTTTGTTCAGGACTGGTGAGAAGTTTAATCAAACGATATTGCACATGGTTGGTATCCTGATACTCGTCAATCAGAATGTGACGGAAACGGGTCTGCCATTTTTGATGCACGGCTGGATTAGTCTCAAAAAGCTCCACGGTTTTTAGCAAGAGATCGTCAAAATCGAGGGCGGAAGCGGCTGCCTTCAATTTTTCATATTCAAAGAAGACTTTGGCGATATTCTTCTGCTGAGGGTAACTGGCGGAAGCTTCATATTCTTCCGGCAAGACACCGGCATTTTTCGAGCTAGAAATTGTACTTTGAATAGTTTTCGGACGGAGATTCTTATCTTCGAAACGGAGATTTTTAATCGCGCGTTTAATCAGAGCTTCTTGATCAGAAGTATCATAAATCAGGAAGTTACGGTCCAGGTGAAGGTTTTCGGCTTCCATACGGAGAATTTTGACACAGATGCCATGGAAGGTCCCCATGAATGACATAAAATTGCGCGGCACTTCCGTAGCCGAAAAAAGATCGGAAGTGAAGAAAGATTTTAGATTATCAGGGTACTCATCGGTTTCTTTTGAGGCCTGTTTCAAGAGATGAAAAAGACGCTCGCGCATTTCCCTGGCCGCCTTATTAGTAAAAGTGACAGCGAGAATTTGTGAGGGCAAAATCCCATGAGTAATCAGATTAGCGATACGGTGGGTGAGGGTTTTAGTTTTACCAGAACCAGCACCAGCCAAAATCAAGAGCGGTCCAGAAAGGGTTTCGACGGCGTCAGCTTGGGCGGGATTTAACTCAGAGGTAAAAAGATTCATAGATTAATTATACGCTACTTAATGACAAATATCTGCTGAATCATTCGCTGACAGATGGGCATGGAGGCGAGATAACCAGCCAGAAACAGAATTAGCGTGGTGATAAAAATAAAAATACGCCATCCCATTAAGTCGTAGAGGAAATAATTTAGCACAATTAGCGCAAGAAGGCTAATCAGGATAATAAGCGTGAGGATATCCATGTATTTCTTGGTGATTGCAAAGTTTTGTTTTATCTCATGGATGGTATCTTGCATAGTAAGCTGTCCTAGATAAACTTGTACGATATAGTGCGTGGTGGCATTAAGTACGGCAGGATTAATCGATTGGCCGGATTCCGCAAGAAAGTGGTCAATCTTGGCAGAAAAATTATTCATCAAAGTTTGTTCGAGATTAATATTACTTGGAATTTGATAAATATTATCGATGATGAGATTCTGATATTTTTGATATTCCTCTGGCAAAATCAGCTGGCCGAGAATTTTCGGAAAATTATTTTGCAAAGTCTGGAGATTATACATCACTTCGCCCGGCATGATTTGATTATCCGGAAGATTTTGAGCGAAATTAATAATCTCCGAATTCATAGTGCTAGTAAATTCCTGATTACCTGAGCCGTAAAAACGATCAATGATAGCGGATTTAGTTTGAGAGACTTTGATTGCATAGTAAGTAGGATTTTCACTAAAATATTTTTTGACAAAATTGGCATTCATAAAAGTCTGGTTGGCTTGGCTAATAAAACCAGCCAGCAGGGCCACGATAAACAAGAAAATCAACGCCAAAAGATGACGAATTTTAAAGCGCTTGAAATTTTGCTGAATATTATTTAGCATTACCTTTATTATAACAAAGAAATATCAGGCCACGCGGAACCTGATATTTTTAGACTGCAATGAGCCTGGTATTTTAGCTAAGAAACCATCTAGTTACGATCCTAGATGCCGACCAACGGTTTAACGTCGGCACCCAGGTGGTTGAGCCGACGGGCGAAATCCTGATAACCGCGATTAATCGAATAGACGTTGCGCAAGATAGAGACACCAGGGGCGGCCAACATACCGAGAAGTAGAACTACGGCCGGACGGAGGGCTGGAGGCGAAACCAATTCGGCGGCACGCCAATTAGTCGGACCAGAGACATAAAAGCGATGTGCATCAAGTAATTCCACCTTAGCGTTCAGATTAGTCAGGTAAGTGGAATAAATCGCACGGTTTTCAAAAACCCAGTCATGAATCAAAGTGCGGCCTTCGGCCATGGCAGCAATCACGGTGAAGAATGGTAGATTATCGATGTTGAGACCCGGGAATGGCATCGGATGAATTTTATCAGCTGGAGCCACGAGGTTGGATTTCAAAATATGCAAATCAACTAGGCGCGTGCGGCCGTTATAGGAGAAGTATTCTTCGGAACGTTCAATTTTAGCGTGCATGGAGCGTAAAACCTCGAGCTCAATTTCCAGAAATTCAATCGGGGCACGCGTGATAGTAATTTCAGATTTAGTCACCAAACCAGCTGCCAAGAAAGACATGGCTTCGATCGGATCTTCACTAGGATAATATTCCACATCCTTATCAATACACTTTAACCCATGAACTACGAGCGTAGTGGTGCCAATTCCCTCAATTTTAACCCCGAGGTCCTGTAAGAAGAAACAAACATCTTGCACCATATAATTCGGTGAAGCCCCCACAATCGTGGTTTGCCCCGGATAAAGTGCCGCTGCCATGAGAATATTTTCTGTCACCGTGTCACCACGTTCGATAAGCACGATACGTTTGCCAGATTCGTCGCGAAGAATTTTTTGATCAACCTTGGCCTCGTAAAAACCAGTGTGGGTAGTCGCATCGACATTTAAGCCAAAAACCGAAAGGGCGCGAAGATGTGGTTCGACAGTGCGAGTGCCGAGAGAACAACCACCAGCATAAGGTAGGGCGAATTCTTGATAAAAATGGAGGAGTGGACCCATCAACATGAGAACCGAACGAGTCTTGCGGGCAGCATCAAGATCCATTTCATCAAGTTTAATATCACGAGGTGGGGTGATTTCTAAATCTTTTTGACGATTCACCCAACGACACTTCACGCCGATTGACTCGAGAACTTCAATGATACGAAAAACTTCTTCGATACGGGCGAGTTTTTTCAGTGTAGTGCGGCCACGGTTAAGAAGCGCAGCGCAAAGAAGAGCTACACCAGCATTTTTGGAAGAATTAATCGTAATGGAACCGCTGAGTGTCTTGCCACCATTGATACGATAAGACTGAAAAGAGGAGTCGCTGACGGCCAAAATCTGATGACCGAGCGCGGAGGAAATTTTCTTAATCATTTCGAGAGAGGTATTTTGATCACCTTTTTCGATGCGATGAACGGCGGACTGAGAAGTGCCAATCATCTTCGCGAGTTCACCTTGAGTGATGCCTTTTTCACGGCGAAGATTAGTAATAATGGCGCCGATTTCTTCTTGATAAGTTTTTTGTTTCATAAGAGCCTTTCCTAATAAACCATAAATATTATATCATGGATGGTATATTTTGAAAATAAAATAAGACCCCTAGATAAGGGTCTTACTTAGAGAAATCTTTCAGATTTTAGGCTTCTTTGACGCCACAAACGACATTATTGGTGTGTACCCAGCCTTCGACAGATCCACCATCGAGATATTGACCAGAGGTGGAAGCGACGCGCATGGTTTGACCTTGCTTAATGTAATCATAAATTGGGTCAGTAATCATGTATTCCTGATCGGTTGGACCAAAATCGTGTTCGTTAACGTAGGTGACAATTTTTTGCAAGAGATCCGCAGAAAGAATATATTTGCTAACATTAATCAGATTAGACGGAGCTTCTTCGACGGATGGTTTTTCGACCACATTAGTGAGCTTGCCATCCTGAACCTCGAGCACACCATATTTATCAACTTTTTCCTTAGGGATTTCGACACCTAAAATAGCCGAGTCGGTTTCAGATTGAAGAGAATTAATCAGAGAAGTGGCAGCAGATTCGCCCTCTGGATTCCAAATAAAGTCATCACCCATATAAACAATCACGGGTTCGTTAAGATTATATTCTTCGGCAGCCATAGCGACAGGGACGGCAGTACCATATTTACTATTGGCATCTTGAGCGATGTAATGAATTTTAACGTGCTCTGGAAGAGTCTTGGTAAGAGCGACGCGATCAGCCTTACCGCGAGAAATCAGATAATCATTTAGTACAATATTATCCGAGTAGAATTCACGAACCTGGCAAGGTTCGGTATTACTAACTACCATATAGATATCGGTAACGCCGGCTTCAATGAGCTCTTGCACGGAATAATCGACAAGAGGGCGGTTGCCAACTGGCAACATGGATTTTTCAATAACTTTAGTAATCGGTAGACGACGGGTACCCCATCCGGCCACAGGAATAATGGCTTTGGTAATTTTCTGCATTTTTTCTCCTTTTCTGAATTATACCATATTTTACTCAGTGGCAACCTCTGGTGGCTATTTTAGCTCAATCAAAGAATCGCGCCAGTGCTCAGAATGTTCACTAATTAAGAGGTCAGCAAGTGTGGCTGCGATATTAGTTAGGCCGGCGTCAGGCAAATTTTTTAGTCGATAATGTTGGCTAAACTCGGTATTATCATAAAAATAACAAGGGACGAGATTAGTGGTATGTGAGGTCTTGGCTTGGTGGGTGGTGGCATCAAAAAGCTCCTCCGCATTGCCATGATCAGCGGTAATCAACATCATACCCTTCAACTCATCAACCTTTTTGGCGAGACGCTGAAGCTGTAGATCGATGGCTTCCATAGCGACCACGGTCGGCTCAAGCTCGCCAAAATGCCCCACCATATCGCCGCCGGCAAAATTAATTCGCACAAAATCAAATTCAGACATTTTTTCAATTACAGCGTCAGTAATTTCCGCGGATTTCATCCAAGGACGTTCGTTGTATGGGCGCGTATCGGATTTAATCTCGAGAAATTCTTCACCTGATAGCGGCTCATAACTATTGCCATTAAAATAGTAGGTAATATGGCCAAACTTGGCAGTCTCAGAACAGGCTAGCTGAGTGAGATTTTTGGTGGCCAAATATTCATGCAAAGTATGTTTGATTTCGACCGGCTCAACTAAGGTGTGCTCTGGAAAATGGCGATCAACATCATATTCGGTGAGACTAGCAAAGTAAATCGGTAATTTCTGATTCTGCTCGGTGCCTCGATCAAAACCTTGAAAATCGTCGAGACAGAGTGCTTCGGCGATTTCGAGTGCACGGTCGGCCCGAAAATCAAAGTAGACAAAACTATCATGTGGTCGAACTAGACCAATCGGGTGCTTCGCCTTATCCACCACGACAAAAGCTGGAAGGTATTGGTCCTGCAGATTTTGGTCAGTTTCACGAAAATACTGAATTGCCGCATCGGCAGAGTTAAAATAGTGCTCGGCCTGCCCATAGACTAAGGCCTGCCAGCCACGTTCGACTATGGTCCAATCGGTTTGATAACGGTCAGCAATAAACACCATACGTCCGCCACCAGAGGCGATTTGAATATCAATATCAAACTCATTTTTAATTTCCGCTACAGCTTGATTAAACATCGTGAGATATTTCTCAGCCGACTGCGGAGCGACATCGCGACCATCGAAGACCGCGTGCACACGCATGGTTTTGATACCAGATTCGGCAGCACGTCTCAACATGGCAAATAGATGAGATAACTCGCTATGCACACCACCATCAGAAAAAATTCCAGAAAAATGTAGGGTGGACTGGTGGATTTTGAGATTTTCGATAGCCCCCTGCCAAGCGCTGGATTGCCAGATTTCACCGGTAGAAAAAGCTTGATTAATTTTAGCAATACCCTGCTTAATGATTTGGCCACTACCGAGCGCATTATGGCCAACTTCGGAATTGCCCATTTGGCCGGCCAAAATACCGACCGCTTCGCCAGAAGCCTGAAGAGCTAATTTCGGATAATTCTGTTCTAATTGATGCAAAAATTCTGTGTAGGCTAGCGATACGGCATTGCCTTCGATTTCCTGACGAATACCCACCCCATCCATCACCACAAGAACGACTGGACCGGTATAATTTTTCTTTGATTTTGCTTGCATGACTCACCCTTTTTAATTTTTAATTAATGCGTTTGATTTTCGACAGCAGAGGCCAAGACATTTTCGAATAGTACGCCGATAGTGAGTGGACCCACACCACCGATTTTTGGTGTGATAGCAGAGATATCAGTGCGAGCGCGAATTTCATCATTAATGTCACCGAGAATCACTCCGCCTTCACTGGCCGTACCGGCATCAACAATCACCGCACCCTCGCGAACCATTTCAGAAGTAATGAGGTGAGGATTACCTGTAGCGGCGATAATGACATCATGATTTTTAAGTTCAGAAAAATCTGAACCACGATGAAAAACCGAAACACGAAGATTAGAATTAGTGAACATGCGAATCAGTGGTTCACCCACCAAGCGGCCACGACCGACAATGGCGATAGATTTATTATTCAGTTCGATACCGTAACCAGTGAGCAGCCAGTTAATAGCCGTAGCCGTAGCACTATCGAAGCGACTTTTACCAGTCAAACCATCGACGTCTTTTTCGGGAGCAATTAGGGAGACCAGCTCCTCAGTCCACTCTGGATTTTGTAAAGGAAGCTGCAAAATTATCGAAGAAACAGAACCGTCTTGATTAGCAGATTCGATAGCGGATTGAATAGCTTCCTTGGTAGGATTTACTACCTGGTCAATTACTTCAATCTCAATATCTTCCCCGTAAGCTTTTTTCAGACTGACGTATTTTTCGATGACGGGATTATTTGAATCACGAATAATGACTAATTTCGGACGGATTTTACGTGAGCGGAGAGCCTTTACCTGATGAGCTTGGCGCTCCTTAATAAATCCAACTAATTCACGACCGTTTAATTCTTTGACCATGGGACTCCTTATTTAATTTCGTCCGGTTCTTGTTCGATCATTAAGCCAAATTTATCGAAGACAATTTTGGCAATTTCGGCACGGGCGGCGGCGAGATCGGCGTAAGTTTCAGCAGATTCATTAATCAAAATTAGGGCAGCCTTTTCACTGACTTTCATACCATGGAAGACCTGGCCTTTAAGACCGGCATGTTCGAGAAGCCAACCAGAGTTGACCAAATTAGTGCGTTTCTCTGGAGAATCTGGACCGACTTCTTTAGCATTGCGCCAAACTTCGATACTACGTGCCTCGGCCTCGTCGGCTTCTTCGTCGGTAAGATAAATATTCTTAAAGAAACTACCAGCACTAGCGATTTTTTCTGGATCAGGAAGCTTAGAATTTCTCACTTCGCGAACCATACGAGCGATATTGGTTGGTGAAAAATCAGTCTCTTGATGTTCATCCACATAAGCTTGCAAGGAGCGGTAGAATGGTGGATTGAGTTGACCTTTTTTCAAACGAATGACGATAGAATAAATAAAGTAACGACCCACACTTTCGCCAGAATTAAAGATGGACTTGCGATAGCTCATTTGCATATCTTTCGCAAGGATGGTTTTAAAAGTTTTTTCCTTCAAATCGTAGACATCAGCAGAAACGATCACCTGAGTGACTTCCTGACCATAGGCGCCGATGTTCTGAACTGGAGAGGCACCAGCGGTACCTGGGATGCCAGCCATCGCTTCAATACCAGAGTAGCCCAGGGCAGCAGTGAAATTGACTAAGGAATCCCAGATTTCACCACCATTAGCGCGGAAATAACCGTATCCCTCTTTTTCAGCCTCGGCTTTCACCTCGGCGCCGTAAGTGGCTTCAATTTCCTCCGCAGAAAGCTGTGAAATACCGAGAATTCGATCGAGCAAGATCACACCTTGGTAGCCCTCGTCGGTAGCGAAGGTATTAGCGCCATTACCAAGAATAGTAACTGGAAGATTTTTTTCTGCAGCAAATTGATAGGCTTTAGGGATCTCATCTTTGGACTTAATTTCGATGACATATTTGGCTGGACCACCAATGCGCATGGTGACAAGATTTTTAATCGGGACATTTTCAGAAATTAACATTTATTCTCCTTGTTTTTATTAAGTTTAGTAGTGGTTTAAAATTCAAAAATAACTAAATCATTACTTTTATTTTAACATAAACAAATCCCGACCTCTCATGTTAAAATAGATAAGTAATGTTTGAAATTCATGAAGTATTCAGGTTTGTAAGCTTCTGGTTTTTGATGTTCATGATCTATTCTTTTATCGGCTGGGTCTTCGAATGTGTTTGGACCAGCATCGAGCAACGCAAATTACAAAACCGTGGTTTTCTTTTCGGACCAATTTGCCCAATTTATGGTGTGGGAATGATTTCATTTTTAATCCTGACACAAGAGATTCATTTCGAATGGTATATTGAATTCTTTATTTTTGCCTTAATTTGTACTGTGATTGAGTATACTACTAGCGTAGTCATGGAAAAAATCTTTCGGGTGCGTTGGTGGGACTACTCAGAAACCACACGTTTTAACCTAAACGGCCGAGTCTCATTAGAAACCTCTCTCGGTTTTGGTCTGGGTGGGATGGCAATTAAGTATGGACTACATCCATTCATTTTACATTTGATTTCACCACTTTCCTGGCCAATGATTGAATCGATTAATGGGGTACTACTGACGATTTTAGTGATTGATATTATTTTTACGACAGTGGCGACATTGAAATTACGTGATAAATTCAGTGCCAAATTTGGCTCTACTAAAATTGATGTAACTTCCGAAATTAAAAAGCTGACCCGTGAATATTATTCGCGTGCGGCTAGATTCAAACGCCACATGACCAAAGCGGCAATGAAGAATATTCAAAAAACCCAAGAAAATATTGGCAACAAAATCAATTCGATTACTAAATCGAAGAAATAACTTCTATAGGTTAACTATTTTGTAAGAAGGTTTTTCTAATATTCATCATTTTGAGGTAATGGTCTATTCTAGATTGAGATATTTCTCAAAATGTGAAAGATAATAAGTGGTAAAATCCGAACGAAACTTTCGGCGCAATTCTTTGATAAAACTTGATTCCTTACCGTCAACGGTGAGTAAAATTACCTGTTTTTTGGCACGGGTGAGAGCGACGTAGAAGAGACGGCGTTCTTCATTGGCTGAAGCCTGGTCTAGCCCTAATTCTTCTGCAATTTTAACTAGCTCGGTTTTAAGTGGCGTATCCTTAACGTGAGCTGGAAAGCCCAGCTTAGCTTCGCGATTATTGAGAAGAATCACATAATCAGCTTCGAGACCCTTAGATTGGTGTACGGTGAGAAAACGGATTTTTAAGTCCGGTCGCGGACGGAACACTACGCCGTTAGAGCTTAAATTAAACTGCGTGCAGTGCAGAAGACGAAACTGATCCACATTGAAACGACCGAGTAATAAAATCGAACTGTATTCTGGAAGAGACTCAAAATAATGCGTGAGCACTTCTAAGTCTAGCCGTTCCGAATCGCCACAAATTTCGACGACGGGCTCTAATAAGTCTTCTTTTTGGCTTTGAATTTGTTTTCGAATCTGTGCGCGGTCCTGCATAATAAAATTCGAGCTTAATTTCGCGAGTGTGGGACCAAAACGATAAGTTTTCGAGATGCGATGCAAGGAAAAATCACCCCAGAATTTACGGAAATTCAGAGTAAAATCGACGCGACTACCGCTAAAACCATAAATGGCCTGCCAGTCGTCGCCCACGGCGAACAGATTCGCCTGTGAGGATTCGATAAGAAGACGCAAAAATTCCTGACGCAGAGCCGAGAGATCCTGATATTCGTCGACGATAATATAGCGATATTGAGTTTTAATCTGACCAGAACGAAGATATCGAATTGCTAATTTGATTAGCCCAGAAAACGTAGTCTGGTGGTTTTCTAAGAGACCGAATAATTCCCTTTGGTATTTTTCAGAAACCTCGAGAAACAATTTACTATATTCTAGCGAAGAAAATTTACTGGCGATGAGAGGCAGTGTGGAAGAATCTAGCTCGTGAAGATCGAGAAATTCGCGAATAATTGAAGTCTGCATGATAAGCTCGTCAGAATCAGAAACTGAATCAGAACCAGAAGCTGGATTATCGTCTATTTCCGAAACAGATTGCTCGAGGCCTACTTCATTTGTCACCACGGAAAAATCTGACCACAAACTACGAAGAAGTTTGAGAGCTAGGCTATGAAAGGTTTCAATCGTAATATTAGGAGGCGGAAATTTTCCGAGTAAAATTTGCTCCGCAAATGTTTGATAGTATTCACGTAAAAAACGTTCTCTGAGTTCCGTAGCCGAATCATGAGTAAAGGATAAAACTAGTATTTCTGGTGGGCTAGCAAAACCGGATTGCAAGAGATAGAGAATTTTACCGAGAATGGTGGTAGTTTTGCCGGAACCGGCACCAGCTACGACTAGATTAAATCTGGCGGGGTCATAAATGGATTTGCGTTGCTTCCTGTCGAGCGGATGATTTTCGACACGAAAATCCGAGGGCAGAGTATCGAGGGATTTACTACTAGATTGACGAGTGGAAAGTCGGACTGATGGAATATTTGATATATAGTTGGCTTCGGATTTTTCTAATGTATTTTTGATTGTTGGGTTTTTTGGCATGCGTGGCTCCTTTTTAATTTAAGAGCCAAGATTATTTGAAAATTAGTAGACAGGTCGGCTGAGCTAGTGATTATTTTAGAAACTAGATCTCTATTTAAAAACCGCCGCATAAAAAATAATTTAACAAAAAATCATAGCTCTCACTATGATCTAATCTTGTGGTGCCCGAAACAGGACTTGAACCTGCACCTAGAAGCTAGACTAGCACCTGAAGCTAGCGCGTCTGCCAATTCCGCCATTCGGGCTTGAGATAATTATACCCCAAACCCGACGGTTCGTGAACTAGAAATTTTTATACTCCTTTAGTAATCTGGCCCGTAGAGGCATTAAAGCTATCGCCGCGTTTATTGGTGTAAACAATTTCACCGGCACCGTTTTTAACCTGTTTATATTCGCCAAAATCAGATGGAGGATTGAAGACCTGAGCAGTACCACCACTTCGTAAATTAATTGTGGTCTGATTCATCTTATTAACAATTTCTCCCTGAGCTTCATGTACCATTTCGTACTTAGACCCATCAAGACCATTGATAATATCTGGGTTTTTAATACCAGTTTCGGCCAATTGATTAAGAGCAGCATTGAACCTTGCATCCCCAGTAGCCTTCAATTCCGAAGCATCAGCATTTGACATGGCATTAAGTTTATCACCATTAATGTTGCTGAGCGCAAATTCAGTTCCTTCTGCACGAAGCTGATTAGCTAAGCCGTCCACTAATTCTTCACTGGCTTCACCAGTTGCTCGACTACTTCCCCTAAGTGACGTTAGCTGGCCAGTTAATACTTGATGTTTATCAGTAAAACCAGGAATACTCGAGCTAGCCATATCAAGCTGTGTTATAGCACGACCAGAAGTTTTTAGGTTTGAATCCGCCATCATACCATTGATAAGTTTCTGTCCGCTTTTTGTAGCACCGACAACTCTGGTAAGTGCACGGATTCTACTATCATGTGCTTCTTTTTCCTGCTTCGTGGCACCCACATAGGAAGTTTCCATTTCTTTCTTCAAATCAGCCGCAAGCTCAGCTTCCGATTTTCCACTATTTCGATAACTACTCATAAGAATCTTATCCTGGTACTCCATCGCTTCGTCTTTGGCAAGATTCTCGAGATTTTCAAAACCGCTGCCACTAAAATTATTTAGAGCGGTACTAGCAGCGTAATCACCACCGGCACGCATTTTAGAATCTTTATTGAGAATTTCTACAGCCCTAGCACGATCTCGCATTTGGCCAGAAGTAAGCTTTTTATCTTTTTTTCTCATATAATTATAGTTAAGTAGTTTTTCTTCAGCACGCTTGACTTCCCTGTCGGCAGCAAAATTGTTCTTTGCATTTCTATAGAATTCAGAAGAAGCAATAGCCCCACCTGCCATACTTGCGCCCTTGAGAGCTCCACCACGCATCTTATCGAAGGCTCCAGTAATAGCGCCGAGGCCAGCAAGAGACTTGGAGGTCATGGATGGGATCGCGAAATAAGGAAGCACGTTCAGTAATCCACCCACAATCATCATAAGAAGATCAGTACTGGTACCTATGATAATCGAGGAAGCAAGGGCACCGGCGGAAGTTGCAAAAATAAACATCGGGTAAAGCATAAGTAATGATTTGACGATAGAAAAATATTTCTTAGTTATCGCAGCAGTATTCGGCAAGGTATACAATACCATTGCGATAGGAGCGAGTACTACTACCATAATAATGGCGGCTTGACGAATTGATAACATAATAAAACCGAAGAAAACCGAAATTAGAGAAGTAACAATAAACATTACTACTGGGAGGATGATAGCTGGGCCGCCAACTAATCCTGCGATGGCGCCAGTGCCAGCAGCTATACCAACACCAGCACCAGCTACTCCAGTCACTGCACCGGCAATAGCCGATATTGTAGCAGAGGCTCTAGCCGAAGCATTGACATCCATGCCGTCGGCTGCCACTGATTTAATGAGAGCTTCAATACCATTACCAGCAATTTGAGAAAGATCAATTAGGACACCCATAATTAGATATGAGAAATTAACTAGGATCGCAGTAATGATGAGCTTTGGTAAGATTTTCTTAATATTGTAATTAGAGATACCAATATTAGTCACCTGAGAAAATACTACCACGAGTAACATAATCACAAAACCGATATTTGCAATATTACGGAAGGCAGACCAGGCCTTATAGATGGATGAATCCTGCTTAGAGAATTGCTCAATAATAGAAGTATGTACGGTAGTAAGATTAGTAATAAAACCGAGAAGCCCACCAGCCGTAGCTGCACCATCGGCAATGGCCGGACAAAGCATCCAAGAAAGGAAACCGCCGTTTTCTTGACAGTAACTTTGTTTCTGTTCTTCAATACTAGTGTCACTATCACCCTCGATGGGTTGATCCTCTGAGTCATCTTCTTCTACATTCTGATTAAAATTCTCAGATTCATAACATTTTTTTCCACCATTCCCATCATCTACTGTAAAGTCTCCTTTTTTTAGAGCCTCGCTTAACACGCGATATTCTTCTTTTTCGGCGTCAGTCATCTGCTTAGAGTTGATTTCAGTATCAAAATCGTATTGTTGCAATATACTCTGGGCTTTAGCTTTCATTTTTTCAGTGTTACATGTTTTTAGCTTACGAGTCTCCAAACATTTTTTTCCACCATTCCCATCATCTACGGTAAAATTTTTTTCCTTCAATGCCTTAGATAATGTATCATATTCATTTTTTTCCTCTTCAGTCAAAGCGGCATGAGCATCAAGTCTACGTCCATATTCAGTAACAATTGAATTCGCTTGAGCGACAACTTCTTTACCGCCACAACCGCTTTTATTTGAAATATCCTCCTTTACAGTATTTAAATTTTTTTGGTAGGTATCAAAATTTTCATTAATAATCTTAACCAAATCTACGCATTTATACCTACTCCACTTATCTTTATATAGACTAGTTTCTTTTTGCCCCTGTTTTTTTGCATCATCTATAAGTCTGTAATGTCGTTTAACTACTGTCCCGCTATTGTCAAGTTCTTTAAACGTCATATCATTACCATAATAATGATCGTCGTCCTTATCTTTATAATCTGACCCATTTCCTAAGGTACACTCTAATTTAAAAACATCTAATGCATTTTTGTAGCTAAGAGTTTTATTTTCAATTGGTTCAGAAACTTTATTATAGTCTAGAGCGAATTGGTTCTTTTTTTGCCATTTTTCATAGAGCTTTTGAATGTATGCATCCGCATTCGGATTTTTTTCGTATTTTGAATAAATATCAGTTAGAGTGTCTTCACATTTTGTTTTTTCTGCGGAATCACCCTTCAGTCTTAATATTCCGTAATTGTTATCTTGCGCAGCTGTTGAATCACAAATTAAAGCATTTATGTTGTCTGAACCACCCAAAAAGAAATCCATGTATAACTTGGTAATATTCGTAACACCGTTATATTGGCATTCAATAAGACCATTATTACCTGGATCTTGGCCAGTTATTTCTTGTTTAATTTTAGTACCAACATCAGCGTGAGTGCCATAAATACCCCCCCCCAAGCCGTTACTGTTATAGTACTTAAAAATATTGCCGTGATTCCCCGCAATGGCATGTTTTGTGGTATATTCAGTCTTCCAGGGACCATTTTTTTCATATACTAAATCTTCATTCGCCAAACAGTTTTTAAATGCTTCTGTTAAGTATTTCGCCCTCAATGCTCGATCGGCTCTATTATTTAACTTTTCTTGCGTAGTTTGCTCGGCTATAACTGTATTCGTGGAAAATAAGATAATATTGAATAATAATATTAGGATTACCGAAAATAAACTAATTTTATATTTTTTATTATTCATACCTGTCGACCTCAAATTACTTGACATAATCACCTAAATAAATTTTTAAATTCTTTCTATTCATATAATCACTGTCATTAAAGACTTCTGCGAAAATACTATTAAACATACCGTGATTATCTATTTCTGTTTTTATTGACATGTAAGCCGAATATGCCTTTTTACATTCTAGAGAACCGGCAACTACACCGTCGATTTGATTACAATTACCGTTTTTTTCTTGTGTGGTTAATAATTTAATTTCTTCTATAATGTTAGCTACATTTTTTGCAAATAATGACAGCGCCAAGTCACCATCATCGTTTACATAGTCTTTAATATATTCAGTATTCAAAGTATTATAAGCCTGCTGAAAGTTCTTATATCTTGATATTCCGACCATGAACGATGTATATCTTTTTTCAAATGAATCTAAAAATAAACCGTAGTCTCTTTCTAGTAAATTACTTCCGCGAGCTTTTTCCTTTTTATCTAGTATCTTTTTAGTAGACGATAATGCAGTATCCGCTTTATCTATTATTTTTTGAACGGAGTCTTCCATTATAAAATCAAAAGAAATCTGATTATTATAAATTTGAAACAAAAGACTCTCAAACCTATCAATTGTTTTCATATCGTCGGAATTAGCAAGCTCAATTACTTCTTCCTTGCTCATAGTCTTAGAATCAACAAAAATTGCTTTTGCGATCAGACTAATTAAGAATAACGCGACCAGGCCAATTACACCAAAAATAATATATTTCTTCAGATTCTTGCCCTTAGGTTTGGCGGCGTAGGCGTTTGGAATAATGATGTCGGAAAAATCACCACCTTGTGGAGCGGAAGTAAAAGAATTGTTTGTATTTTGGTCCATTTGCTTAAATTATACCATAAGAGTTTTAAAAAACCACCAAAAAACTCCAGCCGAGACTGGAGTTTTTGGTTGGACTTCGCAGGTTGTTTCAATGATAATACATTTTTTAACTCAAGACGTATTTTATTATCATCACGCAGTTTTCAACCAATTAGCCTGGGCCTTCCCACTTAATAATTTAAGCGAGAAGGCCATGATCTAAGTATTGACGTCCTAAGAAAATCTTCGGAGCGGTCAATTAGCGAAGTTTTTTACGGCTAGAAAGGTAAAGACCAGCAGTCGTAACGATAGAACCAAGACCAAAGGCCGAGCTAATTACGGTTTCAGGACCGGTTTTTGGCATTTCCTTTGGAAGTTCTTGTTTTGGTTTTTCTGGGTTTGGAGTAACTGGAGTTACTGGTTTTTCTGGGGTATTTTCACAGGTTTTCTTAACGTAAACATCTGCGCTACCTTGAACAGCGAAACCATTAGCCGAAGCCTTAGCCCAGTTGATCAAACGGTTGTTACCACAAATAAGATTTTCATCGACAACCTTAGCAGTGAAACGGACATAACCATCACCATTAATGTTGTAACCACCAATATTCAAACCACCATTAATAACGGTGTTAGAATCAGTAGTTAGACCATCTTTGTGTTTTGAGGTAAATAATTTAGTAGTACCATTAACATATTGCATGTTCTTTGGCAAAGAGTCGCTTACAACAACATCCTTAACAGCGGAAGCATTAAGGTTCTTGTAGTGAATTTGATATTCGACAGAGTCACCAACCTTGGCATCAACGGAAGTTTTCCATTCCTTATCGCCAAGCATACGAACCTTCTTAGTAATAGAGGTGTTTTCGAAAACTGGTTTAACCTTAATAGTGACATAACCAGCATAGTTGTAACAACCAGGGAGGTTACCATCTAATTTATCATAACCAACTTTCACACCACCGTTTACGATAGAGTCAGATAAGGTAGTACCATTCTTAAAAATGTTATTTTCAAAGGTAGCAGAACCTTCAACATAGTCAAGGTAGAAAGCACGACCATCGGCGCTCTTAAGATTCAAAGAATCCCAGTAACGAGATGGGGTTGCATTTGAGGCATTAATGAAGCCAGAAATACGAGCAGTCTTAGAAACCACAGTTGGTAAAGAAATTTCAGTGGTGACATCTTTAGCCACAGCGTTAACACCCTTAGGGTTGTTGTTGTGAACATAAAGACGAACTACGTAAGTCTTACCTTCTTCAACGTTAACATCACCGATGTTCCAAACGTTGTTTTTGCCATTGTTACCAGTAGCTTCGTCGCGAATACCCAAGAAGCTGCGTTCATCGTTTAATGGCATAATGACACCGGCCTCTTTTTCCTTAGTGGAGATAGAAGAACCGTCGTCCTTGATAGAGTTCATGACGATCTTGTCGCCAAGTTTACCAGCGTTAATGTCAGCGATAGTGTAAGTAGCGCGACCGCCAGCGTTATCACCCCAACCAGATACAGTTGCAACAGTAGCAAGACCAGCAACAGTCACGGTAGCAGCGATGGATGCAAATTTGAATGCTTTTTTCATAAAAGCTCCTTTCAATTAAATTGTTCCTGTTATAAAATTTTGTTTTCGATTTGACTACACGAATCTAAATCTTTTTCTTCTAGCCAAATTGTTAATTTTCGTCTATGCCACTGAAATCGAATCGTCTCAAGAGTAAACATGAATTACCCGGCGGCCTGAGCCGCCAGGGTAATTAAGGTACAACATAGATGTAGATAAGTTGTACTGAAGTCCATTACTGGACTTCGTCTAGGACGTCATTACCTTCGGCAATGTCGTCAACCTTAACTCCGTTTTTGTCTCTGTACTCAGCTGATTGCGGCTGAGTTTCTGTAGCGTAATCTTTTCGATTTTCATACGCTGCTTCAGATTCCTCGATACTTCTGCCCTGATCTCGAGTCGGAGTTTCCGGTTTTACTTTCTCCGGTCTCTCATGACCTCCATCCGTGCGAACCGCTGGGTCCGTAGGCTCGAAGGCATCAGTACCGACGGTAGCATTACCACCACCTATCTGAGCTCCGCCGTTATTAACGGGGTCCTGAGAAGGCTTCTTCTCAGGTTGACTCTCATGATGGTTATTTCCGCCACCGCCACCACCGCCACCTCTACGGCGACGTTCAGTACTTCTCTCAGTCTCTGACTCCTTGGTAGAAGACTCGGTAGAAGACTCGGTAGACGTCTGAATTGAAGACTCCTTGGTGCTAGACTCTGTTTGCTTTTGCTTCTTCTCGGTAATCTTCACCTTGATAAGCTCTGGACGCTTATCGTGGGTGTTGATTCCTACTCGGAAGATTTCGGTACCCGCCTTATTGGTATAACTCAACACCATAGCGTCACGAGTAAACTCGTAGTCCGCTCTTTCGAAGGTAGTCAACTTAGCTGAGTCAGCATTTGCCAGACTCAGCGGATAATGGTGATTTGTGGTCACCAGTTGAACTCCCTGATTGACGAATCTGTCGAGAAGCCACAATGTAGCCACGCCGACCTTGATCTGTCGATCATTGGCGTAAAGTACACCATTCTCCTCTCGGAGATAGGCTTGATTACCTATTCCTTCTTTCATGAACTGATAATACTCATTGAGTCTATCAGTCATCCAGGAGTTAATCTGGACAATGGAAGTACCATCACTAACGGTCATACCTGTCAGCACAGTGAGTACTGCGTGAGTGACTGGTGGATTGGTCAGAACTTCCTGGCGGAACTCTTTGGCCATGACGGTTAACTCTTCCTCGCTATACTTTTCCCCGTCCTTAGTTCCGTGAGTCACGGAAAAAGGCGTGGATAAAGCGTCACTAAAGCCAGATCCTGCGACTCTTTCGGCTGCCTTATTCGGCATCGAATTGTCGCAGAACTCTCGACTTAACTCTGGGTACGCTTTCGCGTACTCATAGTTATCGAAATCGAACGTCAATTCCGATTTCTCGGCTTCGACGTCCTTTGCGGAAAGCGTTTCCGCCTCTGTATCGGCGTGATTTCTTTGACAAGATTTCACACCGGCTCCGATGGCTACTACCACAATTGCAAATACCAAAATCCCTGATAAAACCTTTTCGATTTTACCAAATCTAAACTTTTTCATTTTTTACCTCCTTTGGAGACTCCGTCCTCGATGTGGGAAATGCGGCGGAGTCTAGTCAAAAATGTAACTACAAATACGACAATCATCATGCAGCTTAGCATAATGCCGTCTGTGTCCAATCTGCCGATTTCAATCCAGAGCGAGATTATCCCGAAGATAAATCCCACAAGTCTCAAAACCAGGCAGATATACTCCAATCCCATCTCCTCGTTCATAGACGTCTCCTCCTAAGCGAAAACTCGGATTCCTACACATACCACGAAGATAATTGCGACAGCAAAGGCGGCTCTTACAAGATTATTCGCTGCGAATAAATCCGGGAAGATTGTATCATCCCCCCAATCATCACCATGGTCAACAGAGTCGAGGATTCCTTCCTCTTCCTCTTCGTATTCAGGCTCTTCCTCATCCTCTACTTCAAAGAATAATCCGAAGCCAGCGAACTCTGGTTCTTGACTTGAAGTTTTCTCTTCCAGAGCGGGAGCCTCCTTGGCAGTGGCAGCTCGATAGTTCTTAACAATCTCTTCGACTGCCATCTGTTGATCCTCAATAGTCGAGGCACTACTTAGCCGATTGAGAATTTCAGAAAGCTTTTGCTGCTGAATTCCAGTCATACTAGGATTAGTGACCTCCACTTTGGGTTTATCCTCTGCGTCAGATTTCGGCGCAGAGGTGGTAGTCTGAGCTTTTTCCTCAACCTGTGTGGTTGATTCTTCCTCAGCCTGAGTGTTTTTCGGCGGATTTGACTCGGCCTTTTTATCCTCGGTTACTGACTTTTGCTCAGTGGTTCCACTTTTGGTTCCTTGGACTACGCTACGGAGTTTTTCATTGTCCTCCTGAAGCTTATTTTGCTGATTCTGCATGCGCTCAATTTGCTCACGCAGTTTAGCATTTTCAGCTTCAGCTTTACTTTTCTTTTTGGCTCTTAATTTAGGGCCGCCAAGATAAGTAAAAGTAACTACAACAATAGCAGCTAACCAGGAAAGGAAAGTTACCATTGCAAAATCCATGATATTTAAAATATCATGTTTCATCTGAAAGTAGCTAAAAAGCTGCCACCAAACCGGTATAATTCCGACAAATAGCGCCACAATACAAACCAGTTTCACCTTACGGTAATTCAACTTCCGAAATTCCAGAAGGCTATACACCGCAATCGCTGCTAACTCGACTACAAAAATCACTGCAGTAAGTTGTGGTTGCAGTTTTGGAAACGCTAGGTTCCCGAAAATTGGTAGCACCAGCAAGCCTAAACTTGCTAAAAAACCCTTCAGGAGACCTTTTTCAAGCGCCAAGAACTCTTGATTAGACTTGGTTTTTCGAGCACATATACCATAAAGAATGGCATATGTAACGACAACAATCATAGCTGAAATTAGACAATAACTCATTTTGATTCCCTCCTCATGTCTGCGCTCGATTTTTCGAGGCAAAAAAACAGTTTCTACAACATCTACATCTATAATAAACAGGCGTGAAATTATTTTACGCCTGAGATGATTCGATTTTAATGGACGTCTTGGTAATTCAGGTGTTTAAGCCAGATTACAGACTGAGGTGATTATACTATAAATGTTTGAAAATGTCAATGGTTATATCACAAGCATTAGCGTTTTCAGTGTGTGAATTTCAATAGTTAGAAAATAATCATAAGTGTTTTAGATTTTTTAAAGCAAATACGGGAGATTTCATGGAGCTAAAAGAGTGATTTTACGGTGAGTGGATGGGGGTAAAATTTGCTATAATGGAAGAAAATGGAGGCAAAATGGGCGGTATAATTGGTAGTTACGGACAAAGTGATCTGATGCGAGGAAATTCTGGCAAGCAACAAGAGGCAGGTGACCTATACCAGAGGTCGCGCGGACAAAATGGGATGGAAGGCAGCTTCGATGTTCGTGGTGGCAGTTCGGAGCCTAGCCAGAATGATGGTTTTGGCCGGGTGAATGACCAGGAGACTAATCATGGTTATGGTTATGTGAAAAACTCAGAGGAATTGAAGCGTGGTTATGGCGTGGTGGGAGAGCAAGAAAAAGCTCGTGGTTATGGTGTACTAAGTAGTGGCGGCGAAAGGCGCGGATATGGCGTGACGCCGGGGGATGGATATAAGCGTGGATATGGAAGGCTTGGCGGAACTGGATCTAGTGGTGGGGCATCTGGTGCGAGACAAACCCCAAGTGAAACCATGCAACGCGACAAGATGATGGGAATGGGTGGCGGACCTGCTGGTAGCGCTGGTTTTTCTGGTAGTAGTAGACCTTCCGGTGGGAATATTAGGCCGGTGATCAAGCCGAATTTTTGATTAAACTAATACTTTTGATCAACTTTTTCCGTATCTTGTACCACTAATTGAGGCGAGTTACGCTAAAAATGGCCAGAAGTCTGGCCATTTTTTATTATGGTTTTGCCTTGTAGGTAAAATAACCTGGAGCGCCTGGACGATCGATGCGCAGGTATTCGTAATTACTGTGACTTGATGAGTAGCAGGTACCGTTGCCACCACAGAGGCCTGTGCGATTACTAAAGACAGGTTCGTTAATGAGCGTGCCGATGGCTGAGGTAGTAAAATCTTCGGAAACGTAGATGGTTTTAAGTTTATTTTCAATAGGAGCCGGATTTAAATAACTATATCTATTCTCAAACATATACGCAAAATCCATTACCTTTGAAGTATTAAAGCTACTTAAATCTAAGGTTTCAAGGTTCCTAACATCGTTAAACATCGACTGCATTCTAATTACATTACTAGTATCGAAACTAGTTAAATTTAAACTTTTAAGCGATTTTGCACCAACAAACATTAGAGCCATTGATTTGACACTTTTAGTATTAAAGCTAGAGAGATCTAGTTCTTCTAGGCTTTCACAACTAGCAAACATTCGCGACATATTTGTTACTTTTGAAGTATTAAAACGTGATAAGTCTAGTTTTTTGAGTTTTCTATCTCCATTAAATAACTGAGTAAAATCCGTCGCGTGGCTAGTATCAATAGGAGACAGGTCAATATCTTCTAAATTGGTATAACTATCAAATAACATACTAGAATTTACGGGTAGATAAATTTTTGGGGCTTCTGAGTGATAATAAATTGTTTTAGTAGAGTCGTCCCACCAAGCTAAAACAGGAGCCTCGGACACATCGTCATTATTAATCGTGGCGGTAGTGATATTTTTCGCTGGGGGCTGTGTACTATATTTTATATGTTCAATATTATAAGTTCTACCCCCAATAAGTCGTTCAAAGGCAGACATAAGCAAATAATCGTAGCCCAATTCCACGTAGTTATCGACAGGATTTGTGGTGATAGAAACGAGGAGTTTGTTTTGATAATTGCCGGTACGGAGGCTGGAGTTTAGCTTCATGCCGACATGAAAAGTATTGGTTTCCTCGGTGTCGTTTTTTGGTGGTAGTGGTGGCGATAACCTTTGCATGACCACGTGGTTGGATTGGCGAATAGAGCGCCTCAGAATCTAGACGCATACCCCATTGATTAGCTGGAAGATCGGCTAGAGTGTAATTAGAACCAATGGAAGAAATTTTCGTGTCATTTAGAGGATTAGCGTCGGTAAGGGCGGTTTCTTCAGAGGTGGAAGAAACTGTGACGGTATAACCACTGCGATTATTAGTCTTGACTGAAACATTTACTGGCGTGTCGGTAGTGCCAGATGCGCTCTCAATTACATCAGTGCCGTTAACCTGAATATTCGCACTGTCGACAGAGGCGGACAGGGTTGGCTTGACAAGAGCATGAGTGTTTTGTTGGAAAGAAAGTGTGGCGCTCAAACTAGCAGTTATGGCTAGCAGAAAGAACCAAGGTGTGGAGATGTGGTTTTTCATAATATGCCTTTTTATTTGGATGCTTTTGCTCATTTTAACACAAGCGGAAAGAAAAGTGAATCTCTGATTGAAAAAAGAAACTGGGTTTGGTATAATTTAGGAAGCGTACAGCGCATTTTGAAAATTTGGTGGGTGTAGCTCAGTCGGTTAGAGCGTCTGATTGTGGTCCAGAAGGTCGTCGGTTCAATTCCGATCACCCACCCCATTAGCGAGTGTAGTACAGCGGTTAGTATACAAGTTTTCCAAACTTGGGATGAGAGTTCGATTCTCTCCACTCGCACCAGAACAAAAAAGAAAGAGTATTCATACTCTTTATTTTTTTGGTCGCCTGTACGAGAAAGACCACGTAGTGGGATTACTCGCACCAGGTTATAAAAAGAAGAGCATTTATGCTCTTATTTTTTATGACTGCCTGTACGAGAAAATTTGCGAAACAAAATTATTTACTTCTATTTACAAAAAGAAGCTCTTGACCTCTTTTTCTTTACTGGAAGAAGGCGAAATAGACGATAGCGCCGACTAGTGCGCCGAAGATACTCATGGCAATGAGGGCAAAAACTAACGAAAGGTTGGTCTTGCGCATGGAAGGGTCGTCGATAATGACAGCCTGCTGCTTAGCTTTAGTTTTTTCAGATTTATTTTTCGCATAAATAGTTTTGCGAGAATTATTTTCCTCTTCGAAAGTGTAATCCTTAATCTTGGAGCCTGGACCGAGGAGCTCAGAAGCAAAATCAGAGGAGATGAAATTCTCTTGCCCGTTAGCAAGTGGACGTTTTTGCACCTTATCAGTATTAATGAATGGACTGCGGCCACCAAGGACATAGTTGGAATTATTATTCGCAATATCGGATTCGGCGTAAAGTGAAGCAGTTTTTGGCTTCTCGTTATCTGAAAAAGAATATGACGAACGAGTCGGAGCAACTGTAGCTATAGGCTCATATTGAGCATTCTGATTATCTGAGGCGAAAGCGGAGTCAATAGAATCTGGCGTGAGCGTGCTTCCCTGGTTTTTTGGTAGAGTAGAAATAGTATTCGAGCGGCCGGCGGTCGGATAATACATGGTAGCGGATGGATTGCCAGAGATAGGGGCGGAATTCTCGCCGTGGAGTTGCTGATTATCAACGGAGTCAAAGAGTGCCTCGAGATCCTCGATTTCATCATAGTTATCATAATTTTGCAAGGCATCACGTACACTTGAAGAAACCAGGGTAGTTGGAACTGGAGCTTTAGCTGGGTAAGTCTGCTGAGATTCGGAATTTATTTCAGACTCAACTTTTTTAGCTGGACGAATGCGACCAAAAAGTGTGCGGCTTGGACTGGCGGTAATCTGAATACGAGAAACCGGCGAAGGCGCTTTAAATTTGGAGGCAGCAGAAGCAGCGGAGGCAGCAGAATTAACAGTATTAATGGCGGAACCGGCAAGAGAATTTGCAGCATTAGTAACTGAAATTGACCCAGCGGAAGCGGCGTTAGTAACTGAAATTGCGGTAGGAGCAGGTCTCATCTTCGGGGCTAAACTAGCACTGCCTACTGGAATACGACCAGTAGCACGCGGCAATTCACCAACTTTACGCTTGGCTAATTCTTCTTTGGCACGTTGTTTTTCGTATTCATAGCGTCTTTGCTTGGCCTGATTTTCTCGTTCAATAGCCTGGCGTCGTAAAAGAGCTTCTTGTTCAGCCTGTTTTTTAGCAATAGCCTGCTGTTTTTCTTCGATTTCACGCTGCAATCTAAGTTCGCGATTTCGCAAAGATTCTTCGGCCTGAGAGCGAGCTAATTCCTGCTTAGCGGCCTCAATGCGGCGACGATTATAGTCCATGGTTTGATTTTGGAGTTCAATCTGGCGCTGAATTTCTTCACGACGTTCGCGCTCTTTTTTTGCCTGCTTTTTACGTTCTAGTTCACGTTCAGAGAGTGAATAAGTGTAAGCCGGGGTGAGAGTACGAGTGCGAGAGGGGCTAGTGATGGCGGAATTCGTGGCTCCAGAAATAGTACCCGAAGTTTTGCGGACAGGAGAAAAATCCATCATGCGACCTTTGACAGTGGTATTTTGGGTGTTTTTTCCTTGCATATTCATGTTTAATTATACTCGATTTTCCGATTATTCACGGACCTTTTTTGCAGTTTCAATAATGCTAGTAAATGACTCGGAAACTAATCCGGCACTACCAATTAGTAAACCGTTCACACCTGGCACGGTAAGGTAGGCGCCGGCATTATTTGGGTTGACACTACCACCAAAAAGTACCGGAATTTCAGCAACGGTTTCTTCGCCATAGACAGAGGTGAGTTGACCACGAATGATCTTCACTGCGTCAGCAATTTCATCTGGACTGGCGATATGAGCAGCCTTGGTACTAGAGATAGCCCAAACTGGTTCATAGGCGATGATACATTTTTTAATATCGTCGCTATCGATTTCGGAGAGACCACCAAAAATTTCGTCACGCAAAACATCGACGGTTTCACCAAAATTACGTTGACTTTCAGTCTCACCGACACAAAGAATCGGAGTGATACCATTACGAATCGCAGCGGCCACCTTTTGAGAAATTTCTCGGTTAGTTTCACCGAAGACGAAACGACGCTCGGAATGACCGATAATAGCGTAAGAGACTAGACCGCGGAGCTGAGCGATAGAAACCTCACCAGTATAGGCTCCAAAATCACGGTAATAAAAATTCTGAGCAGCAAGTTTAATCTTTGATTTATTACGTTCAAGTTGAAGTGAAAGACTAGAGAGCGAAGTAAAACTTGGAGCAATCACAATTTCGAGGCCACGACTAGGTTTGATTTTTTTAAGTAATTTCTGCAAAAAGATAGAAGACTCACCGATGGTCAGATTCATCTTCCAGTTGCCCACAATATATGTTTTCATAATCTTATTATAGCATAATCAGTTTGAGAATTTTAAGGTTTTGGTGAGGTGTGGATTTTGATTTTAACCACAAAAAGTGAGTGTTTTTGCTATAATAAGCAAAAGAAATACCGCAGAGAGGAATAGAGATGAAGAAAGTATTATCCTTTGATATTGACCAAACCTTGAATATTGCTAAGACGCCAATTCCAGATGAGATGGCCCTTTTACTCAGTGAGTGCTTGAATGAATTTGAGATTTGTCCAATTTCGGGTCAGAAATTTGAGCAGTTTTTAATTCAAATCGTCAACCGCTTAGTCGAAGTCGCCGATGTCACTCCAGCGCAACTAGCACATCTTCATCTTTTTGTCGCGCAAGGTACACAGTATTATCGCTACCAGCCAACCGCGAATGGTAATGACGGATCAGTCTATGATGAGAAGAACTGGGAACAGGTCTACAACTATCCGCTAACAGAAGAAGAAGTGGCAAAAATTACCGAAGCACTAGAAAGCTCTGCAAAGGAGGCTGGCTACTGGGAAGAAGATAAGCTCCAACCGGGTGATGAAATTATCGAAAATCGTTTATCACAAGTAACCTTCTCGGCACTTGGGCAAAAAGCGGGCACTGAGGAGAAATACGCCTGGGATCCAGATTGCAAGAAGCGTAATTTAATCGCTAAGCTTGCCAAGGAAAAAGTACCAGACTTCTCTTTTGAAGTAGCTGGAACCACCAGCATTAACGCCTTCCGCGACGGATTGAATAAATCATTCGGCATGAATCACCTGATGGAAGAATTGAATGTAGAAAAAGACGATATTCTCTATTTTGGCGACATGACACAAGAGGGTGGCAACGATTATCCAGTTGTACAGATGGGGATCGATACGATTACGGTGCGTAATCACGAAGATACCGAATATGCCCTGAAAGGAATTTTGGGAGTACTATGATTTTAGAAGCTTCAAAATTAATCGGATTTCGCATCTTAAGCTTAAGATCCGGTGGGGTAATTAGCACGATTGAATCGATTATTGTCGATCCGAATGATTTGAAGATTTTGGGATTTTTTCTTAACAAAAACACCGTAAGCTTTGACTCGGGAGCAATTTTAGACGTCCGAAGTATACGAGAATTTTCACATCCTGGGATGATTATAGATTCGGATGAAGAATTACTTAATGTGGGCGATGTAGTAAAAATTGATGAAATGGTGAAACTAAATTTCCAGCCAATTAATTTTAAGATCAAAACTCAAAACAAAACAAATGTGGGAACGGTAATAGATTACACAGTTGACGTAAACGATTTTTATGTTCAGCAACTAATCGTCAAACGTCCAATTCTAAAGTCATTTATTGATCCAGAACTAATCATTAATCGTTCGGAAATTCTAGAGATTAATGATGAGGCAATCATCGTAAAAGACGAACTAGCTAAGCAAAAAGGCCGCGAAAAATTAGAGCAGGAAGAGTTTGTGCCGAATTTCGTCAATCCATTCCGCCAGAATGACTAACCAAAAGATTTAGTTTAGTTCAGCTTAGTTCGGTTTGACTTGATTTGGCTTAGTCTTAGGCTAATTTGATTTTAATCTTGAAGATTTTCAGAATCGACTACCGAAAGTTTGGATTTTATTAGATCATAGGAAAAACCCTGGCGAACGAGATAGGCCATTAGTTTCTCTCGGGTAATCGGGCGACGTAATTTCTTCTCGATCATTTTATCAATCTCAGTATCATCTTCACGCTGGGAAAATAATTCATCACTTTCGAGAACTTCGCGAACTAGAGATTCAGAAATCCCCTTACTCTTTAATTCGTAGAGTAATTTCTTGCGGCTAATTCCCTTCGACTGGTTACGGTTATCGATATAGAAACGCGTAAAATTATAATCAGAGAGAAATTTTTCTTGCTTCAAACGTTCAACTACGAGATTAATCTGCGTTTCAGTAATTTCTGCGCCGGGTTTAGTCGGAAGATTAAGAGATTTTCGACCAGTATATTCATAGGTGTTATTTTCCGTAAAATCAATTTCACGAATCTTTTCATTCTGGGCACGAACATTTTTTCGCATTTCTTGAATATTAGTGCGATATTCTTCGTCCTCGGCTAGGCGTTTTTTAAAATTATCGTATTTGATTTGCGATTGACGACGACGCAGTTGCTTACGATGCAGGTAGTCGCGAATTTCTTTTTCAGAATGCGGACGCGACAAACAATACTCTAGGGTAGACTGATAGAGTTTATCCAGTGAAGAAAGTGCAACAAGCTCAGAGATACGTTCTTCAGTTAGAATATCGCCGACTTTAAGATTTTGCTCGGAAAAAACTCTGAAACTAAGTGAACACAAAAATTTATGATTGACAAAAATATTAATACGATTCGGGTCTTTAACGCCTGGTTTTAGTTGCGAAATCTTCTGGAAAGTTTCCAGAGAAAGAGCGGACACTATTCGCTCGCTTCAGCTTTTTCGCGAACTTTTTGTTCAATTTCAGCGAAGAATTCTGGCTTTTCCTTAAGTACGCGCTTCACGGCTTCGCGACCTTGGCCAATAGTTTCGCCATTGTATTTAATGAAGGCGCCAGCCTTATCGAAGACACCATATTGTACGGCGAGATCGAGTACGTCACCAACCTTGGAAACACCTTCGTTATACATAATGTCAAATTCGGCAGAGCGGAATGGGGCGGCAATCTTATTCTTCACCACCTTAATCTTAGTGCGGTTACCGATGATATTTTCACCGTCTTTGATCTGACCAATGCGGCGAATATCAATACGGACAGAAGCGTAAAACTTCAAAGCATTACCACCAGTGGTAGTTTCAGGGTTACCGAACATCACGCCAATCTTCATACGAATCTGGTTGATGAAGATGACAGTGGCCTTGGACTTAGAGATAATCGCAGTGAGCTTACGCATGGCTTGAGACATTAGTCGGGCCTGAAGACCCATCTGAGCATCACCCATATCGCCATCAATTTCAGCCTGTGGAACGAGAGCTGCGACTGAGTCGACCACGATGAGATCGACGGCATTTGAGCGGACGAGGGTTTCACAAATTTCGAGAGCTTGTTCACCATTATCTGGCTGAGAAATCAAAAGATTGTCCACGTCAACACCGATACGCTTAGCATAAGATGGATCAAGAGCATGCTCCGCATCGATGAAGGCAGCCTGGCCACCAGTTTTTTGAATTTCAGCAATGGCGTGCAATGCCAAGGTAGTCTTACCTGAAGATTCTGGGCCGTAGATTTCAATAATACGGCCCTTAGGGTAACCACCACCAAGAGCTAAATCAAGCGAAAGTGAACCTGACTTCAAAAGTTCAACATCGATATTGCGATTATCGCCCAATTTCATAATAGAGCCATCACCAAATTGCTTGGTGATTTGAGCAATAGCAAGTTTTAAGGCTTCGGATTTTCCGTTTTCAGCATCAGTTTTTTTAGTTTCTTTTTCTTTGACCATAATTCCTCCGTTATTTATCGAATTTCTGTAAAATTACTCTGTAAAATCGTTCTTTGAACGAGAATTTAATGGGTACACATGTGATATTCTCCTTACATCTCGGAAAAATAAACCTTACCTCACTTTTTCTATTTTAAGAATACGCTAGTCGAGAAGTAAAATCAATGGAAAAAGCTGATTTGTCGATTATTTGACAATGGCGAATTTATTTTTGCCACGCTTTAAAATAGCGAAGGAAGAAATTTGATAGGATGGGTCTTGAATTTTCTGATTATTTACAGAGATAGCATTACCTAAGATCAAAGTTTTAGCTTCAGAACGAGAGCTCACCAAACCAAGCTCAACGAGAGCGTCAATTAAATTAATTTCGCTGCCATCAAGATTCAAATGTGGCAGGAGGATAGTGATGCTTTCAATCTCCGATTCAGAAAGAGTCTCCACCTTACGACCACCGAAGAGTAATTCAGTGAGAGTAATCACCGCAGCGGCAGAAGCCTTACCATGGACCACCTCGGTGACACCACGAGCAAGAGCTTTTTGAGCGATGCGAAGTTCGGGATGAACCTGATGTTCGGCCAGAATTTGATCGATTTCATCTTTCGATAGAACCGTGTAGATTTTAATCAAAGACTCGACAGCCTGATCAGATTGATTGAGCCAGAATTGATAAAAATCAAAGATTGAGGTGTAATTGCCAGAACCATTATCCTGACTAGCGAGCCAGATAGCATTTCCCTCAGATTTACCAAATTTACGACCAGTTACCGGATCAATGACGAGCGGGGTAGACCAAACATCGGCGCGACCACCTTCGAGGCGCTTAATCAGATGAACACCAGAGGAAGCATTGCCGAATTGATCAGCGCCACAAAGTTGCAAGTCAATTCCATAATGACGATAGAGGTGAAGAAAATCATAACCCTGAATCAATGAGTAAGAAAATTCCGCATAAGAAATGCCAGAGCCGCCTTCGCCGATACGATTTTGGATAAACTTACGATCGAGAAGCTGCGTCATGGAGAAGTTTTTACCGACTTCACGCAAAAAATCAAGGAAATTAATATTCTTAAACCAATCATAATTATCGACTAGACGCAATTCATAGTGGTCATTATCTGGATCGCCATCATTTCGCGTATCGGCAGCACCGTCAAAACTAATCACGTTAGCCATTTGACGACGAATGCATTCCTTATTGTGTGCAACTTCTTCGAGAGGTTTCAATTCACGTTCACCATTTTCCTTCGGGTCACCGATTTGACCGGTAGCACCACCAACCAGAAGAGTTGGTTCATAGCCATGACGCACGAAACAGGCACACATCATGAGAGCGGCTAGATTTCCAATAGTTAAAGAGTCAGCTGAAGGGTCGGCGCCAAAATAAAACCTTTTATTTTCTTTTTCATCAAGTTCGGAAGGATTAGTAAAGCTATTTTCGGCGGCGAAACCACGCCAGATGAGTTCTTCGGATAATTTCATAAGTATATTTTAACATTTTTCTTGTGTTATAATTAAATTCTGAATAAATAAGTGGAGGGCTGCGTGACAGACTCAAAATCCAATTCAAAAAGTGCGAACATAAAAAATAATTCTAAACAAACTGCGGCGAATAAAACTAATTCCATGCATGATTTTTTGTCGAATAAAAATTCTTCTCGTTTTGTAACGAATAAACAGCCGATAAAATTAGTTTCTCCGGGTGAAAAATTACGTCAGCCGATGAAGCGTGAAGCTACGCCGATGAAACAATATTTAACGACTCGTGAAGAAAAAATTTTTACTAATAATAGAGAGAAAAAGCTTCCAATAGGTGGGATATCCAACCTAAAAAACGAGACTAAATTACGCGAGGAGAATACCCCAAAACCAACAGAAAATGCTACAATAAAAGTACAAAGCAATAATGTTAATTTAGTTACAGAATCCAAGGAAATGAATAAAACTTCGGCAAAAAATAGCAAGGATAAACCAAAGGCACCAAAAAAATCACCTTTTATGAAGAGTGATCGTAAGATGAATGTCTACTCTAGCTTGGTTTACAAAAATAAAATGAAGCAGGAGGCTAAGGCTAGACGTGAAGCGGAAGAATTAGCCAAACTACCAAAAGAACCAGTGAAGCGCTTCTTTGCTAAACTTGCGCCAAAGCGCGTAATTCGCAATCTCTTCTCGAAGAAGGGTTTGTTTATGCTTTTGAAGCTTGGGGCAGCCATGTTCCTCATTGCAATCATTGCGATTGGTGGTTTATTCCTCTATTTCAAGAAGGACCTAGATGAGATTCGCCTTGATCAAATGAAAGTAACCGGTACAGTAAACACCTATTTGGACCGCAATGGACAGACTCTTTGGGAAGATAAAGGTGACGGTGATTATCGTCTGGTGGTGGAAGGAGATAATATTTCTACCTATATGCGCCAAGCGACGGTAGCCATTGAGGACCGCGACTTTTATAACCACCCAGGCGTAAACTTCTCAGCCTTGATTCGTGCGGCACTTTCAACTGTGACTGGTCGTGGTGTGCAGGGTGGTTCGACTTTAACTCAGCAGCTAATCAAGCAGGTTTATTTTGCGGATGAAGCTGGCAACCGTACAGTATCTGGTTTGCCTCGTAAAATTAAGGAAATGATTTTGGCGCTCGAGGTCGAAAAGATGTATTCCAAAGAGCAAATTATTACCATGTACCTCAATGAATCACCTTATGGTGGTCGTCGTAACGGGGTAGAAAGTGCGGCGCAGGCTTATTTCAAAAAATCCGCCAAAGATTTAACCCTTGGTGAGTCAGCATTGCTGGCTTCAATCCCAAATAACCCGACCTTACTTAGTCCGTACAATACTGCTTACAATAAGTCACTAATCGAACGTCAACACAAAACTTTGGACGTGATGGTAAAGATGGGGTATATCACTGAAGATCAAGCTAAAGCGGCAAAAGAAGAAAAAGTTCTTGAATCGATCCAGCCAGAGTCTAGCCGTTATACTGATATTAAGGCTCCTCATTTCGTACTTGAAGTCAAGCGCCAACTAGAGGAAAAATATGGCGTGAAGACGATGCGTGCAGGTGGTTTTACGATCAAGACCAGCCTAGATCTGAAGGCTCAGGAATATGCGGAAAAAGCAGTAACTAACGGTTCTGCATTGATGTACCAAAATGGCAGTGATAATATTTCCCTCTCTTCTGTCGATGTGGAAACCGGACAAGTGATTGCAATGGTAGGTTCTGCTGACTGGAACAAGCCGGTATATGGTGAAGTAAATGCGTCCACGTCACTACTCGAACCAGGTTCATCAATTAAGCCAATTTTGGACTACGCTCCACTCTTCAAACAGCGTGAAGGGGTGAACTATGGTGCTGGTTCGATTTTGAAAGATGAAAATATCGACAATTTCTATTGTGCGGGTTTCACTGGTAACTGTAAACTTCGTAACTACACGGGCGCCTTCTATGGCAATACTTCCATTCGCAAAGCCTTGGCCAACTCTTTGAATATTCCAGCGGTAAAAGCCCTCTACATCAACGGTATCGAAGATAGCATTAAGACTGCACATGATTTAGGTGACATATCATATTGTACGGATACTTCTGGTGGCCTCTCGATCGCGATTGGTTCGGGTTGTACCGTTAAACTGATTGAGCACGCGAATACTTATGCTTCCCTGGCTCGTGGTGGTGTATATAAACCACTTTCATACATCCTAGAAGTCAAAAACGGTTCAGGTGATGTACTCGAAAAATGGGAAGATACCTCTGGTAATCGTGTACTTGACTCCCAGGCCGCTTACATGATTTCCGACATTCTTAGTGACACCTCTGCTCGTTCAATGGTCTTCGGAAGTTTAGGTGCGTCATTCGGTTTTGTGGTGCCTGGAGTTTGGACGGCGACCAAAACTGGTACGACCACGACTAATGTTTCGACCGTAACGAAAGACTCTCTTATTGCCTCTTATTCACCAGTGGTTGCAACAGTGGTCTGGAATGGTAACCACGATGGCCGCGGTTTAACGAACTCTTCAAACACAGTCGTGCGTCGCGTAGCCAATGATTACATGGAACCAGTACATAAAGATGTTTATGCCAATGCTGGTAAGTGGAAGTCTGGAGACAAAGTCCAAAAACCAGCTGGAATTCAAACTCTTACCGTAAGTGGAATTACCGATATTTTCCCAAGTTGGTTCAATAATAAAACCTCGGGTGCTCAGACTGAAAAAATGAAATTTAACCGCATCAACAAACACAAAGCTTCTGATTGTACCGACCCAAGCTTAATCGAAGAAGTAGATATCAGCTTTACCATTGATCCAATTTCGAAAAATAAGAGCTTTGCCAAATCTGCTGACGGCTATGACCCATTCACTACAGATGACTGTTCCTATCGTGCACCTACGGTAAGGATTAAAAATAGTACGATTAACAGTGGCTCAGTACTGAAGTTTGAAGCAAAAGCAGGTTCTGAACAATTGGACAGCTACACGGTCTCCGTAGATGGCACAGTAGTAGCTTCTGGAACCGCGCAAGCTGGCGACAATACTACAACTTATACGATGACTGGAAGTGAAACTTCTATTGTAGTAACATTAAAAGATCGCGCTGGTAGCACCGTTACTAGTAAATTAGGCTCATAACCTGAGTTTAAAGCTTAATGAATTCTAGCTCCATTTATTATGGAGCTAGAACCTTTAGGCAGAAATTATGAAATTTTTGGATAGTAAAAATTACATAAGATTTTTTGGTATTATTTCTTAATCGGTGATACAATAGCTTCGGATACCGAGGGGGATGTGCTTAGATATTTTTTAACATAATAAGAAAGGTTTTATGGAAATTATTTCTTTAATCGTTCATGGCCTCATCTTAATTGAAACTAGCTTTCTTGCATACCGTTCTTTCAAGAAGAGCTTTAATTATTTTGGCCAAAAACGAAAAATTTATGTCGACTCATCGGCTTTGATGGATGGACGCGTATTAAAAGTAGCACAGACTGGATTCTTAGGCGGGATTTTAATTATCCCACGTAGTGTAATTCATGAAATGCAACTACTGGCGGATGGAAAAGATAGCGAAAAACGCACGCGAGCGAGATTTGGACTGGATGTAGTCTCAGAACTTGAACGTATCCCTTCGACTGATGTAGTAATTCTGAAGGACGAACTGGATCGTACGCCAGTAGACGAAAGACTTTTGCAACTAGCTGAAGAGAATCACGGCTCGATTATGACGATTGATTACAATCTTGGCAAAGTAGCTTCGACGATGAATATTGATGTTCTCAACATTAATGAACTTGTCGTGGAACTACGCTCGGAATATCTACCGGGTGAATGCTTCACTTTGAAGATCACCAGTACCGGTAGCAATCCAAAACAAGGAGTAGGTTATCTTCCAGATGGCATGATGGTAGTAGTCGATAATGCCAGCGATAAAATTGGTGAGTCAGTGGATGTGATGTTCGAAAAATTCCTGCAGACTAATTCTGGCCGTATGATGTTCGCTAAATTAGCACCAGAAAAACAGAAGCGAATACGTAAGCCATTTTTGAAAAAGAAGTCTTAAAAAAATAGCCCCTGTGTGGGCTATTTTTAGTGATTCGATAGTTAAAGCAGTCTTTAAAGTTTATGCCTGGTCTTCACCATGTTCTAAGGCATAGGCCATACGCTGATCAATTTCGGATTGATATTTATCGAGAAGACTGGTAGATTTTTCAGATTTAGCGACATCGAGCATCAGATGGAAGCGAGAGGTTTGGTTCATAGCTAACATAGCAAATGGCGTGACTGTACTTCCCTGCTCCTCATAACCGTGAGCGAAGATGCGTTTCGGATTAGTGTAGTTAGCTAAAATATTTTTCAAATCATGGGGGTAACCATGGAAGTTAGCGATGATTTTCGCACTGGATCCAAACATCTGATTAAAATCTGAGTTTTGAAGCGTTTGGTCGGCAAAACCGATACCAGCGTAGGTGAGGGCAGAAATATAGGCAAGACCAATTTTTAGCTTTGGTAAATCCTGCTGAAGCTGCTTCACCGCCTGATAAGATTCATTAAAACTAATATCGCCAGCCGCGACAAAAATATAATCATACTCTGGAATTTCAGAGGTATCAAGAACCTGAAGCAAACCATTTAACTTGGTAGCATCAAAGAAACAGATACCTTGCTTGAAACAAAGTTCGGCTTGTTTTTCGTTCAAAAAAACTGGCTGGTCGGTCTTATTGAGGGTGACCAAATTGACTTGATTCTGGCGTTCGAAAAGATAACGAAAACACGGTTTCACGCTTTCGGCATCGAGTGGAAAAAGACAGGAGACGTGATGCCCTGGACGTGCAAGTAAGGCAGAGAGAAGGATTGGTGATTGGTGAGAAAAACCATTGTGGTCCTGACGCCAACAAGTACTGGTACTAAGTAGGTTGGCGGATGGATAAGACTTTTGCCAAGAGACGGTTTCGGCCTGTTCGAGAAACTTTAGATGTTGGACAATTTGTGAAAGGATGATTGAGAAGAAAGCTTCGTAGCTAGTCATCAAAGCATCTTTTCCGGTCATTAAGTGGCCGACCATAGTAGAAAAAAGTACATTTTCCGAAAGCAGCTCGATAATGCGGCCAGTAGCAGATTCTGGCATGTCCCATTTTTCAATAGCCAAATCACCCCAAGCACGCGTGGTTTGATCATAAACGGCATCGATTTTGTTACTGGTAGTTTCATCAGGAGAAAAGAGATAAAAATCTGGGTCGCTTTGCATTTTTTCAGAAAGCAAAGCACCAAAAGCCTTGGCGGGAGATTTAGTTTTCATGAATTAAAAATCCTTTCTCTTGATCAAATAGTTCGTTGAAACGATAAGTTTTGAGCCATTTTTCGAGCATCTTAAGCTCAGTTTCATCGGTTTTAGCGTTAGGTAGTGGCACTTGGTGGGATTTAAAATTATCACGTACTTTCATACCCTCAGCTTGGCGAGGACCAGTGAGACCTTTTTCGGAGACGAAGATAATAAATGGTGGATTTTCAGTGGTTTCAGCCTGGAAGAGCGCTTGCAGTAGATTTTCTAAGAGATTTTTTTGCAATTTTTCATCAAGCTCAGGAGTAAAATTGGCGGAAGTATTAAATTTTTTACCAAATTCTTCGTAAGTTTCGGAAAGCGTTTCCTTGACTAGAATTGGCGTGTAGCCGAAACCTCTGATTAGCTCTTTCAACTCGTGCTCGGAGCGGCGACTGGCGACGGTTGGCGCAGAGATTTTGTAACCATTAAGATGTAAAATCGGCAAAACCCGACCATTTGATTCGCTGAGCAACAAACGATTAAGATTGAGACTACCAAGCATGGTGGCGGTTTCAAATTCACCATCGCCGATGAGAGCTACCGTAGTATGATTAGCGCGATTGAGTACGGAACCATAAGCGGTGGCGAGTGAATAACCGAGTTCGCCGCCTTCACAAATCACACCTGGGGTGACCGGGCTAGCATGAGACGGAAAGCCGCCAATGCGAGAAAACATCTTGGAAACGATTTTAAGACCAGCATAATCACGAGAGAGCGTAGGATCAACCTTGGCTAATTCCCCATCATAAAACAGGTTAGCCTGGAGCGCAGGAAAACCATGGCCTGGACCCAAAACAAAGGTAAAGTCGCGCTGGCCAAAATAAGCCCTTAGCGCAGCGTAAACCAGATTAATCCCTGGACAAGTCCCCCAGTGACCAAGCAAACGCGGCTTAACATCGGCAGGTTTCAAGGGAGTTTCTAGGAGAAAATTATCCTGCAAGAAGATTTGGGCAACCGTCAAATAATTGCAAAAACGGACCCTAGCTAATAAATTATCTAAATCAATAAAGCGCTCACCACTATACATATAAAATATTATAGCATAAGCGATAAGGGATTTCAGGGCGTAAAAAATTGAGCCGGGCGGAGACACGACTCAATGAATTTCCTAAATGATTTAGGCCTGGTGAGTAACTTTAACCATGGCAGTACGTAAAACTTCACCTTGGTAGAGATAACCTGGGATCAGTTCTTCAGCGATAACTTCCTGATCACCTTCACCTTCTTCCATAGAAATAGCATTGTGAAGTTCTGGATTAAAGATCGTGCCTGGATTGGCATCAATTTTTTCGAGACCGAGGGATTTCATGGTTTTTTCAAGAGTTTTTTGTACGGGGGAAAGCGCTTCCGGGTGAGCAGAAATCGCACGGCCCATGTCGTCAATCAGCGGAAGAAGTTTCAAAATAGTGCTATGGGTGGCAGTTTTCTTAGCCTGTTCGCGTTGCATTTCGACTTGTTTACGGAAATTCTCAAAGTCGGCTCGAGTGCGCTTTAGATCAAGCAGAAATTCAGCGTTTTGCTGCTTTAGATTAGCGAACTCTGCAGAGATAGGGTCAGCAGATTGATCAAGATTATCCGAAAAATTCACTTCTGGACTAGCTTGATTTAGATTCTCAGCTTCAGAATTTTCGAAATTAAAATTTGACTTATCATCTTGTGGTTTTGACATTTTTTCTCCTTACAAAGTATTCTCCAAATAACGACCGGCATGGCGGACGAGACTCATAATTTTAGCATAATTTTGACGAGTAGGCCCGAGCACACCGATATAACTATCATCTGAATATGGCGAACGGAATTTACTGATAATGAGCGAAGCATCGGAGTTTTTGCCGATAGGATTTTCGTGACCAATGAAAATATTGAGTGGCTCGCCAGGTTTGGCCTCATGAAGCCATGGCTCGAGATTATCAAGCAGCTTCGAAACCGCTTGGATGCGGCCATAATCAACAAATTCTGGCTGAGAAAAGAGCTTGGAAATACCAGAGTAATAAAGCTGGTTACCAATGGTGGCAAGACCGAGATTCCCGGTCAATTCAACCAACATATCGACGGCTGAACGAATCGCAAAGTCGGCGCGTTCTTGAGCGTTAATACGAACTTCCAAGGCGTGAAGACTGCGGCGACCTTCGTTTTCTTCCCCACTACCGAGAGCCTTAAGAGGTGAAGGATTAAGCCAATGGTTAAAAATAGAATCAATAATTTCGATGGCTTCTGCCGAATCACTAGAGGTCAAAATAGATTCGGAAATTGTTTTTTCTGACTCGGTTTCCGATGATTCAGAATCCTGAGCATCAGCTTCCATGCAATTCCCCAGATGCGGATTAGATGAAAGTGAATTGACATAATAGCGGTAACCATAATCGGTCGGAATACGACCCGCAGAAGTATGAGGTGAGGTAATGTAACCTAGTTCTTCGAGGCGTGCCATTTCTGAGCGAATAGTGGCGGAAGAAACATTGAATAATTTAGCTAAAGTAACACTGCCAACAGGGGTGGCAACATCAGCATACTCCTCGATAATGGCGAAGAGAATGAGTTTTTGACGTTCTGTGAGTTTAATTTCGTTATTCATAATTAATGATTTAATTATAGCACTTAGCACTCAAAATTCAAGAGTGCTAATTTTCAGCATAAAATGTGGTGGGCGAAGCGTTGAATTCATGGTAGAATATGTAAAATATTTAAAAGGGGCGAAAATGGACGAGCGCGATTTATTGAAAACAAAATTAGGTACCGGCAGTATTAATATTTTTGGACTACCGATGTGTGGTAAAGACACGGTAGGCGAGAAACTGGCGGCCTATTTCGACGGAAAACTGCTTTCTTCAGGGGCAATGATTCGTCAATACGAAGCAGAAAACCAACAAGCTTTGACCGCGGATGGTTCACTCGCACCGACAGATTTATTTTACGAAATCGTGCTTCCCTATTTCGATAAGGCAGAACTTAAAAATTCGCCACTAATACTCTCAAGTGTGGGGCGTTGGTCGGGGGAAGAAAAAGAAATTTTAAGAAAGACCGTTGAATCGGGACATCCGACAAGGGCGGTGGTTTATCTAAAATTAGCCAAGGCAGAGGTAATTCGTCGCTTTATGTTAAATCTGGTGGGCGCCGTTCGCGAACAGAGGGCAGATGATACTTCCCTGAAAGTTTTTCTGAGACGTCTAAATGAATTTAATCAGAAAACTTTACCAGTGCTGGAATATTACCGCGAGAAGGGACTCTTGATTGAAATTGATGCAAGTGGCTCACGAGAGGAAGTTTTCGAAAAAACCCTGGCAGAGATTAAGAAAAAGTTAAAATAATTAAGTTATTTAGTTTAATTAAAAATAGGCGCAAGATGAGCGCCTATTTTATTTCGTTTTTAATCACGTTTTAGTATCAAGATGATTTTAGATTTTAGTTTAGTCGCGTTTTAACATTACGGTGAAGGCTTCGGATGGAATATCGATCTTACCAAAACGTTTCATACGTGCTTTACCGCGCTTCTGTTTTTCAAGTAACTTCGCCTTACGGTCGCGATCACCAGTGTGAATTTTCACGGTAACATCCTTACGGAAGGCGCCGATAGTTTCACGCGCGATAATACGTGCACCGATGGCAGCCTGGAGTGCAACTTCGAAGTTTTGGCGTGGAATCCCTTCTTTTAACTTTTTCGTAATGGAACGGCCGAGCGCGTCCGCCTCCGAGCGGTGGCACATCAGAGCTAAGGCATCCATTTTTTCGCCACCCACGAGAAAATCGACGCGCACCAAATCTTCCGCACGATAGCCATTAATTTCATAGTTAAAGCTGGCATAACCAGAGGTGAGAGACTTCAATTGGTCATAAAAATCGGTCAAGAGATTGGCCATTGGCGCTTCAAAATCAATCAGGGCACGGTCTTCAAGGTAAGAAATATTTTTTTGCAAACCACGCTTCTCGACAATGAGCTGCAGGACATTACCAATCATGGAAACTGGCAGGATAATTTCTCCTTTCACCCATGGTTCACGAATTTCAGCGATCGTTGAAGCATCCGGGAGATTAGCCGCAGACTTAATTTCAAGTTCTTCACCGGAATTTAAGGTCACTTCATAGTTGGTCGAAGGATTAGTAACCACGAGGTCGAGCTTAAATTCACGTTCGAGACGTTCCTTAATAATGTCCATATGAAGTAGACCCAAGAAACCGATGCGAAGACCAAAACCGAGCACTGGGCTATTTTCTGGCTCGAAACGCAGGGCGGAATCAGAAAGCGAGAGTTTCTCGATGGCCTCTTTTAAGTCTTTATACTGATCGTTACTAACTGGGAAAAATCCGGCGTAGACAAACGGTAGGACATTTTTGTAACCTGGCAGAGGATTTTTGGCAGGAGCCTTTTTTAGAGTAACGGTATCACCGACTTTTGCTTCGCGCGTGGTCTTCAAGTTGGTGACAATATAGCCGACTTCACCTTCGCTAAGACTGTCTTTGGGCGACATTTCTGGCTTCAGAATACCAACTTCAAGGGCAATGCCGGAGGTCTTGGTAGCAAGCATTTCGATGGCAGCATTTTTAGCAATCGAGCCATCGACGATACGCACATAAAGCACCACGCCACGGTAGTCATCGAAGTAAGAGTCGAAAATCAGGGCACGAGTTTCAGGAGTGGAAGTAGGAAGCGTTGCGGAATTGGAAGTAGAAAGTGTTGCGGAATTTTTGAGCGAAGTATCGACAGAGGACTTATTTGGCGCAGGGGCAAATTCAATAATGCGGTCTAAGACTTTTTCGACATTCAGACCGGTCTTGGCGGAAACTGGAATAATTTCTGACGGGTCACAGCCTAAGAGATTAATAATTTCACTAGATACCCGCTCGACATCCGCAGCTGGCAGATCAACCTTATTAATCACAGGGATAATGGTGAGATTTTGCTCAATCGCGAGGTAGACATTAGCCAAGGTTTGCGCCTGAATACCCTGAGTGGCGTCGACCACTAAGATAGCCGACTCGACAGCTTGCAAGGAGCGAGAGACTTCATAAGAAAAATCCACGTGACCCGGAGTATCAATCAGATTGAGTTCGTAGCCCTTATATTTCATTTGCACTGGGGTCAACTTAATCGTAATCCCCTTTTCACGCTCAAGCTCCATAGAGTCGAGAAGCTGAGATTTCATCTGGCGCTTTTCGACGGTGCCAGTAATTTCCATCATACGATCAGCCAAAGTGGACTTACCGTGATCGATGTGAGCGATGATACAAAAATTTCTAATATTTGCGGAATTCATGCCTCTATTATAACAGAGATGGGATGGAGTATAATAGAATCATGAAATTAATCTTGGCAGTTTCGGGTGGCGTGGATTCGATGGCGCTTCTTGCCATGTATAAACAAGCCGATATCGTCGTAGCGCATATTGACCACGGTACACGCAAATCTAGTGCGGAGGACGCGGATTTTGTGCGCCGAAAATGCCAGGAACTGGGAGTGAAATTTTATGAAACTAAGCTAGGGCTTGGAGAGGGAGTTTCAGAGGAATTGGCACGCAAGAAACGCTACGAATTTCTTAAAACAATTCAAGAAAAAGAGGGTGGCACACTCTGCACTGCACACCACTTAGACGATGTCTTGGAATCGATTGCAATCAATTTGATTCGTGGTACTGGATGGCGGGGACTCACGCCTTTTTATGACGACGAGCTCGTGCGGCCTTTTATTATTTCAAAAATGTGGAAACGGGACGTACTTAAATTTGCTGGCGAACAAAAAATATGTTTTCGACAAGATCCGACAAACTATGAGACTAATTATTTGCGTAATCGCGTACGAGAAAAAATGGTGGAGCTAGACGAGACGGCGCGAGTAGATATTATTGAGCTGTTCGAAAAACAGAATAAATTAAGAGGCAAAATTGAAAAATTAGTGACGGAATTAGCCAAGCAAACCGTGGTGGGGAAAAATTTTCATAAAAAAGAACTTCTTCTTAGGGCTGATGAAAAAGTGGCGATAGAGATTCTACGGGAAATTTGCTTAATGCACGACTACAGTTTGACGCGAAAACAGCTGGGAGATTTTCTTGCCGCGATCAAAACCTATGCACCACACAAGAAATTTAATTTACCAAAAAACCACTTCGTGACAATCTTAAAAAACTACATAATGTTCGAAGAAAAATAGCGCCAAATGACGCTATTTTTTATGTTACTTTCGAGCCATAACTTACTTGAAAAGATTTTTCAAACCACCAGCGAGATCGGAAGGGAGAAGAATGACGGTCTTTTGGGATGGGTCGGTGCTGATTTTTTCGAGAGTTTGGAGAGTACGAATATTGAGACCGCCTGGAGTTTGCGCAAGCAGACTGGCAGCTTCAGCCACTGCCGCAGCCGAGGCTTTTTCACCTTCCGCAGAGATAATCGCAGCGCGGCGTTCACGTTCAGCCTCAGCTTGCTTGGCCATAGCACGCTTCATATCGGAAGGAAGTTCGATATTTTGAAGCTTCACACTTTCGATGTCGATACCCCATTTATCAGTTTGGGTGTCAACGATTTCCTTGATTTGGCTGGAAATTTTGTCACGTTTAGAGAGTAATTCATCAAGATCGAAGTTACCAGTAACGTCACGCAAAGCGGTTTGAGCAAAGGTAGAGGTAGCATAAGCGTAGTTAGTGGTTTCAAAGACAGCTTTCTTAGCATCAATCACGCGGAAATAAACCACGGCGTCGACATTAACCGTAACGTTATCTTTAGTAATAACTTCTTGCTTCGGCACATCCATCGGAGTAGTACGAACATCAACGGTGCGCATAGTATCGATGTAAGGGATAATTACGTGAAGGCCCGGTTCCATAATGCGACGAAAACGGCCGAGGCGCTGGACCACACCGCGCTCGTATTGATTAACCACGCGGATTCCTGGAATCACCACGAATAAGGCGATAAGAATTAGGATTAAAATTGGCATAATAACTCTCCTTTTTAGTTTCATTTTAGCGATTTTGAAGAATATTGCAAGGGAGAGAAAATCGGTAGACGGAATAGGTGGACTAGGCTATATTAGAGTTAATAGATGGTCACCTACAAGATAATTTATGACATTACGCAAGATGCTTATAACTGGTTTAATTCCCTGAATAATTTTGGTGGAATTAAAAAGTTAAAAGACGCTCAGGATATTGAAGTAGCAGAAAAGATTATGGGGTTAAATTTTTCGGAAGCGAAGAAAATCTTGATTCCCTACCTCGAAGAAAGAAACACGCGGATTGAGATGGTGCCGGAGCGATTTAAACAAATCATGAGTGATGAACTAAATGAAAAATTTGAACTAGCAATTAAACGACTCGAAGAAGTAACGGAGCATCCCCTAGCAATTAAAGATTGTGCGAAAAATCGCGCTAAGGAAATTCATAAAATTTCACCAGAGGCAGTGTTGCCGAGTGAGGATTTATTATTCTTGATTACAACTTTTCCAGCCATGATTGTTTTTTATGAGGAGGGAGTGATTTTTACCTATGCAAAAATCGACAATGAATTATGGGGGATGCCACTCGATGGAATTTTACATGAGTTAATGCATTTTCAGACGAATTACTATTATCGAGAAAATCCAGATTCTGTGGTTTTTAGCCTTTCGAGGGGAGAATATTATATTCTAAAGGAATCTCTAACGGCCCTACTTGATGAATCTTGGAAGCCAATTATAACTTTGCCGGATGCAAGTTATCCTGAATTTCAGCATCTAAGAAACCAATTACGAGATTTTTACTATAAAGATCATGATTTTGACAAACTAATGGAATATGGTGCAAAAGAGGTAAAAAATTACAAAATGTGATATAATATAGGGGTAGCCTGTTTATTTTACAGAAAGAGGGGGAAATTATATGTACTTTGACAAATCTAAGTTACAAAAAATGTCTGACGAAATCACATTGACATTAAACGAAAGAATCGACAGGATGACACTCGTGGTAAAAGCCCAATGCATACTAATCGGTCAGGATGACAGGAGTAATTCCTATCAGAGCAATATCTTAAGATTAATTAATGATATGGCGAGAGGTCTTCTCAACCAATGTAAATCCACCATGCACAGTCATCGAGTGCAAAAAACTTACCACAGTACCGAATCAATCGCGTGGACAATTGAAGAGTTCGATAACTATATCGAGAGTTTTAATACTACCACTAAATTATTTCGAGATACCCTGGAGAGATTTTGGCCGACGCGGAACTTCGAACCTATGGCCACTGAGGCTAAAATTTCACCAGTTAGAGTAAGATTTGAATATTTGAGAGACGAACTGATCAAATCCAGTCAGGCAGGCTAAGAAATTTAAGGGACGCAAGATTTGCGCCCCTTTTGCTTTTTTGAAAAAATGTTACAATAATACAAAGTTATTATTAGGAAAAATAAGGGGTTATTATGTCTGGACACAGTAAATGGGCTACCACCAAGCGCCAAAAAGCAATCGTGGACGCGAAACGTGGTGCCGCCTTCACTAAAATTGGTAACCAAATCGCGATTGCTGCGCGTGCTGGTGCCGACCCAACGATGAATCCATCTCTTGCGATGGTATTAGAAAAAGCTCGCAAGGCTAATATGCCAAAGGCGAACATCGAACGTGCGATTGCTCGTGCCGCCGATAAAAATGCGGCAGCTTTAATTGAAGAAACCTATGAGGCCTACGGACCAGCCGGTATTGGTTTGATTATCGAGATTGCTACCGATAATAAAAATCGTACCATGCCAGAAGTCCGCAATGCGCTTTCAAAGAACGGCGGACGCATGGCTGATCCTGGATCGGTGATGTTCCAATTCTCACGCAAGGGTGTGATTTTTATCGAAGACAAGGGTGAAGATGCGCTAATGACTGCCCTAGATGCTGGCGCAGAAGATGCCAATGAAACGGAAGATGGCATCGAAATTATTACCGAACCAACCGATTTGATGAAAGTACGTAAGAATTTGATTGATGCTGGACTCAATGTGGATTCTGCAGAACTCAAATATCTACCAAATAACACCGTAGAGGTGAGCGAGGCAGATGCGGAAAAAGTAGACAAGCTACTGGATGCCGTAGATGATCTCGATGATGTAATTAACGTCTTCACCAACGCAGCTTAATCTATCTTCTTGGGATAATTTTTTACTTTACGGGGAGGAATTTTTCTGGTATGATAGTTAGTGGAAGGGTGGCCGAGTGGTTGATGGCACCGGTCTTGAAAACCGGCAAGTTAACGCTTCGCAGGTTCGAATCCTGTCCCTTCCGCCAGAAAGTGGTACCGTAGCTCAGCTGGTTAGAGCGTAGGACTCATAAGCCTAAGGTCACTGGTTCAATCCCAGTCGGTACTACCAAGTTGGATTTCATTAATAGAAACCACAGAATTAAAAGGCTCTCTAAGATGGTAGTGGAGTCTATTTTTTTCGTCTGCTCCCATATACTACGAGTTAATAATTAAAGTTCTCTATTGCCTATTACACACTACTACGAGCAGGTCGACAAGGCTAGCAGCCGAGCCAAAAAAGTAATATAATTAAATTGTCCTAAATTTCAAATCTGTCGACAGGCCTATCCCTGACAAGATAGGCAATAGTTGAACCCCGTATGGAGCACCTCGCTCCAGTCGGCTCAACTGCCTATCTGCAGAAAAGTGAAGTCTAGAACATCTCATAGCGGAGTATTACACTTGATTTTAGTGGATAAGCTGCTTCAATATCAATTTTAGGAGCGGGCTTCCCGCAAGAGAAAAATAATGGATGGAAAAATTGAAACAGTGGGAAATACCACCAATAATGGGAGTGGAAAAACTGGTTGGGAGGATGTAGCGGCGATGGCTAATAAGTTTCAGGGAGGCAAAACAGCCGAAAAGTGCAACCAGGCAGAAGTTTTAACGGCGGAAAACAATGTTTATCGTGAAATCGCCAAAAATGCTCTCAAGAACTGGAACGGTCTCTCTGACGAAGAGGCATCAGAAAAAGTTGCTGGTGCAAGCGTAGAAGAACTAGAAAGCCAAGTTTATGCTGAAAACTCAATTAAAGCCGCCGTCGATGGCATCAGTAAAGTTCTTAACAAAAAAGGCAAAATATCTGTTAAGATGGGCGAGAACGGCTTTTTACGCAGGACGGACGAAAAAATCGTGGCGGAATGGAACGGACAGGAAGAACTGCTTGATAGTATCTTGACTGGCGATAAACAGGATGTGTCGTTTGCGAAATTGGGTAATCAGATACGACATATGTTTGAGGCTCGTCACGACATCGAAGATGACTACTTTGAGGAAGATTTTATACTTGATGTCTTAGACAATATACATACCGACTGGATTGAGCACAATTCTAAAAAGTTCTTCGATGAGAAAAGAGCGGGTAAGCAATATCAATTTATGCCGCTAGACCTCATTGGGTTTAAGGAGGCGATGGCTGATAATATCTTTCTAGAACCAATCTTAAAAGCCGCAGATATGAACATACCTGATGATCTGATACTCGAAGGGGCATACGACGACAAGCGAAACAGGTTTTCAAGGAGTTGGCATTTGGAGGAGGCTGTGTTTAAAGATGGTGCAGAGCCAAATGATGAATGGTTTTCATCAAAAAGTAAGCTTACCCAAACTATGTTTAGCAGCAATTTCCCGCATCATAATGTACCAGAAAATCTGCAAGGCATATATGACGCTTTAGAAGATGAAACCACAGCCACTAGGGTAATCGAACAGATTGGGCAAAAATCGGAAGATATGTTCTTCTCTTATTAATGACTTAGAGAGACTTTGTAAAGCTTCTCAGGGACTCACAGGGCTATTTATTAAAAATACTAAACTACTTACGAGGAGCAGTCAAAAAAAGGAATCTAGACCACAAGCAACAAGGGTTATACATATTATTTACAGGGGAATATACTTTTATACCCCACTATTACAGCAATACACCAAGATATAGTATAATAGGTATATGAGTAAGAACGAAGAGATGATTAGCTTTGTAGATTCCAACCTTAGACTGGAGGGTATGAAATTATCTGCGCGCGAAAAACAGACTATGATGGACTGCTTAACCGGTAAAACCACCTACAAAAAGGCTCTTCAATTAGCCCTCGCGAAACACAGGAGAGTGGATGCTTAACTATGTCTTCCGTTCCATTGTCTTACGAATACGAGAGAGATGATTGCTACTGCTACCCAGATAGTTCCGTCCTCAAGAACAAGCTAAATATAGAGAATGAGAAAGCCCTAAATGAGGCTGAACGAGAAATTACTGCTATAAAGACCTTAGAGCTTATAGATAAGCCATTAAAGGGAGAGCTAGACTTCGATTATATCAAGAGACTCCACAAGCATTTATTCTCAGACATTTATGACTGGGCTGGAGAGCTTCGCAAGACGGACATCAGTAAAGGCAACATTTTCTGTCAGCATGAACTAATAGAGATTAATGCCGAGGTTCTGTTTAATGAGCTGAAAGCCGAGAACTATTTAGAGGGACTGGACAAGAACACTATCATCAAGAGACTAGCTTACTATCTTGGCGACCTTAACACTATCCACCCGTTTAGGGAGGGCAACGGTAGAGTACAGAGGCTGTTTATTAGGGAGCTAGCATCAAGAGTAGATTATCTAGTTAACTTTGATGGTATCACTACGGAAGAGATGATACAGGCTAGTGACAAGACCTTTCATCACGATTACGAGATGATGGAAGACCTGTTGGCTAGAGTCATCAAGAATTAACGGCGATGAGCCGCTTTTTCTTATGGTAAAATAGTTACATGATAGCACACGTAGAAGGTACGATTGCGGAAAAATTCACCGGGCAGATTATTGTGGATGTGCATGGTGTGGGTTATGAAGTGAATCTTTCGACAATTGATTTTGAAGAAATTAACGTAGGGGAAACCAAGAAATTTTATACTTATCACGCAGTGCGTGAGACTTCAGAAGATCTCTATGGCTTTACTACTCTGATGGCCAAGAAAATTTTTGAAATGCTAATTTCTGTGAACGGGATTGGCCCGAAGGCCGGTATGGCGATTCTCTCTCTAGGTACACCTGAGGAAGTACGTAACGCTATTGCCAATGCGGATAGCAGCTTTATTAGCAAGGCGAGCGGCGTGGGGAAAAAATCAGCCGAGCGCGTAATCGTCGATCTAAAAGATAAGGTAGGATTACCAAGTCATTACACTGGCGCAGAAATTCAGGTGAAGAAGCCGGAAAATAATGAGGCTCTCGATGCTCTGATGGCACTTGGTTTTAATCTAAAGGAAGCGACTGAGGCATTAAAAGAAATTGATGCAGATTTGCCAGTGGAAGATCAGATTCGCCTGGCGTTAAAAAATCGTTAACAAAAAGGTGAGTGTAAAAAACTAAAACAAAAGCCATTGAGGTGAAAAATTATTAGAAAAAAATAGTTCCTAGCTGGAACTATTTTTACTAAAAAACTTAGTGTGAGATTTATTTTTCCAGATTTGGCACGTTTAGAGTGTCAGAAGAAGTGTCGGCCGAGTTAGATGCGAGGTCGGTTTTCTCAAGTGAAGCATCAGACGAAGTGTTAGTCTCTTCAGGTGAAGTTTCTTTAACCTGACGGGTGCGATGATCGATATGGATGGTGTTTGGGGTAGCAGTTTCTGGCTTGGGTTCAGATTTTTGGTTTTTCTTAGCGGCTAAAATTTCAGAGAGCGATTTTTTATCAGCGTTAGCTGGGACTTCACATTCAGCATCGGCAGGAATTTCACCCTTCTCGACGTGAACATAATGAGTGATGGTTTCGAGCTCATCGGTAGGAGTATCGAGATATTTGAAAATATAGGTAGTCTCATCACCAATAGTCGACATGCGAAGAGTACCAACTTCAAAGAGATGCTCGAAGAGGCCAGCTTGCTTAAAGGAGACATCTTCGACGGAAACCAAATCGATTACATTCATCGCAGTGTCAAAAAGCGAATTGGCGACGCGTTGAATGAGGCGTTTATTAGTGACAAAAAGTTTATTGGTGGTATAAACATTAAGACTAATCAAGGTCGCGATCCAGACTGTACCAAGCACAATCGCGATAACCAAGAGGAAGAAAGCGCGGCCATTAGTATCGAGGGCGAAGACGAAGGAATTTCCCGCATTGATCAAAATATAGAGAGCAAAAAGCAAAATGCTAGCTAGACAAGCTCCGGCAAAGATTAAAATTGGAATAATTTTAGTACGTTTAATTTCGAGAACAATTCGCTCGCCAGCCTCAAGAGAAATGCCCAATTTTGGATTATAATTTTTCTGCTTCATACGCTTCCCTGTTAAATTAGTTATATTATAACATATTTTCAGGTGATTAGAGAGAAGCGAGATGACGCTTGGCTTTTTCGGTGACAATGCGTCCGCGCGGAGTCTTTTCAATGAAGCCAAGTTGAATCAAAAATGGTTCGTAATAGTCTTCAATTGTAGTGACTTCATCACCGGTCAGGGCGGCAATAGTAGTGAGGCCAACGGGGCGGTTACCATAATTATCGAGCATTAGCTGCAACATATTACGGTCAGCCGGATCAAGACCAAGCGAATCGATTTCCATGAGACCGAGAGCCTTAGTCGCGATATCGAGATTAACTGAGCCATCACCATGAACATCAGCAAAATCCCGCACGCGTTTCATTAAACGGTTGGCAATACGTGGTGTGAGACGAGAGCGGGCAGCTAGGGTAGCTGTAGCTTCTTCGGAAATTTCCGTGCCGAGAATACTGGCGGTACGAGCAATAATTTGACCGATTTCTGATTCATTGTAATATTCCAGACGATGTGTGATCCCGAAGCGATCGCGAAGTGGCCCAGCCAAAGAACCGGTGCGCGTGGTGGCGCCGATTACGGTAAAACGAGGCAAGTCGAGACGCACCGAACGGGCGGCCGGACCCTTACCAATCACGATGTCGAGTTTATAATCTTCCATGGCAGAATAAAGAATTTCCTCCACGGCGCGACGCAGACGATGAATTTCATCGATAAAAAGTACGTCGCCATTTTGAAGATTGGTCAGAATAGAGGCAAGATCTCCAGCGCGTTCAATAGCCGGACCAGAGGTAACGCGCAGATTGGAACCAAGTTCATGGGCGATGACGTTAGCCATGGTGGTTTTACCAAGACCCGGTGGACCATAGAGTAGGACGTGGTCCAAAGTAGTCCCGTCATTACGTTTTTTTACCGCCGCGATAGCGATCTTCAGGTTCTTTTTCAAGCGCTCCTGGCCGATATACTCGGCAAAATTAGTTGGGCGAAGACTGACTTCTACTGCTTGCTCTTCCTGATCCTCCTCGTGCGATATATTGTCGATAACTCGCTCGATTGCCATAATCCTCCGTCTTTTGCTTAAATGCGTTATAATAGATTATACCATTAAGAAAGGAGCTCAATGTCCGATATTGATAAATCTAATTTTAAAAATAGTAAGACCTATGATAATTTAAAAACCGCTTTTGCGGGAGAATCCCAAGCTCGTGTAAAATACCAGTTCTTTGCTTCTCGTGCAAAAAAGGATGGTTACGAACAGATTGCTGAAATTTTCAACGAAACCTCTGACAATGAAAAAGAACACGCCAAACTTTGGTACAAGTACCTCAATGACGGCGCTGTAGCTGACACCAGAACCAACCTTGAAATCGCGGCTGCTGGCGAAGATTATGAATGGACCGATATGTACAAAGAGTTCGCTCGTATCGCCCGTGAAGAAGGTTTTGACGAAATCGCTGACAAATTCGATGGCGTTGGCGCAATTGAAAAAGAGCACGAAGAACGCTACCGCAAATTGATCAAGAATATTGATGATGATGTAGTCTTTAAATCTGAAAAAGTTACCGTCTGGAAGTGTCGTAACTGTGGTTATACCTTCGTAGGTAACGAAGCACCTGAGGTTTGCCCAGTGTGTGCACATCCAAGAGCCTACTTTGAATTGCGTGCAATTAATTACTAAAATACAGTAAATCAGAAACCCACTTATTTTTTGAAAACACGCTCTAGGCCGCTCGGCCAAGCTTATGGTTTTCAAAATAACAAGTGGGCTTTCTGATTTTTAAACTATAATAAACCGCACACAACCTCAAAGTTTTTATTAAAAGCAAATAGGCTTCATTTTTTATGCGGTAAAATAAATCGCACGCAAATTTAAAGTTTTATAAAAAACAAGTGGGCTTTTAGCTGTTCGAAAAAAGTAGAATAGCGCACAAACTAAATCTCAAAATAACAAATACTCTTCCAGCTTTTTTATTTAGCAGGATTACATAAAAATTCGAATCAGAAAAAAAAGAAGCCGTTTGTGCTTCTTTTTTAAAAGAGAATGTCGTCTTGCCTTTTGAGGACATAAGCCCGGGCAAGCGCCCTTGAGCGGTCCGATAAAAGGCATGCGACATTCTCCCCCTAGAGCGTCTCTGGAACGGGGTATGCGGCATTCTTTAGCTTAGTTATGGCGGTTTTTCTTGATGTAGTCGTCTTCTTTTTCTAACCTAGCGCGGAGCGTGTATTCCCGACATTTGCCATTATTACAATCGGCGGAAATATAATTAAGTGAGCCGCCTTCACCATTAATATAAACACCATTCGGGTCGGTGAATAATTTAGGGTCCATAACCGTGAGATTTTCATCGGTAATGGTTTCAGGATAATAGCCATTCTTGGCATAAAAGCCTTCTTCGAGGGCATAATACATAGCATTGATTGCTTCCTTGCGTTGCTCATCGCGGTGCATGGCGTCGAGATTTTGCTTCTGGAGGAAGAAAAGTACTAATGCGATAGAAACGAAAACTAAAACTACCACGAGTTCAATAAGAGTGAAACCAGATTTTTTGACTGTTTTATTCATACTCCCATTATACATGGAATTTTGGGTTTTCGCTGAGAGATTGGTATAATTTCAATATGAAAGCTACTAAACAATATGTCTGTCAAAACTGTGGAGCGCGCTATAGCAAGTGGGCTGGCCACTGTAATAACTGCGATGCGTGGAATACTATCGTGGAGGATTTAGTAGTTGAGGATAGTTCTAGTACTGGTAAATTTGCTCTGGCGCAGGCCAAGAGCAGCGGAAAAACTTTGAGTTTTTCTAGTATTAAGGAAATCTCCGCTTCGGATGAAAAAGAGCGACTGAAAACCGAATTTGATTCCCTAAATGAAGTGCTGAGTGGAGGAATTTTACGCGGTTCGGTAATTCTCTTTGCGGGGCAACCGGGCATTGGTAAATCGACGATTTTGATGCAAATTTGCGCGAAGATTGCTAATGGTCATAAGGTGCTCTATGTTTCTGGCGAGGAATCGGCCGGACAGGTGAAAATGCGAGCGGTGAGATTAGGAGCAAATTCAGAAACTTTAAGTTTTGCAGCTTCGACTTCTGGTAATGATATCGCTAAAACAATTGCCGATGGCGAATTTGAATTAGTGATCGTCGACTCGATTCAGACTTTGGCGATTAATGAAATTTCATCGGCGCCGGGTACGGTTTCACAAATTACTAATGCCGGAAATTTAATTATTCAGGCCGCAAAAAAGACCGACACGGCGGTGATTATCGTGGGACACGTGACGAAGGAAGGTACCTTGGCTGGGCCGAAAGTTTTGGAACACTTGGTAGACGTAGTGCTGAATTTTGAGGGCGATCGCTACGGTGGTTTTAAGACTATTCGAGCGGTTAAAAACCGCTTCGGATCAACTAGCGAAGCGGCGATTTTTGAGATGACGGAAAAGGGTTTGCAGGAAGTACAAAATCCTTCGGCGGCCCTGCTAGCAGAGAGGCAAAACACGGATGGGTCAATTATTTTAGCGACTCTAGAAGGCACCAGACCACTGCTGGTAGAAATTCAGGCCCTAGTTTCGACCACAAATTTTGGTTACCCAAAACGTGCATCTTCTGGATTTGACTTGAATCGTTTGAATTTATTAATCGCGGTGATTGAACAACGCACCAAACTAAAATTAGATGATAAAGATATTTTCTTAAACGTGGTGGGTGGAATTAAAATTAAGGATTCGGCAGCGGACCTGGCAGTGTGCCTTGCAATTGCTTCGGCGGCAGCAGGACGTAAGCTCAGTGAAGAATATGTAGTATTCGGGGAAGTGGGCCTAGGGGGAGAAATCCGCTCGGCTTTTCGTCCCGACCAAAGAATCGGTGAAGCGAAAAAGTTGGGCTTCAAACATGCAATTGCGCCAGCGACAATTCATGATAAATTCGTGATCCCGGTCAAAGATTTGCGCACCACTTTAATTAAATATGTAAACGAATAGAGCTAGATGAGAATTTTAGGAATTGACCCAGGCACGGGAATTTGTGGGTTTGGCGTAATCGAAGTAAAACAAACTGGTCGCGCTAAGATGATTGATAATGGTGTAATTGCCACGCCACCACACACGCCACTCTCAGAGCGCTTACTCGATATTTATGAATCGATGCATGAGATTATTAAATTAAACAAGCCGGACTGTGTGAGTATCGAAAAACTTTTCTTCACCAAAAATGTAACGACCGGTATTTCCGTGGCGGAAGCGAGGGGGGTGGTGCTTTTAGTTTGCAAGCAGCACGAATTACCAACCTTCGAATACACACCAAACGAAATCAAAAAGACCATGACCGGCTATGGCTCAGCTGATAAAAAACAGATGCAGGAAATGGTAAAACTGCATCTGGATTTAACCAGTGTACCGAAACCGGATGATGCGGCAGACGCTTTGGCGGCCGCGATTACCCATTCTTTGATGCACCGATATTAGATTACTATTAGACTACTAGATTGCCCGACGCCCACCGGATGGGCATCGAGTATTTCATAAAATTATCTGGCGATGACTTCGTCGATGATACCGTAATCCTTGGCCTCGTCGGCAGACATCCAATTATCACGATCCATATCTTTGATGATTTGGTCGACTTTTTTGCCGGTATTCTTAGCGAGAATTTCAGCGAGGCGTTTCTTCAAGAAAATACCTTCTTTGAGCATAATTTCCTGATCGGTAATCTTACCCTGAGTACCGGAACTTGGCTGATGAATCATCACGCGAGCATTCGGCAGAGCGAAACGCTTGCCCTTAGCACCACAGCTGAGTAACATGGCACCCATTGAGGCCTGGAGACCGATGCCAATAGTCTGAACATCTGGCTCAATGTAATTCATTGTATCGATAATGGCGAGACCATCATAGACGGAGCCACCTGGAGAATTGATATAAAGTTTAATATCTTTCTTAGGATCTTCATGAGCGAGAAAGAGAAGCTGAGCTACCACGAGATTAGCAGTGTGAGCATTGACATCCTCACCGAGAAAGATAATGCGGTCATTTAAGAGCCTGGAGTAAATATCATAAGAGCGCTCGCCACGATTGGTGGTTTCAATGACGGTTGGTACGAGATAATCTTTGGGATTTAGGTTGGTTTGCATGGTAATTTCCTTTCCTTATTTTTGAGATTCGAGTTCATTAGAAACTGCGTTGGAGTTAATCTGATTCATTAGCTGATTTTCGAAAAGCACATGGTTGTTATATTCGGTAATTTGCTGGTTTATGGCGTCGATGGATTGCTGAATACTCTGATAAGTAGCTTCATGACGATTGATGCGCGCCTCCAGAACAGCGCGTTCGTTTTGATAGCGCCAACCAGAGATTTGACCGGATTCGACGCGTCGATTAAAGTCGAGAATTAATTGATTTAAGGCATTGGTTTCATTATTGTAGGCCTCAGTTTGCTGATTAATGGTAGCCTGCTTGGCGTCGATTTCAGATTTCAGTGAAGTGAGCTTATCATTGAGCTTTTGAAAAACGGAGTGATATTGCTGGTTAAAATCTGTAATAGTTTGACGATGCTGGAAATAAGCAGCGTAATGTTTTTCGAGAAAATCTGACAGATTTGCCACCTCGGTGCCGAGACGTGAATGCAGTTCATCATAAAAATCGTCATCAGAATAGCTCTTAATCGAGGTGCGAATTTCATGATCAGCCGGAAGCATATCGTAAACCTTTTTGATTTCTTCATTCAAGCGATCTTTTTCCCAGAAGGGGACACGCTGATAAGCGGCATGAAGCATTTCGTGAGCCGTAGTCACCTCGATTACTCCTGGAAGATCATTCGATTCGACATGATAAAGATAAATACGATCATTATCGTGGATATAACAACCCAGGACGTAGACTTCATGGTTATGGGAATGACAGCTCTGATTGAAAGCCTGTTTTTCTTGCAAAGCTGGGTGAGTGGCAAGCAGAGTCTTCGAAGCTTTTTCCGTAAGATTAAGCTTCTGAACGTAAGACTTCAAGGTGTCAGAAATTTGAAAATCGTACCCTTTAATATCATCCTGCAGACAGATGAAGGCAAAGGCGCCGGCGAAAAGTGTACCAAAAATCACAAGTCCGCTAAGCAGGTCGGCGAGCGTCGGACTGCGCCGACGAGACTGAACGGAGACTTCTGACGGTGAATTTTCCATATTATTTTTCAGTGCTTTCGATCTTTAATTTAAGCTTATCACCTTTTAGGCTAATTTGGGCGATTTGTCCTGGCAAAATTTCTTCCGCAATAATCGCGTCAGAGAGTAAGGTTTCCAAATTATCTTCGATAGCCCGGCGTAATGGTCTGGCACCATTTTTTGGATCAAAACCTTTTTCGATAAGGAAGTCACGGACTTTAGTATCGAGCTTCAAGCCGATAGCTTTTTCAGCAAGACGCTTTTTCAAATCTTCAATCATATTATCAAAGATTTCTTCGACTTGTTTACGAGAAAGCGCATGGAAGACTTCAATAGCATCGAGACGGTTGATGAGCTCTGGACGCATAGACTTCTTCAAAGCTTTCATCGCAGCATTTTTGCTAGCTTCGTAGTCTTCAGTGATAAATTGATCCTTGGTTTTTTGGTGACTAGAGAAACCGAAAGCCTGGTCGTTATACATTTCGTCAGAACCGAGATTGGAAGTCAGAATGACGATGGTATTATTGAACTTCACGCGATTACCTTGACCGTCGGTGAGAACCCCATCTTCAAGAATTTGCAGCAGCATATTAAAGACATCTGGGTGAGCTTTTTCAATTTCATCAAAGAGCACCACGGAGTATGGATGACGGCGCACCGATTCGGTTAATTTACCACCATCATCATAACCAACGTAGCCAGCTGGCGCACCCACTAAGCGAGAAACATTGTGTTTTTCGCCAAACTCTGACATATCGATTTTAATCAAAGCATTCTCACCACCGAAAACTTCGCGAGCGATTACCCGAGCAAGCTCAGTTTTACCCACACCAGTTGGACCCATGAAGAGGAAGGAACCAATCGGACGTCTAGGATCACTAATACCGGAACGACCACGGCGAATAGCCTTAGCTACGTCATGAATCGCTTCGTCTTGGCCAATAATAGCCTTATCGAGATGTGCTTCTAATTTCGAAAGAACTTTCAATTCGCTACCGTGCACTTTGGAAACTGGGATGCCGGTTTTGAGAGAAATGGCTTCGGCAAGATTTTCTTCGGTGAGCACTGGTGAAACATTTTCATCTACACCAGCCTGCTCGAGTGATTTGATTTTTTCTTCTAATTTGGCGAGACGAGTTTTATAGAGAGCGGCTTTTTCGAAATTTTCAGCCTCAGCACTATCTTCAATTTTTTGCTGAAGAGATTCACGCTCGATTTTTAATTTTTTATATTCGCCGCTACCACTCTTATCAGCGGCTACTTTGGCAATAGCACTCGCTTCATCAATCACATCAATTACCTTGTCCGGCATGTAACGATCGTTGATATAGCGCTTCGACATACTGACGGCGGTTTCGATAATCTTATCCGGAATTACCACGCCATGATGCTTTTCGTAATGAGATTTAATTCCCTTCAAAATACGCACCGTAATCACATCGGAAGGTTCCTCGACGATAACGGTTTGGAAACGACGTGCTAGAGCCTTGTCTTTTTCGATTGACTTGCGATATTCGTCCATGGTAGAAGCACCAATCAGATGAATCAAACCACGTGCGAGAGCTGGCTTCAAGATATTCGCGGCATCCAGGCTACCCTCAGAGGAACCGGCGCCAGTCAAGAGATGAATTTCGTCGATAAAGAGAATAAGATCCTTGCTTTCGATAGCTTCGTCGATGATACCCTTAATGCGTTCTTCGAAATCACCACGGAATTTGGTACCGGCGACCACGGAACTGAGATCAATTTGATAAATTTTCTTGCCAATCAAATTACCTGGCACCTCATTTTTGGCGATACGAGTGGCGAGACCTTCGACAATGGCGGTCTTGCCCACACCCGCTTCACCAATTAATACTGGGTTAGACTTAGTGCGACGAGAAAGCACGGTGAGAGCGCGTTCAATTTCACGATCACGACCAATCACGGTATCGAGACGACCCTGACGAGCTAATTCCGTGAGGTCAACACCGTATTTTGTGAGCCACTTAAGCGGACGCTTACGCTTAAAGTCGTTTTTCTTTTGATCAATCTTGGCTTCTTCGGCCTGTTTTTCGGCAAATTCTTCAATGGTTTTCGATAATTCGGTGAGGTCAATATTGAGACCCTGAAGAATTAAACTAGCGCGAGAGTTTGGCTGGCGAATCAGAGCATATAGTAGGTGCTCGGTACCAATTAATTTAATCCCCTGCTCTTTCACAAAGTTGGAAGCGAGGCGCAGAGTCAAAACAGCGGCTTCTGAAAGTGACATCATGGCCATATCCGCCCCTGGAACTTCGATGGCGGTATGGTTCATCAGTTTTTCAACTTGGTCGAGATTCACATCCTCATCAGCGAGAAAACGCGCACCAGTGGAGGTATCCTGCGAAAGAATTCCAAGAAGCAAATGCTCGGTGCTCATGTAGCCGTTATTATAACGCTTGGCATAATAATCGGATTTCTGAAGCGCAAAACGAGCATTCTCGGTCAATTTATTCATTATTTCAGTAAATTCATCTTGCATAATTCTATTGTATAGCAAATATTAGCACTGTCAAGCCATGAGTGCTAATTATTTCCAGCTCCAAGATAGGTTTAGGTAATTATTACAAAATTAACAGAGGCGGATTTTAGCTTAGGCAGATTTCAGAACTTCCAGACCGGGGAGAGTACCATGAATTAAGAGTTCGAGACTAGCGCCACCACCGGTGGAAACCAGCGAAAAATTGAGTGGGGGCTGGTCAGAATAACGGTTTTGTAAGAGGTTTTCTACGAAGCCCGTAGTATCACCGCCGCAAATTACAGAAAGATTTTCGGCTGGGTTCTTAGCGCCAATCGTCTCAGCAATAACTCTGGAAGCGAAATCAAAAGGTGGTTTTTCGGTAAGACCGAGAGTGCCATTCCAAATAATGGTATGAGATTTTAGTACGAGGTTGATTAGCTGATCGAGTGATTTCGGACTGATATCGAGTTTAGCGCCGGATTCATCCTCAGTGAAATCCGTAGCGACGGTGATTTGAGGTAAATCAGAAGTGAATCCATCGGCAGCGATTTTACCTCCGACAAAAATATGATCAGAAAGCGAAGCAAAATGTTCGATGAGAGGGGATTTATCCTTGACCTTAGCCCCACCAATAATTAAAAGTACAGGGTGAAGCGGATTTTCTTGTACCTTTTTTAGGTTTTCAATTTCTTGCTCGACAAGTAATCCCATGGCGCTCGACAAGAGACGAGGTAGGGCATCAGTGGAAGCATGGGCGCGATGCAAAACACCGAAGCCGTCCTGGACAAAACAATCTGGTTGGACGGTATCGAAGATAGACTCGGCAAAATCTTTTGAATTCTCTTCCTCGCCGGGGTGAAAACGTAGATTTTCTAATAAAATCACCGCACCTTCTGGAGCCTCAGAGATCAATTGCTTGGTAGCTTCACCAGTAGTTTCGGGCGCAAAAAAGACTTCGCGACGCAATAAATGAGAAAGCTCAGCCGCGACTGGTCGCAAGGAAAATTCCGGCATCACTTTTCCCTCTGGACGACCGAGATGAGAAATGATGACAAGTTTTTTTACCTGATGATCCAAGAGATATTGGATGGTAGGAAGAGATTTTTCGATGCGTAAATTATTTTGAATCAGACCATTTTCGAGCGGCACATTATAATCCGTACGAAGTAAAACGGTTTGATGTTCGGGGTGCAAAAAATGAAGATTGCGATACATGTTTTAATTATACCGCAATCTTCTGATCGTGCTAAAGCTTAGTATTAAATGCTACGAATTTGAATAGTATCCGTACCACCAATCACGTTTGGTTGACCGGAAACAATTACCGCGAGCACCTTATCTTCGCCTGGTTTAGTATTGATATAACCAGAAGCTTTAAGTTCTTGAACGAGATCAATGCCATAATTCTCAGAGAATGGACGCTCGAAGCTGGCGTTAGCATAGTTTAAAGCCAATTGGCTAGCCACACGCTTATTCGAAGTAACTGAGATGATTGGAAGATTTGGACGTTCAGCGGAGATTGAAACCGCGGTCGCACCAGAAGCGGTCTCACAGACGATGACATCAGCGTGAATTTTTTCAGCAAGACTAACAGCAGCATTGGCCACAGCGTTGTATTCACGATTTTCACCAGTGACATCCTGATCGATAGGATCAACCTTGGAATGGTTCTGAGTGTAGAGAATGATTTGCTTCATTTGCTTCACAGCTTCAATTGGGTATTTACCGTTGGCAGTCTCATCAGAAAGCATGACGGCGTCAGCACCCTGAATCACAGCGTTGGCAACGTCAGAAACTTCAGCGCGAGATGGACTTGGATTATCGACCATAGAGCCGAGCATTTGAGTAGCCACGACACAGAGTTTGCCGTGCTTGCGGCAAAGGCTGATTAATTTACGCTGAACGATAGGAACAACTTCGTTACCAGCTTCGACAGCCATGTCACCACGGGCGACCATGATACCATCGGCAGCTTGGACGATAGCTTCCATTTTTTCATCAGTCTCGATAGCTTTTTTGGTTTCGATTTTAGCAATAATTTGAGCGGTAGAACCGAGAGAAACCAAGATTTGACGGAGTCTTTCGACATCATCTGCGCTCTGAATGAAGCTCATGGCCACGTAATCAAAATCACGGGTGGCACCAAATTCGATGTCAGCCATATCTTTTTCGGTAATCACATCACCACCGAAGTCGGTATCTGGAAGGTTGAGACCCTTGCGGCTCATAATCGTACCTTCGTTTTCAACCTTAACCTTGATAGCGGTACCGCTGACGATTTCAGTAACAGTTGAGCGGATTTTACCATCGAAGATGAAGAGAGGCTCACCAACTTTCATGCGCTCAGCAAGATTATACTGAACTGGAAGAAGGTTTGAACCGTCGTGTTCAGTGACGGCGTAATCGAGAATCAATTCGTCACCTGGCTTGACTTCGTAATGATTATCCTTAATCACACCGAGGCGAATTTTAGGACCTTGAAGATCCTGGAGAATGGCGACGGAGCGGCCTTTTTTCTCGGCAGCTTTTTTAATCCAAGCGATTTGCTCATCGCGTTCTTCGTAACTTCCGTGAGAGAAGTTGAGGCGGCAACAGTTAACACCGGCCATGACTAAGTCGGCAATTTTTTCTTCAGTGAAGACGGCTGGACCGACGGTAGCCAAAATTTTAGTTCTTTTATATAGTTTACTCATATCGTTTGATATTATAACATAATTGCGTTAATCTTGTGTTTTCGTGGTAAGATAAACATATCTGGGTGTAGCGCAGTTGGTAGCGCGCGCGGTTCGGGACTGCGAGGTCGCCAGTTCGAATCTGGTCACCCAGACCATTCAAGGAGAAAAAATAAAGAAAATTTATTTTCTTTATTTGATCGACGCAGAATGGAAAGATTTTGCGATAGCAAAAGCTTACCATAAAATTATTAGAAAGACTGGAATAATTCCAGTCTTTTTTTTGAATTATAGGTAATTAATTTTTCTTATAGTCGATATCGTACATGTCTTTCAGCCACTGGCGAGATTCTTCATCATTTGTAACTTTCCAGTTAATAATATCAGTGTTTCGAAGAATTGAACCGTAATGCGCCTGCTCTAATTCCATTAACATGGAAACGCTTAGTGATATATGAAAATTCATATAGAGCGTAATCCCCCACATAATAAAAGCCATTACAATGGCAATAATCTTTAAAGCATGTGTCTTAGATTGTGATTTAGGTGATTTTGTTTGTGCCATATTTTCCTTTTTATTTTACAGTTTTGATTTTCTTTCCCCGTTATCTGCATTATATTATAGAAAAGTGTTTATGACAAATAAAAAAATAACCCTGGAATATGGGTTATTTTTTAGATTTTATAGTGAGGAAAAATTACTTGGCATATTCAATGGCGCGAGTTTCGCGAATCACATTAACCTTGATCACGCCAGGATAACTCATGGTAGCTTCAATTTTTTCGGCAATATCACGAGCTAATTTTAGGGCGGTAAGGTCGTCGATTTGCTTTGGTTCGACAATCACACGAATTTCTCGGCCGGCGGAAATAGCATAAGCCTTGTCGATACCATTAAAGCCAGTAGCAATATTTTCTAATTCTTTCATACGTTCAGCGAAATTCTCGGCGGAAATATTGCGAGCGCCTGGACGAGCAGCAGAAATCGCATCGACAATCTTCACAATAATAGCTTCGACAGTAGTCGGTTCAATGTCGTTGTGATGAGCAGCAATAGCGTGAGTGATTTGATCAGAAAGACCGTATTTTTTGGCAAGTTCAGCGCCAATTTCAGCGTGCTTACCTTCAATCTTATGAGTGACAGCTTTGCCGACATCGTGAAGTAAGGTGGCGGTCTTGGCGACACGGACATCGGCACCAATTTCTTCGGCGATCATACCGGCCATGTGGGCCATTTCAATCGAGTGAAGCAAAACATTTTGACCATAGGAAGTACGGAATTTGAGCTCACCAAGCAAGTGTAAAATTTCGTGCGGAATACCAATCACGCCGACTTCACGGGCAGCGTCTTCACCGGCACGCACAACTTCTTTTTCAATTTCGCGTTCAGCCTTAGCGACGGCATCTTCGATACTGGATGGATTAATACGACCATCTTTCATCAAACGTTCTAAGGCATATCGTGCGACTTGGCGGCGGATTGGATCGAAGGAAGAAAGCACCACCATACCAGGAGTATCGTCGACCATAATATCTACACCGGTAGCACGCTGGAGCGCCTGAATATTGCGACCTTCCTTACCGATGATGCGACCTTTCATTTCGTCATCTGGCAACTTCAAAGCAGTAACCGTACGATCAGCAGTGACTTCGGAAGACATACGTTCCATAGCGGTAACTAGTAGGGCCTGAGCAGTTTCGTCGATATCGCGACGAAGTTCTTTTTGCTCCTTGGTAATCAAGCCGACGAGATCATCCTTGATATCTTTCTCGGTCATCTTGATCAGTTTATCTTTGGCATCAAGCTTGGTGAGGCCAGCAATTTTTTCCAACTTTTCTTGCTGTTTGTCGCGAATTTGATGAATTTCAAGTTTCAAATCATCAATTTCACGTTCTTTGTTGGTTAATTTTTCCGAACGTTTTTCTAATTGATCGAAACGATTATCGAGTGAGGTTTCACGCTCGGAGAGACGCTTTTCGGTTTGGCGCCAATCTTTGCGACGAGCTTCCTCTTCTTGCTGAGATTTATCGGCAATACTGCCAGCTTCTTTTTTGGCCTTAAGAACGATGTCGGCAGCCTCGTTTTTGGCCTTGCGAATGAGATCTTCGGCCTTGGCTTTGCCACCAGATTCATTCTTTTTGTTATAGACCAGGACAAAACCGGAACCACAAACAATACCAGCAATAATACTGAGTGCTATCGGAATAAACATTTGACTTCACTTTCTATTTGTCGACGCCAATACCTTCATCATACCGGCAGTTTTACAAAATTAACAAAATTATTTAATAAATCAAAATCCCCCTGTCTTGATTTTATCATAAAGACCGCTCTTATTCGTAGGTTTCGAGAGCAAAAATCATATTACGGATGATTTGATTGGAGGCAGTTTCAAGACCGAGCTCCGCGCCATCCTTACTACTGATAGTTGGGTCAGTGTAGAAGAAATTATAATCCTTGTAAGTGGTGACCTTGGTACCAAAACGTTTACCAGTAGAAGCTTCAAAATCACCTTCGGAAACTGGCACACGCACGAGGCAGCCTTGCTTGCCGAGATTCTTAGCTGGGTCGGCAAATTCTTGCTTAGCCTGGACGCCTTTTTGAATACCATTGAAACAGATTGAATTGCGATATTCATAAGTGTTTAAGACATAACTCATGGTGGAAATATTATCTGGAATCTTTAATTTAATATTCCAATCAGAAAGATAAATGTAACCGAGAGTGGTTTTGTAAACTGGCACATCGGCAGGGGTAGAAATTTTCGCAACACCAGAAGATTCTTCGACAGCAGCAATGATTTGAGCCTGGTTCTTAATAGTATTATTCGCAGTAGTAATTTTATCACCTTGAGAAATACCGTAAACCAAACCGATTAGGCTCAAAACGAGGAACAAAACAGCGAGAATACCAAAAACCATCGCCATAGTAGTCATCTTCTTCAAGGCTTTCATGGCAATAAATCGAGGGTCTTTTTCCTTGGCTTCTTTTTCAGCCTTGGCGGCTTCAGCAGATTTTGCGGCGTCGGCATTTGGATCCACTACGGTGAATTTTTCTTCAAAATGAGTTGGTGAAGCGACTGGAACATTGAGTTGATTATAGACAATTTCTGGGCCATTATTCACTTCTTGGCCTGGATTTTTCTGAGTTTCGGTCGCTTGATTCAACATGGCAGCATTTTGGATGGATTGATTGATCATGTTCTGGTTAGAGTTAGGATTGCCATTACGGGCAGCCTGCGTGAAGCCATTTTCACCAAAAGGATTGGAACTGTCGTTGGTGTAAAAATTGTTGGTGCTCTCGGCAGCAAAAATCTGTTCAGCAGAAGCGGCTGGTGAAGTGTAATTATTTGATTGATAGGCATTAGCTGGGTTTTCAGAAACTGTGGTAGCTACTGGGTTGGATTGAGGAGCGGACTGAGGAGCAGAGAAAGCAGCAGAATTATTATTAAAGAGATCAGCTGGACTAGGGATAGTAGGCTGAGGAGCAGTGATATTCGACTGCTCAGAAGCTGGCTTGGCGAAACTTGGCTGATTAGAACCTGGGCTAACCTGAGGAGTCACAGGATGTGAAAGGCCAGCAGAAAAAGTCACACCACCGATGGTTTGGGGTTTTTGATTGTTTTGATTTTGATGAAGATCTTGATCCATGAATTTCCTTATATCATATATTATAGCACAAGCGAAATGCGCGGCGGAATGGGAGATTTATTTTTTGGATGGCGTAATATTGGCCGGGCGACCGTAGTTTGGCAAAATGATTGGCACTACTTCCCCGTCCTGATTCTTCAAAGGAATTTGCAACTGATCAGCCAAAGTATTAACCACGGCAGCACCGATACGGAGTCCGGTGAAAGAACCTGGACCGGCGAAGAAAGTGATTTCCGTGAGATCGGTCCAGTCGGCCTGATTTTCGATAAGCTTATCATGAATGAAGGTGAAAATCTGCTCAGCTAATTGATTTTTGAGGGGGGCGGAATATTCCTTATCATCGAGCTTGAGGATGGTATTTTCTGTAGAAGTGTCGAGATAGAGTTTCATATTAATGCTCCGAAGTGAGACTTTTAGTTAAATTAAGCGTGCGACTACCGTCATCATTAATGAGAATTTCTAGACGCAAATGATTGGCGGGAAGAATTTCACTGACCGTATCCGCCCACTCAATAACAGTAACCGTGTGTGGGTCCTGTAGGTTTTCAAATAAATCTTCCACCATGATACCGGGATTTTCTAGGCGATAAAAATCGTAGTGCACAAGTTTCTGACCACGCGAATTTTCATAAACTTTCGAAATAGTGAAAGTTGGGGAGGTAATCTCTTCGGTAATTTCGAGACCACGAGCGAGACCTTTAGTAAAAGTAGTCTTACCAGCACCAACGTCACCGACTAGTTCAATTACACAAGGCAAAGCGTCTTGCGACTGCAAAATCTCGCGCATCAAATTTTCCGCAAAATCAATCACGGCGGCTTCATTTTTTATGGTGAGATTTTTTGTATTCATGTTTATATTATAATTCCCTCCGTTCGAAAATGAAAATTCTTATGCTATAATTTAGCTATGAATATCGATCCACGTGGCGCCAAACGCAAACACAAAAGGAACGCGACCAAACTTAGTCCTAACTTCAAAAAACTCTCCAATCAAATTCGTCTGGAAACTTTGAGTTCGAAAATTATTCGTGGACTAATGATCGTGGTGGTACTGATTTCAGTTTGCAGTGTGGGTTTTTCTTTGATGGTAAAGAAAAATGTGACAGCGGAAGCGTTGGCGGAAAAACAGTTTCAAGAATTAGCCAAAAGCTACTATGAGGATTTTTTCTATGATAATTTTGTAAATAGCCATAAGGATGAAATGACTGTCAAGGGTGCGGAATTTGTCTTTAAGCCATATCTGAAGACCGGGTTTCCAATGGTGAAGTTACGTAGATTATTAAGTTATAGCGACGAAAATAATTTGGACAAACGGATTTATTTTGAGCATAAAAAATTGACCTGTAATAAGGATTTATCTTCGGTGACATTCAAGCCGCATGCGCCATTCGGTAAAACCGACTACACCATGGATCCGATTTTAAGCTGCGAAAAAGTCGAAAATTAAACTTCGAGATTTTTAAAAATTAGAGTTGCCGATTTTTTTTAAATCTGTTATAATAGAAAAGTACATTTCGGAATTGGTCTCTTAGTATAACGGTTAGTACAACGGGTTTTCATCCCGTCAACGCGGGTTCGACTCCCGCAGAGATCACCATAAATATAAAAAGCACCGCGAGGTGGTTTTTTTATTTATGATATTTGCCGAAGGCGAGCCCAGGGTTCGCACCGAAGGTTTTGGTATTTGCGTAGCAAATGACAACCTCCCGCAGAGAAAGTATCAAGGATAATTATCTAGACCAAAAACTATTTTCCGAAAGATTTAGAGAGCTACCCGAATCAATACTGGCCTGCTTCTTCTTGGCCTCCGATTCCTTTGTGGAAAGAATATTTTCACACATAGAAACTTTTTGGTTGCTTTCATCATTACAAAGATCTTCGGTGCGTAAACGATTAATTACTAATGAAGTAGTGTAATAGCCGAGACTATTGGAAGCCGTGACTTTCACGATATTTTCACCGTATTTCAGAGAAAAACCTGGGCCAAAAAGCGTCGAATCAGTATCGGTGGGGAGATTATTTCTTTGGTATTTTTGCCCATCCAGTTCAACAGTCCATGTGAGATCGAGATGCTTATTTTCGGCCGCATGATTCGTAACATCGAAATGAATTTTGCCATTACTTTCAAGAAAATTCGGCGAGTGGGGCGAATAATTTTTATCGGTGACAGTGAGGTGAATCTGGCCGTTTTTCTCTTCCCTGCGATAAAAATCATTTTCCACGGAGCGATCGACCCAAACATTGATACCAAAGGGCGATTCGGCCTGGTTATACCAACCGAAAAAGCCACCGTGAACCAAAATTGCCACGATGAAGAGCACTACCATGCCGCCATTCATGGCAAAATTAAAGACAGCAGGATTGTTTTTCTTATTCAAGAATCCAGCAATCGGGAAGAAAATAAAAAGAATAATCAGAATACCGAGCGGAATATAAAGCACCAGTCCGAGTAGGATAAATGAAATCCAAAACCACATATGTTTATTATGCCATAAAAACCAAAAACTTGATAGAAGCTTATGGCTATTTCGAATGAGCCAACAAAAAGTACCCCGGTGGGGGCACTTTTATCTTAACGATTAGCGAGTGTATTTTTCGTTCAAATCTTCGTAATCGTAAGTTTCAGCTTCGGTAAACCAGAGTGCGACTTCTTGCTTGGCTTCTTCTGGATTGCTGGAAGCGTGAACGAGATTTGGCACTGGACGAGCGTGGGAATTGGCATGGCCGAAACTCATGTGTGAGAAATCACCACGGATAGTACCCATCTCGGCAGATTTTGGCTCAGTGGAACCAACAATCTTGCGAACTAAGGCGACAGCTTCGATACCTTCAAGACACATTGCGATAATCGGGCCGCTCATCATGTAGTTGAGATTATAGCGATAAGTTTCTTCACCACGACGAGAAATTAACTTACCGATACCTTCATAATGTTGCTTAAATAATTCCTGATCTGGGCTGACCATTTTCATACCGACGATTTTGAGGCCAACGCGCTCAAATCTTTGTAAAATTTCACCGACGATACCACGTTGAACGGCATCAGGCTTCAAAATTACCAAAGTACGTTCAATATAATCTGTTCTTGTGTTTTCGTCCATGTTTTCTCCCTTATAAAATCTTGATATTTCCCCCAGTATATCACAATTTCAGAGGTTATTCGCAACGAACTGAGTTAATCAATTCGCGGCAACCACCGGCACGGAAATTATAATTTTCTTCGTAGGTTTTACGAATCACTTCATACAATTCTTCGAACTTAGCGTAAACCTTGGCGAGGTCGACAAATTTCAGAGGAAATTCGGTGAGCAAATTTGGGCGCTCATTGCGTTCAAAATCATTGAAGGCATTTTTCGCATCATCCGCAGCGCGACGCATTTCCACAAAATCCACCGAACCGTCATCTTTACTCGAAGAATGTAACCAACGATAAGTCGCTTCATTAGCCTGAGCCTTGAGGGTGGCCCATTTTTCACCATAATCTTTTAGGCGCTGATTGCCAGATTCACGCAGGATTTTGGTAGCATTAAGAATATCGGCTTCGGTCCAGTCGGAAGTCTTATTACCTTCGATTACACTCCATTTATGCCAGACGGCGTAGAGGTCGAGAGCTTTATTAATATCTTCATCACCACCATTTGTGGCGTTAAAAACCGTACGAAAAGCATCGAATTTACGACCAATTTCCGGATCTTTCAGAACACCAGTAGAATCACCAAGCTTAGTAACTAAATTACTATCGATACCAGCCATATTTTGCTTACAATCTTCGATATATTTCTGATAAATCTCATTGGAAGTGGCGGAATTCGAAGCGTATTCAGAAATTTTATTACAACTAACATCGCCGCGAATTTTGGTAATCTGTTTTTTAATTTCTTTCGCTGTGGAATAAGTCACAGAATAATCAGTTTTAAAGGCACCGGTAGCCTGGCCAATAATAGTGACGAGAACAGCCAAAACAATGAGGCTGACAGGGGCGGCAATCATAATAATTTTTTGCCGCTTGGTGGCATGAGTGAAAAAATCTTTGGCGCGCTGGATCAGATTGAGTTTGGTACGCTCTTTTTTGACCGGAGTTTCCGGAGTGGCGTTTGGGCCGACGCCGGCTGGAAAACCGTTCGAAAGCACATCGCCAGAAGTTGGAGCTTTTTCTTCAATCACCACAGAACTACCGGAAGTCGGTTCGTACTCGACACGCTTTCCCACCATATCAATTTGACTTTTGACAACCGCTTCATCGTATTGGATTTGTTTGGCATTTTGGTTATTTTGGTCGCTAAAAAGTTCGCTTACAGAATCAGTTTTATCCATAATCACATTATAGCATAAGGTGTTATAATTACTCTTATGGATATTTCTGAATTAGTGGCAGATTTTCTGGAATCACTGGAAATTGAAAAAGGCCGTTCGACGAAAACCGTAGAAAACTATGGACTTTACTTGGCACGATTTATTGATCTAATTACCGAAGATTTCGAAGGTCAAGAAATGATTAAACCTTCCGATATTACACCGGAGATTTTACGCCGTTTCCGTTTGAAGTTAAATCGGTTTTCGGATAATCAAAATAAAGAGCGTTTATCGGCGCTAACTCAGAGCTACCACTTGATTGCGCTGCGTGGATTTTTCAAATATTTAGCCAAGCGTGGAATTAAAAGCTTAGATCCTTCCCTAATTGATTTACCACGAGCCGCCAAAAAGCAGGTAACTTTTTTACACTTCGATGAAATCGAAAGATTGCTAGCAGAAATTCCACTAGATACCGAATCGGGACTAAGAGACCGCGCGATTATTGAATTACTGTTTTCTGGCGGACTACGTGTATCGGAACTTTGTAGCTTGAATCGCGATTCGATTAATTTGGAACGCCGAGAATTTATGGTGCGCGGTAAAGGCAAAAAAGACCGACCGATTTTTATTGATAAATCTACGGCGGAATGTATCGAAGATTACTTGAATATGCGAACTGATACCTTACCGGCCCTGTTCCTAAACAATTCCGCTAATCAACAAATTCCATCCACGAGTGGTGATTTTCGCAGATTAACACCACGTTCAATCGAGCGAATTGTACAAAAATATACAAGACTGGCCGGGATTACAAAGCACGTGACACCGCACACGATGCGTCACAGTTTCGCCACGGATCTTTTGATGAATGGAGCGGATATTCGTTCAGTGCAAAGTTTACTGGGGCATGCAAATATTTCTACTACACAAATTTATACCCACATTACCGACCCGCACCTAAAAGAAGTGCACGAAAAATTCCATAGTGAATCGGAAGATTAGTAAGTAGGAAAAAATCTTACAACAGATTAAAAGACTAAGGTAAAAAATCTACAGTAAATCAGAAGATTAGTGATTAGGAAAAAACTCTGCAGTAACTCAGAAGATTAGTAAACCAGAAAAATGATGCGCAAAATTTCACTTTGGAAAAGCAGCGTAATCATACAAGCTAGAATAATATAGGGGGCGAAGCCGAAAGGTTGACGATTTTTGGGATTTTTTAACATGCGGTAATTAAAAATAGCGGCCAGTAAATTAGATAAGCCGAGCTCAATGACGCCGAGTTCCCAGCGGCCAAGGAGTAGCGCGACGGAAATTAAAAGGATAAAATCACCACCGCCAACTAGAGTTTCGCGGGAGAATTTATAGAGCACAAAGTAGATACCTGGCAGAACCAACATGGCACCTAAGAAACGCAAAAAATCGCGCAGTAAATATTGCCAAATATCTTGCAGGTGTAGAGAATTTTTTACTAATAGAACTTCACTCCCACGAGTTTCGATCAATAAGTTGAGTCCGTATTTAGTATATAGACTAAAGAGAAAATAAATTCCAGACAAAATAATCAGAAGGTGGAGTAAATTAACTGGCAGTTGTAACCATTTTTTGTCATATACCAACAGTATCCACATAATGGTAAAAATCGCGAAGAGAAGCAGAAGCTTGATGACTTCAAAAATAATTAACGGCGTAACAACTAGTGGACCGGAATGTTGTAGGATTTGTTGAACTAATGAGCCAGTGCGAAAAGAAAAGCCGGCAAAAATCAAAGCCATGGTGATTTCGGAAAAAAATTCCATGAGGCCGATTTTGGCTTTACATTTTTTACATTTGCCGCCGAGAACGAGCCATGAAAAAATCGGGATAAGTTCAAGACGACCCAGACGATGACCACAATGTAGACAAACCGAACGATTCCCTAGTTTTTTGCCTTCTGAATGCAAGCGAATACGCCAAGCCTGGCAACAAGCAAAAGAGCCGAGAATGGCGCCGAAAATTGCGCCGAAAATTAGAAAAATCCACTGAATTTCAAACATTTTATAAATTTCCCGATAATGGTTTAGCTTTATTTTAGCATAAACCCCTTGAATTTTTAGAACGTAAAGCTTATGATTGGGTTATAGATAAACAAAGTCTCAGAAAGGAACAGACATATGTTTAAGCAAAATAAAAATTTTAAACATGGGTTTACCATCATCGAAGTGGTGCTCGTTTTGGCGGTCGCAGCAATGATTTTCCTCATGGTCTTTATTGCACTCCCTGCAATGCAAATCATGCAAAGAGATACTGCACGTGCCAATGACGTAAACCGTATCACCACCCAATTAAACTCATACCAATCTAACAACAACCAAAAAATTCCTAGCATGGACAAAGATGCTTACGTGAGTGGTCACGCAGATGTCGATAAAGATGTCTTCAAATCTGCAGAACGTACTTCTTGGGCCTACTTCTACGATGCATATCTAATCGGAACTGATACTAAGCAAAAATTTGCTGACCCAGACCAAGAACCATACAGTCTTGAGATTAGCTCCTGCAAGGCAGCTGATAGCTACGATCCAGAATCCAAGGAATGTAAAAATGGTCAACGCACCCACTATACCTTCACTCAACAATCAGAAGGTACCGAAGATAACACTTCAAACGACCGTTATGCATCCAAGGGTACTCCTGGTCACACTATAAGTATCGTGGTAAACTCTTCCTGCGATGGTGAAACTGCCGTTCACTCTACTGGTGGTAACAAAGTTTCCGTCCTTTACAAGCGTGAAGGTGGTGGTGTAATTTGCCGCTCAATCTAATTTAATTTGAATCAGAAAATCTCCCAGCAATGGGAGATTTTTTATGTGATTTTACCATTTAATTTCTTGAAGGTGATGCGATTTAAGAAATTGATTAGCCGCGGAAAACGGTTTGGAACCGAAGAAGCCGCGATAGGCAGAGAGCGGTGAGGGGTGAGCCGATTGTAAAACTAAGTGCCTCGATGAATCAATAAATTTAACTTTAGCCTGAGCATCCGACCCCCAGAGAATAAACGCAGCGTGTGGGAGTTTAGTGCTAAGCATCTTTACGCAATCTTCCGTAATTTGTTCCCAGCCAATTTGACGGTGCGAGCCGGCATGGCCTTTTTCGACGGTTAACACATTATTGAGGAGAAAGACCCCTTGTTCGAGCCATGGCGTGAGGTCGCCGTTTTGGATAATAGTTTGACCAAGGTCAGATTTTACCTCTTTTAAAATATTTCGGAGACTGGGAGCGAGCTTAGGGGTTTGCACCGAAAAAGCCAAACCATCTGCCACACCTGGGGTGTGATAGGGGTCTTGACCAAGAATCACTACCTTAATCTTTTCGAGAGGTAACTGGAAAACTCTAAAAATCTGTGCAGGAGCGGGATAGATTTCTTGGTAGCCTGACGAGTCTGAATTAAAAAAATCTAGCAAGGAGTCGAATTTTCCGGATGCAAGCTCAGCCTGAAAAAACTCACGAAATTCTGGCGACAAATCGGTTGAGGCAAGGAGTTCCGTGAGGTTGATATTTTTCATTTATTCAGCTTCTTCAGAAAATTGAGAATTATAAAGCTCGGCATAGAAACCATCTAGCTTCATCAATTCATCGTGATTGCCATGCTCGACAATATTTCCCTCTTTCATCACGAGGATAATGTCGGCGTTGCGAATGGTCGAGAGGCGGTGCGCAATCACGAAAGAAGTGCGACCTTCGGTGAGTTTATCGAAAGCGCGCTGAATAATTTGCTCGGTGCGCGTATCGACATTGGAAGTGGCTTCATCGAGGATCATCATTTTCGGATTAGTAATAATTGCCCGGGTAATGGTGAGAAGCTGTTTTTCACCGGCGGAAATATTATCAGAATCTTCAGAGATTTTAGTCTCGTAACCATCAGGAAGTGACTTAATAAAATGGTCGATACCGGTCATCTTGGCAGCGGCCTCGACCTGCTCGAAAGTAACATTAGAGAAGCCGTATTTAAGATTTTCTAAGATAGTACCCGAGAACAGCCAAGTATCCTGCAGTACCATACCGAAGAGACTGCGAACTTCACTGCGTTTCATTTGTTTAGTAGAGACGCCATCAATTTTAATTTCGCCACTCTGAATATCATAGAAGCGCATTAAGAGACTGACAATTGTAGTCTTACCGGCACCGGTTGGACCGACAATAGCTACCTGCATGCCTGGCTCAATTTTAATAGAAAAATCTTTAATAATTGGCTTCACACCGTCGTAACTAAAGTTGACATGAGAGAATTCCACTTCACCACGGAATTTACCATCCTTGGTGATAGCTTTAAATTGACTAGTAAAATCTTCGGCAGCTTCTTCCGGCTCTTCTAGGAAATTAAAAACACGGTCAGCGGCAGCTAGGGTTTGCTGAATAGTAGAGGAAAGCTGCGCAGTGTCAGCAATTGGTTGCGTGAAACGACTAACATATTGCAAGAATGCCAGAATACTACCAACAGTGAGAGCACCAATTAAAGCATAGTAGCCACCGAGCAAACAAATTCCAACAAAAGCTAAATCGAGGAAAAGGTGGGTGATAGGGTAGGTGAGTGAGCCATAAAATTCACCCTTAAAAGTTTCCTGATAAAGTTTTTCATTGACAGTAGCAAAATCTTGTTTGGATTTTTCCGCGTGATTATTAGCCTTAATGATGAGCTGGCCACCATAATTTTCTTCGATTTCAGAGTTTAATTTACCGAGAGTTTTGCGTTGCTTTTTGTAATATTCTGAACCCTTCTTTACAACTTTAGAAACGGCAAGCATGGAAATAGGCACGACAATGACAGAGACGGCAGACATAGGAATGGAGATATAAATCATCATGCCAAGGTAACCAACCAGAAGCGTAATGTTAGTAATAACTTGAGAAAGGGTTTGCGCAAGTGAAAAAGCGATAGTTTCCACATCGTTAGTCATAATCGACATAGTGTCACCATTCTGAGTTTTATCAAAATAGGACATTGGTAAACGCGAAAACTTAGCTAGAATTTGGCGTTTCATTTCTTTGGCATATTTAGCCGAAATAACTGCCGCAACATAACCTTCGACATAACTGACAATAGCGGAGATAAGGTAGAGACCAACTAGGGTTAAAAGCAGTAAACTAGTACGAGTAAAATTAATTTCTTGACCAGCACGCAAGGCATCAAAAGCTTCAGTAGTAATGAGGCCCAAAAGATATGGACCAGCCACTACAAGCCCGGCCGACATTAGAGCAAGTAGCGCCGAGCCGAGCAAACCAAAACGATATTTTTTTACAGAAGCGAGAAAGCGTTTAATAGTCTGTTTAGATGCTCGAATGGTTTTCTTTTTTTCGTTTTTTAAATTTTTAGACATATTATTTTCCCTCCTTAGCCTGGCGCATTTCCTCGGCAAATTCTTCTTCCGAGAATTGTGATTTAGCGATTTCTTGATAGACTTTGCATTCTCTTAAGAGTTCCAAATGAGTCCCTTTCCCTACCATCTTACCCTGATCGAGGACGATAATTTGCTCAGCTTCTTTAATCGTGCTAATACGTTGCGCCACAATCAGCACGACAGTATCCTGAATTTCCGACTTCAAATCTTCTCGGAGCTTCTTGTCAGTTTTCATGTCAAGAGCCGAAAAAGCATCATCGAAAATTAAAATTTCAGGTTGCTTAGCTAAAGCACGAGCGATGGCGAGACGCTGCCTTTGACCACCGGAAACATTGGTACCACCTTGAGAAATTGGTGCATCATATTGGTCTTTTAGCTTAGTGACAAATTCTTCAGCTTGAGCAATTTTAGCAGCATGACGCATACGCGCATCAAGTTCCGATTTTTTAAGATTTTCGACACCATAAAGAATGTTGCTACGTACAGTGCCAGTGAAGAGATAACCACGCTGCGGAACGTAACCGATTTTATCCATGAGGGCATTTTCAGTATACTCCTTGATATTAAGGTCATTAATTAAAACTTCACCTTCAGTAGCGTCAAAGAAGCGTGGCACAAGATTAATTAAGGTGGACTTACCAGAGCCAGTGGAACCAATGAAGGCAGTAGTTTGGCCAGCTTTAGCCACAAAGGAAATATTCTCGATGATGGCTTCAGATTTTTTACCATAAGAAAAACTCACATGCTTAAATTTCACAGAAGGAACCTCACTAGGCGTTTCAGTCATTTGATCTTTGAAGGTGATTTGACTCTTAGTTTCAAGTACCTCAGAAATACGCTTACTTGAAACATTGCCACGAGGGATCATGACAAAGAGAAAAGTTAAGAAGAGAAAGGACATGAGAACCTGCGCAGAATATTGTGCGAAAGCAAGCATGCGACCGAGATAGCTCATATCGGTGCGTAAACTAGAAACACCGATGTAAAGAATGAGAACGGCGGAAAGATTAAAAACTAGATTCACTACTGGCTGCTGAAAAGCCATAACTTTGGAGATATAAATATCTGTGTTTTTTAATTTTTCGTTGCTGCGATCAAATTTATTTTCTTCATACTTCTGCTTATTAAGCGCGCGAATCACCTTGATACCGGTGAGATTTTCGCGCGTAATGGAATTGATTTTATCCAAAATATCTTGATAAACCTTAAACTTTGGAATGGCAAGACTGATTAAAATCGCAGCCTGGATAAAGAGGATAGCCACCGAAACAGCAATAATCCAAGTCATGTTCGGTGCAGTGCGGAAAGCCTGAATAATCGCCCCGATTGCCATAAACGGCACACGAACCATCATGGTGAGACTCATAATCAAAGTGCGCTGGACGGTCCAGATATCGCCGGTGGTACGAGTGATGAGTGAGGCGGTGGAGAAGTTCTCGACGTCAGCAAAAGAGAGCGACATCACCTTGGCGAAGATATCCTTGCGCATATCCATAGCGACGCGACTACTTACTTTGGCGGAAAAATAAGATGAAACAATACTACCAAGTGAGCCCAGTGCGGTCACACCGAGCATGAGTAGGCCGGTTTGAAAAATGAAGCTCATATTAGATTCGGATACACCTTTATTCATAATGTCTGAGCTTAGGGCTGGAAGTTCAAGCGCAGTATAAACTTGAAGTGCAACACCTAAGACAATTAAAAGGCATTGCCAAAAATAAGGTTTTAAATATTTGATAGATTTTAGCATGTTTGTTCCTTCTGAATAAATAATTATAACAAAAAAATCAGATTAATTAAAGGAAGAATGTCGCATGCCTTTTATCGGACCGCTCAAGGGGTGAGAATGCCACATGCCTCGTTCCGGAGACGCTCTAAGGAAAGAATGTCGCATGCCTTTTATCGGACCGCTCAAGGGTGAGAGAACGCCGCATGCCTCATTCCGGAGACACTCAAGGCCGTTCGGCCAAGCTTATGCTCCGTCAGAGGCAAGCGGCATTCTCTTTTATAAACCCATAAAAACAGGCTAATTGTAATATTTAACATACGGAAACTACTAAATTATGGTTTTCTAGTGAAGTAACCCTGCACACCCAGTCGATCCACGCGAAGCCAGGTTTTATCCGCCGTGGATGGATTAGGAAGATATGAACCGTTACCGCCCCGGAGTTTCTTGCGGTTCTTAAACATATCTGAAAATTCTGCAAGTTTAGATGTATTAAAATCATTATTCACATATATTTTTTCCAGTTTATCATTATACTCATATCCATTTGGAAGTAAGAACATCTGATTCATTTTTGTCACATTGGAAGTGTCAAAATTGGAAATATCGAGCGAAGTAAGATTAAGCATTTCAGAAAACATATCACTCATATCCGTCACCTTGGAAGTGTCGAAGTTGGAGAGATCGAGACTAATGAGATTTGGAACATAAGAGAACATATGATTCATATTTATCACCTTGGAAGTGTCAAAACTGAAAAGATTAAGGGTAGTGAGATTGGTCGCACCATTAAACATATAGCTCATATTTGTCACCTTGGAAGTGTCGAAGTTGGAGAGATTAAGCGTAGCGAGTTTAGGCATGACAGCAAACATATAGCTCATATCCGTCACATTGGATGTGTTGAAGTTAGAGAGATTAAGCGTAGTGAGATTAGACATAACATTAAACATAGCGTGCATATTCGTCACCTTGGAAGTGTCAAAGTTAGAGAGATTAAGTGTAGTGAGATTAGACATACCCCTAAACATCCAATTCATATCTGTAACCTGAGAAGTATTGAAACTCGATAAATTAAGACTAGTGAGACTAGACATGTCAGCAAACATAAAACTCATATCTGTCACCTTGGAAGTGTCGAAATTGGAGAGATTAAGTGTAGTGAGATTAGACATACCATCAAACATAGCGTGCATATTCGTCACCTTGGAAGTGTCGAAGTTGGAGAGATTAAGTGTAGTGAGATTAGACATACCCTTAAACATCCAACTCATATCTGTAACCTGAGAAGTATTGAAACTCGATAAATTAAGACTAGTGAGATTAGACATACCATTAAACATAGTCCACATTTTTGTCACCTTAGAAGTGTCGAAATTGGAGAGATTAAGTGTAGTGAGATTAGACATACCATTAAACATAGCGTACATATTCGTCACCTTGGAAGTGTCAAAGTTAGAGAGATCAAGTTCTAAGATGTTTCTGATTTTTTGTTCATCAAGTCTTGAATAGAACATCCTACCGCTATCCGTATTTAAGTAAACTTTCTCGGTTTCAGCGTAATAATAAGCTGTTTTATCGGTCGGATCTAACCAAAGTTTAATTTCATAATCAGATTCCTCATCTTCAATATTCACTGCATTCATGGAAGCGGTTGGCACTACGGTACTCTTCTTAAAATACTTAATTTCACTCGTCGCGGTTACAAGAGATTTTAATTTTGTATTAAAATCAGGACCTTCGGTCATGATGGCGATATGGTCATAATTATTAGTTAGAATTGAAAATATTAGTTTATTTGAATATCTGCCACTTTCAAGATTATCGCTTAGTTTCATGCCAATTTTTATACCATTCGATTCGTTGCCGTTAGTCTTTGCTGTAGTCTGTAAGATTTGTGCTGGGGCAGAAAGAGCCGGAATCGGCGCATAGTTCGTGGACGCCCCAAACTTATAGCCCCAAGTATTATTTGGTAAATTATTTAACGATAAATTCGCACTAATCGAATTAATTTTCGCGCCATTTGAAGAATCATTATTTACTAGTGCTGTTTCGTTAGTCTCTGAATTCAGAGTTGCCGCATAGCCAGTCTTGTTATTTGTATTTACTGTAAGATTTAAAGGAATTTCTGTGGTTTTATCTGTTGAATTAATCACTTGATTCCCGTTCACTTGTAAATTCGCTTGATCCACGGAAGCGGAAAGCGTTGGAGTGAATAAGGCAAATGTGTTATTACTAAAAATTAAATTAGAAAAAGAAATTAAACCTAGGAATAATACAAAAATCTTTAATTCTCTATTAAACCACCCCCCTCCATGAGGTTTTGTATGTGATTTTTGGCCATTCATAGTTTTATTTTAACATAAAGTATATGCTTTTCCGAAAAGACAAATAGTGGTTATTTTAATCTTGTTTCTTGAGTTTGTTCTGTAAAACAAAGATGATAATTAATCCAAAAATTGAAGTTATGGCGATGAGGTACATCATATTAAGTGAGACTTCATGGCTGAAAAAAGAGATTTTGTAGTCGAGAGCGGTTTTTACGGCGTCAATAGCTTGCGATGGAATTTCAGCCTTAGCCATTTCCCGGAACGGAGCGGTGAGTGCGTGATTTTTAATTAACGACATAAAATAAGTACTTGGCAGGAACATAATACTATCACGCAGCAGGGCGGAGAAATTTGAAATTGGCATATAGGCGCCACAAATAAAACCATAACCAGCGCTCACGATATTTGCCACAGCACTGAGCTGGCCCTGAGTTTTGAGGCCAAAGTTTACTACAGAAGCCAAGGCGGTGCCGAAGAAAGAAAGCAGCATTACGTCGCCAAATAACAATAAGACATCCTTGAATTCGTAGTACCAACAATTTTGGATGCGAATATAAAGTAGGCAAAGAATGAGCGCCACGAGATTAATAATAATCGTGGAGATAAATGTCGCAGTGAAGTAGGCGAGACTCTTGGTGTGGCTTTTGATCGGAGAAACATCGATATCTTTGGTGCTTCCAGTAACCTTATCATTCACCATTAAAAGATTCGAGGAAAAAGCCACCGTCACACTACAGACCGCGAGAAGACAGGCGAGAATTTGCCCGTTCACCACAGCGTTAATTACGCCTTCTGGAAGTGCGACACCCAAGGCGTCTTTATCAAGACTGTTATGAAAAACGCGACCAAGAAAAGTAACGTAGAGAATCAATAAAATCATCGGTGTGATCAGCGAAGTGAAAAACATTGACTCGTCGCTGAAGAAAACTTTGACATTACGTGCAGTGAGATTGAGAAATTTTTTCATGTTTTACTCCGCTTTCGTTTTGCTATTTTTTGATTCCGAAATATCAGTACCTGGTTTATTTTTCGTAACCGTGAGAAAGACATCGTCTAATGTACTTTTAATTAATTCAAAATCTTGAAAGAGTTCCGGATATTTAATAATTAGTTTGGCAACAACTGCCGAATTTTTAACTTTAATTTGGAAGGCTTTGTGGATTTTTTGATAAGGTAATTTAAGCTTTTTCACATCCGCCTCTTCCACGCCATAGAGATACAAAATATCAGTGGCGTATTGAGTTTTTAGTTCTAGAGGTGTACCTTCAGCAATAATTCTTCCCTTGTCCAAAATCGTAACATAGTCAGCATCGGCGGCTTCTTCCATGTAGTGCGTGGTGAGAAAAATTGTCATTTTAAGATCCTCGCGAAGTTTGGAAATAATCCGCCAAACTTTACTGCGAGTACCTGGGTCAAGGCCAGTCGTCGGCTCATCAAGAATGAGGATTTTCGGCTGATGAATAATGGCACGTGCGATGTCGACACGGCGTTTTTGGCCGCCAGAAAGTTTTTGAATTTTCTGATTTTTAATTTCGGCGAGATCAAAAAGTTTTTCCAATTCCTGATAACGAGCTTTGAATTCTTGGCCAAAAATACCATAGAAGCCAGCACGGAATTTAAGATTTTCATAAACGGTGAGAGTTTTATCAAGGATGGAATCCTGAAAAACCACGCCAATTTGATTTTTAATTTTATCGAGATTGATGGCGACGTCTTGGCCACAAATAGCAATGCGACCGGAGTCAATCTTCAGGCCACCATACATCATGGAGATGGTGGTAGACTTGCCAGCACCATTGATGCCGAGGAAGGCGAAGAGGCTGCCTTCATAAACTTCTAAATTAATCTTGCGAACAGCCTTAGTTTTGCCGAAGCTTTTCTCAAGATTTTCAATTTTAATGATTGTCTGTTGAGTCATTAAATATAATTATATACTAGTTTGAAGTTTTTAGACTTTGCGAGTGAAGTAACCTGGGTGACCATTGGCTGGATCGTCGATGCGAAGCCAGGTTTTGTCGGCGGTCGATGGATCCGGGAGGAAGGAGCCATTTCCACCACGAAGATTGGTACGCCCAGTAAATATATTGGTAAAATCTGTACCAGCGGAAGTATCGAAATCTTGCTTCACGTAAATTCTTTCGAGTTTATTTATGTATTCATTAGCAAACATTTTACTAAAATCGGTGACTTTAGACGTATTAAAATTAGACAAATCTAGTGTTCTAAGTTCTGCAGTATGATCAAACATACGTGACATATCCTTCACGTTGCTAGTATTAAAATTTGATAAATCAAGTTCTGTAATATTCGCCATTTCCGCAAACATCTTACTCATATCTTCAACTTTAGAAGTATCAAAATGAGACAAATCAAGACTTGTAGCTCCGGAGCCATAGAACATATATTGCATATGTTTAACTTTTTGTGTATTAAAATGATGGACATCAAGATTTTTTAACTTATGTGTATTCTTAAACATATTACCCATAAACCAGACGTTACTAGTATCAAAACTAGAAAGATTTAATTCCTCTATTCCCCAAGCCTCCATAAACATTGCATTCATATAAATAACATTACGTGTATCAAAGTTGGAGAGATCAAGCTTTGGAGTAGAATTTTTATAAAACATCCTACCCATATTTGTAACATTACTGGTGTTAAATTTGGAAAAATCAATTTCCTTGGTTCCATAAAGGTTACTAAACATATCGTAGGTGCTAGTAACTTTACTGGAATCAAATGGTGTTAAATCTATTTTTTCATAATCTACAGAGGCGAACATAGATTTACAATCAGGATTAAGATAAATTTTTTCAGCTTCAGTATAATAGTAAAAAGTTTCTCTATCTTCATCTACCCAGCCTAAGAATGGATAGTCGGAGGTTTCGTCAACTTCTAAATGTACAGTAGCAGCACCCTCAGGTGGAGCCACAGAGCTACGCTCAAAGTGTTTAATATCACGAGTGGGGGATAATCTCCATACTGTATTCCTAAAGTCCTCACCTTTTATAAGATTTACTTCGGTCGGATAATCATTAGTAACCGTGGAAAAAATCACTTTGTTTTGATAGGTGCCAGTCGGCAGATTATTCCCTAGCTTGATACCAATAGCAAAACAAAGATCGTCACCCTCAGAATCGGTCGCATTACCAAAGCTAGAGTGGGTATTATGTATTGAACTACTGACTAAATCAAGCGGATCCCAACCTTCGGGTTCTTCATCTGGACTCTCTTTTCTGCAATCAATACTGCCAGCAAAAGTATTTTCACCAATATCAGCTAAGTGTTCGATTACCCGTTCATTGGAAATCATATTAATGGAAGCGGTATTCGAAGAGTCATTGATGTCCGTAAAAGCGGTTTTCTCGACGTCAATATATGTCGTCGCACCAGTAGTATTGTTAGTTTTTACATTGTAATAATTAGGTATGCTAATAGTATGATTTGGCTTACTTAGAATATCGTTACTATGTAGCTCGATATTCGAGGCAGATAACAAAGAAACCGACAGCGAAGGTGTCGGTTTCAGGGCATAAGATGATTGTACTTCAAAGAATAAATTGGATAATACCAGTGAAAAAATAAGTATCGTGATTTTGAAGAAAGTATCTTGGGAGAGAAAAAGTTTTTCAAAACTGTTAACGAGGAACGAAAGGACTCGGACCCCGGTGATACTTAATTTTTTCACACATGTAATCATAACATAAGTTTAATAGTTTATGCAATTGTTTTATTTACAACATCTGCATCTTCTACTTTTTCTCTCCTTCTTTACCCTTAGTATAGCATAAACATTTTAAAAATACAGGTTAAATTCAGATTATGAGTGGTGGAATTTGTAAGATGAATTTTGTAAGATTGTGGGTATATTTTAGAGCTCAACACAACTCTTGAGGCTAGCCGATTTTGCTTTTTACCGAGTTAGTGATAGAATAAAAATAACTTGGCGCCATAGCTCAGCTGGATAGAGCAGGAGACTTCTAAGCTCAAGGTCATAGGTTCGAACCCTATTGGCGCTACCAATTTTTATAAGTATGTTTGACGTACGGCTTGCGAGCGTACGTTTTTTTATCGGAAATTTCGAGATAGGTGAGATAAGTGGGATAAAAAACATTGAGCTTTTCAAGCAAACCAAGGTGAGCATGAAAAGTAGTGACCGGCCCAACTACGATTAGTTTATCGTCATAAGTTTTCAAGGTATGACGACATGCGCCCGAAAAAAGTTTCTTGGTGGGAGAAATAATTCCCTTTTGATTACGCCAAAATTCGTCGAGTACGGGCGGGACAATGCCATTATGCATATGTCCAGATAAAATATAGTCAAAAGGCTGCAAAAGAAATTCTATATCTGGGGTCTGGAGATGAGTCGGAGCATGAATCAGAGCAAATTTCAATTTATCGGCAGGCGGCTCTGGAAGATTCACTAGAGTTTTCGTAAGATCTTCGAGCTGCGCTTCAGCATTTTCCGCAAAATTCACCCCATCTTCGGTGTAGTAAGATTTTTTCTGAGTATAACCAAAGCAAAAAATATCGTCGTCTTGATAGATTTCATCATCGAGCAAAACTAGATTTGGTACCTCGCGAAGAGATTTAAGGAATTCCTCATCGCGCACGATGTGCCAACCTTTTTTATTTTCAGGAATGCGATAAAAATCATGATTACCAAGACTGACAATCATTTTGCGAACGGAAGAAATAGCCGTGAGATTTTTTAAAAAACTAAGAAAACGATCGCGTTCACCGAGAGAATCTACACACTCCAAAGTATCGATGAGGTCACCGGTGATAAAAATATAATCCGGACGTGCAAGCTCAAATTGTTTGATAATGGCGCGGAGTTTAAGATTTTTCACTAGACGCGAAAAATGAATGTCGGAAATCACCGCAATTTTCAGAGACTTGGATTGCCCGGAAAAAAGCGGCGTTTTACGATAAAGTTTGTAGGTGGTTTCTTGAAAAATTTTCACTCAAAAGAATTATTTAGTTTTAATCAAACGATAGTAAATACTTGGCGCAAAACGCACGGAAGCGAGTGGACCTTGAACAGCTTTTTCAAGCTTAATCAGAGCCTTGGTGCTGAAAATTTTCTTCATAGTGCGGCTTCGGAAATTTGAGACAGAGAGCACATCCATGATTTCAAACCCAGTTTTCTTAAAGAGATCTTCGACATAGGCTGGGTGATAATTATAAAAACCGTCCTTATCGATTTCCTTCAGGTTCGATGGCTGCTTATCGAATGGATTGACGGAAGAGCGCTTAAACCAATAGCGGAACATCTTTGGAAGCGTACGCTTATTCGCGACTTCAATAACGGCTACGCCACCCGGTTCAAGAATGCGGTTAAGTTCACGAAGAACTTGCTCGAGATTTTCGAAGTGATGAGTGGCACGGACCATGAGTAAGGCGGAAAATTCACCATCAGAAAATGGAGTCTTATAGATGTCACCTTGAACAGTATGAAGCTTGTCCCCAAATTCTTCCCTGGCTTGCTCGAGATTAAGTTTGGAATAATCAAACAAAGTGGCGCGCTTAGCACGTGGCAAATATTCATTGGCAAGGCGACCATAGCCACCACAAATATCGACAAAATTATCCATATTTTTCGGTAATAGACGGCGAATCGCAGTACGGTCGGCAAGATCCTCATACTCACGCCCAGAATCTTCCCAGAAAACTTTCTTGTAATTATAGCCATTATAATCAGAGATGACCTTGTGATCAGACTTGGTATTCTTGGCAGTAACAGAAGTATCTTTGGTGGTAGCAGATTTTTTCATAGAATTAGTGTCCTTGGTAGATTTTGCAGTCTTTGCAGTCTTGTTTGATGTCTTATTCATAGTTCCTATTTTACCATTTATTATTTATCTTGTTTCTGATTTTGAGCTGAATTTTCTGATTCACCTTCTAGCTCGCTTGGCTTCTCAGGCTTTGGCAACATTTTAACATTCTTAAAAATCAGACTGCTCACTTTTTCGAAAATTGGTACCACTTCCGAAAGATTAAATAGGAAACTCGATATCAAATAAACCAGACCAGCAAAAACAGAAATTAAAATAAATTTCGGAATGGTGCTGATAATGGAATTATCGGTGACGCGCAATGGGAAGAGTTTGGTCATAAAGTAAGCAGCAATGGCAGTGAAAAAACTGGCGATCAACATACGAAAAATTGCTAACCAAAAAGTCCTATCGAGCAGTTGGAATTTGGCACGAGCATTAAGGATGGTGAGAAGAATAATAATTTCAGCTAAAGCGCCGATAGATTGCGCCCAGCCCAGGCCGTCCGGACCAAAACCGGTAATGGCAAAAATAACCGAAAGCGCCATAGTAAAACCAACGGCAAAAATACTAACGACGAACGGAGTTTTGGTATCCTGTCTGGCATAAAAACCACGCGAGGCGATATGGAAAATTGATTGAGCAAAAATTGCGACAACGAGCGAACCAAGTACGCTAGCGATTACCGGATTACCACTATTTTTAATGAAACTAACGATGTAGCCACGAGCAAAAAAGGCAATCACGGAGACTGGCAAAGAAATCCAGATAATCATCCGAAGCGCATGGCGGAAGGTGCCGTTAAATTCGGAGGAATCTTCATTGACTTGCTCGGTGAGTTTCGGGAAGAAAGCAGTAGAAATGGCGACGCCGATAAGATTAACTGGCATTTGATGAAGGCTATTAGCCTGCTGGAAGGCACGCAGAGTGCCGGTGCCCATGCGAGAAGAAAGATTGGTGGCCAGAATAGAATAGACGTAATCGATTCCCTGGTCGAGCGAACGGGCTGGAAGTAATTTCAATACAGAACGGAAGCCGTGATTTTTCCAATAGATCTTGAATTGATAATCAAAACCAAGACCGAAGAGGCCGATGAGACTGACGAAGATTTGCAATAAGGCACCGAAGACCACACCGAGTGCCACACCCATGATGCCACCCTCGAAAATTTGTACGCCGAAGAGATTAATCCCATTAGTAAAAACCGTAATACCGATGAGAATACCAATGTTATAGAGAGCTGGCGCGAGTGAGTAAAAGACAAAGCGACCAACTGCTTGCTGAACGGAATTCAAAACCGTGGCAATACTAAAAAGAAATGGATTAATGGCGATCACGCGGGTCATATTAATCGCAAGAATCGTACCAGACTCATCAAGGCCCGGACCGACGATATAGCGAATCAAAGGGTCCGCAAAAATCATAATAAAAATACTGGCAATAAAAGTCACAAGAGCCATGAGATTGAGAGTGGAAGTAGAGAGCTCCCAGGCAGATTTTTTATTACCGGAAGAAAGACGCTGATTGAAGACCGGAACAAAACTGACAGCGAGGGCGCCAGAAGTGAGAATAAAAAACATAAAATCTGGAATGGTGAAGGCAGCAGTATAGGCATCCACACCAGTCGGATAAGTGTCAAGATAATAAGAGTTAAGCAAGCGGTCGCGGAAGATGCCGAGCAGCGCGGAAATCAAAGTGGAAACACTCAATAAAATAGCAGCATATTTGATACTGAGTTTACTATTCGCCATAGCGACGACGGAGCGAAATTGAATTTTTTTCATCTATAAATAATTATATCGTATTTATGCTAAAAATGACGATATGACTTGGCGGTTTCGCGTTCAGCCATTTTATTGATACGGCGATAACGTTTGGAGAGACGTAAACTAAAGAATTCCGTAACGGCACAGATTTTATCTGCAATTGTCACCACCCAAGCCTCACGAGATTTTGGCAAAACCTTGCCGAGTGGGAACATGTGAGACTCGATGATATTCTCTTCTTTAGCATTAATATCGAAGTCGCGCTTAGCGTTCGAGGCGGCAATAATTGGATGAATATAAGCATGGCCTTTTGGCATATCACCGATATTGTGCCAATCGTAAAGGAAATAATCGTGCAAAAGTGCACCTTTGACGAGAGATTTGTAAGAAAATTTCATCGGGAAAAAGCGGGCAATTTTCACGCTCATAATAGCGACGTGAACGGAATGATCATAGGTCGTAAAACATCCATGCTGAAAAAAAGTGCGTTCGATTTGCATATTTTCCGATTCAAGAATTTTGCGACCATATCTATTGACTAGACGGTTTGTTTTACTCATTTAGGTTATTTTACCATAAATTGGATGATTTTGAAAGCGTTTTGGTATATTTTATTTTTTATGTTATAATAAAGATATCAGAGTATTTTAGAATACTCATGATTTTTGTTTTGTTATTTAAAACAAAAAGTTCCTTACCAAAAGGTTTATTTATTGCGATTATGAAAGGGGGTGTATGAATTGGATTTCGTACATTATGATTTAGGTTTTCTTGAAGAAGGCACAAGGGTTGCCGTTTCTCTTGACACAGCTGCAAATGTGTGCGTCCTAGATACTGCCAACTATATGTCGTATGAAAGCGGCTATTCATTTCAATACCTAGGTGGGTATGTCACTCATAGTCCATACTATGCCACTATCCCGAAATATGGACATTGGCATGTCGCCATTGATTTGGGTGGATATGGAGGGTATATCGGTTCGAGTGTTAAGATCATACCGCCAGAAAAAACTGAGGTCGGACTTACTTTTATGGGTTATCCAGCTATGAAATATCCCAATAAAAAGAAGCCACATCAATTTACCGACTACTTGTTCGGTGGAGCCAACGGAGTGCCAGATGGGCCTGGACACGGCCATGCGATCATTCAGAATTTAACTGGAAATATCGTTATGCTGAGAGAACCAAATACTGACGAGCCAGTCATATGGGATAAAAGTATATGTCCATAATTCTTGAAAACCGCTTCATTGAGGAGTATTTTATACTCCTCTTTTTTATGGTTTCATTTCAAAAATAGAATACATTCCAAATAGGTATTTAGAGATTTCGTCATCCGCATCGCTTGCGTTTTCTAAGGTCTCAATTCTTCTTGGGATAGCTTCTAAATTGTCAAACCCTTCTTCACGGTAATATTCAACCTCAGCCTCAACACCATGATGGGAATAAGTGTTCACTAGTAGGTATTTTTTATTAGTAGACTGATTTTTGATAACCCAGAAAAACTCGCCTCTTCCAAATGCGCCGTCTACTTCCACTAGGTAATCATCCATCGGCAATTGATATTTTGATATAATGTTACTTAATTTTGATTCAGTCATCTCCCACATCTCAATACTCCATCTACTTACAAGTTATATATTATATATAGTGCGTCTATTATAAAATTGCAAGTTACTAAACTTTATACGACTGATGTCTAAATTAGTTTCTCAAGTGTAGTACTAGTATCTTGGGGCAATCTCGCGAGAGTAGACCATGTAGGCTTGGCCGCCACTGAGGGATTGGCGGTAGGCCCAGAAATAAGCGTCAGCCCGGAGGGTAAAGACTTCGGCTGGGTGGATGGAACCTTCGGCATAGTAGGTGCCGGTTGGTCCGGTTTGAAGTGGATGAGTGCCAGCGCGGCCGCCACCAGTGTGGGAACCGGCGGTGCGGTTAAGGATGAGTTTTCTAGCGAAGACTGGACCAGTAATGGTGAGGGTTTCGTTGCAAGAGAGAGCGTTCGGGTAATGATTATCGGAACAGGTATCGATTTGGTTATCACCATAATCTTCATCGAGGATTAGCCAGGCATCGATGTTGGTGACGTTGCTGGTGATATTGATTTTCTTGGCAAAGATGAGAACTTGCGGAAAATCATCCACGGCATTGTAGGTTTCGTGGGCGATATTGATGTTGCGATCAATCGTGAGGGTGCCGTCCACGTACATAGCGAGGGTATTCATGAGCTTCTCACCAGTGGTATTGCTTCTCGCGATGAGGTTGCCGCCGCGATCGAACTGGTAGAAATTGGCGGTGCTATTCATGGCACTGAGACTGGTGTCTCCCTGGTGGTAGAGCTGAGAGAGGCCGAGATAGTTCTTCGCGGAAGTTTCATTAGAGGTGAGGCTGGTGATGGTATTGCTAGAATTTCGGATGATGGTATCGCGGAAGCGGGCTTTGAGACGGGCCAGAACAGCGGAACCGATGCGAGAGATACCGGAATTGCCTGGCCCATTTTTATCGTTAGCAATAGTCATGTGACTAATATTGCTAATGCCAGAAACTACTGAATTCGGGCCGGTAGGGCCAATGAAAGTATAGTAGGCATTCATGATGCCACCACGAGGAAGATTAAAGTTATAGCCTTCTTCATAACCCATAGCAGCACCGGAACCGAAGCCGAGAACTTTGCCGGCAGCGAGGACGCCGAATTCATCCCAGGAACCATAAGAGCGGGTTTCCGCAGAAGGAAACGCACCGAGGCCACCACCGACAGCTTTTTCGGAAAGTGCGGTCTTAATCGCGCCATTAGTATAGAAACCACCACCAAGAACCTGGAAGTTTGGCTTTTTAGCAATGGTAACACAAGAGGCGGCAGAGACATGATGAAGGTTATTACCACCGTTCATGGCAGAGCCGGACATATTATTCGCAACAGTGTTATTATCTGAATCATGGGAAGCGGCTGGCCAGATGACGGAACGAGTACAATATTTCTTACCTAGACCGCCGCCTGGGAGGTTGTCTGGAATGGTGCGTTCATAATTTTCGGTATTAAGAAAGTCTCCAGTAAACTTACCAGCGGCGTTAATAATACCTTTGACCGTATCTACTAATTCACAACGCTCGATACCGGAACCACGGCAAATGTTACCATTCGGGATAGTCTGCTCTTGGAGCTTTGACTCTGGATAGTTTTCGTCGACAATCATTTCGTAAACTTTGACGGTCTGGTCGTCACGAGTATGGGTGGCGTATGGAGTTTTAGAGACCAATTCGTTTGCGCGAGGAGCGACGCCATAATTGGCACCAATACTAATTCTTGCGCCGAGGAAACCGACTCCACCTTCAGAGGATTCGATATAGCTATGGATAGAGGTATTGAAATTATATGGGGTGTAGACAGAGGATTTCTTTTCGGTTTGGCCAAGGTTTTGCGTGGTGGTGCCGACGTGACTGTCTGGATAGGTTCTTTTATATTCGTAGTCATAGTGATCAAAGATTTTATCACGCTTATATCGTTTACAGCCACCGTCTGGTCTCCACGAAACACAGTAAGATGAGCCTTTTTTGTAAATCGGAATTGCTATTTCTTCACTCCCTTGATAGCCCCACATAGAATTTCGACTATTAGCATCACTAGCATTTTCGTAAGAGCTATAACTGTAATGATTAGCATTCTGGGCGGGCTTACCGCTTTTATCAGATTTACCAGTCCAGATCGTATAGTTGTTATACCAAGCACGGAGATTATCGTAGCGAATACCTTGGGAAATTACTGTACCGACCTCAGTAGTGGAGCCAGTTTTATCGGCAGAATTACAGCCGTGCTGGTAATCGATAAAGCCTGGAATTTGATAACCAACAGTTAATTTCGGCGCGTACATGCGATAGTAATTGGTTTGACAACCATATTCAGAAGAGGCATTTTGGGTTGGCGAATAGGCGGTGAAGCCATAATCACTAGTTTCGAGTCCATTGCCACTAAACGGACGTTTATTGCCGCGGCCGATAGTGTGATAACTCCCGTCGTGAACCGGAGAGTCACCGAATAAATACTGATTATTATCTGAGCCGTTCTTTTGGGCAAAAATTTGGAAATTACTTTCGCCTGGCGGGTCTGCACTACTCACATGAGAGCTGCCGGTTTGAATACCGACCTGCTGAATTGGAAAACAGAAGGTTTCATAGAATTGAACACGATCCCCTGGCTTGGCGAAGACGTAATTTTTGCCTTGGAAATTTTTCTGCCAAGAATTATGGCCGAGAGTACCGGAATATGAGTGATTCACTACGCCAGTATCGGCGGAAGTGTTTCCCTTGTAGTAGGCACCGAAAGTTCCTGATAGTTGAGAGCAGGCAGTTTGGGCGGTTGTGACTGGATTCTTTGGATTTTTTGGCTCTTCGACGGGTGCAGAATCTACAGTTTGGCGGCTACAGAACCAAGAAATATCATGGCCTTGCCATTGAGCTTCGTATTCTGCGGAGAATTGATTATAAGCACTACCGTTGTAATCACTTTGGGCCCTCACACTGTCAACTATACCATCAATCGGCGTACCCTGATGCTCGTATCCACCATTAAAAAGTTCTGAAAATTTCTGAGGGAATATAATTCCACCAGTGCTACGGTAACCTTTTCCGGTCTTTTGATATAAAACATAACCAAAAATAAAGACTCCACGAGAATTTTTGCAAGACATTCTAGTGTTTGGATTCACTCCTGGCATTAAAGAATTATCTACCGGAAAACCTGGTTTTCTGTTATTTAAAAGGTCTCGAAAAGTAAAAGTATCCCTCTTTTCATTTGAGACACCATTAGCATCAAAATCATAGTAAAACCAAGCCAAACCACTATACTGTGCATTTCTCTTAGTGTAACAGGTTCCCCCAATTTTACATTTACCAAGCGCCCCAGCATCATTACCATGAGTAACGTCATGACTATAGGCGTTTTTTTGTAAAATAAAATACGAAGATAGGATAACTCCAAAAAATACAATTAATAGCTTTGTATATTTTATTATTTTGCCTCCCATAATGCTTATAGTATATCATAAAAGTGTCTATTAAAAAATTAAGAACAATAAAAAACCACCCGAGTTGGGTGGTTTCAAAAGGGTATTAATGAAGCATATTGCGACCATCACGATAATCAATGAAGCCGTAATTTGTAATTTCTTTATGAAGCTGACCGAATGGCTTTGTTGCTGTAAAACGCATCATGGAGCTTACTTTATCGAGCTGATCAGTAGAGGTATATAATACCTCATTTTGATTCTCCCGATATAAACGGACATTGGTTACTTCGCGCTTCTGGGAATAAAAAACTGTTTCATAGACACTTTTTATTTTCCCTTCTGCTCGAGCTTTCACCTGAAAATCAAATCTTTGTCTCGGATCAAATATACTCCACATACCCACACCAGCATCAAAATCGGTGGGGAGAATAATAGTCATCTCCTGACAATAAGTGTATTCAGGGTTCAGGAACACAGGGATTTGAATCTGTATACGAAAACCAAATTGATCGGTTCTCTTAGATTCGAAAACTACCAGCTTATCAGGGTAAACTACCCGATAGCCATCCACCTCTGGACATTCTTCTACCTCACGCTCCCATGCGTATGGGTCTACATAAAGTGGCTCGAGAGATAAAATACCTTCGACGCCATATTTTTTTCCCTTACCATAGGTACGATAGCGACCCTCTTCGATAATATGATCAGTGTCATCAGCCCACTGATAATACATCAGCTGGCCACTATCAAATCTTTGATAGAGACGCCAATCGTATCGATCGAAGTTTTTACCCTCGGCCTTTAGTTGCTGCGCGGGATACTGGTATTTACCAGTATCGTACTGCACGTTTTGAACATCCGTGTTCGCCGCGTCAGTAGTATTACCGCTTGATTGAGTCACGCTTTGATTGGCGCTAGGTTTTAAACCTAATACACCAGCCTCAGCTTCGGTTGCAAAAACATTCGTAGCAAAAGCTACTACGGCCAACATAGTTGCTAAAACAGTCTTTTTCATATTAATACCTCTTTCTGAATGAACTACTCTGGCCAATCCAGAGTAGTAACCATAGGCTTCTCTCTGAATATCAGAATCTGGTTGCATTATATAACATTTATGGTTAAATGTCAATATGTACGTATTCACTCAGAACCTTTGCAACATAGATTGGTAAACTTATTGCCATCAAAATAGGTAGATTCTATACTTAAATCAATATCACTTAATAAAAGGAGAATCTACCTATGTCATATTGTACTGGTAAGAACATAGAAATTGCAAGAGGAAAAGCCGTAAAAATGCTGGTTATGGAGAAAAAACCAGTAGGATTAATGCCGATCGCTTTGGGATTCATAGAAGTATCATCTGGGAATGATATCAAAAAATGGAATAACTAAAAGATTAGCTATATTATAATGAATATAAAATTATGGATCCAATGCGATGAATAGACAAGAAATTATAGGACGGCTAAGAGACTTAAAATTGCCTAAAAATGAATACTATGTTCTCTCTGGGGCGTCATTAGTATTACGAGGGATTCGCGAAATATGTTCTGATATCGACTTATGTATATCCGAAAAATTATTTAGTGATGTAAAAGATAGATTAAAGATGACGCCTGATAAATTAAACTCTTGCAATTTCTATCAATTAGGCGATACATTGGAGATAGTTGTTGATAAAAAGGGTCATTTTAATATGGAAGAGGGTGATGAATTTAATCTTGAAGATATTAAAACGATTTTAGCTTTTAAGGAATCACGTAATCTTCCCAAAGATCAGCAGGACATAGCTAATATAAAGAAATATTTAAATAAAAAATCCCCAAGTTAAAAGACGGATTCTCTCATATCATGACGCTGTAATATAATAAAAATATGAAAATACATGAGATGAATCTGCAGCCAAAATATTTTGATTTCATTAAGGACGGGACTAAGCGCATCGAGCTTCGACTTTATGATGAGAAGAGACAATCAATTCAGCTTGGGAATATTATTGAGTTTGCGAAATCCGATGACGAAAAATTCAAGGCAGAGGTGGTAGGTCTATTGCGATATAAGTCTTTTGCTGATTTGTTTGAAGATTTTGATATCTCTATTCTCGCAGATAGTTCTATGACAAAACAAGAATTACTAGAGGTGCTTGGAGAATTTTATTCCGAAGAAAAGCAGGCGGAATTTGGAGTGATAGGGATTCGCATTAAACTAATCTAAAGATGAATGAAAAATTTGAGGCGGTTATTATGAAAGTCTATCTTGCATCTTATGCCATGATGACCATGGGAAAAATTATCAAAAATGAAGGCGGTGAATTAGCTGGAAAAAGAGCCGTCTTCATCCCGACTGCTGGTGACCCATATGATAATAAGGACTTCGTCGAAGCCGATAAAATTGCGCTACAAAAATATGGCATTGAGGTAACCGATTTAGATTTAAAAAATAAAACGGGAGAAGAGATTAATAAATCACTTGCCATGGCTGACATTTTATTAGTTGCTGGTGGTGATACTTTTTATTTGATGGAAAAATTGCAGGAAAATGGCGCAGATAGGGCTATAAAAAATTTCATTAGCAGAGGTGGAATTTATATCGGATCAAGTGCGGGGTCGATAGTTTGCTGTCCAACAATTGAGGGTGCGGAAAAATTTGACAATCTAAACTTAGCACCAAATCTAAAAAATTTTAATGGAATGGGGATTTTTCATGATGTAATTATTCCACACACCCACAAGGAAAAATATTTCGAGAGAGTAAAAGAAGCCACAGAAAAACTTACTTCTAGGGGATTTAGGGTATATCATTTAACAGATGACGATGTGCTGTTTTTCGACGGAATTAACTCTATAACATTGTAGGTTTGACTACTTTTATTATTCTCGAATATAGTCAGAATATTCTGGTGAGTAAGTGACGGCGTCTTGGATTTTTCCTGACTCAAATAGATCGATTTCAACGTTATCAGATGGATAAAATTCTAATCCCTTTCATCGCCAAGTATTTACCTCAAATACTCCACTAAGTTTACCTTTTATTAATGTCTTTTTTTGTTGCTTAGCGTTGCACTTGAGATGTTAACTCAGGCGACATATTGACATATTAAATTATTCGTGATATAATTTAAATATCATTAAAAATAATGATAAATGACACTTATCAAAGTTGAAGTCACCTAGTCAAATGACTGGGGGATGAGAGCAACTAGATTAAAAAGTGGTAAGGAAAGATGTAGCGAAGAATCGCAATTAAGTTCTCAAAAAGTACATTAAAAATACATCTCCACGTGTCATTTCAAAATCCTTAAAAGGGGCAAATTACTAACTAAAGTTTTAATAAATCCAGTATTAGCTGGTGATAGTAAGTAAACTGAAGTGAAAAGATGGTTTCGAGGAATAGTAATCTGTGTTATATACAGATGAAATTAAAAGGTTAGTGCACAATCGCACGTAAATCTTACTAAAAGCACTTTTTAGCCTCCATCCTGTAATTTTAATAAACCTCATATGAGTCCCTAGTACATATTAACCCGCTGGAACATGCGGGTTTTTTCTTTTTATATGGAGTTTATCACAAGACTTCAATTTAAATCTCTTCAAAGAGATATTTTTCTGGAGCAGATAAAAAGGCCTCAAATGATTGGCCAGAGAAATGATGGTCCGCATTTGGCTGAATATATACAGTGCCTACTTCTTTGAATTTATCGATAAGCTTGAATGAAGGATCCTGCTCGCTAATTAGAAAAATGTTTGATCGCCTTGGGCGTTGGCTAAGATCGTCAAAAACATCATTATCAATCAAAGTTGCGGGATTAATAAGTAAAATTTTATCAATATAATCAAATATTAGCGACACAATACTAGTCATATAAGCACCGAGTGAATGTCCCATGATATAAAGAGTTTTCGTTGGTAGATCATAGGTATTTTCAATAAACTCTAGGACTTCAAAAAGATTTCTAAGATGTAACCCAGCCATATTAGAGGGATTACTCATCCTAATTACGGTTGCGCCAAATCTGGAGTTAATATTTTCAGCAATGGTTTTATATTTATTTTTATAACCATCGACTAAGCCATCAATCCCGGGAACAATCAGCAAGATAATATCGCTTTGACCTTCAATAGTGGAAACCTCAATATTAACCTCGTCATTAATGTAATTGCCTTCCTGAATATACTTGATAGTGATATTATGATGGTTCATAGAGGACTTTTGATTTGCATGGGTTTAACGTTCTCTTATTAGTAAAGTTTAGCTTCTTTTGGTAGTTTGCTACCTTCGAAAATATCTTTCAAATCATCTTCCTCGAGGGTTTCTTTTTCGAGAAGCGCGTTGGCTACACGGTCGAGAATTTCACGATTAGCAAGCAAAACAGCTTCTGCACGCTTGGCGGCCTCGTCGGTAAAGGCACGCATTTCTTGGTCGATGAGCTCGGCAGTTTTTTCTGAATAAGGCTTACTGCTGGAAAGCGCATAGTAAGAAGCTTCGTCGGCTGGAAAAACTTGGTTGCGTGTCTTGGTACCAAGACCCTCGCGCAAAATCATATCTTTGCTAAGTTCGGCAATATGCTTCAAATCTGAAGCGGCACCAGTGGTCACACGATCTTCACCGAAAATAATTTTTTCCGCGATACGGCCGCCCATCGCGCGAGCCATCACGTCCTTGAGTTCGTAAATATTTTTATAACTGCGATCTTCTGGCGGCAAGAACCAAGTGACACCACCGGTATGACCACGAGGAATAATGGTGATTTTATGCACTGGATCAGAATCTGGCAAAACATGTCCAACCACGGCGTGACCCGCTTCGTGATAAGCGGTAAGCTTCTTTTCTTCGTCGTTCATCACCTTAGATTTGCGTTCTGGACCAATCGCCACACGTTCGAAAGCTTCGGTGAGATCCTTATTAGTGATTTCTTTATGGCCTTCCCTCGCTGCAGTAATGGCGGCTTCGTTGGCAATATTGGCAAGATCAGCACCAGAGGAACCGGCAGTTTTCTTGGCGAGAGATTCAAGATCAATCGATTCAACGGCTGGCTTGTTCTTGAAATGTACCTTCAAAATTTCGAGACGATCCTTGCGCTCCGGCAAAGTTACCTCGACATGACGATCGAAACGACCTGGACGAAGTAGAGCCTTGTCGAGCATATCGATACGGTTAGTGGCGGCAATCACGATAACGCCGGATTCATTATCGAAACCATCCATCTCAACGAGAATTTGGTTCAAAGTTTGCTCATCTTCACGACCGGCACCACCACGAGAATCGCGCTTGTGAGCTACGGCGTCAATTTCATCAATAAAGATAATGCTTGGAGCGTTTTTCTTGGCCTTGCTGAAGAGATCACGAACACGAGAAGCACCGACACCGACAAACATTTCAGCAAATTCAGAACCAGAAATACTAAAGAAAGGAACGTTGGCTTCACCAGCTACGGCACGCGCCATCAAAGTTTTACCAGTACCTGGATCGCCAGCGAGCAAGACACCACGAGGGATTTTGGCACCAAGTTTTTCGTATTTTTTAGGATTCTTGAGAAAATCGACGATTTCGGAAAGATCCTGCTTAGCGGCTTCATTACCAGCGACATCCTCGAATAAGACACGTTTTTTATCTGGACCATAAAGTTTGGCACGAGATTTACCGAAGCTCATACTTTCCTTATTCACGCTTTGCGCTTGGCCAAGCATGCGACTAAAGAGAAAGACGGCGAGAGCGATTGGAATCACAAAGGAGGCAATATTAAGAATAATGCCAAGCAAATCTATATCATCAGAATAGGTGATATTTGGGTATTTTTTCAAACATTCTGCCGCCTCATTTCCGGTCTTATCGGTACATTTAACCGTGAGACCCTGATCGTAAAGCGTGCCGGCGCCATCTTTTTTGGAATATTTTTTGGCTTTTTGATCTTTATAGGTGATAGTGAGGTTATTACCAGAGACGTTAATTTCCTGGATTTTGCCATTTTCTTGATTGGCTTCGGCGATGACCTCAGAAAGTGGAACGTCCTTATGGGCATTTTCACCATTACCGGTGACATAATTCCAAAAAGCGAGTGAGAGTACGAGGAGAAGTAGGGTCGAAAAAATCGAACGGAAGGTGTTCGAAGGGCCATTTTTCTTCGATTTGTTATTATTTGATTTCACAAATTTGATTTTAGGGCGATTCGAATCAGTATTTGAATTATTCATATCTATAATTTTAACATATTTATTGCATAATTAACGGAAATGTGGTAGATTAAAAGAGTAGTGTTTCGGGGCGTGGCACAGTTGGTAGCGCGCGGCGTTTGGGACGCTGAGGTCGCAAGTTCGAGTCTTGTCGCCCCGACCACATCACGTATTACGACTATTTGTATGGTCGTTTTTTATTTATGTTTAGCTTAATCGAACTTGCGGAACGCCCCAAGGGGTAAACGCAAGTTCGAGTCTTGTCGCCCCGACCATTCCAGGAGGAAAAATAAAGAAAATTTATTTTCTTTATTTGACCGACGCAGAATGGAAAGATTTTGCGATAGCAAAAGCTTACCAGTATTATGTAACGACTAGCATATGGTCGTTTTTTTGTTTGTAAAATAAAATATATTTATACTGTTTTTATAAAGTTTTCCATTATATAATTTACTTACTTAATATATGGTTATATTTTTCTTTTAATCACCCACGGAAAGGCAAAGGATGTTAAATAAATTTTCTCAACTCGCTGAAGAATCGCTGAGTAAAAAAATCAAAAGAATTTTATGTTTATGCCCTGGTCGATTCACGAGATAACAAGATTTTCTATATAGGCAAAGGAACCAAAGATCGAGTCTATAATCATGTGGACGAAGCGATTGATAATATTGATAAGAAAACTGCGAAGCTAGATTTAATTAGAGAAATAAAGAAAAGTGGAAATGAGGTTTTGCAATATATTATCAGAAGTTCATTAAGCGAGAAAGAAGCCCTTTTTCTAGAGTCAGCACTCATTGATACTCTAAGTTTTGAAAAATTTAATCTTAATACCGATTTATCAAATATCGTTTCAGGTCATCATAGTGAGGAAGAAAAATTATTGATTAGTCAATTTAAATCAACTATATTGACGACGACAGAAATAAATGATTTTTATTCCACTGAGCCAATCAAAGAATTTAAGCATAAAATTATGGCAATCAATATCAGTAAGACCTATAAAATTAATTCTGAACGACATCCTAATCTTTACGAGGCTGTCAGAAAGTCTTGGAAAATTAATTTAAATAAAGCCGAGCAAGCAGAATTAGTTTTAGCAGAATATAAAGGTGTAGTCCGTGGAATTTTCAGGCCTATTAAATGGTATTCAGAAGACGGAAAAAGATACATGTTTGATGGTGAAGAAGTTTATGATAAGGAAATATTAGATTTATATCTAAATAAAACTATTGAGCGATTACCTGGCAACATGAGTCCGGTGCGGTATTTTGGTTATTAAAAATTACCATCTTATAAACAAAAGTGTAATATAATTCACCATATGGACGCCATTAAAAATATTCAGTATTACATTGAAAAAACTATGCTCGAAGATGGGGATTTTTATTCAGCAGTAATACTTTATTTGAATGGAAAAAAAGATGATTATTCAGCGCAAACAGTTTTATGGGAATTAAGTCATTCAAATGAAAATGGCATGTTTTTTGCTGGGCTCGATTTTAGAGAATTTAAGACAGCGTTGGATATATTAAAAATACCTGGTGGCGGTCATGAAGAATAAAGCCTACGGCATGATGATTGGATTGGTGGTTGGTGATATTTTGGGTGCACCAGTTCAGTTTGGGGTAAACAGTCAAGAAATCCGAGAAAATATTGAAAAATTAAAAGATTTTCATGATAACCACGTATTGCCAAAAGGGGTTTATACCGATGACACATCCATGACTTTATGTTTAGCCGACAGCTTAATTGAAAATCATGGATACGATTCTTATGATGTAATGAAAAAATATAGCGACTGGGAAGCGCATGGATATAGAAGTTATTTTGATTATGGCTACGATGTTGGATCGCAAACCGATAATGCGATTTCAGTTTTTGAGAAAAATCCAATTGTAGAAAAAAATTCAAAACGTGAATTCAATGCAGGCAATGGCTCAATTATGCGATTAGCACCAACTATTCTTGCAGCGGCAAAGAGGAGTAGCTTAGCAAAAATAGTTGAGTTGGCTTGGATTTCTGGTCGGGAAACCCATTATTCAGAGATTGCAGAAATGGGAACAGAAATATTTGCTAATTTTTTATATAGGGCATTGAGATTCAGAAATAAGAAAAAGATCGTTTCCTTGGATAATCTTACTTTTACTTCCAAGATATTTGAAGAGTGTTTTCTTGAATTTGAATCGTTATTTTATTCAAGAATAAATTCCAATGGTGAATGTCTAAGGGATCTAGGTGGGTATATTATAGACTCAATTACGATTGCGATTTGGGGTTTTATCCACTCCAAAAATTTTGAAGATGGAATGTTAAAGATTTTAATGCTGGGCGGAGACACCGATACAAATTGCGCAATTTATGGACAGCTCGCGGGGGCGTATTATGGATTAAGAAAGATCCCAAAACGATGGGTTAATAATATGGCAATATCAGACGAGGCTATTATAGAGTTAGTGGATAAGTTATTAAAAATGAAATTTTGCCCAATTATCCGAACGAGATTTGAAGAAGATATTTATTTTGAAAATCCAAAAGGAAGCCTATGAGAAAGCGATCTAAGCAGACTCTGGAAGAAAAACTTCTGAACCTTGAACAAGAATTAAAAGTATCAGTTGCACCCTATCATGATCAAAATTTTACCCTTACTTACGACCTCGAGATGCCTAGTCAGACAAAAATGGCGGGGGAGTTTTTGAACGTTTTAGGAAAGTATTGTTTGAAAACAAAGAGTGAAAATTTGTTAAAGCTAATGAGACGTAAAAAGCAGTTATCCGTAAGTGAAGTTCTGAGAGCGATTAGCTTTAATGGTCGTGCTCCATACTATAGCGCGAATGATGATTTTGAGAATTTCCATAATTTTATTACACAGTATTTGATAGAAAGTGGCTGGTTGATCGATTTTCCAAAGATTATTTTAAGAGTTCGAGGTATTGCAATGTTAAGATTGAGTATCTTTAAGTATATTTTAAGAAATTGGAACTGGATTATAGCTATTTATGATTTTAGAGTATTAGAAGAACTTGCAATTCATTATGGACAGGTTTCCTTAAAAAATTCAGCTGTCGAGGAAGATGCATTGAGACGAGAATTTATTAGAAAAATCTTAAAGCAAGAAATTGCAGAGCTGGAGCAAAAACTTGAAGAGAACATCTTAAAAATCCTAGACAGTAGTGAACGAAATGATTTTTTCATAAAAAATAAGCTGACTACGAAAAATGGTCGCATAGCTAATAGAAGTAGCTACAGAAAAGCGAAGAATGTGACATGTAAGTAGTAAATTAAATCTTACGAAAAAATAAAATTTTCAGAATTTAAGCTCACGTAACTCATCCAAATTTATCCCGCGTTCCAAAAATAGCGATTGTATATCCGTAGTAACAATATCTTCTTCATCAAAACCTAAAAGTTCTGCGCAGTTTTTTACATCCTCAACTTTTTCAGATTCGATTTCGAGAAGATATCCGAGCTTTGGCCAATGATCTATTGAGATTTTGGAGTCACCTAATAGGAACTCATCCCTGGTATTTTCTTGATAAGTTTTGTGCGACAGACCGAGTTTTTCGAGGATTACCAAAGCTTCATCAAAATCATTTACGGTAACCTCCCATTCGTTAGTGCCAGAAAGCGAGTCATCGACGATCTCTTTTACGGTTAAAGTCATTTTCTTGCCATCTGTTCGGAGTCTTCCCCAACGAGCGTTGGATTTTGGAATTGAATCAAAAGTGTATCTTTTGAAATTATAGAACCCTAGTGGCTTGGCGTTTAATTCTAAAAGTTTATTTTTGGTCTCTTCTGGATTAATATTGATGATTCTACCTTCAATTTCTACGCCCATAAATACTCCTTTTATAGATTTAGTATAACATCGATATTAATGCGAATCATCTTCTCTTCAGAGATTTTCGAAAAATTATTAGGCGCAATAAATAATTGCGAGGGTTTCGGCGACACGGAAACTGGCGACTTTGGATTGATGGGTTTTCAACCATTCATCGACAGCGCGAGCGGAACCTGGTAGTTCTGGATTGTTATAGTCATGCACAATAATTACACCACCTGGCGACATTTTTTCGGCAGCGAGACGCAGACTGGTTTTGATGGATTGATATAAATCGCCGTCCAGAAAGGCGTAGGAAATTTTTTCCGGTATATCATATATGATATCAAGATCATCAAAAAAGGCTTTCTTAATTTTCGGTAATTTAAGCCCCATTTTCTTAAATTTTTCGATAACCTCACGCTTGGTAACGAGTAATTCCCCAGCTTGAAAAGCATCACCAGCCGCCGAATTATCCTCACGAGTTTTGGCCGGAAGTCCTTCAAAAGAATCGTAGAGCCAGAGGGTTTTCTGACTAGATGAAGGTGCGTGATTTTCTGATTGGATGGCACCACCATGGCCCATCGATTCTAAAAGTTTTTGATAAAGGACAGAGGTATCTGCCTTATAACAACCAAATTCCACAACGTCACCTGGTATATTATGGGTTAAGGTTTTTGTAAGTTCCTGCAAAAGAATTTCCGTCTCACGAGCGGTGACTTGCTGCATGTAATCCTGATTTTTGGAAGAATTTTTGGCTTTCATTTGATGAATTTATTTTAGACTTTTCGACTGAATTTTATTTTGAGAAAATTATTTTTTGCGTAAGAAAAAGGCAAAAATTATGCCACCGATACCAGCAGAAATTATATCACCCATGGTATCACCGACACCCGGAGCGTTGAGCTCCTGCATATGACCACCACAAAGTTGATCATAGGAAAATTCAAAACATTCCCAGGCAGCCGCGATAAAGAAAACAAAAGAAATAATGAAGAGAAAAGCGAAGGCAGTGGAATATTTTTTAATTTTTACGGCTGAGGTACTTGAAGTGGAAGCGGATTTTGCGGCAGAATCTTTACCATCATAGACATTGTCGAGAATTTCTTTGGCGAGAAAGGCGGAAAATACACCTGATAAAGTGTGGACGATTTTATCATAACTCGGAGAACCAAAAATAATAAAAGTTTTATACCAATCGAGGTCAATGCCAAGCACCATAGCGATAACCAAAAACGAACTATAAGCAAGACGAAGTTTGGTGGAAGTGTGAAGATTGATTTTTGCGATTAGATCCGGGACGAATGGTAGGATGATTGTCACGAGATAGCTTGGTAGTTTATGCCAGGTAGCTGGATCGATAAAATGCATAATAGTAAGTGCGACACCAGAAATGACAATAAGGAATTTGATACTCAAATCTAGCTTAGCGAGATTGGAAGTTTTTTGGAATTGTTTAATAAATTTTTTCATAATGAACTCTTTAATTTGCTTTATTTTAGCATATATGTTGTAAATACAGAACACCCCGCCGGGGCGGGGTGCTGTTTAGTGCCTTATGTATTTAGAGATTCGAGATTTTTAGCAGTCTTATTTGTCGACGACTTCACCTTCGACTGGTTCATCCGGGTTGGTTTTACCAGCTTCTGGATTGGTCTGGTCGGCAGAGTTAGCTTGGTAAAGTTTGGCACCGATTGGCATGACTTTATTAGCTAATTCTTTAGCGGCTTCTTCGTATTTAGAAGCTTCGGCGTTGGTGTCTTTTAAGACGTCCTTAGCCTCTTCGACTGCCTTTTTGATAGTCTCTTTATCTTCATCAGAGATTTTATCTTTGAATTCATCAGGCATTTTTTCGTATTGATAGATAGCTTGTTCTAGGTGATTCTTAGCATCGATAGCTTCGCGCTTTTTCTTATCTTCATCAGCGTGGAGCTCGGCGTCTTTTTGAGCTTTTTCGATGTCTTCTTTGGACATGTTGCCAGAGTTTTGAATAGTAATACTCTGTTCCTTACCAGTTCCCTTGTCACGAGCAGTAACATTCAAGATACCGTTAGCATCGATATTGAAGGTAACTTCAATCTGAGGGACACCACGTGGAGCTGGAGCAATACCATCGAGTACGAAGCGACCGAGAGATTTGTTATCGGAAGCCATTTCGCGCTCACCCTGCAAGACGTGAATTTCTACCTGTGGCTGATTATCAGCAGCGGTGGAGAAAGTCTCAGATTTAGAGGTAGGAATAGTAGTATTACGGTCAATAAGCTTGGTGGAAACACCGCCCATAGTCTCAATACCGAGAGAGAGTGGGGTAACATCGAGCAAGAGAACATCCTTCACGTCGCCCTGAAGTACGCCACCTTGGATGGCAGCACCGACAGCCACGACTTCATCTGGGTTAACACCTTGCATAGGTTCTTTACCGAAGAGTTCCTTAACTTTTTCAACTACAGCTGGCATACGGGTCATACCACCAACCATCACCACTTCATTGATGTCGCTAGTGGAAAGCTTGGCATCCTTAAGGGCCTTGTGAACTGGGTCAGCAAGACGATCGATGAGTGGAGAGACCAATTCTTCCATCTTCGAACGAGTCAAAGTGTATTCAAAGTGTTTTGGACCGTCAGAATCGGCAGAAAGGAATGGAAGGTTAATTTCGGTTTCCTTAGCGGAAGAAAGTTCCTTCTTGGCCTTTTCGGCTTCATCCTTAATACGTTGCATAGCGGCAGCATCATTCTTGACATCGATACCAGATTCTTCTTTGAATTTGTCACAGAGGAAGTTAACGATGAGGTTATCGAAGTCTTCACCACCAAGGTGGGTATCACCGTTCGTAGAAAGTACTTCGAAGACACCGTCACCTAATTCTAGGATAGAAACATCGAAGGTACCACCACCAAGGTCGAAGACCACGATTTTCTCTTCACTCTTCTTTTCAAGACCATAAGCGAGAGCGGCGGCAGTAGGCTCATTAATGATACGCTTAACTTCAAGGCCAGCAATTTTACCAGCATCCTTGGTAGCTTGGCGCTGAGAGTCGTCGAAGTAAGCAGGAACGGTGATGATAGCTTCGGTAACTTTTTCACCGAGGAAGGCCTCAGCATCAGCCTTGATCTTGGAAAGAATCATGGCAGAGATTTCTTCTGGGGTGTATTCCTTACCATCCATCTCTACGGCCACACCGTTACCTTTTTTAACAATCTTATATGGCATAATGTCGAGGTCGCGTTGAACTTCTTTATCATCAAACTTACGACCAATCAAACGCTTAATACCATAGATGGTGTTCTTTGGGTTAGTAACACGTTGACGTTGGGCAACTTTACCAACAAGGCGATCACCTTTTTTAGTCACAGCCACAACAGATGGGGTGGTGCGATCACCTTCAGCATTGGTAATAACTTCCGGCTTTCCGGCTACCATGTAGGCGAAAGCGGAGTTAGTTGTACCAAGGTCAATACCAATAATTTTACTCATAAATACTCCTTGTTTATTATTTTTGGCACTTTAGCGGTTATTCTGCTAATTTGTCTTAAGTATAGCTAATTAGCACTCTAATGTCAAGACTGCTAATTATTAAATTAACAGGGGTGGATGAGAAAAATTAAAAAGATTTTTGAGATTTTTGCCTATTTTTTGATGAAAATTTTCTTCACAAATTCGATTAATTCAACTCGGAATTGGAAGAGTAGAAGACCGATGCCAGCTACCGAAGAGCCGATAATTGCCGTAGAACCATTAAATTGTTTAGGTGTTTTTTCAGGGTCGCCAGTTTTTGGCACCTCAAGCTTATCGGTAGCACCAGTATTAGCCTTTTGCTTGCGACAGCGATGCGTCTCAGGATTACGTTCATACCCCTCTTTGCAAGGTGCAGGAGTTTTTTCGTCTTTCGAGTCAATCTTCTTACAACGGTTAGTAGCTGGATTTAATTCCTTGCCTTCACCACAAGTTTTAGGAGTCTTTGGTACTGGGATTTTTACACAGCGGCCGCTCTTTGGGCTGATTGTTTTACCCACTTCGCATGGTTTCTTTGCATTTCCTGTAGGACTAATCTTTTTACAACGATGCGTCTGAGGGTTAAGGTAATAACCTGTCTTGCAGATCTTTGGTTGATTTTCATGAGAATTCTCCTTATTACAGCGATGAGTAGCTTGATTTAAATAATATCCGGGTTTACATTGCTTTGGTGTATTTGGTTTTGATATGGCGATCTTATTGCAACGATGAGTTTCCTGATTTCTGATATAGCCAGATTTACATGGTTTATTAGCAATATTTTCAGTTGGTTTTGACTGGTTAGGCTTAGTGGGTTTTGGTTGTTTAGGTTGTTTTGGCTGTTTCTGAGGGTCTTTTGGCTCTATAGGCTTTCCTGACTCTTGTGGTTTTTTGGGTTTCTTTTTAT
>CALHKE010000018.1 GCA_938033695.1 uncultured Candidatus Saccharibacteria bacterium | reverse complement strand
TATCGTATATTTTTTATATACTCAGTTATTATCAGATACTTTAATATTATGGAGCTTATCAGATAAGATTTGTAGTATAATACGAAAAGGTAAATATGAGTCCTAAAAAGAGAACGATAGCTATACTTAAATATATAAACTCTATAGAGTCTAATAGAATTAAATATATGACTGGCTCTTACGACAATAATATGCTTGTTATTTATTCTATATATAGAGATGTCGTAAAAGAATTATTTCCTAACCATCATATTTTAAATAATCTTGGTTATATCAAAGTAAGTCTTTTATTGCAAGAAAATACAAATTATACTTTACCACATAAGTATCGTATGCTTATTAATTTAATTTCTTTTTACTATCATCAGAAAGATTATGATTTTACGTTTTTTATTTCTGAAAAAATTATAAAACGAAGCAAAAATTTATTTGCTAAATAGCCCGTGGAGACCCTTACTCTAAGGAGCCACGGGTATTTTTATATCTTATTTTAGCGTACATATGTTCGCTATATAAGGAAAATTTTTTGTGCGTATATTTTTGAGATTAAGTTTTAGAATAAGTGCTTTTATTTTTGTGTCTCTCTCTTTTTTTATTTTGTGTGGTGATGGTTGTATTATCAGTTGTGTTTGGTAAATGAGAATGCTTATATGGGGCGAAAATTTGGGTTCTGGTGAAGGAGGTAAGTGTTTTATATATAAGTGGTCTCAGAGCTAAAGTTCGCCCCCCCTGCTTTGATTCAGGGTGTTATTTGAGGGAGAGCTGGGCCTCGAGACTGCGCAGACATACATAACGATGTCTGTCTTTTAATCTTTATGTCTTGGGAAGACGTTAAAAGCATCCAAGGAGGAAACAATGAAAAAGACATTAACAGTAGCAATGGTAACAGTAGCAACAGCAGCAATGGTATGGTTTACAACACCAGTTGCACCAGATCATTATGAGTTACATGTTGTTCAATACGGAGAAACAATGGAAGGCATCGTAAAAGATGCTAACCAAAACTCTGATGTTGACTATGACATCAGAGAAGCTGTTGCAGAAGCAGTAGCTCAAAGTAAGAAGATGGAAGGAGGTGCAACTTCTCGCCAATTACAAGTAGGCGATAAGGTTGCAGTACCAATCTATCGCCGCTAAAGTGTAAGTCCAGCTGTATGACTATAAACTATAGCAATATTTAAATAATATATCTATATTGCTTGTTAAATAATATATATAACAAGTCTCTACATCAAGCGATATAGATTAATAACAATATGTAGAGACGAGGAGGAAATATGACTAAGTTAACTTTTCTAAACATTGAAACTCTTGAAGTAGTAGAAGCTGTTGATAGCAGAACAGCTAAAGAAATAGTGCAAGCAGCACAAGCTTACTATAAGAAAAACATGGTGAGCACTAGGATCTGTCCAGAAGACGGGTTCTACATGCTCAAGGAGAGAGAAAGCAAAAATACGCTATTAGCAGTAGAGGATGGCTGTGACAACCACGTCTACGAAGCATATAAAAAGTTAGTGCATCAGCTCCCGTATTACGCCGTAGCGCATGGATTTATGTGTGGTATATTCCGCACATGGGAACAAGCGAAAGATTGCGTAGAAGGCTGTCGCAATAAACGGCACAAAAAGTTTTTCAGCTTAGAGGCAGCTGTACAATTTATGAAGGAAAATGATGCTCCATTGAGAGCATATGAGTGCTTCATAAAATAATGCTGTTGTCCGAAATGACTTTAAACTATTTTTAGTTCTATTTATGGAGGAGAAAAAATGAATAGACAAAAAAAGAATTTTATGTTAGCAGAATTTGCGAATACAGTTCGAGACATTTCGTCTGGAGACTGGACACAATTTTCTGCCACCAAGCAGGATCTAAAGACGGCAAAAATACGGCTACTTTATTTAACTAGTCGTGATAGCCACATGACTATTGTTGGCTATAATGTAACAGGAGCTATTGAAGAATCTGATGTGGTCCCTGTTGCAGAAGTATTAACGGGCACAGGAGAGGTTCGTGAAGATGATTTTGTTTACACAAACAAATCTCTCATGCTAGTCGAAGAGATTATTCGCGATTGTATTATAATCGCCTATAATTTTGATACCGATGAAGAGGCAATGCAGACATATACAATAGAAGGAGTTAAATACTCCACTATTGCAATGTCCGCTGCATCGCTTAGAAATGGTAAGCGTCTAGTCGTTCCGAAAGATCGACTAGATTTTTGGTTGCCTAAAATTAAAGCCGCTAACAACGGTATTGGTTTCTTTGACCATATTGTTGAATTAAGTGTAGGTAAAGCTACAAAGACTTCAACCTACGCTAACCTTTGGTCAGCAAATGGCAGAGAAGTTGAGCTTGATTTATCCAAGTATTGTATCATGGTTTTTAATGATATGAGCCTTGGTGACGAATCAGAGCTAGATGGCCAAAGTTATCATAGCCATTACTGGTTCTGTCGTGAGTATGGTGTTCCTACAGATGTTAACGCATATCTTCAAGTACGAGTTAGCTCTTGCACAAAGACAGGGTCTACTCCAATGAAAAACATGAGTAGATGGTTTCAATTAGCTGCTGAGATTGAACAAGAAAATGTTCAGTCTCTTAGCCAAGTAGATAAAGGATACAATGGTTCACAAAAAGTATGGATCGTTGGTAATCCTGCTGGCGAATTAGTTTATGTTACAGATTTTAATGGCTTTAAGGCTGTTCCACAGTTTATAGAGCCAACTAAAAATAAGTTTAAGGTATTACAAGTTATCAAAGCTACTCAAGCTACAGCATCTGGTCAAATGCACCAGCATGACTTTAACGAGTATGCTAGATAATAACAATGGAGGAGAAAAATGAATAATAGTATCTTAAGTAATGAAAAATTTCAATATCTTGTAAGTATTCTTGTAGACGAAGCTTTGCAGGTATTGGAATCTTATAAGAGAGGATCTTTTGGTGGCACAGGCATTGAATGTGCCATCTTAGCTGATCCTAGGCTAGCGATGGATGATTATATCTTTAGCCACAAAGGCAAAGATATTGCCAAAAATATCACCAAAAAACTGAAAGATCTTAAAGCAAAAGGAGATAAAGACAGCCAATATCTCCGTGCATTAGGCGATCCTGGCAAAATGTTTGGAATTAAATTATTACGCGATAATGAAATTTTCGTAACAAATAAGAAAACGTTACGCCATAAAATTGCTATCTTAATGAGATTCCCTTGCTCATCTGCAGGTGAAAATCTCAGAGCAAAAATTGTAGATTTTAAGATCATTAAAAAACGCATTGAAATTTATGTAAAGCTTGGGAAACTTAAAGAATTCCAAGCAAAAATGTTACTAGATATATATAGAAATACACCAAATAGTGTGTTTATATATTCAGGTAGCACACGCGTCAAAGGGTTATTAGGTGGCATGGATAATGACACCGATGGATGCATGGTGATGGTTGGCGAAGATCTTAAGATTTTCGAAGACCGCATCAGCAGATCTGTCGATATCCCTGATGAACTCGGTAAGAATATCAGTATTAAATTTGCTGATATTTCTGAGTTAATGACAGGTGTTTATCTAGCATCATTAGCAACAGGAAATACAGCTGTAGGCATTTTCTGTGTTTATAACAGCTGTGCATCAACAGTCTTACAAAATCTTAACAATAAAAAAGTTGTTAAGAAATTGCAAGATAATATCGCCGAGGAATATGGTAAAGAACATGGTAATGCTCCATATGTTCGTCGATATGATGACGCTACAGATCTATCTATGGATCAAGTTATGAATGATAAGATCAAAGAAATGACCCTTGCATTCGTAGGGTCTGATAGATCAAAAGAGTCTATCAAAAATTATTTAATGGATTGTTTAGCTGTTGCGCCTGCTGTTATTGGCATGATTATTGATAGTGCCAAAACAGGTTTGACAGTGTTCGATCCGTTATGTTTCTTGCTTAAAGATATTGAACAAGCAAGAAGAAATTATAGCCCTACTATTATTTGGAATGAGCAAATTGCTCGTTTCGAAGTAGTAGAACATAAAGTTTTCGATAAAGAGGAGAAATAAAAAATGAGAACACAAAAAGTAGAAAAGTTGGTTTTAAAAGATGCGTTGTACGATATGCAGTTAGAAGCTGCAAAGCGTGTCGTAAATGAGTTAAATAAACAAGTATCCAAGATGGGCATTAAGCCTGGATACAAGAAGTTAGAAGCAAGAAAAGGATCTATCTTTGAAGTCCTAAATATGACTTGCGATGATCTTCGTCGTGCGAAGTCATTATCCGTAAGAGGCTTTAAAGTTGAAGGAGCCTTTTCTAAAGCTAAGCCATATATTGCAAATATGATTCGTGCATATATAGGTGAAGAGAAAGATGCCTTTAAGGAAGCTAAAAACGCTGGTTTCAATTTTGCTAGTACTGTATTGGAGTACGAATTAATTATGGATGCTATGGCTACAGGCACTCTTTATCGTCAAGAACAAGGAGTTGAGTTAAAAGATTCTCCTTTATTCCGTCGATACGATGTATTCTGCACGAGTGAAGAGTGCAACAATATCTTAGACGGTGACGAAGTAGAATTCATTAATGGAGAATCTACAGACGGTAGATTCTTTACTGGTCGCATTGTTAATGGAATGCGTCCAGTATTCAGAGATAACTTCGGTGGATTGTTTACAGTAGTCCATTTAATGGAAGTAGTTGAAGAACCTGTAGACGATCAAAAATTCGTGGTTCGTGTTGCCGGCACGAAAAAATCTTTAGATAATGCGAAGAATATCTTTGCTGCCAAAAATTACGGGTATGAATTTTTCTTGTTACCAAACAGTAAAGGTGGCAACGGCGATGGTCTATATGTTGTTTCTGATAAACCAGAAACAAAAGGTAAGCTCGTAAAAGTAGTAGATTGCGAGATTCCTGGGGACAAAGTCTACATGTCTCAATTTTGTGGTAAAATTGTATTGGATGAAGCAATGTTCAATACAATCGAGAAGGAAGGCTATGGCAATGATGTGCATACCATTTGTCTTCTTTGCAGAAAAGCATAGTAACAAATCCCCCTTCGGGGCCCGTTAGAAATTACGGAGAGAAGAAAATAAAATTCTTTCCTTAGTCCTTAACGGAAACAGCCCCATTTCTTATTAGTAGTGGAGTTGTCGCTATGCTTTATGTATAGAGATAAGATGGCTCCGCTACGAAATTTTATACGAGGGTAAATTTGCCCTCAGTTCTTTGTTCGTAGATAGGAGGAAAAAACTATGAACACTATCGTTATTTACGGCGCTTATGCCGAAGGTTTTGTATTTAAAGGTTCTGTAGAATTAAAACCAGTGGAACCTTGCTCTTCTGTTTATGATATTAAAGAAGCTTATGCTTCTATTGGTATCGATATTATAGGTAGTATACCTGTAGTTATGAATTTAGATAATGGAGTTGGGTTCGCGCCCGGCTTCATCGTAGGAGATGTCACTTATCTCCATTTTTTATCTGGGCACGTCCCAGATGAAATTCTTGTTCGGGAAGCATAGCTTCCCGAATACTTTTCGTTCTGGAGCGAGCATTCTACAAAAATAGAAGGCTCCTCCGGAGCGAAATTATTTATGAGGGAAATTCTCTCTCATTATCTATTTAATATTAAGTGCGACCGACCACTATAATCCGGCAGAGGAGACTATCATGATTTCTATTATCGGCATTCAAGACCTTGGCAATTCCCGTTGTCTTTTCGGTTGTGCAAAAGTTGTCGACACTAACAGCTGTAAAGAAGCTGTTAAAGTCATGCGCGAATTAGAACGCAACGACCGAGAAAGTGATTTCTATCTTGCAAAAGGTGACTGGAGCCATGCAGACTTCTGGCCACACAATAAAGCAAGTATTCGTAATGAGCACATTAAAGTGATTAATCACTATAATTGCGAAGAATAATTTATTAAGCTTTAGTTATAGGTATTATTATATCTGTAGCTAAAGCTTTATTTTTTTTAAATAAAGAACGGTGGCAGTCGCCCGCACACGGGACCATATTTGACTTCCGACGCTCATGACATTGGGGGTGTGGCCCCGGTCATTTCGTCTCTGGTCGTCAAATATTCGACTGTCACCTTTATATATATTTCGGCATAGTCCTGTATGCATTCTTTATCTAAACTTTTTTTATTTATTTGATTTATTCAAACCGGCGGTATCAGTTTACTAGTAATGGTATGCCCCGCCGGGGCGAAATTATTTATGAGGAAATTTTTCTCTCAGTACTTTATTCTTATGAGGAAGAAACTATGAAGTACGTATTCTTTGGTGAGTTATATAAAGATACCGTAATCGAGGCGTCTTCTTATAAAGAGGCCTACGATAAAGTCGTAGACGAATTTTATACTGATTGTGTTTGTGCTGGTTCTGTAGCACAAACTGCTGGTATAGAATTTATCGAGATTTCGGCATGGGCCGAGATTTGGGACGAAGAAGAAGAACAGTTCTTCTCTTATGAAAGACGTCCTATGTTTATATGTGAGGAAGAAGACTATAAAAAGCTTCCTCAAAGTTTTATTAATTTATTTAAATAATGTAGCCACTACGTGGCGAAATCTCTTTTGAGGGGCTTCCCCTCTCATCTCAGCATTCATACAGGAGGATTAAAATCATGATTGCTACAACTTATCTTTATACTTTAAAATTAATTCCTGTTGCTCAGCTTTTTTATCTTCGATAGCCTTGCGCTGGATTTGTTGGTCTAAAATAATGCGGTCAATTTCAGTCTTTTGCTTTTCGAGATCGTCTTTCATAGTCTTTACATTTTGAGCTGAGGAATTCACCTGGTCTTTAGCGGTGTCGATGCGAGATTTCTTTTCGGCAAAATCTGAAAGTGAGTTACTGCTAGCTAACACCATGATAGCGTCGGTTTCACCTTCAAGGTGAATATTAACTAGCATATTTGCAAGAGCTGCACGTTGAAGTTTGAGTTTTTTAGTAGTGTCTTCAATCTTGATTTTGAGGTCACTTGCCTCAGCTTCGTTCGCCTTAATACGTGCTTCGTAGACGATGATTTCCTGTTGCATACGTTCGACTTCGCCTTCGAGAGTGACAGCGGCTTTAGCGGCTTGGTTGGCTTTTTCAGCGGCTTCGACTTCAGCTTTTTTAGCGGTACGACAGGCGGCGCTAGTACAATAGGCCTCATTCTCTACTGCTGAAACGTTAGAATCGTTCTTTTGAATGAATGGAATAGAGCCTAAAATGAGCGCAAAAATTAGGGTAAAAATAAGAGTACGGCCTTTTTTCATGGTTTTAACTTTACGATTATTTCTTGCGTTTTTTCGAATCTTAAAATTGTTTTTTATTTTGCTCATTAAACTATACTCCACTATAATTTAATTTGTTATTTCGGTATCTTATGATACTTTTGCTATATTTTAGCACAAAAGAATAGGAAAAGGCAATGCTTATTTTGGCTTGGTGGAAGAAAAAGCTCTGCTTATTTTAAGCAGAGCGGAATAACGCGATTAGGTAATTTAAGCAGAGCGGAATGGTGTGAGTGGGTGTTTAAGCTATACAGAATACTTAGAGTCGCTTGAGATATTTGCGGACGGCAATGGAAGACGAGAGGAAGGCGATAAAAATACCAAGTAGGGTGAGAGCTAGGCCAATTAGAAAGATGCTTGGTGAATTTACGAAACTAGAAACTAGAGTGACGTCAATGTCATAGCCACTGAGTTTTGGGGCGATGAGGCGGAAGAGAAAGAAACCTATAATGGTTGATAAAATACCGGCAAAGAAGCCAGACATGATTGCCTCAATAAGAAATGGGCCACGTATGAAATGATTATCGGCGCCAACTAATTTTTCCATGTAGATTTCTTCGCTACGAGAGTAAATGGCCATGCGGATGGTGTTGAAAATTACCAGAACGGAGATGACTAGAAGAATGAGAGAGATGGCGAGACCACCGGTTTTAGCAATGTTGGACCAAGAAGTAATGGTTTCAATAGCGGTATCATTGGTGTCGTAGGTCGGTTCCTTTTTTGGATCGAGATTTTCGTGGACTTCCGAATCGGTATTAACGATTTCCTTAATAGTATTAAGTTTATTGGTGTCGTAGACTTTTATGCGAAGTGCGGAAGGCATAGAAGAAAGCATGAGTTCTTTCATGTCAGGATCATCGAGGGTAGAAAGGAGATTGTTTTCATTATTTTTCTTAGTTTCCTCAACGAATTTATTGAATTCTTCCTCGGTAGTAGTATAGGAAATTTGACGAATATTAGAGTCGGCGGAGAATTTTTTCTTGATTTTTTCAAGCGTAATAATTTCGGTATTAGGCTTAAAATAAATGGTAATATCGACTTTTTCACGCATTTTATCGGCGGTAGAAGATAGTACCAAGCTAGCAGTGGCGGTAGCAAAAAGCAGTGTTAAAGTGAGAGTCATCACAAAAGTTGAAGTGATAGAAAGCCAAATATTACGACCATAGCCGATGATGCCGTATTTCATGATGCGTAAATTAGTGCGAAGGAGATGTCCGCGACTATTTTTCTGCATGGTTTTGAGTTTTCTTAAGGTTTCATTTTTTTGTTTCATAAACTTCCTTATTGGATTAAGCGATGATTGCGAGTGTGTTTGGTCGGGTTGGATTCAGGCGGCCTGGAGCTGGTGATAGAATTGGAATTTTCGTGAGGAACTCTGAGCTGTGAATGTTGAGTATCGCGGTAAAGTTCGGTTTCACGTCGAGGGGTGGCTTCGTGTCGAGATTCAGTCTCATGACGGAATTCGGCTTCGCGACGAGGTTCAGTCTCATGACGAAAATCGGTCTCGCGACGAGGTTCGGTTTCGCGTTGAGGAATGGCTTCGCGACGAAGCTCAGCTTCGGCGGTTTTATAAAGATAAGAAGTCGGGCGCATGTGGCCTGGCTGTGGTAGGTCAGAAATACCATCGTTATCGGTATCAAGGCGATAAATACCGTGCTCTTTTTGATCGGAAATAATCTTACCATCGCGCATAGTGATGACGCGTTTTTTCAAGAGGTTAACAATATTGGCGTCGTGGGTGGTGACTAAAATAGTGGTGCCGTAATTGTTAATTTTTTGCAATAAATCAATAATTTCTTTGGAGGTTAAAACGTCGAGGTTGCCGGTCGGCTCATCGGCAATGAGAATTTTTGGTTGACGAGCAACAGAGCGTGCAATCGAGACACGCTGTCTTTCCCCACCAGAGAGGTCGGCGGGAAAACGATTAGCTTTATCGGAAAGGCCGACAAGATCGAGTACTTTTGGCACAGTATTTTCAATTTCATGATTCGACATGCCGGCAATTTCGAGAGCGAAGGCGACGTTTTCAAAAACTGTACGCGATGGGAGTAACTTGTAATCCTGAAAAACTACACCGATGCGACGACGATAATCTGGAATATGGCGACGTTTCACATAATCAAGATCGATGCCACCGATGATAATCTTGCCGGAATCGGGAGTGGCTTCCTTGGTAATCATCTTCAAGAGAGTAGACTTACCGGCACCGGATTTACCGACTAAAAAAACAAATTCATTAGCACTAATATGCAAGGAAATATCATCGAGAACAGCGCGGGTACCTTTACCGTAGCGCTTGGTGACATGATCGAACAATATCATACTCTTATATTACCATAAACGGGAAGAATTAAAAAATGAAAAAGGCGGAGAGAGGGCGTTTAGTTGTTGCTACCGACTAGGGACTCGAGGTAGGCGTCGATAAAATTATCGATTTTGCCATCGAGAACGGAATCCACATCGGTTTCTTCGTATTTAGTGCGAGTATCTTTGACGAGTTTATAAGGTTGCATGACATAGTTACGAATTTGCTGACCCCAGCTGGCGGATTCACCAGCACGCAGTTGGTTAATGGATTCGGCTTGCTGGTCTTGCTGCATTTTGAGCAGTTTACCACGAAGAATTTCCATGGCTTTTTCACGGTTTTGAAGTTGTGAGCGCTCATTTTGAATAGCAACAACAGTATTGGTTGGCAAGTGAGTGATGCGAATGGCGGAATTAGTAGTATTGACGGATTGTCCACCGTGTCCACCAGCGTGATAAGTGTCAATGCGAAGATCTTTTTCGTCAATTTTAAGGTCATCTTCACTATCAAGAATCGGTAGAACTTCGACTAGTGAAAATGAGGTTTGGCGCAGATTGTCAGCATTAAAAGGTGAAAGACGCACTAGACGATGCACGCCATGTTCAGATTTGAGATGGCCATACATTTCGGGTCCATAAACTTCATAAACGGCAGTTTTGATGCCAGCTTCTTCTCCGGTGCTACGCTCAATTAATTCAACGTCGTAGCCGTGTTTTTCGAAAAATCTTAAATACATGCGCTCCAAGATCCCCGCCCAGTCCATGGCTTCGGTGCCACCAGCACCAGCGGTAATACGAATAATGGCATCCTTTTGATCGAGTGGGTTAGTGAAACGCAAAGATTTTTTGAGTTCAGCGTAAGTTTTCTCGTGAGCGGTAAGTTGAGCCTCGATTTCTTCAGCGAGATCTTCGGCGGAAAGTTCGATTAATTCGTGCAGGTCGTTCGCTTGAGATTTGAGAATTTGCCAGGTACTAAGTTCGCTTTCGAGTTTTTTGAGTTCAGTATTGACGGATTTGGCACGAGCAAGATCATTCCAGAGCTCAGGTTTGGCGGATTCTTCTTGAAGATGGGCAAGTTTAGCGAATTTTTCATCAAGATTTAGCTTAGCCCAGGTATCAGCAATTCCCTCTTGCAAGAGAGTGAGGCGTTTTTCGAGGTTATTCATATAGATATTATAACTGATAAAGTGACAGGAGATGAGGAAATGTGGTATAATGAAAAACATATTGGAGATTCGCCAAGTGGTAAGGCAGTGGGTTCTGGTCCCACCATTCGGGGGTTCGAATCCCTCATCTCCAGCCAAGTTGAAATTATTTTCCCCTAGACTTTATAGTTTAGGGGGAATTTTTATGTAGCTAAATAATAGTTAATGTATTGCTTATGGAATTGATGTTAATAGTTAGTGGTGGCGGATATTTTATTGAAAAGATATTATAGTATTTTTATGGTGGTTTATGATACATATTTGCCGGCAGAATTAGAAAGGATTTTATCTAACTTGAAATTGGAAGGGAGAACTATTACTAAAATCGAATCTCCTAGTTGTGTTTTTAGTTCCATAAAAAAGGACAGATTCGATGCTGAAACAGGAAAATATGAAACCTGGTATAAGGATGTAGAGATTGATATGTTAACTTTATTAACATTGGATGACGGGAGGCGTATTGGTTTTGATTTTAGTTCGGCTTCTCATGTCTGTATAGATATAAACCCGGATTTTGATATAAATAAATGGACAGATCGTGAAGAAGATGAAATATCTGTTGCTGATTTATTCTCAGATATTATTGGTAAAAAAATAAAAGGTTTTTATGTCCAAAAGAGTGGTAATATGAATAAAATTCTTAAACATGGTGGCTTTATCGATGGGGGATTTAATTATAATCAAGATTTTTTTATCACGCGCCTCGATATTAATCTTGAAGATGGTGGGTGTCTATATTTCGAAAATAATATTGATTTTACGTTAGTCTGTTATAGGGATATTTAAGTTGTTGTGGATGCAAAAATGATATTATGATGGGGCGATATCTAATAAAAACAAAAAATCCCTAAATCTTGCGATTTAGGGAGCATAATTTTTGTGGCTGGATCGGCAGGATTCGAACCTGCGAATGCTGGGACCAAAACCCAGTGCCTTACCGCTTGGCGACGATCCAATCTGTTATATTTTAGCACGAAAAATGATTTTTCACAATAAAATTGGTGCTAAGGTGGCTTCGTGCTAGCGATTTGGGGTTTTATGAGAAGTTGGGATTAAAATTAGACTTCGCAGCAATGTAGGGCACAATTAGACTTCGTAATAATGTAGGGCGCAGTTTGGATAAGGTTCGTCGATGATATTGTCGTAAAGAAATGAGTAAAAAAGTTGTTCAGCGGTGCCGCCACGCAAAACAAAGTCAATCAGGCGAAGAAAATCACCGTGAGAAACGATTAGAATTGTAGTATCTGGGTCGTTATTCTTAAACAATTCATTCTTCACGAAATCTTCTGTGCGGAGATACATGGAATGGATACTCTCCATGTTAAATCTTTCACTATTGAAACGATCTTTCCAGCTAATGCTGTGTAATTTTTGGCTATCCTTCCCTTCAAAAACGCCAAAAGCCCGTTCGACAAGACGACGGTCGTACTGAATATGGCAGAGATTTTGATGATTAATATGGTGGTCTTTAGGGTCGAGGTGACCAGTGACAATTTGAGCGGTTTTGCTAGTGCGCATGAGAGGTGAGGCGTAACAGCGGTCAAAATGCACGCCCTTTAGTTGACGTTTGATTTTAATGGCTTGTTTGACGCCAGTGGTATTGAGATTGGTGTCGAGCAGTCCGGCATTTACGCCTTGTTTGTTCGCATCGGTTTCGCCGTGCCTTAGAGTATAAATTTTCATGCTAATTTGCGGCTCCGTAATTATTTAAAAAATCTTTGAAGAAAGGTTGATTTTCGTAGGTTTGATTATAGTCAAAATTACTTTCAGGCACCGGAAATGGGAGGTTGGCGTAGAGTGGCTGCCAATAGCTGGAATTATTTGAAAGTGCTTTGGAAGTACGGGAAGAAAGTGGGTTTTTCAAGAGATTGCCGAGGCCGAGACGCTTGGTGGCTTCCGAAAGACCAGAGATGAGGCCGCCGTTATTTTCTTGATTAAATTGCTTAAGATCTTCAATGAGAATTGGCGGAGAAGCCATGCGATGATGATAAGCGGTGCGAAGTTCGTCGACTTCGCCAACACATTCAAAAGGCTTCATGGTATTGCCGACCCCGAGTAGACCCTTAAAAGTGTCAAAGAGTTCGGGTTTTTTGAAGAGGTCCTCGTCATTGAAAAGAGATTGGAGATACTGAGGTGGAACAAAGGGGCAGAAAAGTAGATAAGAATTGGCGCATTTGGCACATTTGCCGCACCATTTGAGGGTAGAATTTTGATTCTTTTGTTTATAGTTGGCTTCATTGCAGGAGCTGAAACTGTAACCATATTCCTTCCAACATTTTTGCACAAAAAGTTCAGCGATTTTTAATTCGGTGTATTGACGAATGATTGAGCCGACATGAAGTTCTGGTGAAAGATAGCGGCGCACATACTCGGTGAAAAAGCGTTCGGCATCCCAGGTTTTGGACCATTGATGATTGACTGGGAGATCGCCAATCATAGCATGAGGTTCGGCGCCTTCGTGACCGATACTGGTGAGAACTACATTTTGGTTATTCAAGATAGCCTGAATCAAAGCGAGGGCTTCGACGATAAAAGTAACTGGAACGTGACCATTGAGGCCGTGGGATTTTTGAAGGTGGGCAATATCGATCTCGCGATAAACGATACTGGCGTTCATATGGGTGAAAGAATCACCTAGAGTGTCGATGACGTGAGGATGCGAGAGGCTAGGGTCGCTGGTAACATACCAAGGCTCAAATGGAATGTTCTTTTCTTTAAGTAATTTCGCAACCAGTAAACTATCTTTGCCGCCAGATTGTAGGGCGAGGTTGCCTTGCCCATTGTATTTTACGGCTGGCTTGGCTTGATAATTAGGAGTCGGCTGAAAATGAGCTAAATGAGCACGGGTGAGGCGATTTTCGAAAGCGTATTGACTGAGCCCTTCTTGATAAACAGTGTTAAAAAATTGAGCCTGGAAAGTGTCAATCGGGACATCGAGTTTAACGGCAGGAGTCGGATGGGTCTTATAATAGCTGGTGCCAATCAAAATAAAGGCCAGGAACATTGCGCTGTCGAGGAGCTGATCAAGGGCGGGATCGGCGGTAGGATTGAAACGATATTTTTTGTCAGCGTCGGATTTTTTGGCAAAATGAATTTTTTCGGTGAAGAAAATATTATCAATTCCCTGGTAGACGAAACTGGCAGTAAGAGTGGAGCGGTCTAGATAATAGCTGACAAAACGAAAAATTGGGTTCCCGGAGGAAGGCTGATTATTTGAATTAGAAAAACTAATAGCGTTTTCGTTCATTACATCAATTTTATCAAAAATGAGAGATTTTGGTAGATGGTTATGGCTATTTTAGATTTTTCACGAGAGCCTGGAACTGTTCGCCACGGTCACTAAAATTTTTAAACATATCAAAACTAGCGGCGCCTGGACTCATCAGCAGGATGGCTTCTTTTGGACAATTTTTGGAAATTGGTAGGCAAAGATCGAAATTGCTAGCGACGAGTTCGGTTTGAGCTTCGGCAAGTTTTCTTGCGATATTGACGGCTTCTTCGAGAGTTTCCGCAAAGCAGTATTTTTCGGGATCTTCATTTTCGGCAAGGCGTCGTTTAGTTTCACCAATCAGGATGATTTTCTTGAGATTTTTGGCGGAAAAGAAACGTTGTTTCATCTCGGTGAGATCAAGGCCGCGATCAAAGCCGCCGGCGATTAAGAAGGTAGGATAATTTTCAAAAGCAGCGATGGCAACATCGGCCGCTGGAAAAGCCGAGGAATAATTGTCATCATAATAACGTACGTGATTTAATTCACGGATAAATTGTAAGCGATGTGGTAAACCTTGGAACTTATGAAGCCCCGCGGCGATTTTTTGGTAAATCTGATGATTTTCTGGTAGGAAAAGTTCATCGTAAGAAACATCAAGCATGGCAAGTACAGCTAAAATGGCGGCTTCGGCATTTTCGCGATTATGTTCGCCAGGAATTTGCAGCTGGTCAAGTAGGGTGTTTAATTCTTCGAGATGGGATTTGATTGGATAGGAGAATTTTTGACCTTTACTAAGTTCACCGATAGTTTCAGAATAGAGATTGTTAGCATAATAGATGCAGGAATCTTCAGAAGTTTGATTTAACACGATATGAGATTTAGCATCGACGTAGTCGTCAAAATCGGGGTGACGATCAAGATGGTCAGGTTCGATACGTAAAATGACGGAAATGTGGGGAGATTTTTTAAGATCCCAGCACTGAAAGCTACTCATTTCGTAAACTACAATATCTTTTTCGGTGATTTGATCGAGTTCGAGGATGGCCGGGTTGCCAATATTGCCAACTAGATGGACATGCTCGAATTTTTCAGAGAATTCACGCAAGATTGAAGCAATAATGGAGCAAGTAGTTCCCTTGCCCTTAGTACCGGTGACCCCGATAATTGGCGCTTTGACGTGACTAAAGAAGTAATTAGTGATAGTGGTCCAATTATCGATGAGATGAGGTGATTTTTGCTTAGCGATGTAGTATGGGTGGACAGAAGGACTGCGAAAAACTAGATCAAAATTTTCTAGACCAAAAGAATCTAGATCTTCATCGGTGAATTTCTCGAAAAAGGTAATTTCGTCCTGTTTAAAATATTCCGCGACGGCATTACCTTCCACTCCTTTACCTAAAACTGCAATTTTCATAAGTCTATTATAGCACTCTGGCAAAATTTAGTTTTAACTAGAAAACCAGGCAATTGGCTAGCTGATTAATGATTTGCTTTTCGACGGAGCCGACGGCAACCATGGCATGGATGCCAGAGCCGGCAAATTCGCGGGCCAGTTCGACGATTAGAGGTTTATTTAATTGCTTAATAATATTAGGGAAATTGTCATAAAAATCAACTTTTTCCGTCATAAAATAATCGTCGGTATAGTAATCGGAAATTTGGCTGACGGTCTGAGCCCCCATTTGATAGCGACCGAGAGCGTAAGTCTTCACGGCTTCAATATCAGCATCGGAAATATCGCCGTTTAGAGCCTTAAGCATTTCAAGTTGGATGAGTGTGAAGAGTTCTTCGGAAGTTTCAAGATTGACTTCACCATCGAAGTCCCAGGAAGAATAATGATTGGTACTATTAATTCCACTGCCCATACCATAGACTAAGCCACGACGGCGGGCTTGGCCGAAAATACGACTGCTCATAGTGCCATTTAGTAGGTGGTTGAGAGCGCCCATGGCCTGAGTTTCTTCGGTGGAGAGGCGTCTCGGAGTAATCATGGAAAAACCAAAGGTAATATTACTGGCGTCTTTTCGCTTAATTAGGACGGCGTTAGAAGAGTGTAACTCATCTACGGGAATTTCGAAGCGTTCGCCGGGATTTAATTCCCAACTCTCGAGGTTGCGAATAATTTCTTTTTTACGATGTTTGGTCTGACCAGCGATAATAAATCGCATATTGTTCGCGGTGTGAGTGCGGCGGTAATGCTCATTAATGTCGTCAAGCGTGATGTTATTAATAGTGGAAAGACGTTCGCGTAAATTCAGAACATTTTCGCCAATGGCTTTTTGGAGACGTGGCCAAAGTAGGCGGCCATAATCATTCATGTAGCCGGTGAGCTCGGCGCGGACATTGCCTTTTTCACTTTTTAACTCTGCTTCATTAAATTTTGGTGAAGTAATAGCAATGCGCTTAAGGTCTAAGATACGATCCCATTCAAAATCCGCACATTCAGTTTCGTAACAAACCGAATAGTCTGAAGTCCAGGCGTTATGGTAGGCCCCGTTCTTGGTGAATTCAGCTTCATAGGTAGATTCATCGGGATATTTAGCATTAGCGCCAAAACTGAGATGCTCGACAATATGTGCAATCTCGTAGAGTTCTGGACTTTTGGCAAAGCGCATACCGCCACGAAATTGTACTTTCATATTCATGACGGAAGCGCCAGGTACGTCAATCAAAAGACCTTTGGCACCATTTTTTAGTTCGATTTCTTCAATAGAATGCTTCATGTTTAACGGCGGCCGTGCTTTTTGTTTTGGCGTTTAGCTTTTTTCTGTTTTTTGGCTTTATTGCGTTTTTCACCGAGACTAGCGGATTTGGTTGGTTTTTTGGCAAATTCGTTATCAAGATTTTTTTCGCCAGCTTCGATAGTGTTTACACCGCGGTTGGTGGCAGATTCGGCCATCTTAGTAAGTTCGGTGTCGTATTCTTCCCCGTCAATCGTGTCGGTAGCGGCTGCTTCTTGTGGGGTGATTGAAAGGAGAATCTTCAAAACTTCTTCACGGAGATTCTTTTGGAGGCCTTCGAAGAGTTTTTGAGATTCAGTACGATATTCGACTAGTGGATCACGTTGGCCGATGGAACGCCAGTGGATACCTTCACGGAGATATTGCATGTTTTCGAGGTGTTGCATCCAGAGTGCGTCGAGGACCTTGAGGTAGACTTCACGCTCGATTTTACGCATCACATCGGCACCAAATTCAAGTTCCTTGGTGGCATAGGCTTCTTTAACGGCGAGAGTGGCAAGCTTGGCGCGTTCTTCTGCTTTACGCTTGAAGCCAATTTCAATAATTAGGTCACGATCAAGATTGAAAACCGATTGGAAGTCTTTAATGAAGTTATGATTGACGCGGATGCTTTCGGCGGTTAAATCAGCCACGGCTTCCTTGATGAGGCGATTAATTTCGTCAGAGATATTTGCTCCTTCGAGAATCTTGCGACGCATGAGATAAACAATACGACGGTGGCGGTTAATGACGTTATCGTACTGCACCACATTTTTACGTGAATCGAAATTAAAACCTTCGATACGCTTTTGAGCGGCTTCGAGCATTTTGGTGACACTGCGATTTTGAATTGGAGTGTCTTCATCAATGCCGATACGGTTTAGCATGGCGCCAATTTGGTTACCCTGGAAAATGCGCATGAGATCATCTTCGCAAGAGACAAAGAATTGAGTGATGCCTGGGTCGCCTTGACGACCACCACGACCACGGAGCTGATTATCGACGCGACGACTATCGTGACGTTCGGAACCGATTACTACCAGACCGCCAAGTTCTTTGACTTCGTCAGTGAGCTTGATATCGGTACCACGACCAGCCATGTTGGTGGCGAGAGTGATAGCGCCTTTTTGGCCAGCTTTTTCCACGATGGCGGCTTCACGTTCATTATTCTTCGCGTTAAGTAGTTCGTAAGAGAGACCGGCTTCGTCGAGATATTTAGCGATTAATTCGTTCTTCACGATGCTGGCGGAACCAATCAAAACTGGTTGACCTTTTTCGTGGAATTTCCTTACTTCTTCGACGATCGCGCGGAGTTTACCAGCTTCGGTGCGGAAAATTAGATCGTCTTTATCGATACGGATAATTGGACGGTTAGGTGGAATCTGAATTACGTCGAGCGCATAGATTTGCTGGAATTCTTCAGCTTCAGTGAAGGCGGTACCAGTCATACCGGAGAGCTTATTGTAAAGACGGAAGAAATTCTGGAAAGAAATGGTGGCTAGAGTCATAGATTCTTCTTTAACTACGACGCTTTCCTTAGCTTCAATGGCTTGGTGGAGGCCTTCGCTGTAGCGGCGACCCTGCATGAGACGACCGGTGTTTTCGTCTACAATAATAACTTCGCCGGAATTAGTGACGACATAGTCGCGGTCGCGCTGGAAAACTACCTGAGCGCGTAAAGCTTGATCCATATGATAGACTAAGCGGGTATTGTCAGCGGAATAAAGATTGTCGATACCGAGCATGCGCTGGACTTTTTCGATACCGGCATCGGTGAGTGAAACGGAACGGTGTTTTTCGTCGAGTACATAATCGTCTGGACCGAGGTGAGAGGCGATTTTAGCGAATTGATAATAAGAATCTGGATTATCGCCAGCAGGGGCGGAAATAATTAGCGGGGTTCTGGCTTCATCAATAAGAATTGAGTCAACCTCATCGACGATGGCAAAATTAAGTTCACGTTGGCGGAGAAAATCAACTTCGTTCACCATGTTATCACGGAGGTAATCGAAGCCGAATTCGTTATTCGTACCGTACGTCACATCAGCTTGATAGGCTTGCTTTCTAGTGCAAGGCTTCAAGTGCTGCATACGTTCATCAGTATGTTCCTCATTAATATATTCTGGATCATAAAGAAAGCTAGCATCGGCAATAATTACACCTACACTCATACCAAGGAAGTGATAAACTGGAGCATTCCAACCGGCGTCGCGTTGAGCGAGGTAATCGTTCACGGTGACGACGTGGACGCCGCGGCCAGTTAAGGCGTTTAAGAAAGATGGTAAAAGTGCGACCAAGGTTTTACCTTCGCCGGTCTTCATTTCGGCTACGTTGCCTTCGTGAAGAACGATACCACCAATCATCTGGACGTCGTAGTGGCGCATGCCGAGGACGCGCTTAGTGGCTTCACGCACCAGGGCGAAGGCGTCTGGTAAAATTTCGCTTAAAATTTTAGTTTCGTTGCGTTCAAGTTTTTCCGATTTGACAGAGGTAGATTGCTTCTTAGTACCGTCAGTAGATTCAGTCTTTGTCTCAGATTTTTTGGCTGAAGCTTTTAGTTTGGCACGAGCGATATTAGCCTCGGCCTTCTTATTAAGAGTATCAAGACGTTCTTTTAGGACGTTGGTTTGAGCTTTGAGCTCGTCATCAGACATGGCTTCGTATTTTGGTTCGAGACCATTAATCACCTTAACGACTTTGCGCATGCGAGCGAGGTTACGCTTGGCTGGGTCACCAAAAACACCCTGCAAAATACGGGTCGTGGTGGTTTTATCAGCTAATTTATCGGTTGGCTTGCGTTCTTTTTTAACTTTTGGAGCCTTAATTTTGGCTTCCTGAATTTTTTCAATTTTTTTCTGAGACATAAACAGTCGAAACCTCCAAATCGGAATAATATTATAGGGATATTTTATCATAAAAAATACATGTTTTTAAGAGAACATGTATTTTTAATTGAGTTTTAGTTTCTTAATTTTAGGTTAAAATTAAGAATTGGATTTTTTACCAAAAAAGCGGGAGAAGACCCCACGACGAAGATGTGGAGTGCTCTCGATTTTGTAACGACGAATTTGACCCATTAGCTTAGCCTCAATAATGTCGATGCCGGCGAAAATATTGGAACACTCGTCCTTAGCGGCGATAACTTTACCACCTGGAATTTCCATGGCGGCAGAAATTTCATATTTATTACCGTGAGTGCGTCCGACTTCGGTGACGACGATTTTGGCAACCACATCTTTTTTGCTGCCGTGTGGCAAGTATTTGTCGAGTTTGCCGATACGTTTGACGGCATATTTATGAAAACTATCTTCAATTTTGTAATTGCTACCACTAATTTCAATTTTTTCGATCATAATTTCTCCTTATGGCTATTATAACATGTCTGTACCGAGGTATGGCTGCAAGACGGCTGGGACGCGAAGCTTACCACCTTCTTCGGCGAAGTTTTCGATAACCGCTACCATAGTGCGGGCGAGAGAAATGGCGGTGCCATTCAAGGTATGAAGCACTTCGACGGTGCCATCCTTACGGCGGACGCGAATATTAAGCCCGCGAGCTTGGAAGTCGCTGCAGTTCGAGCAGCTGGTGATTTCACGGTATTTTTGATCAACTGGAGACCAGTATTCAATATCGTATTTTTTGGCAGCTGGCGCACCAAGGTCACCGGCGGCGATATTAATAACGTGATATGGGATACCAATTTCCTGCCAGATTTCTTCCTCGATGGCGCGAAGTTTTTCGTGGATTTCTTTACTCTGTTCTGGAGTACAGAAAGAATACATTTCAAGCTTATTGAATTGATGGACGCGGAAGAGGCCACGAGTGTGCTTGCCGTAGGCGCCAGCTTCTTTGCGGAAACAGGCTGAAAAACCAGCATAGAAAAGTGGAAGTTTTTCTTCGTCGATAATTTCGTCCATATGATAGCCAGTGATTGGCATTTCGGCGGTGGCAATAAGGGCGAGATCTTCCCCTTCGATGTAGTATTCATCGCTTTGCTCAGAGCTACGAGGAGCAAAACCGGTACCTTCCAGAACGCGAGAATTAACTAAATCAGGCACATCCATGAGAGTGAAGCCATGTTCAACGATTTTTTTGATGCCAAATTGGATAAGGGCATTTTCGAGTAGGGCGAGGCCGCCTTTGACATAGTAGAATTTTGCACCAGCAACCTTGGCACCACGTTCGAAATCTACCCAATCACGAGAGACGGCATAGTCGAGATGGTCGACGCCGGTAGTTTTGCATTCACCCCATTTTTTGACTTCTACGCTGGCCGATTCGTCACCGAGTGGCACATCGTCAAAAATCACATTAGGGACGGTTTTAAGTTTAGTGTTTAATTCTTTTTCAAAATCAGAAAGATCGGCTTCGAGGGTGCTAAGTTTTTCTTTGATTTCCTTACCTTTGGCGATTAGTTCGTCGCTAGGTTTGCCATTTTTCATTTTGGCGGTATTATCGTTGCGCTCTTTGCGAAGAGCTTCAACTTGTTGAAGGAGAGTTTTTCTCTGGTCATCCAAGGCGAGAATTTCATCAAGATTGACGTTTTTGTACATTTTTTCTTTGATGGAATGTTCGACGAGCTCTTTGTTGTTGCGGATGAAATTAATGTCCAACATTTTTACCTCTTTTCTTTAATAATTTTAGTTAACGATTTTAAATTCTGAATTATGCGTGAGTGGAAGATTCGGAGGAATCTTCAGAGATGGCTGAATCTTTGGAAATAGCGGAATCTTCGGAAGTCTTTGATTCTTCGGATTCGGATGATTCTTCAGAAGTATTTTCAGAATTGGCGCGGCGCTTAATGATTGGGAATGGGACGGCCTCGCGGCCGGATACGCCTTCAAGTAGCCAGAAATTACGTTCGGAGTTACCCCAACCGCAGGCTGGTGGCATACCGTACTCGAGCATTTCGACGAAATCTTGATCAAGCATTTGAGCTTCGCTATCGCCGCCATCGCGCAGGGCTTGTTGTTCTTCGAAGCGTGCGAGCTGATCGAGTGGATCGTTTAATTCGGAGTAGCCGTTACCCATTTCGGTACCGGCAATAACCGGATGGAAACGTTCAGTGACCAGAGGATTTTCTGGGGAAATCTTGGCGAGTGGGGAGAGCGAAAGAGGTTCTTCAATTAACCAGAATGGTCCACCGGATTTTTTGCGAATTAGCTTCCAGAGGTTATCGATAAGGCGAGAATCGGCCTGCGTGGCAGTCACCTCGACGCCGTGAGACTTGAGGATTGCAGTGATTTTGGCGCGATCTGGATTGAAAACGTCGATATCGAATTCTTCGCGAATTAGGTCGGCATATTTGATGCGTGGCCACTTATTAGAGAGGTCGATATCGAAACCATTAACCTGAAATTTGAGGGTGCCCCAAGTTTTTTCGGCAACATATTTAAGCATTTCTTCGTAAAAATCCATGCCATTTTGATAGTCTTCATAAGCGGCATAGGACTCAAAGGCAATATGTTCTGGTAGGTGCTCGTCGTCGACGCCCTCATTGCGGAAGCGAGGTCCAATATCGTAAACTTTTTCAAAGCCAGCACCCAGAAGACGTTTTAAGGGTAATTCTTGAGAAATACGAAGGTAAAAATCTTCACCTAGGGCGTCCATATGAGTAATAAAAGGTGTAGCATCGGCGCCACCGGTGGTATGTTCGAGGACTGGAGTATTGACTTCGATAAAGCCGTGCATATTCATGAAGTCGCGGGTAGCTTGCCAGAATTTACTGCGACGAACCATGCGCTCGCGCACTTCAGGGTTAACATTCATGTCGACATAACGACGACGATAACGTTCTTCTTTATTGGTAAAGCCATCACGACCCGGCATTGGGCGAAGGGTTTTAGTGAGAAGCTTCACGTAATTAGTGAAAAGTGAAATTTCGCCAGTTTGAGACTTACCAACCAGACCTTCAGCTTCGATAAAATCGCCGGTATCAAGCAGTTTTAATTGTTTAGTACCGATAAAGCCTTCTGGGGTTTCGTCTTGTTTCATGAAAAGTTGAATTTCACCAAAATAATCACGAATCTTAACGAAGGCAAGCTTACCAAAACTACGAATGGCAATAATGCGACCCGCAATAATCACCTTTTTACCATCAAGTTCAGCAAAATTATCCAAAATTTCAGAAATCTTGGTATTACGATCGGAATGAGATGGATATGGATTAATCCCCATTTCCTTTAAGGTGGTGAGTTTTTTAAGTCGTTCGTTGCGATAGTCGTTTAATGTGGCCATAGTTTTTCTTATTGATTAGATTTTCATAATTTCGGCTTCTTTAGCCTTGAAAAGTTCGTCGATTTTAGCGCTGAAATCTTTGGTGAGATCGTCAATTTCTTTTTCGCTGCGCTTCTTGATATCTTCAGAAAGGTCTTCGATGGACTTGAGTTCTTTTCTTGCGTCGTCACGGATTTTACGGAGTGCGACCTTGGCTTCTTCAATCTTCTGAGAAGTGGTCTTAACGATTTCTTTGCGACGTTCTTCGGTGAGTGGTGGCACTGGAACGCGAATCACGCGACCGTCATCGGCTGGATTGAGGTTAAGAGTTTGATCGGCGCGAATTGCATTAGAGATACCAGCGATGGTGGATGGATCAAATGGAGTAATTAAAAGCATGGTGGCATCAGCAATGGTGACATTGGCTACTTGATTAAGTGGCATGTATTGACCGTAAGCTTCGACCTTGATACTGGAAAGCATGTCTGGATGAGCGCGACCAGTACGAACTTTTTTGAGTTCTTGTTGGAAGCGGTCGATGACGGCTTGAAATGCAATTTTATATTCGGTGTTATCAAACATAATTTTTCCTTATATACTTATCTATATTTTATCACATCAGAGAGAAAAATACCCCTGATTCGGGGTATTTAACTTTTAGAGTGAATTCTTGAATTCTTCGAGGCCGATAAGCTTGGTTTCGCCAGTCTTACGGTCGGTGATTTCGACTTGGTTATTTTCCAAGGTCTTTTCCGAAATTATGACGCGGTAAGGGATACCGAGAAGTTCAGAATCGGTAAGTTTTTCACCGATGCGCATATCGCGATCATCAAGAAGGATTTCCTTACGGTGAGCATCGTGAAGCTCGTTGGTAAGCTTAGCGGCTTCATCGCCAAGACCGATCAAGTAATACTTGAAAGGTGCGATATTTTCTGGCCAAACGAGACCTTTTTCATCAGCAAACTTTTCAGCAATTACACCCATAACGCGGGAAACACCGATACCATAGCTACCCATGAAGACGGTTTTCTTTTCGCCGTCCTTATCGTCGTACTTAAGACCGATTGGATCAGAGAATTTGTAGCTGAGAGTAAAGATATTACCAACTTCGGCAGCGGCGGTAGAGTGAAGGTCTTCCTTTTTAACGCCGAGGTCATTTAGAACTTCATCGATTACGACTTCTTCGTTTAAGACAATAGACTTATCATCGTTGAAATAAATAACGTCTTCACCAACTGGAGTGATAGTCTGGAATTCGTGACTATACTTAGAGAAAGCCCCACCAGAAGCGTAAGTTTCGTAGGTACAATCGCCGAGGCCGAGACGGACATAGATGCGCTTGTAGGCCTCTTCGACTTCGTGGTAGAACTTTTCGTGAGATTCTTTATCGGTCGAGAAGCTGTAAAGATCTTTCATAAGGAATTCGCGAGTACGGAGAATACCAGATTTGGCACGAAGTTCGTTTCGGAACTTGGTTTGGAATTGATAGACGTAGACTGGGAGGTCCTTGTAAGAAGAAATGTATTTGGTCATTAAATTGGTGAGTGGCTCTTCGTGAGTAGGAGCGAGACCCAATTCGCCGCCGGCATTAAGTTTGGTTTTGAACCAGACATCGATAACATCATCGCGCCAGCGATCAGTTTTGACCCAGGATTCGGGGTTCTGAAGCGCAGTCATTTGCATCTCCTGACAGCCGATGGCATCGAGCTCGTCGCGGATGATATCTTGAATTTTGTTTAATGTGATCAATCCGAGTGGTAAGAAGTCATAAACACCGGCCATCTCCTTGTAAATGTAGCCAGCGCGGATGAGAAGTTCAGCGTTGCGGCTGGTTTCTTCTTTTCCTACTTCACGGAAGGTCTTGATAAATGATTGACTTAACTTCATCCTTTACCTTTCCTGTTTAAAATAATAATATTCTAATTGTATCACAAAAAATAGAAATAACAGAGATAAGTTGACATTTTTTGGGGCTTCGTGTATTTTTTAATGAAGTAATTATATTAAAAGAAAGATTGTATTTTTTATTCCTATGAAAAAAACAGTAAGTTTAACTCAAGATGGTAAGAAAAATCTTGAGAATGAGTTGAAAAGTCTGATTAAAATGCGTCCAGCAATCGCCGATCGTTTGGCTACCGCCCGTTCTTTTGGCGACCTTAAAGAAAATCAGGAATATTCGGATGCGCGTGCTGAGCAACGTCAGGTAGAAAGTCGAATTTTGGAAATTCAAGAAATCCTAAAAAATGCGGAAATCATTAAGGCGGCGAAGAGTGGTAAAATTGCTGTAGGTTCGACGGTAAAAATTAAGATGCTTGGTAAGGAGCATACTTATTCTATCGTGGGTGCCGTAGAGGCCGATCCTTTAAACGGTCGTATTTCAGATATCTCGCCAATCGGTAAGGCATTAATTGGCAAAAAAGAGGGTGATAAATATACTCTACCAAACGGCAATAAGGGCGAAATTCTCGAAGTTGCTTAAGTTTTTAGTTGTATGAAAAAAAGGAGGCTGGATAGCCTCTTTTTTAATATATTTATTTAGTCTAGGCTAGTATTAGGCCATAAATAATAGATAAAAGGCAATGGTATTTTTTAGCATATGTAAAATAATTCCAGCATAAATTGTACCCGTGGTTTCGCGCATCAAACAGGCGACCACGCTGAGCGCAAATATATCGACGCCCACGTTCCATTGTCCATGGAGAAAGCCGAAGAGAATGGAAACGATCAAAATCGAAGTAATTAGAGAATGTTTTTTGCGAAGTTTGCCGTAGATGAGTCCGCGGTAAATAACCTCTTCGAGAATTGGCCCAACTACTACCAGGGCAATGGCCGCAAAGACTTTGTTAAGTGGTGAGATTAGGGTTGAATAGAGGAGTGGTTGGTTCTCTGTAAGGTTGAACCATGGGAAAACGGAGAAAAGTGCGGTAAGGATGGCAGAAAAAGTTAGATAGCCAAAAAGGCCGGCAATGGCGAGGCCGATATCCGAGAAAGTGACTAAATCCTTAAATCCAAGCTCATTACGGGTGACCGGAGCCCTAAGTGGTTTTAGGTGCTTAAAGGTGAGGAGGAGAAAAAGAAAACTTAAAACATAGACTAAGGCGGAGAAAATAGTAGCAATGAGGGGTGTTTTTAGCGTGTCGGAACCAAGAATAATTAGCATTGGCACCCCGACGATGAACTGAGCAGAGTAAAAGGTGATGATGGACAAGATCGGAAGATAGATTAAGTCTATGTTAGATTTTAATAATTTGACAAGTTTGCTTGAAAATGAAGTTTTTGATGACATATTAATGGAAGATACGAATTAAATCTAAAATCGTGACAAGAATAAACATAGCAAAGAGGAAGAGGAAGGTAGAGGCGATGATTTTACCTTCAAGTTCAGTAGAAAGTTTCTTCTTGAGTAATTTAGAGATGGTAATCATAGTCCAGCGTCCGCCATCGAGGGCTGGTATTGGTAGAACATTCATACAGGCGAGAGAGATGGAAATGATGGCGGTAAGGAAAAGTAATTCGGTAAAACCAGCGCTAACGAAACTTGGGAAAATTACACCAATGATGCCGACAGGTCCGGAGACGGATTCACCAGCTTTGGCGAGTTCTTGTTTGCCAGACTCTCTGGTTTCTTGGTTGCCGGTAATTTGCTTGGTGATTCCCGAGAAAAGATTTCGAATCATATCGTAGAGGCCACGGAAGGTTTCACCAGTGATTTGGGCGGTGGTACCAAGACCGATGAGCGGTGCATCGACAATGGAATAGTGAGCAAGAAATTGACCATCCATTCGCATGGAAATACCGAGAGCTGGTGAATTGTCCCCTGAATTTAAGGTGACTTCGTGTTCACTGGTGTCTTTGGTGACTGGATCGAAGGTACGATAAATTACGGTTTGACCGAGATGGGATTTGTTAAAATCTTGAACGTCAAGCGTGGAGGTTAGTATTTTCCAGTTATCTTCGTTCTTGGCTTTAGCGTCATGAATAATAGTATTGGCTTTCAAGGTACTGTGACTGGCTGGAGAATCCTCGAGAATTTTATCGATATAGATTTTTGGCATAGTAAAATGCGCTTTTTCATTAATATTGAATTGATTATTCGTGAATTGTGGCATACCAGTGACGGCAAGAATGGTAAAAATTAAAATACCATAAAGCCAGTTCATAGTAACGCCACCGAAAAGAATAGCGGTTTTTTGAAGATAATTCGTGGCACCAAAAGTGTGAGGTTTGGTTTCAGCGTCTGATTCCCCATCCATGGTGCAGAAGCCACCGAGTGGAAGGAGGTTAATGCTGAAAATTAAATAATCTTGTTTATAGAGTGGGTCATTTTTATATTCGGTGCTTGGGATGAAAAACCAGACGAACTTATCTTTTTTGGTTTTATCCTTCCCCATGGCGAGCAATTTTTGGAGACGTTTTTGATTAACCTTGGTCTTAGATTCCTCTTTGAGACTGTTGTAAAATTTTTGGACTTCTTTGGCTGGAAGATGAAGCCAGGCAAGCTTGCGTGGCGGTAAACCAATACCGAATTCATTAACTTTGACACCAGATTTTTTAGCCATAATGAAGTGGCCAAATTCATGAATGACGACGAGTAATGTGAGGGCGATAAGGCCGATAAAAGCACCAAATAAAATATTCATATATCTATTTTAGCACAAGAAAAATAGAATAGGTTTTTCGCCTATTCTATTTTCAGGTTTGAATAAATAATTTATTCAGTGACGCCAAGTTCGATGCGCTTGAATTGCTTAACAGTGATGTTTTCACCAGTTTTAGCAATCATTTCTTTGATGAATTCTGCGACAGTCTTAGAATCGTCAAGGATGTAAGGTTGAAGCATCAAAACTTTGTCAGAGAAAGCTTTTTTAACTTGGCCAGAAAGGATTTGTTCCTTCATATTTTCTGGACCCTTGAAGTTAGCTTCGAATTCTTCCATTTTAGCCTTCATAGTTTCGGCTGGAATATCTTCTTCGGAAACGTAAAGTGGGGCCATGGAAGCAACTTGCATAGCAAGTTTGTGAGCAAGATCTTTAAACTCATCGGTGTTAGCGACGAAAGAAGTTTCACAGTTAACTTCGATGATAGCGCCGAGGCGGCCATCGTGGATGTAAGCGTCGACGATACCTTCACGAGTTTCACGGTCGCCACGCTTTTCAGCCTTAGTAAGACCCTTTTCGCGCATGGCTTTGAGGGCTTTGTCGAAATCGCCATCGGCTTCGACAAGAGCTTTTTTAGCATCGGTAAGACCTACACCGGATAATTCTTTGAGTTTTTTGATATTTTCAATGGTAATTTCTGCCATTTTTATCTCCTTAATAGATGAAAATTAGTTTTTGGCGGATTTGATAGCTTCGACAAAGTAATCAAGAATGAGTTTTTCAGCCTTGGTGGAATCGTCGTTAGCTGGAATGACGATGTCGATATCGGTTGGGTCGACATTGGTATCACAAATAGCGATTACTGGAATGTGAAGAGTTTTAGCTTCCTTAATGGCGTTCTTGTCTTCGCAAGCATCGGTGACAATGATAGCGGCTGGTTGATCAGTCATATCTTTGATACCACCGTAACGGGTGTTAAGCACGGCAATTTCTTCTTGGAAGCGTTGGACTTCGAGCTTAGAATAGCGAGCTTCGAGTTCACCAGTTTTCATGCGACGTTCGAGATCTTTAACCTTCTTGATTTGGCGGTTAACGGTTTCGACGTTAGTGAGAGTCCCCCCGACCCAACGTTCGGTAACGTATGGCATGTCGACAGATTCAGCAGCTTCTTTAACGATAGCTTTGAGTTGTTTCTTGGTGCCAACGAAAAGAATTTTCTTGCCGTCTTTAGCGATTTTCTTGGTAAGAGCGAGAGCTTCTTCGAGGCCAGCTACGGTCTTTTCAAGATTAATAATGTGAGTGTCTTGGCGCTTGCTATGGATGTATTGAGCCATTTTTGGGTGCCAACGTGAGGTCTTGTGACCAAAGTGAGCTCCTGCTTCGAGGAGTTCTTTCATGTCGATAGTCTTGGACATGTTTTCCTTTCCCTTCACTTCATCTTGTCTTCAGGAAAACGGATGAAGCTGTTTCATTAAATTAATTACTTTTCTATCTTAACATAAGAGGTGGAATCTGTAAATAATTTCCTATTGAAAAAACCGCGAGTATCTGATAAAATGGTGACTAATTATGAGTAAACAAGAATTGCATCCAAAAGATTATCGCTTTGTGGTTTTTGCTGATGACGCTGCGAACTTTTCTTTCTTGACTAAGTCTACCGCTAAGAGCGAAGAGACTATCAAGTGGACCGATGGAAATGAATATCCACTCGTGAAGGTTCAGATTTCTTCGGCTTCTCACCCATTCTTTACTGGTGAAGAGAAGATTATCGATACCGAAGGTCGCGTTGACCGCTTTAAGGCTCGTGCTATGAAGGCAGAAGCTTTGAAACAGGCTCTCGCCAACAAAGCTGCTAAGCAGATGAAAGAAGCTGAGAAAAAAGCAGAAAAAGCTGAAGCTTAAGTCTAAAATAAGGCCAAATGGCCTTATTTTTTGTGAAAAGTGAAATTATATATTATAATGGAGAAGTTATGGATCTTTAGCTCAGTTGGCTAGAGCGTACGATTCACATTCGTAAGGTCACTGGTTCGAGCCCAGTAAGATCCACCAAAATATTTTTTGAAATCCCGGGAAGGGATTTTTTGCTGTCTATACTTCAAGATTTTAGTTCAAAAATAAGATAGTTTTTTACGAGATTGGAATATGGGGTGGATTATTATATAATTAATCTAATATGGACGAAAAAATCAAAAGTTTAGAGTTGGAATTAACTCAACTTAATCAATTCTTGGAAAATCCGAAGGCTTACCTCGAAAATGATTTTGCTGCAAAATCGAAGAGAAAGGCGGAGGTTGAATCAATTTTGGATTTAAAAAATGAAATTACCCGTGCCGAGCAGCAAATCAAGGACGACGAGGCGATTGTTTCAGATCCTGAACTTGGCGAGATGGCAAAGCTTGAAATTCAAGAGCTTACCGAAAAAATTACGGATTTAACTAGGCAACTTGATGATAAGCTAATTCCACGTGATCCGGATGATGACAAGCCAGTGATTATGGAAATTCGAGCTGGGGCCGGTGGCGATGAGGCTTCGTTGTTTGCGGGCGAACTTTATCGTATGTATTTACGCTATGCAGAAAAACATGGTTTTAAAGTGGAACTGATGAATGAAAGCTTAAATGAAACCGGTGGTGTGAAAGAGGTGGTCTTTAAGATGGACGGAGACACGCCTTTCGGGACGATGAAATTTGAAGGTGGTGTACATCGCGTGCAACGTGTGCCAGTGACCGAGTCGCAGGGGCGCATTCATACTTCTACGGTGACGGTGGTGGCTTTGCCGGAGGTGGAGGAGTCGGAAATTGTGATTGATGAAAAAGATTTACGAATAGATATTTTCCACGCGGGTGGACATGGTGGCCAATCAGTGAACACGACTAACTCGGCTATTCGTATTACGCATTTGCCGACCGGAATTATGGTGGCAATGCAAGATGAGCGCTCTTTGCGCCAAAACAAAGAGCGTGCCATGATGGTGCTACGTACGCGTTTGAATGATATTCAGCGAGCAGAGGCGGCGAAAAATGCTTCGGCGGCGCGTAAAAACTTAATCGGTACGGGTGATCGTTCAGAGAAGATTCGTACTTATAATTTCCCACAAGATCGTGTAACAGACCATCGTATTCATTATTCCAGATCGAATGTAAATGCAGTAATGGATGGTGATATTGATGATATTATTTCGGAGCTGAAGAAGTGTGAGCTCGATGTAATTCGCACGGAAAACGGCATCGCGGAATAAGTTTTTTAAGGAGAAAATGGCAACCACGGTAAAAAGCTGGCTGGAGGTTTCGAAGCAAATTATTAATCCGACGGAGGCGGAGATTATTTTGGCGGTCTCGATGGATGTACAAGACCGCAGTTTTTTCGTGACTCATGGGGCGGATAAAATTTCTGATGAAGCGCGTAAGAAAGCTGATCAGATGGTGGCTTTGCGCGCGAACAAGGTGCCACTGGCCTATATTCTAGGGGTGAAATGGTTTATGGGGCGACCTTTTTTGGTGAATCAAAATGTTTTAATTCCCCGTCCGGAAACGGAACTCGCGGCGGAGCTGGCGGGAAAACTTTATTATCGTATCATTGATGGAAAATTTAATAGCGGAGAGCAGACAACTTCAAAAAAGCCGGTGACAATTGTAGATGTGGGAACGGGGTCGGGCTGCATTGGTCTTTCCGTAGCTTTGGAATGCGCAAATAGCCAGGTGATTGGCCTCGATATTTCGAAAGATGCTTTGACGGTGGCGCGAATTAACCGGGATAAATTAGGGGTAAAAAATATTAAATTTTACAAATCAGACCTTCTTTCGACGATTTTACGCTTGAAGATTCGCCCAGAGATTATTGTGGCAAATTTACCATACGTGGATGAATCTTGGGAGTGGCAATCGCCAGAATTGCAGTACGAACCAAAACTAGCGCTTTATGCGGATAAGGATGGCTTGGCGCAGATTTATCGTTTGCTCGATCAGATTAAGCGAAATTTCTTCAGCATTAAAAACCCGGAGGAGCTCTCGGAGACAGAAATTCAGGCGGAACTGGAAACTAATTATGTGATTATAGAATCAGATATGAGCCAGCAACAAAAAATTATTGAATATGCGGAAAAGTTGGGCTTTGAATTAGGCTTAAAGAAAGATTTAATTTTAGGATTTTTCTATCCGGTGGATAAGCTTAAATAATTTTTGGTGGAATTTTAGGTAAAATAAGAATTTTAATAATGCGTATTATGATAGATAAAAAATAACCCCGGAGGGTTATTTTTTGATTTTATTCTTCGTCGTCGTCGGACTTTTTGTTGGTGGTAACTTTGGCGCTATCGGCGTCATAGGCTTCAAGTTTAACTTGGAGCTCGATATATTTTTTATCACGATAAACTTCGAGTTTGACCGTGTCGCCGACGGCGTATTCGCCAATTAAGCTACCAAGAGAGCCGGCAGTGCCGATTTTGGTGCCATTAACGGCAGTAATAATGTCGCCATCTTTAATACCAGCCTTGTCGCCTGCGCTACCTTTGATGACGGCGGAGACATTGTTTGAGCCTTTGACATAGGCACCAGCTGTGACATCAAGCTTCTTTTCTTTGGCAATAAGCGGGGTGATGGTTTGATAGCGAACACCCAAGACGGCGCGTTCGAATTTGCCATCTTTGAGGACGCCAGCCATAATTCCCTTGACGCTATTGATAGGAATAGCGAAGCCAACGTTATTTCCCTGGCTAGCATAAGCGGTGTTAATGCCAATGACTTCACCGGCGGCATTGACGAGTGGTCCACCGGAGTTTCCGCCGTTGATGGCAGCATCGGTTTGGATCATATCGGAAAGGGTTTCATAGGTGGTGCGAGAAGAATCAGAGGCGGTGAGACTACGACCTTTACCAGAGATGATGCCGGAGGTCACGGAGTTTTGGTAGGTACCAAGCGCGTTGCCGATAGCTACCACTTGCTGGCCGATGTTAGTGGTTTTGCTGTCACCAATTTTGATTGGAGTAAGATCCTTGACGTCTTTGATTTTAATAATGGCAAAATCATTGATTGGGTCGGTGCCGATAAGTTCGACATCTTCATAAGTCGAGCCATCGTCGAGGATGACGCCAATTTTGGTAGCATTAGCAACGACGTGCTTATTGGTGGCGATATAACCATCGCTACTGATGATAAAGCCGGTACCGGCAGCCTGGGAAACTTGACCAGTAAAGAAAGAACCGGTGGTGCTGGTGTTGGTGATGATTGAAACTACACTTTTCGAAACAGAATTGGCAATTTCAGAAATTGAACCTTCAGCAAAGGTAGCGGCGTTATTGCTGGCCGAATTACTACTATGGAAAATTGAAGTAGTTGGGCGGTTGTAGGCATAATAAAGCGCGGTGCCTGATAAGGCGACGGCTACGAGACTAGCAAAGGTGGCAAAATGATTTTTACCAGTTTTAATCTTTGGTTTTTTCTCTGTTTTTGAGGTGGATTTCTCTTCAGATTCAGATTCGGTGTCTTCAGTGGAATTAGCTTCGTTAGCTTCTTCGTCTTCATCTTTAGATTCTTTTGTCTCTGATTCAGCTTCAGATTCAGATTCGGCCTCAGATTCTTCGGCTTCAGCCGCAGATTCATCTTCGGTCTCGGAATCGGTTTCAGTTTCAACTTCAACTTCGGTTTCGTTTTTGGATCGTTCTGAAGCTTCGGAATGTTCTGAGGTGTCGGTAGCTTCTGACTCTTCGACTGGATTCACGGATGAATCGGTAGATTCGAGATCTTCTGATTCAGAGATGTTTTTTACTTCTTCTAAATCGGTTGAGTCTTTTGGTTCAAAATTACTTTTATCTTCGTTCATTTTTTACCTCCTTAAACGTAAGATTAGACATTAAATAGCGGTTTACTAAACCACAGCACGATTATCAGGATTACGGAAATAGCAAAAATAGTAGGTACGAGAATATCTTTCTTTTCAATTTTCTGGTCATTTTGACTGGCGTTTTGATAAAGAAGACCAGCTAGGAACGCTAAGATCGTCAGAATAATGGAGATTTGTGGAATGATTAGACCGAAGGCCTTAAAAGAATAGACAATGAGCCAGAATTCAGCTAACCAGGAAATCTCGGCAAAAATGAGACCAGAAATTAAGGTGATTAAACTATATTCGGTGTCTTCACTTTGTACCAAGACGTGGCGTGCTACGGCAAAACCGAGGATAAAGTTTAATAGGACGGTGAGACCGGAGCTACTACTAGCTACCATTAGGGTGATGGCGGTACTGCCGAAAAATACTGCGAGAAGCGCCTGGAGTTTGGTGGCGAAGTTAGAAGACATTGGTTTGAGAACAATGAGCCAGAGTGAATAGAGAGCCGTTAATACGTAATGCAATGGGCTTAAGATATTTCCGGCACAGTAGGCGAGAAATACGAAAGAAAAACCCATGATGAGGTCGACTAGGTTGGATTTAATATTAATAAATAAATAGCGTGGACGCACGGCAAACATACGCCATTTGGAAAGAAGTACCAAGGCACAGCCAGGAAGAAAACTTGCGGTAGCGAGGTTTAGAAAAATAGTGGCAATGGCAAGTATTAAATTCAGTAAGACATGAAGAATGGTACTGAGAATATTGCGGCCACGTCGGATAATTACATAATCTGCCATATAAAATATTATACCTTATTATTAAAATAAACGAATGTGATCGAAGGGATAAAGTCGCATGAGGACTGGTCCAATGATGCGACAATATGGAATAGTGCCAAGACCATAACGGGAATCGTAGGAATGGGTACCCTCACGGTTATCGCCGACCACGAAAATTTCACCATCTGGTACCGTGGTGTCGACTTCACCAGAAGTATTAGTCTTTGGACCATCGGTAACGGATTTTCTAGTAGCGGTATCTGGGTCGAAGCCATTAGGGTTCTGATCATTATAAACCGTAATTTTGCCGTCTTTTACTACGACACGTTCGCCTGGAAAAGCAATAACACGCTTGATGATGTATTGATCTTTAATGGTAGGATCGACACTACAAGTTAACTTGCCACTAGATTCACCATTCAAGAAAACAATAATTTGGCCACGTTCTGGTACGTATTCCTTACCTGATAGATGGCTCATACTGACGGCTAGACGATTGACGATTAAACGGTCGTTTTCGCTCAAGGTGTTATCCATGGAATGTCCTACTACATTATATGAGCGAAAAACATAGGCATTTAAGAACATCGTGCCGAGAATGACGCAGGCGACAAAAACAATTAAGTTAACAAAATCTTTGACGATTGGATATCTTTTGAAGAATGAAACTTTATTTTCCACTAATCTATTTTATCACGATTATGGTTCTTATTTTTGATAATAATCATGTAAAAATTGTTTTTTAAATTCAGCAAAAGTCTGATTTAAAATACTTTCACGAATTTGCTCGGTGAGGCGAATGATGAAGCGTAAATTATGGGCGGTAGCAAGATTATAATACTGACGCTTGAGTTCTGGATCACCAGATTTCCAAAGCGCACGCAATTGTCCCCTGGTCCAACCGGCTTTACAGGTAGTACAGTCACAATGCGCATCAAGTAATTCATTACTATCCTTAAACTTACGGAGATTGATGTCTCCGTATTTGGTGTAGATTTTACCGTGACGAGCTTCCCTGGTAGGTGCGACACAGTCAAAAGTATCAGCACCCATTTCGGTACCAATTAAAATGTCATCTGGATGAGAGAGCCCAAGTAGGTGACGAGGTTTGTTTTCAGGTAATTCCTCATTACACCAACGTAAAATTTCTCCGAGGTCTTCCTTAAGAAAGGCGCCGCCGAGACCGTAACCATCAAAGGGCATTTCGCCAAATTTTTTGGCGGTACTGCGCCTTAAACCTTCCCAGCGTCCACCTTGTAGAACCCCATAAAGACTTTGACGGTAACCAAGTGAATCACGTAATTTAAAATGCTCGTCGAGACTACGCTTAGCCCAACGTTCGGTACGGGCAAGTGCCTCGACATTATATTCATAGCTGTCGGCTAAAGAGGTGAGTTCATCAAAGGCCATGTGAATATCGGCGCCGATACGGCATTGGATCTGCATAGATTCTTCTGGGCCAATAAAATCTGGTTGACCATCGAAGGGGTCACGGAAGTTAACCCCATCTTCAGTGACATGCGCGAGGCGTTCTTGATGGGCGGTATTAACTACACCACGCTCGCGCTCCATGGAGACGACTTTGCCAAGACCAGAGCCAAGCGACATGACTTGAAAGCCACCAGAATCGGTGAGGGTTGGTCCATGCCAATTTGACCAGTTGGCTAAACCACCTGCATCGGCAATCTCTTGTGATTTGCGGCGAAGGTGGTATCCATTACTAAGCATGGCTTGAGCCTTGGTTTGATGAAGTTCTTCTGGCGAAAGAAAGCGAATGGCCCCTGTGGTGCCGACCGCCATAAAAGCTGGAGTCTTAATGTCGCCGTGTGGGGTATGGATAGTCCCAGCACGACCGAGTTTGTCTGGGATACGTTCATTAATTTCGAAAGAAAAACCAGAAGTCGTCATGATTCCCTATTTTTCGGTTGCTTGGTCCGTAATTTTTGTGATTTCAACTTTATGGGCTGGAATATATTTGCGGAGATTTTTTACGATTAAGATTTCGACTGGGGACAAGACGATTTCGATACCGATGCCGATGAAGTAGGCAAAAATAGCCTGATTCAAGAAGTCGGAGAAAGCCAGTACACCGAGGAAGGCGACAGTTTCAAAGACTAAAGTATCGAAAAAATGTGCAACAAAAGAAGAGGTGAGGGCGCGAACAATGAAGAGTTTTTGCCCAGTCTTTTGCTTGATTTTCTCGAAGATGTAATTGTTGGAAAATTGCGAGAAAAGATAGGCAGTGAGTGAGCCGATAATAATGCGTGGCGCAAAGCCTAAAACATTGGCAATTGATTCTTGCATGCCTTCCGTACCAGAAAATGGGGGTAGGGCAATGACAATCCAGAAAGTGAGCGCAGCGATAATATTGACTAAAAGACTTCCGAGAATGATGTGTTTGGCAGTCTTTTGGCCGTAAAATTCAATGATAATATCACCGAGAATGTAGGAAATTGGAAAGCTAATTACACCCCCATCGACTGGAATGCCAAAGAGATCCCAAAGCTTGGTCGCAGCCAAGTTGGAAATCAAAAGGATTCCAGCCGAAATTGCGGTGAAGTAAATTAAGAGATTGCGTTTTCTAACTTGCTTGTCCATCTTAGAAATTAAGTTCTACGGTTTCACCGTCTTTAGTTTTGATGGAGCCACGAACATTAGTGAGTTCGATAGCGGCAGAGGTTTCGTCGTAGGTCTTGCCAGTGGATTCGTAAGCCTTTTGGTTTAGTTCCTTGTTGGCAACAGTTTTAGCTTCAGCGGTGAAACGCATGAGGCCAAGTTCGTTGCTAAAGACGTAAATTTCGACCTTAGGATTTTTTTCGATTTGAGCGTAAACCTGTTTGTTAGATTTGGTGCCAATGTAGAGATGGCCATCAAGAATGCCAGCAGCATCAAAAATGCGAAGATGTGGCTGGTCGCCATCGGTAGTTGCAATATAAAACATTCCTTCAAGAAATGGTAAAACTTGTTCCATAGTAAATTTTTTCCTTTTTAAGTGCTTATTAATTATGTGAAATTTTGGATGACTAGTCAAGCGAATCAGAATGATTTGATCTTTCGATTTTGAACTAGATTTTAAATTTTAATTATTTTTCGTCATCGAGAGTAGCGCGGATATTGGAGGCTTCTTCGAAAAGAATTTTAATACAGCCAGCAATTGGGATAGCCACGATACAGCCAATCAGGCCGAAGGCGTACATACCGATAGTAATCGAGATTAAAATTGCAAGTGGAGGAAGGTTAAGTCCCTTACCCTGAATGCGGGGGCCGATGATGTTATTTTCAATCTGCTGATAGATGAGGTAGAAAATGAAGAAAGCAATTGCGGCGCCTGGGGCGTTAATGAAAAGTAGAGTGGTATTCAAGATACAGCCGATGACCGGGCCAAACATTGGAATGAGGAAAAAGAGGAAGGAGATGAGGCCGAGAGGTACCGCGAGTGTAACTGGAAGATTGAAGATGAGAGTGATGACAAAAACGCCAAGCATAGTCATGAGGCCGTCGAGGAGAGCGATAAAGACCTGAGAGGAAACGTAGGCTGCTACCACATTACCCATACGAGTGATGACGCGCTGCCAGACGTGGGCGGATTTTTTGTCTTTGACTGCCATGACGCGCCAAAAATCTTGCATCATAGTCGGGCCTTCAAGCATGAAGAGGATGGTGAGAACAATGGTAAGAATCACACTAGTGATGATATTGCTAATGGCGCCGATACTGCCGACGGCAATATTGCTAATATTTCCGAGCATAGTACTACTGAAACTTTTAATACCGGAAGTTAAACTATCTTGGAGATTGGGGATTCCAAAATAATTACCAATACCATTAATATCTAAATGGTCGATAACTTCCGAAATCTTAGCAGGTGCGGTAGCAAGAAAATTAGAAACCTGCTCGACAATAACCGGACCAATCACTCCTACGATAATGGCAAAAGCTAGTGCAATGGTAAAAACTGCTAACGCGGAAGAAAGTCCAGGGCGACTTTTACGTTTGTCGATTTTATCGATTTGTTTAGCTAGCGGATGAAGAGAGATTGCTAGAAAAGCGGAAATTCCGACGATGATTAGACCACCGGCAGCTTTAATAATGAAAAATCCGGCGGCGGCAAAAGCGATTAAGACTAGCCAGAAGCGGACAAATGTTTTTGTGTCGATATCAATTGTGCGTGACATATACTCCTTTGTTTGATTATATCATTGGTGTTTCAAGATATTGCCAGAAACTGGTTTGATTGGTGTCTAAAATACTAAAATTATGCGCTTTTAATTCTTCGCGAATCTGGTCGGCCTTGGTGTAATCTTTATTTTGTTTAGCTTCAGTGCGCTCTTCGATGAGAATTTGAATTTCACTTGATGGCAGGATGAGGCTATTAAAAATTTGAAGACCGAATAATTCATCGACAAAACGCCAATCATCTAAACTTAATTCATTTTGATCAATTTTAGCAAAGACCTCAGCGGAGTTAAGGTTCTGATTAATGATGGCGATGAGTTTTTCTTGTAATTCCGTAGTTTGATAGTGATCTTGTTGAATCTTAGTAGGAAGAGCAGCTTGATTTTCGATGGTAGCAGTTTCCTGCAGGGTTTTCGCAAGGCGATTTAGCCAATGTAGGCGTCGATTTTTGGCAGCCGCAAGGCCTTCGAAAGTGAAATTTCGTTCGGATTGATAATGCCCTTGCAAAATCCAGAGCTTAAAATCCAGTGGCGAGAAGCCGCGATCTCTTAGATCTTGAATTGAGTAAGTATTGCCGAGGGATTTGCTGATTTTTTGATTATCAATGGTGATGAAATTGGCGTGGAGCCAGTAGTTAGCCATGGTTTTGCCAAAAGCGGCTTCGGACTGAGCAATTTCATTGGTGTGATGAATCGGAATGTGGTCGATACCGCCGGCATGAATATCGAGTGGCTCGCCTAATTCGTAGTGTGAAATAGTGGAGCATTCAAGATGCCAGCCTGGATAGCCTTTTTTACCCTGAAAATCCCATTGCATAGCATGGTCCTCACCAGGTTTAATAAATTTCCAGATAGCAAAATCGGAAACATTGCGTTTTTCGGAATTAAAATCGACGCGAGCGCCGGCACGAAGATTGTCGAGGTCGAGTCTGGCAAAATCGGCATAGGTAGCAAATTTACTGGTATCAAAATAAATCCCATCGGAGGTTTCATAGGTATATCCACGCTCAATTAAGGTGTTAATTACTTCAAGATCTTCCTGGATATAATCGGTGGCGCGGCAGAATTTAGTTGGTGGGAGTAAATTTAGGGCATTAAAATCTTGAATAAAGGCTGCTTCATAAAATTTGGCGATTTCCCAAACGGTTTTATTTTCACGCTTGGCACCCTTTTCAAGTTTATCTTCCCCGTCGTCGGCATCAGAGGCAAGATGCCCGACATCGGTAATATTAATAATGCGGTGCGGGGTTAGGTGGTTGATCTTGAGAGTGCGGACTAATAAATCCCAGTAGATATAGCTAGCAAAATTTCCAATGTGTGCGAAACTGTAGACGGTAGGGCCACAGGTATAGATTTTGACATTTTCGGGATTTTGAGGAATGAACTCTTCGATTTTGCGAGTTTTGGTATTGAATAAGTGAAGTTTAGTCATGATATTTCTCGATTAATTAGTTTCTTCAGATTTAAAAAGCAAATCATTACAACAGAAAACTAAGTCACGTAATACGTCATCATAAGTGGCGTCATAAGTGCGAAAGCCAGCGGCAAATGGGTGTCCACCACCACCAAAATAGCCAGCGACCTTGTCAGCGATTGGCTTCGAGGTACGAATCTTACCAGTAACTTTACCGTCTGGGTAAGTCTTGATGGCCACGGCGACTTCGACACCTTCGACCATTTTCATTTCTTCGAGAATAAGGGCGTTTGGATTGTATTCATCGGAAAATTCCGTAATATCAGACCAAGGAATGTGGATAGTAGAAAGTTTATCATCGAGACTATATTCGATGCGCTTGATGAGGTCGGCCTTGTAATCAAGAATACGGCGCGACTTTTTCATGTATTCTTTGCGATTTTCTTCTAACTTATTGATGTCGGCGCCAAGTTCGGTAAGGTGGGCAGCGACGCGGAAAGTATTAGCGGTGACGCCAGCGGTGGTGAGACCTAAGGTATCAGAAAGCAGGCCCTGAAAAATATTTTCGGCGGCGGATTGATTGATTTTGATATTTTGATCAATAGCGATTTTGTAAATCAAGTTGGTGCAGGATGGCAAGTGTTCGATGATGCTTTGATGTGGAAAATCTAAATCGTCGGTAGTTTCGTGATGGTCGATGACGAAAATTGGTTTGGTGTAGAGAATATTGCGAATAACCAAATCATCAAGTAGCTTGCTAAGAAGAATAGTGGCGGCGGTGTCGACGATAATATATCCATCTGCGTGGTAATCAAAATTTTGGTCAATACGTTCCCAGCCAGAAAAATAGCGGAGATACTTTGGTACATTGACCGGGCAATAAAGTGAAATTTCCTTGTCTTCAAGGAGAGACTCGAGCGCTAAGCTGGAACCTAGTGAATCGCCGTCGGGATTTTCGGCTTGAATGACGCAGATTTTGCTTTTATTTTGGAGAAATTCTGAAAAATTTTGATACATTACCCTTTAATTTTATCATAGTCGGCGATTAGCTGGTTGGCGAAGTCGATAATCTCAGCTTTCTTGGTGGCGTATCCGACTGGTTTGCAGGCAAAAGATTCGGTATTGAGAAAATCAAGAGTATCTAGTTGATGACGAATAGCGTGAATGAGTTTCGGAATGTTGATATCAAATTCAGCAATCTCAGATTTAGTGATGGTTTTTTCGAAGAATTCACCTGGCTCGCCTGGTTTGACGTTTTTATAACTTGGAAGAACGAAAAGTAAGCTCATGGATTCGACCGTGTAATTTTTATAGGTTGGCGAAGTGGTGACAAGATAGTAGTAGAAAAGCAGCTGAATGGTATAGATGAAAAGTTTTTTGTTATTTTTCCAGGTGTCCTTTTCTTGCATACCAGTTGAAGTTTTAAAATCGTAGATGCTAATAGTTTTATTTTGCTCGTCGATAGTGAGGTGATCGATAGTACCGGTGATAGGGACGCCTTCAAAGGAAAGTTTTTCATGGCTAAATGAAACTTCAGCCTTAGCATGCTCATCAAAGAGAATGTCGTGGAAATATTCGATACTTTGAAGTAATTCGGTTTTACCAATAGTGATAAGATCTTCGATTTCACGCTCTGAAAGATCAAGATTTTTGGCAGTTTCAAGGTAATATTCGAGGGCCTGCTCAGCGGTGATTTTTTGATTAGTAATCATCTCAAAACACTTGTGGATTAGATTCCCCTTCTCGATGTTCACCACATTTTCAATACTGCGTGGTGCACCAATGAGGCGGTTGCGATAGAAATTGAGTGGACCGTTATATTCGAGGTCTACGAAATTTGAAACATCAGTGGCGGAAAGCCAAATATTATCGGCTTTGGCGTGAAGATATTTGAGTAAATCGTCTTTTGGATCGAGATATTTGTCGAGCCAGGTAGATTTTAGATGTTGTAATTCGGTAATTTCAGAATTATCGGATGGGTGTTGGAAAATTTCAGGTGCTTCTAATAATGGAGAGGTTTTAATAATTTTTTCCTCATTTATTTCCATCATCATACCAAGCGGCTTGGTGATGCTCTGGTTGTGATTAATAGTGGCACTGGTCATGGTGAGAGATTTAGCGGCACGAGTCATGGCCACAAAGAGGAGGCGTAGATTACATCCTTCACTTTCGGTAGCGCCATTGACAAAAGTCAGATTAAAAGGTGGTTTAATTCCCTGTGATCCACGGTTTTGATTCCAATGAGCATCCGAAAGATCAAGGAGAAAGACGTGTTTAAATTCAAGACCTTTAGATTTATGAGCGGAGATTAGAGTGACGGCGTTTTGGTCATCGGAAAAAATTGCAGATTTTTGGATGGCAGTATTGGTAGCTTGATATTTATCGAGAAAATCGATATAGTCGGCAAGCTTTGGATGTTCAGTCTTGGTGAAATTGTAAAATTCCTCTTTCAAAGTGGCAAGATTTTGGTAAAAATCTACCATCTGGCGAACTTCCTTGGAAGTTAGTTGTTTAGCTAGAGTTTCCGGATTTTCATAATCAAGATTTGGTAAAAATGGTGAAATATAGAGAGATTTTTCGGTAGAATAGGTAGATTCTGAGCTGGCCTCGAGTGGATCGATGATGGTGGAATCGGGGTTTGATTTCGGCGTTTCATTAGACCCAGAATTTGCTTCTGAAGTTTCAAGATCAAGATAAACTGGTTTTAAGTTGATGAGGAAATTTATCATATCTTCGACAGACGAGGTGAGAGATTTTTTAGCAAGTTCAGCGAGGAATTTGGCGAAATTTCTTACGGCGGGAAGTTTTTGATAACCGAGTAGATAATCGAGAAAATGACGATGGTCGTGATATCCAGCGTGAACTAGTTGCACAAAATCAAGTGGATTAAGTCCGAGATAGTCGGCGCTCATAATTTCTGCAAGTAAATCAAGGGGGTCTTGTCCAGATGCGAGCTGGTGAATGACGCGAAGTAGGTCATGAAGTTCTTTGATTTTGGTATCTTCAAGAATATTTTCCTTTCGTTCATAAGTGACATTAATATTGTCGTATTTGCGAAGATATGGCAGTATTGCCTTCAAGATATCGTGTTTTCGGGCGATAATGGCAATATTTTTTTGCTCTTCCCCACTTTGGATAAGATTATGAATGGTTTCGGTGACCCACTGATACTCAGAAATGGTGTCACTGAAGTGATGGCGAGAAATACGAGTGTTTGGATGATTAATCGGTTGAAGTGTCTGATCATCACTAGTGATTTTTGATAATTCTGAGTTTCTGGCGGCATGAAGATTTTTAGTGAAGTCACCAGAAGTTTCACCCAGGCTGGTTAGGACGGACTCGGATTTAACGAAGCTATCGGGGATTTGGTCGGCAATTTTACGCGACAAAGTAAGAATTTCACTGGTTGAACGATAATTTTCTTTAAGAATAATGATTTTGGCTTGGTAATGCTGGTAGAAATCGACGAGATTGGAAGAAAGTGCGCCTTGGAATTCATAAATAGTCTGGTCGTCATCACCTACGGCCATAATTTCCGGCTTATCGTAGTCGGTAATAAGTTGAATTAAACGAACCTGAGCCGGATTGGAATCTTGAAACTCATCGAGCATGATATATTGAAACTGCTCAGCCATCATGGCTCTAAAATCTGGGTCAGTCTCTAGATGTTTAATAGCTTCAAGAATCATATCGGCGTAGTCAACTAAACGGCTGTCGGTGAGATAGGTCTGGTATTTTTGACAAAAATCTAGAATGGTGGAAAATTTAACAATGTCGTTAGTTTGTTTATAATAACAAACTCCACTAGCATTTAAAGTGAAATGTTTATCGGTAAATTTTTTTAGAGCTGCAATAGAAGGTTTATCTTTGGTGATTTCAGACTGATAAAGATCAAGCATCTGGCGATAGAGCTCGCTGGAAATATATGGTACGTTTGGTAAGATGTTTTGATCATGGGAAGAACTGACTTGACCTAATACGGTAAGAATCGGGAAATAGCGTTCCTTGCATTTACTTTCAAAATTGCCACTACTGGCTTTACCAATGGTGGTGGCGGCGAGAGCTTGGTTGAGATTTTCAATATCTTTTTGATTGGCTTCCTGAATGATTTTTAGGTCAGCGATGGAAAGATTAGCATTTTTAAGTTTATTGATTAATCCGGATACTTCACTAGCTTTATTAGCTCGCAACGGATTAGTAATAGGTAGCTCGTCAAGAAGTTGCTGGAAGAAGTTCTCGGCTTCGACGGGGCTAATATTTTTTTCGGATAAACGTTCAATTTTGGTGGCATAATTCTGGTAACGACCGATGATGGTTTTGCCGAAGGAGTGATAGGTCATGATGTTCAATTCGTCGGCGGAGTTGCCAATCACGGTGCGGAGACGATCGCGCATGTTGGTAGCGGCGGCGTCAGTAAAAGTGAGACAAAGGATGTTGCTTGGATTGGTTTGGGTGACGTTCAATATGTGAGCGACGCGCTGAGAAATAATTTGCGTCTTACCGGTACCTGGGCCAGCCAAAACCAGAAGTGGCCCGCCTAGATATTCAATGGCGGCTTGTTGTTCTTTATTTGGTCTCATCCTTGTTCTCCTTTTTGGCCTTTGGTGATAGATTACGTTTGGTTTGAATGGATTCTTTTAAGAAGATTATACCAGTAATTATCTGCCAAGTGGTAATAGGATAAACCGTGAGACGTTCGTAGACGGCGGCTACTTCAGTTAGATTGTTCGTGATGGCGTATTGAAGAAGAAATGCAAAACTGATGCCAATAATTGAAAGTAGGATAGCGGTTAGACGATAAATTTTATGGTTCGGTTTTAGAAAAATACCGGTGAGAAGCAGGGTAAGATTACCCATGAGGAATGATAATCTGGCTCCAATGCCATGTAAGGAAGCTTGGTTGGGGACACCGCCTTGAAAAAGCCCAACTAGGAGGCTACCAATGCTGAATAGTGTGGCCACCATCATTAAACTGCAGGCTAGTTTGGTGTTTCTATCTTTAAATTTTGGATATAGTAATAAGGCATAACTAATAGAAAAACCAAAAGCGGTGACGATGAAGCCCAGATTCATTACTATGGCAAGGGGTGAAAAATTGTTTGGTGCGCCATCGGCGATTTGCCCAGGATACACTCCCAGTGCACTGATGAATTGCTTAGAATAGACATATCCTAGATCTTGGTTAGTGCTAAGAGCTGCAATAAATTCGGTAATAAGGTAAATGGCTGCATTAAGAATAAATCCGATAGCACCATATTTTACAAGGCGGTTACGCATTCGTCGATAGGTGATTGGAGTGGATTTAATCTTTTTGGAATTGTTTGGGGGATAATTTTGCATATTTTCCTTTGACTAGAGGGCTGTCATAAAAGCGAGAAATCCCAGAATAACGCCAAAAGTATTTGGAATAATTAGAATGTAATCTTTTTTCGGCTCTTTAGTCCAACCATAAATCACCCAAATTAGACACGAGAAAGCGGCCATAGCTGGCTGCCAAGGTTGACCTTTGGATCCACTGATGTTTGCAATAATCTGTGGGATATAAGCAATGAAAACGAAGATACCAATAAAAGCCCCGATTGACCCCACAATAGTATTGATTTTGCTTTTAATATTATTCGGCTTCATAAAATAGTCTCCTTTTTTAAATTAAACATAAACGATAATAAAGGATGATCTTTAAAATTGTCAAGCAATAATTTTTATCTGCGCTCTAGTAAGACCAGACATTCAATGTGTGGTGTATGTGGGAAGAAATTATATCCGGTGATACTTTTGATCTCATAATAATCTAGTATTCCATCGATATCGCGTACTTGAGTAATAGGATTACAGGATAAGTAGACAAGTTTTTCAGGAAGTTTTTGCTGAATTGTTTCGATGAGCTTGGTGTCACATCCGGAGCGTGGTGGGTCCACAATCACGGTTGAGTCATGAGTAATATGATCGTAGATAGTCTCAGATTTAGCAAGGATGCCGGTGATATTTAAGTTACCAGTGCTAGATTTTACGGTTTCAATATTATTTAATAATTCACCGTGAGCAAATTTATCAACTTCAACAAGGGTAAGATTTTTATCTCCGGCAACAGTCAATCCGATAGTGCCAACACCAGAATAGAGGTCCACTACTTTATTTTGGTCTTTGATAAAATCTTTAATTTTTCGTAAAACTTTTTCATATTCTGGAAGATTGATTTGGAAAAATCCGTTTGGTGAATAAGAAAATTCATACCCCAAGATTTTATCTGTCAGATTTTCAAAGATAGGATGGGGTTGATAATTTTTATAAAGACCACCGCTAACTTCGCCCTGACGGTTGCAACGAAGAAGAAGAGACTGATATTTTCTGGAATCTTCTTGTTTAGCATTTAACTCATTGATAATTTCCATGGCGCGATGATAAATGGCTGGATTTTCGAGTGAAGAAGTGAGGATGGGGATTTTATGATGTGAACCACGACGGTGAATAGCCGGATGAATTTTAGCGGTTTCATGATCGTAGTAAAGTGAATATTCCATCTTATTGCGATAAAAATATTCATTATTACTTGGCTCAAAGGCTATTTTTGGTGCATCTAGCTTAGAAAAAAGTTCTTCGATAATTTGTTTTTTGACTAAATTCTCGTAGCTGATATCTAGAATTTGCCAAGGTGAATTAGAAAGATAGTGTTCGTCACGCGGCAATACGCGGTGTGGATTAGGGTTTTCAATTTTCAGAGCTACGGCTTCGGTGAGATGGGATTTTTGTTTTAAAACCTGATATTCGGTGATTTTTTCTCCTGGCATGGCGTTCCACAGGAAGATTTTTTTACCATCTGAATTAGTCGCAATTCCCTGTCCGGTTGTGGCGAAATTAATAACTTCCAGTGGGGTTTCTGGGGTGATAATTGGATTTTTCTGCTTCATCTTAATATCTAGCATAAAGTAAATATAAAATTTCGCAAGTTTTTAAATATTAGGATTGATAAAATTTCGAGAGTTTATATCTGGTGGTTTGGTGTTTTTAAATTTTTTGATAACTTGCTTATGCTTTTTATGTGGCTTTTTAACAACTTGCTTATGCTTAAGATTTTTTAATCTGTAATTCTTTGTTTTATTCAAAAAATGCTTGCCAAAAAATGAAAGTTTTTTTATGTTGAGCTTGGAGGTTGTAAATGAAAATACGTATAGAAAATTTATTTATAGTAGGCTTAATTCTAATTGCGGCTGGACGAGTTTTTTGTCGGTCTCCTGATTTATTTATTGCCGGTAATGAACCCAAGACGAATTTTATAAGAGCAAGAAACGAAAAGGTGTATACACAGCGAAAATTCGTCGCTTTGTTAAAGGAGAGGCTTTTAAAATATTCCGAGCATGACGAACTGGCCCTTGGTATTAGCTATTTAACTGGAAACAAGGATGAATTAACGGCGCTACAAAAAGATAATATGGTAAATGTTGGAGTAATGCATTTAATTGCGGTTTCTGGGACTCACCTTGCAATAATTGCTGGAATTTTGAGTTTGGTTTTTAAGCATTTTTCGATCATTAGTAAAACCTATTTTGTGCTAATCTTCTGCTTCATCTATGCAATGATGATTGGTTTTAGTCCGTCTATTTTGCGCGCGTTAGTCGGGTTGGCTTTAATGATGACGATTAAATACTTTGGCCGAAACGTTTCGGTTTATCGAACAACAGTGGTAATTGTGAGTATTTGCTTGATAATTCGACCAGAATTTGTAAAGCAAATTGGTTTCTGGCTTTCAGTATTAGCTTATTTTGCCATAGTAAAAATAGTGCCGTTAGTTACATGCTATTTTTATGGGACTAAGGATGAGTTAAAGGATCTTTATCGAAGGCCGGGATTTTTGGCAAAATCTTTAACTTCATCAATTGTAATCTCTGTAATAACATTGCCAATCAGCCTATATTTCTTTGGTAAATTTACTTGGCTTTCGATTCTGGCGAATATAGTACTATTGCCGAGTTTACCAATTGTTATGGGTTCGGTGGGATTGATTGCGGTATTGGGTGATTTATTGGTATTTGGGATCAGTTTAGAAAAAATACTAATTTGGCCATTGAAAATTCATACACACGTAATAAATGTTTTGGCTGAACAGGAATCTTCTATTTTAGATTTTCCGAAGAAAAAATGGTGGTATTTTTTGATATGGTTAGTGGTTTTTATATTAATTCGATTTGCTGAGAAGAATATCAAGGTAGGCTACGATAATAGCAAAAAGCAAGAGCGAGGGGCGCACGATGGCGATGAAGTTCAAAAGCTGGATACTTATATCATCAAATGGTATGAGGAGATTGATCTTGGCGGCGCAAATGGAGACCAAAAGCACGGCGTAAATCAAGCTTTCAAGAAAACGTAAAATGCCAAAAAGACTGTCTTTATTGGATTTGAAATAAAGAATTAACGGAAAGAGAAAAACTAGGGAGATGTAGATAGTGCTGGAAATTGTATTTTCTGGGATGCCGTTTAGGAATTTAGCAAATAATTCGGTTAGATCGTTGCCGAAGGTGCTATAAATGGTGTTACCGGCGATAGTGGCAAGTAAAGCAATGCCAATATGTCGTCTAAGCATAGAGAATAGAATAAAGAGCAAGACGATTAAAAGCAAAATAATCATAAGTTAATTATACTATATGATAACTTGTTCTGGGCTGAAAGAGATATAAAAATCTGACACCTAGAGGTGTCAGATTGGGTTAGAGATTTTGGTTTAGGGATTTTAGCTTAGATGCCAACCTTATCTTTAAGAGTGCGGCCTTTTGCATTGTGTTCAATGTATTTGATAATTGGTAGGGCGACGTTACGGTTGGTGGCTTTTTCAATACCAAATCCTGGCGAAGCATTAACCTCGAGGATTAATGGACCACGAGCGGAGCGCATGAGGTCGACACCGGCAACATGTAGTCCCATGACTTTGGCGGCTTTAATTGCGAGTTTTTCTTCTTCCGGAGTAAGTTTAATAGCAGTGCCAATGCCACCTTTATGGAGATTGGAACGGAAGTCATCATCAAGAGATTGACGCTTCATTGAGGCAACAACCTTTGAGCCGACCACAAAAGCACGAATATCGGTGCCAGCAGATTCTTTTATGTATTCTTGAATAAGAATGTTGGTACCATCTTCGTTATAGAGGTAGAAAGCCTGCAAGGCAGAGCGGGCAGCTTTCTTGGTTTCGGCTAGAACTACACCATTACCATGTGTACCGGTAGCAAGCTTGATGATAGCTGGAAGACCGATTTGTTCAAGAAGGTCATCAATGTCTGCAGTGTTGCGTGAGACTAAGGTTTTTGGTGAAGCAATGCCAGCTTTGGCGAAAATTTGAGCAGAACGAAGCTTGTCGCGGACACGAGTGATTGAGATCGAACTAGAAAGTGTCCAAGTGTTGCTCATTTCAAATTGGCGAACTACGGCGCAGCCGTAACGGGTGAGACCATTGGCGATACGAGGTAAAATTGCGTCGTAGTGAGGAAGTGCTTCTCCGTTATAGTAAACTACGGGATTATTTTCGGAGAGTGAAAGATAACAATTTTTATACTTAATGATGTCGACCTCGTGGCCACGCTTGATAGCTTCTTCGTAGAGACGGGTGGTGGAGTAGTTCTTTGGTCCGTTGGAGAGAATGGCGATTTTCATTTTAGTCTTCCTTGCTGATTAGTTGATTAAGATTTTCTTTGGTTTGGTTGATATAGGATTTTGAAACGTCAACTAGGTACCGTCCTTTTAGGGCATGCTTACCAAGTAATATTGGGTAGCGGTTTTTATGACGACTGCTAAGGGTAAACGAAGTTTCAAATTCGGACCCGTTGATGCTAATTTTTAGGTTGGTTTTATAACGTTTTTGGCCATGACCATTAGAGCTAACGATGGTAATATCTCGATATTTTCCTTTGGGAATAATGATAGTTTTTGAAGTTTTGGATTTTTTAATCTTCTCATTGACTTTAGTGGGTGTGTAGTCTGGATGAGCATAATCACGCTTTAATTCCCTTGGAGAAGTTTTATGTTGATAAAAACTAGGGAGACTTATTACTAGATCACCATCTTCGTTGACTTTAGCGTTGTTGATATGAAGAGAGCTACTGTCGGCACCAGAATCGATTTTGGCAGGAATATCTAGAAAATTATGGCCATCTGCAAAGATTGAAACTAGGCAGAATTCACCGATAAGTTTAATATTAGATTGTTTCATGTAGATTATTCCCACTTAATAATTGTCGCTGTATTATAACATGAAAATAGCATTTTGAAAAGTGCTAAAACATAGGTAGCTGATTCTTAGTGAGCAATGGGTGTAGGTTGAGTGGTGCTGGTTATTTATTGGGTGATTTTAATCCAACAAAATCATCAGATAGATTATCGGCGGAAAATGGGTCTTTAAGATTTTTGGTATCTTCGAGAGTCTTTTCGAAATTTTCGCGGAATTCTTCAAGAGTTTTTGAGTCGAGATTGCCGGATTCTGGGAAAGAATAAGTTTTTTCAGGTTGGTCGTCAGATTTGACTTCGTGCTTCTCTGGCAAAAAACCTGGGCGGGAGCGATCTAGATAAATGTCACCACTATTGTGATAGATAACTAGAGAAATGGTGGTAGTAAGGATGGTGATTAGGGTTGCGATTAAGCCTAAGCGCATAAGATTGCGACCACCGGAGGACATTTTTGACATAATTATCGTCCCTCCACTTGATTAGCAGGATTGGTAATGCTTGAAGCTTTGGTAGCATCGGCTTTTTCGGGAGTAAAACGAATATTTTCGCCTTCAATTTCGATTTTTTTAATCTCTACAAGGTATTTTTCTGCAGTTTTAGTAAGATCTTCAACTTTTTGATTGAGTTCCTTACGCGATTCTCTAGTGATAATTAGCTGATTATAGAAATCATCGGGATTTTTTTGGCAGTCAATAGAGAGGAGGTTTTCGAATTGTTGACTATAGGCAATATAAAGTGAATTAAAATCGTTTTTTTGCAAAACGAAATTACTTTGCAGGTCGGAAAGATCGCCGAGATTCTGGTTATTTTTGACAAGGCGAAGGTTGAAAGGAGTGATGTAAGAATTGAGGATTGTCTGATAATTTGCACCGAGTAGAGAGCGGATTTTAGCGTCACTAACCTGTAGTTTTTTGAGACCAGATTTAATTGAACTACAGCTCATAGAAATTTCACCGCGTTGGTCGTCGGTAAGTTTGGTCTTAGGCGCGTTAGCTGAGACGTGAATAGAGCTGAAAAGAATAAAAACTAAAAGAAAAGCTACAAGAACGAGAAAAAGATGAGTTGCTTTGGACTCTTTAAGCTTAAAGTTTTTGATTTCTTTCATCTGTAAATAATTATAGCATTAAAGTGAATGTACTCGTGCTTAATTTTAGTGCAAAAACACGAGTAATCTTACCTAGGATTTGAAAAAGTAAGGGTTAATATGAAAAATTATTTTAAGATTAGCTCCAGAAGCCGCGTTTTTTAGCGGTCTTAAATTCTTCGAGTAGTTCCTTTTGTTTTTTCGATAGGCCGGTGGGAGTGTCGACTATAATATTGATAATATGTGGACCACGTTCACCGTTATTCATTGGTACGCCATGTTTAGATAACTTAAATGGGGTACCGGACTGAGTGCCCGCCGGAATTTTCATGGTGACCTTACCGTCAATCGTTTCAACTTCAATTTCGGTGCCGAGGGCGGCGTCGACCATTGAGATATGTTGTTCGGAGAGAAGAATGTAACCCTCACGGTTTATGGTTTTGTGTGGTTGCACACGAATTTGTACTAAGAGATCGCCGTTTTCACCACCTTTTTCAGGAGCGGGACCACCACGTCCACGCAGGCGAATCGCTTGACCATCATCAATACCGGCAGGGACTTTTAGGGTGATTTCATTGCCTTCGACGGAAATCTTTTTGGTAGTACCAAAAATTGCATCCTTAAAATCAATGACTAGGGTAGTGCGATAATCAGAGCCGCGATTTCTGCGAGCACGTCCACCGCCGAAACCAAAAAGGTTACTTAAGATATCATCAAAACCTTCGGCGCCACCAAAATCAAAATTGAATCCTTGGCCACCATAAGAATAGCCACCGAAAGGATTGCCGCTAGGGCCACCTGCACTGCCATTCCCTACGCCGGCATGACCGAATTGGTCATAGCGTGCACGTTTTTGCTTATCCGAGAGTACTTCGTTGGCTTCGGAAGCCTCTTTAAATTTAGCTTCCGCCTCTTTATCGCCAGGATTACGATCCGGGTGGTATTTGAGAGCGAGCTTACGGTAAGCTTTTTTAATTTCATCATCAGAAGCGTTTTTACTAACGCCCAAAACTTCATAATAATCACGTTTTGACATAGCATAATTATATATAGTTGGCACTCAAAATGCAAGAGTGCCAGCAATTTTTCTAGATTTTAATTACTATGAGGGTGCTGGCGTCTTTTGGATTTTAATTACAGAAAAATAAAAGAGGTGAGAGTTGAGGTTTTCTCTTTGGTTTTATGATAGACTAAGAGAAAGGAGAAGATAAAAGAATATGGAATCGGAAAGACTGATTTTAATTACCAATCCGGGCAGTAGTTCACGTAAGTACGCGCTCTATAAAGGTATGAAAGAACTTTGTTCATTACACTTTGAATTTGAAGGTAAGAAAATTGTCTATACTTTAAAATCTGGTGACCAGAAGAAGAAAGTAGTAACGGATTTTAAGGCACTGTCAGAGGTGGCAGGAAATCTGGAAAAAATTTTAATTGAGGAAGAATTTTTAGGAGGCGTTTCGAAGTTGAGTGCGATTTTGGCACGCGTAGTGGCTCCGGGCGCCTATTTTGCCAATGATCATATTGTGGATAAGGAGTGTTTTAAGGAATTAGAAATCGCCCGTACTCGTGCGCCGCTTCACGTCCCAGTGGTGATGGATGAAATTATTGAACTAAAGAAGCGTTTTGATTCGGTGCCGGTGATTGAAATTTCCGATTCAAACTTCCATAACTCCAGGCCAGAGCTGGCTAAGGCTTATTGTATTGACCAGAAATTAGCAGAAAAGTTTGATATTAAAAAATGGGGCTTCCATGGTCTTTCGGTGGGGTCGGTAGTACGTTATATGAAGCAAAGCGAAATTTTGCCAGAGAAAGTAGTGGTTTGCCATATCGGCTCAGGTGCTTCAATTACGGCGGTCTATAAGGGTAAATCTCACGATACGACGATGGGTTACACCCCACTAGAAGGCGTGATGATGGCGACACGAACTGGATCAATGGATGTGGCGGCGGCGATGGCAATGAAGCGCGCATTGAAAATTGAAGATGATGTCGAACTTGAGCGCTACCTGAATAAGCAGTGTGGTTTGCTTGGTGTATCTGGGGTCTCGGATGATCTTCGTACGGTAATTCAACTACGTGATGAAGGCGATAAGATGGGTTCATTCGCTTATTCTCTCTATATTTATCGCTTGCAAGCTTGTATTAGTCAGATGATTGCTTCAATGGGTGGTGTCGATGCCCTGGTCTTTACGGCAACCATTGGCGAACGTTCAGATGATGTACGTAGACAGGTGATTCAGAAGATGAAATATCTTGGCCTTGAGCTTGATGCGGAGAAGAATACCGGCGAAATGCCAGAACGACATACTTTGATTTCGAAAGATGAATCTAAGCCAATTTACGTGGTGCGCACCGACGAAACTAGTGAAATGATTGAGCGAGCAAATCTGATTTTAGCAGATTAAGATTGAGAAACAAAAAAATATAGTGTGATGAGCACTATATTTTTTAGGTTAATTAATTTTTTTGGCTTATGAATTTTCTTCAGAATTAAAGTCCTGATCGTCAAGCCCGTCAAGTAGCTTAAGGCTCTCGCTGCTTGGTAAGGATTCAACATTTTTTAACTTACGCTCGATGGCGCGAGAGGTAGTAGCGGCAGCATCGATTTTATTGGCGGATTCTTGAAGTTTCTTTTTGGTGGCTTCGAGCAGGTCACCAAATTTACCAAACTGACTTTTTACGGCACCTAGAATTTGCCAAACTTCGCTACTGCGTTTTTCAATGGCGAGGGTACGGAAGCCCATGAGAAGACCCGAAAGAATCACTGGTAGGGTGCTTGGTGAGGCAATGGTGATGTGGAATTTTTGGCGGATTTCGTCATCGAGGCCAGGGATACGAAGAATTTCAGCGTAGAGTGATTCGGTTGGTAAAAACATCATAGCAAACTCGGTAGTGTGTGGTGGATCGATGTACTTGGTGGAAATTTTCTTGGCCTGCTCTTTGACATCGATAGCTAGAGCTTTTTGGTATTTAAGAATCTCGGTTTTATTACCCTGCTCATAGGCGGCTACTAGGCGTTGATAATTTTCTACAGGGAATTTACTATCGATTGGTAGGAAAACTTGAGCGGTTTCGTCCTTGCCAGGCATTTTGACGGCAAATTCGACACGGTCATTCGAGCCTTTTTTGGTGGCAATATTTTCACAATACTGCTCAGAGCTCAGAGTGTCACTGATGATGTTGCCAAGTTGGACTTCGCCATAAATACCGCGAGTTTTGACGCCTTCCATGACCTTTTTTAGATCACCGACGCCGTTAGCGAGAGTTTTCATTTCGCCGAGACCTTGGTAGACCTGGGTAAGCTGGGTGGAAATCGTCTTGAAGCTTTCATTGAAGCGTTTTTCGACGGAAGCTTGGAGTTTTTCGTCGACAGTTTGACGCATTTCTTCAAGTTTTTTAGTATTGTGATCCTGAAGTTCACGGACACGAGTATCGAGAGTCTTCTGAACTAAACCAAAATTATCCGAAATTTCCTTACGGTTTTCGCGAAAGTTCGTGCCAATGTCTTTAGTGACGCGGTCGACGTTAGTTTCAATACGAATCATACGTTCATTCATATTGGCAAAAGTTTGCGTAGTTTGATCTTGCAGGACAGCAATACGGTTTTTGAGTTCTGGCAGATCGGTGTTTTTCTGATTGGTTTTCGAAAAAACGATAAATAAAATGATTAGGTTGACGACCGAAACGATGAGTAAAATAAGTGTGGTGATATCCATGAAATCCTCTTATGCTAATAAATAAATTATAACACAAAAACAGAGAGGAATTAGAGATTGGTGCGATTATTTAGAGCAGCACTTAGGGTGATTTGATCAGCAAAAGATAAATCGACACCGAGTGGGAGGCCACGAGCTAGACGAGTAATGGTGAGCTCGGGGTATTTTTCCGAAAGCATTTTTTGTAAAAGCAGAGCCGTACTTTCCCCTTCTACGCTTGGATTTGTGGCGATAATAACTTCTTTGGCTGCGTCATTTTCGACGCGAGAAATTAATTCTTTGATATGTAAAACTTCTGGAGTAATGCCGTCAATTGGCGAAATTGCACCGCCAAGCACATGATAGGTGCCACGATATTCTTTGGTTTGTTCAAAGGCGTAAATATCAAGTGGTTCCTCAACCACAAGGATGGTAGTTTTATCACGATCCGGAGCGTCATAAAGTGGCGAAACATCCTCGTCGGCATTAATTAAGGAAAAAGTTATCGGACAGGTTTTGACCTGTTCATGTAAATTTTCTAGAGCATGGACTAGTTGCTGAGAGATTTTGCGATCGCTGCGAAAAAGATAGGTCGCATAGCGTTCGGCAGTTTTATTCCCTACGCCCGGCAGTTTGCCCAGTGCGTCGATAGTATCAGTGAGTGCTCTAGGGAGCATTAAGCGCCAAGTCCTAGATTGCCAAGTTGACCCATCAAAGGCTTCATTTTGTCGGCAGCAATTTCTTGGGCTTTAGCGTAACCATCGCGGAAGCAGTTTTCAATCCAGCGTTCGAGTTCGGCGATGTCTTCAAGATCAACGCGTTCTGGGTCAATGGTGACTTTTTTCACTTTTAACTCACCAGTAATCTGGACTACGACAGCGCCGTCGCCAGCTTCTACTTCTACGATTTCATTTTTGAGATCTTTTTGTGCTTTACGAAGTTCATTAAGCATTTTCATCTGGTCAAAGGTAGCACCCATAATTTCTCCTATTATTCTCTATTCTTAATTAATATTTATTATAACATCTCTTACTTAGATTTATAAAGATAGAGACGGTCTGCATTTTGAGATTTTTCGTTGGTCACGATATGTTCGAGTTCATAATTTTCGGTATCGGTAATTTTCTCGAAACTAATAATACTATGCTTCTCAGTATTCTCACTAAGATCTGAGATGTATTGATATTTCGGAGTTTTGTTAAAGATGGTGTATGAGTTAGCTAAATGGACATAAAAATTACGATTTTCTTGATTATCTGGTAGATAGAGTAAATGATTTTTGTAATAACGATTGAGTAGTTTTATGTCGTTAGTGAATTGGTTAGCAACCGGTGCGCTATAGCGATAGCCGTAAACGAAATGGTTTAGGTCAGAGATGATAACGATGAGCATAAATAAGCCAATCGGAAGCACGCCAATAACCTTAGCATAGGGGTTGTATGGGAAGATACTGGACCATTTATGGAGAATGTATTTCATGCCGTGGGCAACTAGGACTGCGAGTGGTAGGATGAAAAGAATAATCATTTGTGGATTGAGACCAGAAATTAATAGGGTAAAAACTGTAAGTAAAAAGGCCATAGAATTTCGTGAGGCAAAGAAGCCCTTGAAGGTCGAGATGAAGCCAATAATGGCTAGAGTAATGGCCGGTAAGCCATAAAGCGGAGCGAGAAAAGTGCTTTCAACCAATCCGTTCCAGGTGATTGCTACCCGTACAGCATTTCCGAGGTTATGGAAGTAATTGGTAAAAGAAAAACTCGGCATGAGGAGTAATTCGGTGAAAATTTCTGGATGTTTTAGTCCACGCAAAATTAATATGGTCACTGCAGAAATCACCATTAGGCTGAAAATAGCGAGAGGAATTTTCGGCAGATTTTTGAGAGTAAAACGGAGATGCGGATGAACGAAAACGTAGATTAAAATGAAGAAGTCTAAATAAAGCATGTAGGGAGTGAAAATACTGAGACACATAAAAATGCCGAAGAGGAAGCACCAACTGGCCTTTGGTTTGTTTTCGCCCTGAACTTTGGAACCGAGCCAGAGTAATAAGGTGGTCCAGAATAAAATCATGATTAAGGCGGTGCCACTACCAGAGATAAAAAGGAAGCTGGAAGAAAGCACGGTGATGATGCTGGCCATGATGGCAGTGTTGTTTTTGAACCAGCGGTTAAGTAAAAGAATAATCAAAATACAGGTAATTGCCCCAATGATTACACTAGGAAGCATAATAGTATATGGTGAAACACCAAGAATTTTAAAGATTCCCTTTTGGAGTAAATGATAAGGTAGGTCGACAATTACCTCGCGAAAAATCGTGTGGCGATTCAATTCAAAGGTTTTGGTGGTGAAATTAAATTCGTCATTCGAGAGGCCGTTCGGGGTGACGAGCGGTAAAAAGAAAAGTAAACCCGTAAAAATTAATCCAAGTAGTAAGTAGCCAAGTTTGAAACGATGGCGAAATAAGAAGTATTTGTTTGGATTGAGTTTACCCACGTTTCTATTATAGCAAATTTGCAGATTTATTCGCGGGTTTTGTCGAGATTCATAAAGCGAAGCAATTCTGGATGGAAATAAAGTTCAATCTTACCGATGGCACCATGACGGTGTTTGGCCACGAGAAGCTCAGTGATATTAGTTGGTTCGTAGCCTTCTTCTTGGTGATAATAATCGACACGGTGCAGGAACATTACAAGGTCGGCGTCCTGCTCGATGGAACCAGATTCACGAAGGTCGGAAAGTACTGGTCTTGGGTCATCACGACCGGTGACACCACGAGAGAGCTGGGCTAGAGCAATGACTGGAATTTCAAGTTCACGGGCGAGAATTTTGAGACCACGAGAAATTTCCGTCACCTCTTGCACACGGTTACCAGCATAGCGGTCGGAACCAGTAATCAGCTGGAGGTAGTCGACGATAATTAAGCCAATATTGTGATCGTGATGTGCGCGACGAGCTTTATTGCGAAGCTCGAGAATAGTCATGGAGCTAGTATCATCTAGATAAAGTGGAATTTCACCCATTTCGCCAAGGGCATCACCAATTTTAGCGAAGTCATCGTTGGAGATATTACCAGTACGGATGCGCCAAGAGTCAACATTAGAAGTGGTGGAAATAATACGATCGACAATTTCATTTTTTGCCATCTCCATAGAAAAGAAAAGTACGCCACATTTGTTAATGCCGGCGACGTTATAGGCCAGGTTTTGGGCAAAAGTGGTTTTACCCATGGCCGGACGCGCACCGATAATAATCAGGTCGCCTTTTTGGAGGCCGGCGGTTTTGTTGTCAAGATCACGGAAGCCAGTCTTAAGGCCACGGAGAGCGCCTTTATTTTTACTGAGCATTTCCATGCGGTCGTAAGCATCGACTAGAAGGTCAGAAAGGGCGGTGTAATCGGTTTTTGTATTGCTATCAGAAACCGCGAAAAGTTCTTTTTCAGCTTGTCCCAGCATGGCGCCCACTTCATTGGCGGAATCGTAGGCCTTGGTAGCAATTTCGGTGCCGGCCTTGATGAGGCGGCGACGAATCGAGGCTTGTTCTACGAGATTGGCGTAGGAAAGTGCATTGGCGGCAGTTGGTACGACCATGGTGAGATTAGAAATATAGGTCGCACCACCGACTTCCTTGAGAAGCTTCATGGATTTGAGCTCGGAAGTCAAAGTGACAAGATCGATTGGTTGACTACGTTCATAGAGATTCATCATGGCGCGATAAATATGTCCATGAATTTGGTGATAAAAATCAATAGGTTTAAGTTTTTCAAGAATGTCTGGAAAGGTCGTACTGTCGAGTAGTATGGAGCCAAGAAGAGATTTTTCAGCTTCAATATTCTGAGGTGGAACTTTACCGCCAAAAAGGCTAGGGTCATTTTGAGAAATGGTCGATTTTTGCGACCTTGGTTGAGCTGATTCCGCCATATTACCTCCTAGAATGGACTATCTTCAAGTTCTTGTATGTTACCCATTATATCAGAAATCGCACTGAGTGAGGCGTCGTCGGTTTTTGGTGTGGCTTCTAATTTTCCAGCACTAAATTGATTAAAATCGACGGCGGTACTAGGAATTTTATGCTCGTCGGGATTCATGATGATAATATTGAGGCCATTAATGGCGGTTTTTAGGACTTCGAGATTGTTCTTGCTATTTAAAATATTGAACCAAACCTTGGCACTCGGGTAAATTTCTAATTGATTAGATTTGTAGGCAAAATAGGATTTGTTGAGTGGGACGAAGAGGGTTTCCGCGATATTTTTAATATTTTCGAGAAAACCTTTGGCGCTAAAATCGCCAGAGCCAGAAACTACGGCCTCTGGAATAGTCATGGCTTCGGCCTGTACTTGTTGATTTTGAATCTCTACACGTTCTTGGATTTTTTCAGTAAGTTTGGACTTGGAAATCTTGACTAAGCGTTCGCGGATTTCGGGATTAATTGAAGGCTTAGCGGGTTCCTCTGAGGTCACTGGAGTCGCTGGCGCTGCCGGTTCGGCGATAGGAGATTCCGTGGTCTCTTGCGTGTTTATTACTTCTGGCGCTGGGGTATTTACTTCTGGATTTGTGGCCTGAATTTGTGGAGTTGAAGGGGCGGAAATGGTAATCGGTGTAGCTTTAAAATGATCTAAAATTAGAGCGACAATGAGTTTGGCGCTGGCAAATTCGCCATTGACGGCATAAAGTTTTTCGATGAGATGAAGATTTTTGGCGGTGGGATTTTGGACGATGGCTTTAATGAGGCTAGTCGCGATTCCCTCGGCTTTGTTGCCTTGATTAATGAGTTCTTCGATGAGGCTGCGAATTTGATCGACATTTTCTTGCTCATAACTTGCTAGTAATTCTTGAATGAGAACCTGCTTAGGTACACCCAAGGCGGAAGAAACTTCTTCGGTAGTAATCAGAGTGGATTTGTCAGGATGAAGATTGCTTAACTGATCGAGAATCGATAAAGAATCACGGAAGGAGCCGCCACCTTGCTCGATGAGTAGTGAAAGAGCGTCTTTCTCAATGTTGATTCCCTCTTTTTGACAAATATTTTCGAGGAATGGCTGCATGACGGATTTATCCGCCAGTTTAAAATGGAAAATCTGTACGCGCGAAAGAATGGTGGCAGGGATTTTTTCTGGGTTGGTAGTAGCAAAAATAAAAACAATATGCTCTGGCGGTTCCTCGAGAATTTTTAGAAGCGCATTAAAGGCATTTTTCGAGAGCATATGAATTTCGTCAATGATGTAGACCTTGTATTTGCCAGTGGTCGGGGCGAGCATGGCCTTGTCACGCAGTTCACGAATGTTCTCCACCATGGTGAAAACGGCGGCATCGATTTCGATAATGTCGACATAATTATCCTCGAGTTGATAGTCGAAATGATTAATCTCGTGCGCAAAAATACGGGCTACCGAAGTTTTGCCGCAGCCTCTGGCGCCGACAAAAAGATAGCCGTGAGAAATTTTTTGATTAGTGAGTTGAGTTTGTAACTGACGAATAGTATCGTCTTGACCGACGACATCTGCGAGCTTAAGTGGGCGATATTTACGATATAGGGCTTTCGTCATATTTAGAGCGACGCCTCGACGGCAGCCCAATTGGCGTCATCGTTGTTCGCTGGAATGACTACTGAAACCTGAGAACCTTCTTTGAGACGGAAATAGGTTACCGATGCATAAAGAATTTCGTATTCGCGACCATTAACTTCGACAAAATATTTGTCGTCATGGCGAATCAAAGTACCGATCACGGTTTTGCGTTCGACTGGTCCGATCTGCTTGTAGAGGAATTTACCTTCCTTCGTAATAGTGAGCTTCATAATGTCACCTTCGACAAGCTTAGACTTACTGGCATAGTTGGCTGGAACTGGATAGTTCTTACCGTCTTGGTCAATCATAATTTGGCCGTCAAAGACACCTTCGATGACCTTGCCTTCGTTATTGCTGATTACTACTTCTCTCGGAGTAGTAATGGTTTCCCCGTCTCCGAGCATTGAAATCAAAAGTTCTTTGGCAGCAGCCAAATTGGTTTCTGCTTCTTGAATAAGAGAACGGAGTCGTTTTATTTGTTTTTCTGGTAATTCAGACATCACCTCGCATCCTGTCTGTTTAATAAATATCACTCTAATCGTACGGCCTTTTTGGGAAAATGTCAAGAAAGATAAGGTTAAAATTAGTGGACTTTATGGAGAAATTATGTTAAAAAATGCTATTTTTGGAAAAATCGTTTATGATAGAGGTATGATAAAAATTATTGCTGGTGGAAAGAAGCATATTCCAGAGATAATTCCGTTAATTTCGGAATATGAAAAACGCCTGAAAAAACCGTTTGATATTAAATGGCAGTTTTTCGAGGAGAAAAAGCTCGAGGAATATTTAGCTAACTGGCTGTTTACTGGGCGAGAATTCGTAATACTTTTGGATGAACGTGGGGTGAATTTTAAGAATAGCCAAATTGCGGAAATTATGTCACGCGAGTTTAATTTTGGCAAAGAAATTGTCTTAATTATTGGCGGTGCGTATGGCGTGACGGAAGAAGTGAGGAAAAAATCTGATGTGGTCTGGAGTTTTTCAAATCTGGTCTTCCCTCATCAACTGATGCGAGTGATGTTAGTGGAGCAGATTTATCGCACCCAAGAAATTTTGCATGGTGGAAAATACCATCACGAATAAAATAAGTAGTGTTGGTTTGCATTTTTCCCTTCTCTCTGATATAATGTAGGAAGTTACCAAAGACAGCGACGGAGTAATCTTAATAAAGTCGCCGAGGAAAATCTTCTAATTAATTTTTCTGGTAACGAAAATTAAAAATTCGTAAACTTTTTAATAAAAAATTTAACAATCAAGGGAACTTTTTATGGCAATTTCCAAAGATAAAAAGAATACATTGGTTGCAGATTTAACTAAGCTTTTATCAGAAGCTAAACTAACTGCTTATGCAAACTACCAAGGTTTGTCTGTAGCTGAACTCGAAGAGTTACGTCACAGTGCTCGTGAGCAGGGTGTGAAAATCAAAATCGTGAAGAACCGCTTGGTTCGTGTTGCGATGAATGAAATCGCTGTCTATAAAGACACCGACACTACTCACCTCACTGGTCAATTAGTTTATGCAATTTCTGATACCGACGAAATCGCTCCTGCTAAGATTTTGGCAGAGTTTGGTAAGACCCACAAAGCTTTCGAACTTTTGGGTGGTTTTTCTGAAACTGGCAACGCCTTGGATACCGCAGAGATCAATGCTCTTGCATCTCTTCCTTCCAAGAACGAATTGGTCGCCCAGGTGGTGGCTCAATTGCTTTCCCCAGTCAACGATTCCATCTCAGCTCTCGCTGGTGGTCTTTCCGGAATTGTTTCTGGCTTAGAAAACAAGTAACAAGTGTACTATTAATAACAAATTTAATTTTTCGAAAGGTCTAATATGGCTGATATTAAAAAACTTGCTGAAGAATTAGTAAATCTTACTGTTCTTGAAGTAAACGAACTCAAAAATACTCTCAAAGATGAATACGGTATCGAACCAGCTGCTGCTGCTGTTGCTGTTGCTGCTGCTCCTGCCGCTGCCGCCGAAGAAGAAGGCAAATCTGAATTCAACGTCGTTCTTAAGGACGCTGGCGCTCAAAAGATCGCTGTAATCAAGGCTGTTAAAGAAGCTACCGGTCTTGGTCTTGGTGAAGCTAAAGCCCTCGTTGATGGTGCTCCTTCAACCGTAAAAGAAAACGTTAAGAAAGACGAAGCTGAAGCTTTGAAGAAAACTCTCGAAGAAGCTGGTGCTGTCATCGAATTAGCTTAATTAAAACTCTGAAGTTTACGAATTTATCTAAAATATCCCACCTTGGTGGGATATTTTTTATGGTTTACGCCAGAATGCGCCAGGCTTTGATGGTCCCTCGTCTATGCGAGCGTAAGAAATGTCGTGTCCGGGTACCGAGGTTCCTTGTTGCCCCTTAAGATTAGAAAAATATCCTCCGAAAATTCCACTTGATTGGGTAACATTTGTTGTGACAAAAGTATCAGATACATAGATCTTTTCGATATAAGATGAATCGTAGAATAATTTAGTCATATTCGTCACTTTGCTAGTGTCCCAGCCAGTAAGATCTAATTCAGGGGATGCCCAAACTTCCTCAAAAGTAGAAGCCATATTGGTGACGTTTCTTGTATCAAAAGTGCTTACTACTGGATGCCAGGTTCTTGCATGATATAGGAAATAAGATAAATCCTTAACACTTGAGGTGTCTAAATTGAAATGAACGACAGTTTCTTTTGGCATAAAATAATCTCGATTATTAGAGAACATATGGCTCATATTTTCAACACTTGAGGTATCAAAATCATCAATATCAAATTCTGTAACTCGATTCATGCCGGAAAACATATAGCTAGTATCTTTAAGGGCAGGGGCGGTAATTTTAGGTACTTTAACTTTTTGAAAATTAGTATTGTCCTTAAAGGCGCCACATAGTGTGATGAGTTTTGGCGCATTTTGATGGGTTGGCCACTTAATATCAGAGACGCCAGGTTTGGCGAAAATATTAGACATATCTTCAACATTGTCGAATCGAAAATTTGAGAGATCAATTAACGGTCCTCTATGACTTTCAAACATTCCTTTCATATTTTGGACTAGACTAGTGTTAAATGTGGCTGGGAAGATTACAGGATTTTTGGTATAGGTTGATGCAAACATGTAGGAAGTATCGGTGACTTTATTAGCTATAAGTTTAGAAACTATATCGTCCATATAGACATTTCTTACGTTGAAGTACATACGACCTAAGTTGATTGCGTTATCAAGGCGTAGCTTATCTATATGATTAATTGCGGTAAGTGACGTACAGTTTTCAAACATGGAACTAAAATCGGTCGCCGCGATGGAATTCAAATTCTCGGAAAAAGTGAGTGTTTTGAGACTTTCGTCGTTTTTGAAAAGACTTTTAAATGAAGTATTTTTGCTAAAGTTTATATTTGTCAGGTCGAGCGAGGTGAGATAGTCGCAGAATTCAAACATTGATTCGGCGTTGGTGATATTTTCACCCATAGGCTCACTGTGATTTAGTGTAAGATTTTTGGCTTTGAGATTTTTGAACATAAAAGAGGTGTCTTTGGCTTGTCTGAAATCTATTTTAGATAAATCTAATGTTGAAGAGTTATTATAACTTTTTGTATCCATAAACATTTTGGAAAAATTTTCAGTTTTGCTAAATGTTGCATTTGGTAGTGAGGTTTGATACACTTTTGCTCCTTCAAACATTGATGAAGCATCTTTAACATTATCAAATGTAGCTTGATCTAGAAAAATCTTTGATGCTGAAGTATTTTTGAACATGTTTTTGGTGGATGGAATATTTTTGAAAGATGCGGAACTTAGATTGATCGTATCGAATTTACTATTTTCAAAAGCTGACTCTGCGTCCATGACCGTATCTCCATTAAGCATAGATAAGTTGATACCATGGCTGGCATTTACATCCTTAAACGCACGTTTTAGGTTGGTGACGTTTTTGATAAAAAGTGGATTTTCAATTTTAGTGATAAATTCACTTTCAAATGCAGACTCCATATTTTCTATTGGTGAATTACTTAGATAATTAATAAAGGTGCTAATATCGAAATTATGATAATGTCCGTTCCATGGGCGTGTGTTGTGGAAAAGGTGAGAAATATTTTTAACTTTAGAAAAATTTAGCATCTCCTGAGTTTTTCCTTCTTTAAAATTAAATCTAGGTTCATAGGTTGTTCCATTGAGTCCAGCAAAGAGGTAGGATAAATCTTCAGGAAAAATTATTTCTGTTGCATTGGTCCAAATACAAGTTAGTCTCCAATCTTGATAGCTTCCAGGGTAAATGCTAAGATAGACTTTAGTTTCTGAATCTGGAGTTGAAATAACTTGAGTTAATTCAGGGGTAATTAATTCACTACATTTTTTCTTTGCGATGGTGATATTTAGACTTGGTACATATGCGTAGTCTTCTGGAATCTGTTTCGCTGGATCTGAGTAATACGATGAGTCTTGAATGTTTAATACTTTACGAAAAGCTTGATTAATCTCAGGGCCAGAAACAAGTTTTGCGATACCATCATCTTCTTCTGCTAGGATGGAAAATGACAAGCTTCCATAATATTCGTCTGGTATTATGTTCTCGGAAATTTGAATACCTAAATTTAGATCGAGATGATCTTCACCTGGAGTTAATCTCGTCTTTATCTTGTCTGGATGACCGAGTTTTGGAATTTGATTATAGAGACTGGTGTTAGTATTTTCAATATTATAGCCATATAAGGACTTATCTGGTTGATAGGATAAGTTATTTGAATACCCACTAACAGAATTGATTTTATATGGATTATTTTTGTTGTGACTTTTTAATGCTGTCTCTTCTGATGCACTGGAAAAATAAAGTTGATAACCGGTAGAACTATCTGTTTTAGCTGTAATACTAAAATGTCTAGAGTAACTTTTTGTCTTTTCTCCAGTTGAACCCCATTGGTGGTTAATATTGGCATCTCCATTTATAGCTATTGATGCAGATGTTGCATGAGTATCTGTTTTATAGGTAACGATAATAGTTAAGCATAGAAATAAAATTATAAATATTTGGCGTAAAAAAACTTTACGCACAGCAAGTGCTTGTACTTTAAACATTTTTTCTCTCCACAAATTATATATTTTTATATTAGCATAACCTTAATAAAAATTAAATAAATTTGAAGAAGAAAATTAAACTAAAATACGAGTCTATGGTTTCTTGGTGAAGGCACCAGGAGCACCTGGGGCGCCGATACGAGCATAGGTAATGTTATTGCCGATGGTGCCAGTACCGTAATCTTTGGTGACATTGTAGAAGATGTTACTAGAGGCGGTAACTTTGGTGGTGACGAAACTTTCGGAAGCGTAGATGGTTACAAGCCAGGTTGAATCGTAGAACATAGCTGTGACGTTTTCGAGATTACGAGTGTCCCAGTTGGTGAGGTCAATTACTTTAAGCCAGGTATAATCAAACATACTTGAGGCGTCGACAAGGCTTTTAGTATCGAAAGAGCTGAGGTCAAGATAGTTAACGTAAGAATTCTTAAACATTTGGCTCATATTCTTAACTTTGCCGGTTTTAAATTCAAACTTAACATTTTCACCCTTCATTAGGCCACTATCATTATTCGCAAACATGGCTTCCATAGTGGTAACATTGGCGGTGTCGAGACTATTGATATTATCGATTTTGTCGATTCTGCCGATGCCATAGAACATGTAGCTAGTATCGGTGAGGGCTGGAGTCTTGAAGGTCGGTAAGACAATTTGATTTAGGGAGGCATTAAATTTAAAGAGAGCACGCATCGTGGTAAGGTGTGGCATATTAATTTGGCCAGATGGCCAAGTAATTGATCCGATGGTATTACCCTTGGTTGTAGCGCTAAAAGTCCCTTCCATGGTTGCAACGTTGCTAAGTTTGAAATTGGAAATATCAAGATTTGAGGTGTAGAAATTTAAAAACATATAGCTCATATCGACCAGGTTTTCCGTGTTAAAAGAAGTTGGAAAAACGGCTGAGGCGGAGGCGTTTGTGCCGTAGAACATATATGAAGTGTTCTCCACTTTATTGGCACGAAGATTTGGAATAATATTCTGCATTGACAGGTAATAATCGCCGGCGAACATACGACTCATATTGGTGACATTAGTGGTATCGAGGCTGGCAAGATTATTAATAGTATTGAGCTTACTATTATTCTCGAAGAGCGAACTCATATCGGTGATGTTTGAGGTGTTAAAAATGGAAGGGAGAGTAATAATCTCGAGATTGTTAGTATTTTTAAACATCCCAACAATGGAAGTGAGCGGACCAGTCTGCATACTGCCGAGATCAATGTTTTTGACTTTACTGTTTTTAAACATGAATGACATATCGGTAATATTATTGCCGGCAAGGTTGGTATTATTCAAAACTAATTGTTCGGCCGAGGTGTCTTGGAACATGCCAGAAAGATTGGTGGCGGCGGTGAAAGTGATTTTGGAAAGATCAATACTACTAGCATTAGTGGCGCCCTTAAACATATTGGAAAAGTCGGTGGTTTTGGCGAAAGTAGCTTCTGGCATGGAAATAGTAGAAGCTCTGGCGTTTTCGAACATACCGCTAGCATTTTCGACATTATTGAATGTGGCTTTACCGAGATTAATCGTGGTAGCGGCGGAATTCTTGAACATATTTTGGGTATTTTCGGTATTTTCAAAAGTCGAATTACTGAGGTTGATATCTTTAATCATAGAGCCCTCAAAAATTGAGGAGGCGTCTTCCATGTCGGAAATAGTCCAGGTGGAAAGATCGGCGGATTCGAGATATTTGGCATTTTTGAAAACATTGGAAATGTTTTTGGCGCTAGACATGAAACTGGTGTCATCGATGGCGGAAATGCCAGAATCTTCATAGAGCGATTCGATATTTTCAATTGCTGCATTTTTTAAGTATTTAGTGAAGCCATCGGCTTTGAATTTGTTGCTGTAGTAGCCGAGAGTTTTTTGGAATAGATGAGAGGCGTCTTTGATTTTAGAAAAATCAAGCATATTGATATCGCGGTCATCACGGAAAGTAATGCTCATGCTTTCAGTGGTCCCAGTCAGACCGGAAAACATGTAAGAAATGTCTTCTGGAAATACAATTTTAGTAGCAGGCGACCAAATGCAAAATATGTCCCAAGAGTCACGGTAGCCACCAAGATAAACTGGTGCGTCGGAGTCTGGGGTAGAAATTAAGGTAGTACGTTCTGGGGTAATAGAAGAGTTACATTTATTTTTACCAACAAGAAGATTTAAATCTGGATAAAAAGTGCCAGCGGTAGAAATCTGCTTGAGTGGATCATCAAAATAACTTTGATCGGTGATGCCGAGGGCTTTTTTAAGAGCCTTATTAAGTTCAGGACCATTGACCAATGTAGCGTTCGCTTCCCCTTCTGAAATAAGAGTAAAAATTAGTTTACGTTGATAGGTGTCAGCTGGGATATTATTTCGTAAAGCAAAACCTAGATTGAATTTAAAATTGTCCGCGGCGGTGAGCTGGGTGAAAGAGGAACGAATTTTGACTGGGTTACTAAGATTTGGGATATAACTATAGCGTTTATTATCGGTAGTTTCGGTATTGTAACCGTATTGATTATTCATTTCAGTAGCCAAATCATTATTAGTGCCAGAGGTGGAATTAATTTTGAAAGGATTACCGTTGGTACTGACGAGACTGGTCTCGGTGCTATCACTGCTAAGGAAAAGTTTATAACCGGTCGGACTGTCGGTATTGACGCTCATATCTATGGTCTTGGTGACTTCGGTACGCGCCTGAAGATTAGTGTCAACAGAAATACTGACACTGCTTGGCACGGTAATGGAGGCAGAATCGGCAAAAGTGTTCTGAGTGTATGAAATGAGGAAAAAGATACCAACAAAAGTGGCGAGTGCTAGCTTTTGGCATAGCTCACAAAAAACGTTTCCGTGAGTTCGCAGTTTGGTCACTTAAACCTCCAATTTATGAGCTTATTCTTGTGTATATTTAGAATAAGCTTATTCTTAACACTACTATTTTAGCATAAATGGAATGATGAATGGAAGAGGAAAATTGGAGGTTTGTGACTTTATTTTTTAGTGAAGAACCCTGGCTGACCTGGTTTATCGATGCGAGCGTAAGTGATATCTTCGCTTCCGGTAAAGGTTGTGCCATTGCCGCCGACAAAAACTCCGGTAACAGAAGAGTCCATATAGAAGATTCTTTCTGATTTTGTGACATTGGTGGTGACAAAACTTTCTGAAGCGTAGATGGTAGTGATGTGATTGCTGTCATAGAACATTTCGGTCATATCGGTGACATTTCTAGTGTCCCAGCCAGTAAGATCGACGGTAACTATCCAAGTATAATAAATCAGATTGGACATGTCGGTGACATTGGAAACATTAAGGTCACTTAGATCTAATAGTCCATCGCTGGACCTAGCATAATAAAACATATTATGCATATTGCGAACATTAGAGGTATCGAAGGAGATTTTGGTGGGACCATCTAAGGTGAATTGAGTGCCGGCAAACATACTTTCGACGGTTTCAACATGTGAAGTGTCAAGTCCGGTGAGATCCAGCTTGGTGAGTGAATTAGTGAAGTTACTAAAGATAAAACTAAGGTCAGTAAGAACTGGGGTGTTCATTTTTGGAAAAACGGCTTTATCGAGGTAGTGTTGACCCTTATAAAGTCCACGTAGGGAGACGAGATTTGGTGCGTTAATGGTGCTGGTCGGCCAGATAATTTGTTTGGCAGAGTAATTATAGTCATCCAAGCTTATTTCATAGCTGTCGAATGTTATACCACTTAACATCTCTTCCATAGTAGTAACACTATCGAACTGCATATTAGAGATGTCGAGCAAAGGAGTCCTGAATCCACTAAACATACCCTGCATATTGGAAATATTATGTGTTTTAAAAGTGGTAGGGAGAATGATGTTTTGGCTAGACTTGGTGCGATAGAACATATAGGAAGCGTCGGTAATATTTTCGGACTCGATATGTTCGATAAAATCCTTGAGGTCGAGTAATGGTAGATTATAAAACATGTGACTAGTATTAATCGCACTGTTTAATTTAATCTTATCGCTGTTCTCTAAAGTAGTGAGTTTAGTGCTATCAGAGAGAAATGAACTGAAATCTGTAACAGCTGCGGTATTAAAGACACTTGGGAGAGTGATTTTTTGTATATATGGAAGGTGCTTAAACATACTAGCGATATTTTCTAGAGGTCCGGTGGAGATATTATGGAGATTTATTTCGGTAAGATAAGAACAATCCTGAAACATGCTCGACATATCAGTAATATGATTACCGCCCATGGATGTTTCATTGAGGGTGAGGCCGCTAATTTCAGATTTAGAGAACATTTGGGAGAGATTTTCTGCCGAAGCAAGTGAAAGCTTTGGTAATTTTAGTGTAAGGTAATAGTTTCCACTTTCCTTAAAGAAGCTGTTAAAGTTGGTCGTATTGACAAAAGTGGCGCTAGTTAGATTAAACTCGGTAAGAGGAATTTTTTCAAACATGGAGCCTGCGTCGGTAGATTTGGCGAAAGTGGCCTGAGGTAGAAGAATTTTGGTCGATGTACTGTTCATGAACATACTATTGGTATTCGTAGTTTCACCAAAAACGGCCCTTGGCAGCTGAATACTTGCAGAGCTATTAGTATCTTTAAACATTTTTTCGGTGTTTTTGGTCTTAGCGAAGGTGGCATTATTTAGGATGGCCTGACCAATCCCACTGCCTTCAAACATAGATCTAGTATCTTCGGCTTCACCGATAATCCAATCGGAAAAATTAACTTGGTTTAATGATTTGGTATTACGGAAGGCATAGGCGAGATTTTTAGTGCGATTCACGATGTTGGCGAATTTCTCAACGGTCTGGACTGTGGAATTTTCGAAGATGGATTCAGTACTTTCGATCGGGGAATCTTTGAGATATTCAAAGAAGTCAGAAGCTTCGAAGGAGCTGTTGTTATATGCGATAGTATTGTGGAATAGATGGTCGAGATTTTTGACTTTCTTAAAATTTAGCGTAGATTTATTACGGCCGTCGGCAAAATTGAAAGAGACATGATAGTCAGTCCCGCCAAGTCCGGCATACATATAGGAAAGATCTTCTGGGAAGATTAATTCTGTAGCATTACTCCAAATGCAGATATTATCCCAGCTGCTACGATAGCCACCGAGATAAACTTCGGCGTCGGAATCTGGTAGGGAGATAACCGAGGTGCGTTCTTTGGTGATATCATCACTGCATTTATTTCTACCTACGGTAATATTAACCTCTGGCCATAGATCGTTCGGGGTGGTGGTAAGCGGATTATCAAGATAGTTCGCATCAGTGATACCCACGGCTTTTTTGATAGCCTTATTAATTTCGACGCCATTAACTAATTGAATAGAAGCTTGATCTTCGGCTAGGAGAGTAAAAATTAGATTGCGGTGATATTCGCCAGGTTGTGCAGAGGATTCGAGTTCGAAGCCGAGGTTGAATTTGACAGTATCGGCGGCAGTAAGTGGATCTTTGACTTGCTTGATTTTGAGCGGACTACTAAGACTTGGTATCTGTTGGTAAATCTGGTCGTCGGTGTCTTTGATGTTGTAGCCGTATTGGTTATGCATATCTCTAGAAAGTACATAATTAGATCCGTAGACAGAAGGGATAGAATAGTCGTTCTTAGGGTCGTTGCTCACTAGTGAACTGTCCTCACTGTCGCTACTAAAAAGTAATTTGTAACCTAATGGGCTATTGGTATTAACGGTAATATTGATGGATTTAGAAAACTCCATTTTACTTCCAGTCGAAAAATCGGTTTCGACTTTAACCTCGCCAGGCATGCCTAGTGAGGCGGTCGAGGCATGAGTGCTTTCATAGTGCAGCAAACAAAATAAAGTGCTGATTAAAAAGATTGATAATATATTAAAAACGGACCTACCACTGACGGTTTGTCCAATTCCTCGCTTTGACACGGTTTTTCTCTCCCACTTATGTTATTTATCTAGTCCTAATAGATAAATCTATGTTAATACATCTACTTCGAGTTTAGCATAAATGGAATAAAATGGCGGAAGAAAAATGATGTAAAATTTAATAGATATCGATTAAATTGTTAAACGTCTCAAAAAATAAGCACCGAACTAGTGGTGCTTATTTTTTTTAATTTTAGAGTTTAGTTGTAGATATTTTCTACAGCGATGGATGGACCCATGGTGGTAGAAATAAAGATACTCTTAATGTATTGACCCTTGATAGAAGCTGGTTTCATTGACTTCAAAGAATCCATGAACACGGTAGCATTTTCGTTCAATTGGTCGAGAGTGAAATTGGTTTTACCGACACCAATATGAACGATGGCTTGTTTGTCGACACGATATTCGACCTTACCAGCCTTAGATTCCCTGACGGCCTTCTCGATATCGAGAGTGACAGTACCGGCTTTTGGATTTGGCATCAAACCTTTAGGACCGAGCAAGCGAGCGAACTTACCAAGTTTTGGCATGTAAGCTGGGGTAGAAATGAGAACGTCGAAATTGATAATTCCCTTTTCAAGTTGCTTGATGAATTCGGCATCTTCCGCGATGTCAGCACCAGCGGCCTTAGCTTTTTTGCATTCATCTTCTGGGGCGAAGACAGCGACACGAACAGTTTTACCGTTACCGTTTGGAAGAACGATGGTGGTACGAATGTTTTGGTCGGCTTGGCGTGGGTCGACACCGAGACGAGCGTGAATTTCGACGGTAGCGTCAAATTTAGCTGGGTTGGTTTCGACGGCAAGCTTGATAGCGTCGGTAAGGCTGTAAGCCTTGGTCTTGTCGATATTCTTGTAAGCAGCTTGGTATTTTTTACCACGGCGTTCCAAGATTGAACGAGTGACTGGCTTGGCACCCTTTGGCTTTTCCTCTAGGGCTTCTTGCTTGTGCTCTTCAGCACGAGCTTTGCGCTCTTCTTCAGCCTTAACTTCTTCGATGTGCTTCTTAGATTTTTTACCAGATTTGGCAAATTTTTCTTCAGCTTCGACGGTTTTGACTGGAGTTTGGTTTAATTCTTCAGTAGATTTGATTTGTTCTTCTGACATTTGATTTCTTTCTGTGGTAATAACGAGCGAACTCTCCCACGGTTAATTAATTTTAATCAATTATTCGGCGATGGTTACACCCATAGAGCGGGCGGTACCAGCGACGGTCTTGATAGCACCTTCAAGATCGACAGCGTTCATTTGCTTCATCTTGATGTTGGCGATTTTCTCAAGTTGTTCACGGGTGATGGAACCAACTTTTTCGGTGTTTGGACGACCAGAACCTTTTTGAAGCTTTAATTCTTCACGAATTAAATCGTCAACTGGTTGACCGAGACAAACCCAATCGAAAGTGCGATCATCGAAAACGCGGATGTGAACGATAACGTTCTTACCAGCGAATTCTTTGGTTTTGTCGTTGAATGGATTAATGAAATCCATCATGTTTAGGCCCCATTGACCCAAGGTTGAACCAACTGGAGGACCTGCGGTGGCCTTACCACCAGGGATGCGTAACTTTAAGTTACCAATTACTTTTTTTGCCATAATATATTTACTCCTAATTAGAGCGCGTAACGGATATATTTTAACATATTTTTTAGAAAAATACTAGAAAAAAGAAAAAACCACCGATGTTCTGGTGGTTTATTTCTAAGGTACGATAAATTTTAGGCACCATGACGAAATTCATGAATTAACTCTCGTCCACGCGCAATTTTTTGTGCGTATTCAGGTGTCATTTCCAGAATGCCCTCATCGCATTTGGTAAGTGTATCAATGAGTTCCATGGTATGCTTAACGTCTGTCTGATTACCGTCGTAGAAATTTTCGAGCTCATGCTCAAAATCTTGACGGAAGTTACAAGGAAGACCCGTTTTCCAATGCACGGTCCTGTTCCAAGTGGTAAGTGGAAGTAGGTGTGCATAGATGACAGCTACGATTTGCTTGATGGTAGATTGACTAGCAGTGCCGCGAAGCCAATATTTTGCAATCAAAGCTGAGACCGCCTCGTGATTATAGTAACAAATGTCACCAACTTTGTTGGTAGCGGCGGTGTACTTTTTCCCTACGTCGTGTAGGACAGCGAGTTGAGCGGCTAAGGTGCCACTCAGGCCGGCGTCTACCAAATTGGCAGCCACTAATGCGACATGATCACGAAGATTTTCGTGGTGATATTTGGAAGTTTGTGTGCCGATTGGGGCGACAACTTCTTCAATATCATCAGGAATGGCTGCACTGTGGATGAACGGATAGGTATAAAAGAATACACTATCACGAACTTCTCGTTCCTGGTAAATATCATTGAAAAGTGCGTCTGGCTGATCGAGAAAATGATAAATTTCCTCAAGGTTGGCCGGGCGGTTTTCGCAGATAGCTAACAGCATCAGTCGTTGAGTTTCTGGAATATTTTCAAAATCATCGAGACTTGCATCCCAAAGTTTTTGAAGTGAAATTTTTGAAAAATACTTCGTTAATGTTTTGTTCATATAATCCCCTCCTAAATGTAAAATACCAAAACGACATCTATATTATAGCATTTTTAAGCATAAAAGTCAATGATTAACAGAGGTGAAAAAACAGAGTAGACTGGATCTACTCTGTTTTAAAGTGTTTTAATCGATTATCTATTCACCAATAATTTGGGTACCAGTTTTACCATTAATGGCGTTAATGGCATTCTCTGGATTGGTGATAATACAGGTACGATTTTTGCCACTTGAAACGAAGCTAATACCGGCTTCGATCTTTGGTAGCATGCTACCAGCGGCAAATTCACCCTTCGCGATATACTTAAAGGCTTCATCAGCGGTGAGAGTCTTGAGATTTTCTTCATTGTCTTTTTCGAAGTTGATTTTGACATTTTCTACCGCAGTGAGAATCAAAAGTATGTCCGCATCAATGGTTTCGGCGAGTTTTTCGGCGGCGAAATCCTTATCGATGACAGCTTCAAGGCCAACTAGGCGACCGTATTCGTCGTAATAAACTGGGATACCACCACCACCGCCAGCGACAATAATGGCGCCATTGCCGAGAGCGATCTCAACGAGCTCTGATTCAATAATCGAGAGTGGCATTGGTGAAGGGACCACCTTGCGCCAGCCACGACCAGCGTCTTCCTTGACGGTGAAATGACGTTCTTTGCTAAGCTTTTTAGCTTCTTCTTCAGTGTAGAATGGGCCGATTGGTTTGCTCGGATTTTTGAAAGCCGGATCGTCTTTAGAAACAAGGACTTGGGTTACAATAGCGGCAATGGGCTTTTTGATGCCCTCGGATTCGAGCTGATTGCGCATGGCATTCTGTAGCCAATAACCAATTTGACCTTGTGACATAGCACCAGCGACGTCAATTGGCATAGTCGGAGTTTTTTCGGTATTGATAGCTTCTTCGTGAAGAATAATATTACCGATTTGGGGACCATTGCCATGGACAATGACTAATTGGTGGCCAGCCGCCACGAGCTTAGCAAGCTCCTTGGCGGTCTGGTTGGCGACTTCGAGTTGATCTTTGGCGGTTGCTTTGCCATCACGGCTTAAGGCATTTCCACCGAGAGCGACGACGATTTTGGCCATGATTAAATCATCCCCATAACGAAGACGGCGACTAGGCTAATAATGGCGAAGATTACCATAAGTGGTGCCACGCGTTTAATCCAGGTTTTGTAAGATACACCAGATAAGGTGAGTCCGGCCATTAATGAGGCGATGGTAGGGGCAAACATGTTAAGTAAACCATTAGCGTTAGCGAAGGCTACTACCATGGTTTCTTTGTTGCTACCTACGAGCTCAGAAACTGGGGCGATAATTGGCATAGAGGCCGCAGCGAGACCAGAGGAAGATGGGATAATAAAGGAAAGTGGGAGGTAGAAAATGTAGGCTAAGACGCCGACGAGGCCGCCATTGAAATTAGCGAGACCTTTTTCACCCCAGTGAATAATCGTATCTTCGATACCACCAGCGCGCATCACGATGGCGACGCCAGCTGCCACGGCGATGATTACAGCGACACTCAAGAGGTCTTCTGATCCCTTAATGAATGTATCGGTGATGGAGACGTTTTTCTTGCTAAACTCTTTGCGATAAATGAGGGCAATTATCACGGTCGAAATAAGGAAAAGAGTGGAAATTTCGTTGAAATACCAAGTACCGAGGGCGCCATTGTGATTAACACCAAGAACGGTAGAAAGTACTGGAACTCCAGCAAAGAATTCATGCAAGACATCGAAGAAATCGATTTTAAAACCGCTCCAAGGGATGAGAGAGATAATCATAATCACAAAAGTGACAGCGAAAACTCCCATGATGAGTTGGCGTTTAAAATTGTATTCTGGTACGCTATTAAGATTAATCGGCTTAAAAGTGGAAGCGACGGAAGAATCGTCGGCGTATTTGCCAGCTTTGACCTTTTTGGCGTAATTCATAACGAAAAGGATAGCGAGTACGAGCATGGCAACAAGTACGAGCATTTGAATCCAAAGGATGTTGCCGAGTTGAACGTCAGCGGTTCTAGCGGCAATACCCGTAGAAAATGGGTTGACCGTGGAAGCTAGCACGCCGACTCCGCCACCTAAGACAATCATCATCATGGCGGTCATGGAATTATACCCAGCAGCCATCATGACTGGAATGATAAGGGCATAAAAGGCGACAGCTTCTTCTTGCATACCATAAGTGGTACCACCAATAGCGAATAAGGTCATCAAGATTGGGATAAGGAAAATTTCTTTACCGTTCATCTTCTTGAGAAGACCACCGAGAGCGGCATCGAGGGCGCCAGTTTTCATGGTAATGCCGAGGAAGCCACCGAGAATCAAGACAAAGATGATGACATCAAGACGATCAGCCATACCTTTGATTGGTGCCATAAAGACATCCCAAAGCCCTTGGCGATGGTCGACAGTGGTGACTTCTCCAGTCTCTTCATCTACGATGTGTTCGACTTTGTCGATGCGCTGGTAGGTGCCGGCTTCGCGAATTTCCTGAGACGGATCATTCGGGTCTTTAATCATGTTATATTTACCGGATGGAATAACCCAGGTTAGGGCTGCCATCAGGCCGATGATCGCAAACAAAACAGCAAAAGCCGATACCTTCTTGGTATGAGGGGTTTTTTGTTTTGGTTGTTTCTTCACCTTTTGAGGTTTTGCAACCATATATGTCCTTTCATATAAGTTTGGTTTATATGACTCAAGTATAACACTTATGCTAAAAAAGAAGCAGGGGGTCTGCTTCTTTTTCATTGTGGAAAACTGAAAACTGTTTAGAGGGTTAAATCCATGACTGCTTCAATGGTATAAACCCGGTTTTCCGCTTGGTCAAAGACGACGCTATTCGGACTATAGAAGACTTCGTCGGAGACTTCCATGGCATCAAGGCCGTATTGTTCGAGAACTTCTTTACCGATCTTAGTTTTCTTATCGTGGAAGGCTGGCAAACAATGCAAGAAAATAGTATTTTTCTTGCGAGTAGCCTGCATAAGCTCACGATTAACTTGGTAGGATTTAAGCAGATTAATGCGTTCTTCGAATTTGTCTTCTTCGCCCATGGAAACCCAGACGTCGGTATAAATGGCGTCGGCATCAGCGACAGCTTCGTAAGGATTTTCCACGATTTTGATGGTGGCGCCGGTTTGATATTTTTTAGTTATGGCATTGCATTCATCGATAAGCGATTGTTCTGGAAAAAGTTCTCTAGGGGTACCGATGGAAAAATGAAGACCTAAAAGAGCCGAGGCAATCATTAAAGTGTTTGCAACGTTATTACGTCCGTCGCCCACGTAAGCGAGGTGGGTGCCACGTAGATGGCCCACGTGTTCCATGATAGTCAACATGTCAGCGAGGCCTTGAGTCGGGTGGAATTTGTCGGTTAGACCATTCCAAACTGGGACGCCAGCGTATTTAGCGAGTTCCTCGACGGTTTCGTGGGCAAAACCACGAAATTCAATACCGTCAAACATACGACCAAGCACCAAGGCAGTGTCACGGACAGATTCTTTTTTACCGAGCTGGATGTCGTCTTTGCCGAGATATTCAGCGTGCATGCCGAGATCGCGAGCACCACAAACGAAGGCGCAACGAGTTCTAGTGGAAGCTTTTTCGAAGAGAAGAGCGATAGTCTTCCCTTCGTGATTTTTATTGGAGACGCCAGTGAGCTTATTATTTTTGAGCTGCTTGGCAGTTTCCAGCATAGTCTGAACTTCGCGTGGGGTAAAGTCTTTGAGAGTTAAAAATGAGCGACCTTTGAGATTTAACATTAGATTTCCTCCCTGAAAAGTGGCATTGACATACAACGCGGGCCACCACGACCACGGCCGAGTTCGCTACCAGCGACCTCGATAACTTTGAGACCGGCTTTACGTAAGGCTTCATTGGTAACGTAGTTACGATCGTAGGTAATTACGACGCCTGGAGCGATGGCGAGAGTATTGGAGCCGTCATTCCACTGTTCACGAGCAGCCGCGATTGGGTCACCATTACCACATTGGATGAGTTGAACTTTGGATACGCCAAGGGATTCGGCGAGAACATTAGTGAGGTCACGACGATATGTAACTTCGTAGCCAACATGCGTATTGGATTTGTCGAGAACATAGATATCGAGTTCACCACCGGCGGTCATGATTTCTGGATGTACGGAGAATTTGTCGTAATCAATCATGGTAAAGACGGTGTCGAGGTGCATGAAGGCACGCTTGGCTGGAATTTTAATGGCGAGAACGCGAGTAAATTCGGAGTCATGGAAGAGACGTGAAGCGATACGTTCAATAGCTTCAGCTTCGGTGCGTTCGGAGATACCAATGGCGACAGTGTGCTTATTCAAGACTAATTCATCACCACCTTCGACGGAGAAGCGATTATTGCGGTTGTACCAAACTGGAATATTTTGGTTCGCAAAACGTGGGTGGTACTTCAAGATATATTGCATGAAGAGTGATTCACGACGACGGGCTGGCCAGTGCATCTTATTAATCGTGAGGCCATTACCGATAGAAGCGGCTGGGTCACGAGTGAAATAAAGATTTGGCATTGGGTCAAGATAGAATGGATAATCGTTGACCATGAAGTGATGAAGTTGCTTATTGGTAGGCTCCATATCTTCAACTTCACTCTTTTTGACGCCGGCCATGACCTTACGCACCATAGTGAGTGGGTCGAGAGTCTGAAGATAATTAACGATGGCAAAAGTTGAGAAAGTTTCCTCTTGCTTAGAGGCGCGAACCATTTCGACGATAAAGCGATCACGCACTTCTTCATTGGCGAGAGCTTCGGCGGCGAGTTGATCAAGATAAAGTACTTCCACCCCGTTTTCGCGTAAGACATTAGCGAAGGCGTCATGTTCTTCTTGTGCGACCTTTAGATATGGCACGTCGTCGAAAAGCATACGGCTCATATATTCGGGAGTGAGGGCCTCGAGTTCTTCGCCTGGACGGTGAAGAAGCACGGTTTTGAGGCGACCAATTTCCGAATTAACTTGGATTTGTGGTTCCATTAGATTCTCCGTTTATAAATTTCTATAAGCTGATTATAGCATAAGCAATTAAAATAAATCAGTCTTGATGAAAATTCAGTCTTAATGAAAAAATCAGACCCCGAAATGAGTCTGATTTTAAGAAGATTTTTATGGAATTAGTCAATTTTTTTAACTTGAAGTGCGTCAAGTTCGACTGGCGTTTCACGACCAAACATGGAAACCATGACACGGAGCTTACCCTTGCTGGAGTCGATTTCGGCGATGGTGCCTTCGAAGCCCTTGAATGGTCCATCGGTAATGGCGATAACTTCGTTAAGCGCGTAGTTGACGGAATATTTTGGATCCTCTACACCCATACGTTTCTTGATTTTATTAATTTCCTTTTCGGAAACTGGGGTTGGCTGGGTGCCGGTGCCGACGAAACCAGTGACGCCTGGGGTATTGCGGATGATATACCAAGTTTCATCAGAGAGGCGCATCTGGACAAGAACGTAACCCTGGAAGATTTTGCGATCGACGATTTTGCGTTTGCCGTTCTTAATTTCGATTTGTTTTTCTTTTGGTACGATAGCATCGAGGATTTTACCTTCGAATTCAGCACTATCGAGACGTTGTTTGATGGATTCGGCGACCTTGTCTTCGTAGCCACTGTAAGTGCTTACGGTGTACCATTGGAGGGTGTCGTCATAACGGTTTACTGCCATGTGATTTCCTTTTTCTCTTTCCTATTTCAATAAGTTATTAAACAATAATGTGAATAATGCGTCAAGTACCATAATGATAGCGGCGAAGATGACGGTGTATAAAATAACAGCGAAGACGAGCTTCCAGGTCATTTTACGGTTTGGCCAACGTACTTGCTTGAGTTCCTGCCAAGATTCGGCAAGGTAGCGGAAGAAAGCACGAATTGGGGTAGTGATAAAAAGCAAGAAACGAATAAGTGGGTTCTTGGATTTTTCACCGGAAGCTTTTTTAGCCTTTTTTGCGGCTAATTTTTCGGCTTTTTTCTCTAATTTGGCAAGTTTTTTGGTATTTTTAAGGGACTTTTTGTCATTAGCTTTTGACTCAATGATTTCCGCGTGCACTTCGGCGGTGTCCTGAATCGGGTTTTTAGGTTCTGGGTTTTTGCCAGAAGCTTTGGTTTCTTCTGAATTTTTTGATCCAGATTGACCTGCTTTGATGCGGGTGATGTGCGCCATATACTCCTTCCATAAAAAATAGTCTGATAACCAGACTGTCAAGTTGATTGTAGCATGTAAAGAGGTTTTTGTAAATGTTTTAGAATAAAAAGACCCCCGAAATTCGGGGGCGAAAAATTGTGTTGCGTTTTTCGGTGACATTAAGCCTTTTGGTTCGTGGTGCGATGAACCAGATTTAATTCTTCACCACCAGTGGTGGTAATTACGTAAACATCGCCTTTACTAATAGCATCCCAGAGCTCAGTAGGAAGAGTGTATTCATTATAGATTTTGCGAGCTTCCTCCTTAGATAGACGCCGAAGTGATTTGACGCTAAACTGAAAAGTACGAAATTTAATGTGGTCATTACGATAGTGCCTGGCATGTTGCTTGGCGCATCTCGGCATCACGCTGGTGATGCGGTCGACAGAGATAGTGGCATGAATTTCTTTGGGGACATCGAGCGGTGCAGATTTTTTGTCCTGATACCAGAGACGTAATCTGCGATCAAAATCGGTGGTGTTTTGTAGTTCGTCGTAATCTTTTCTTCTGGTCTCAGCGTTGGTGGTTTCGATCATATCGGACCAACAAAACCGTAGGCTGAAAAGATTGTAGGCTTCATCTAAAACGTGTAAAACTTCCTTGAAACTAGCTTCATTCTCTAATTTGCGTTTGTCTAAGAAACCTTCCATGGTAACCCTCCTTTTTACAACACAATTTTCCTGTTAAGGTACTAAAGTGTTTATATTAAAGCATAAAAGAGAGGATTTGGCAACTGAAGTTAATGAGTTTTAGTTACAAACACTATTAGAGGTATCTTTTATGCCAGAGAAGTAACCGATTTCTCGTATGTGTGTATGCGTGGAGTCAAAAGGTGAAGCAAAACTTGCATCGTTCGCATTGGAGCTGCTGAAATGATTTATATCGTAACTAGAATATTTAGATGTATCTGATAGGTTTCCAATAGTATCATTTGGTAGAGGAAATGCGCCAAATAACTTTTCGGTGTTTTTAAATACATTTGTCCCAGTAATGTTTGGAGCATTGAAATTTACTTTATAAGTATAAGCAGTCCAACCGGTATGTGTGTCTCCACTACAATGGTCAGACACGCCAAAAATGGTCAGTAATTCACTACGATTAGCTTCGTCCATAGCAAACATTTCAGTAATATCCAAATGCCCCGCCATTCCAATTCTTTCTAATCCAGTAATATCAAGGGCCTGATTCTTGTAGGTATTTGCGAACATACGTCGTGCATTTGTTACATTTCGCATATTGTATTCGAATTTAATTAGATTTTCGATTTTTCCTTTTCTAAAATTTTCTGTTCCAATTAAATTATAATTCTGAAATTCCGGGTAATGGAGTTCTTGTATAAAATTATATGATTCTAGATTCTCAAACATGGACTCCATGTTGGCTACATTGGAGGTGTCCATATTGGCAAAATTGTGATTTTTTATTTGATCTTCTTCGTAACTATTTGGGTTTTCATAACTAAAATCATTACATCCACCACCGTAGTCACTGAAGCAAGTTAAACTATTAAGATTACTAAACATGTGCGACATGTTGGTAACGTTCGAAGTATTGAATGTATTAAAATCAATCTGTAAATATTCTAATTTCGGCATAGAGCTAAACATATATGACATGTCTAATGCATTTGTGGTGTTCATTGCAATTTGACCACTTTTTTGACTTCTATTCAATCTATCTTGACAATGGGTTGGCAATAATCTTCTAGGTTCTTGGATGGCACGAAGTCCAAAACCGGTTTCTATATGTTTAAGATTAGGTATATTGTAGAACATATGACTTAGGTTTGTGGCATTTTGGGTTTTATTAATAAAACCTCCTGTATCGTAATCATATAATTCTCCTGGGCCATAGGCTAGCATCTGCATAGTTGGCAGATTGGCATACATATAGGACATATCAGTTACGTTGCTGGTGTCAAAGCAGGCGGTTACTAGATAATCAAGGTTGGGCATGTTTTCAAACATGTGAGTTGTATTTCGTACATTGCTAGTGTCGAAATTATATACGGTTATAAAAGAGGTTTTTGCTCCTTGAAACATGTACGACATATCGTTAACTTTACTGGTTTTAAAATGACTTAGCCTAAGAGGATTGACGGCAACTTTTCTGAACATGGCTTTCATGGTTATGACGTTTTGGGTATCAAAGTTTTCAATATTTAATTCTGTGAGAGATTCGTTGCCATCAAAAAGCTCAGACATATCAGTAACGTTTCCTGTTCCGAATTTTGAAAGATCAAGGCTTTCGAGTTTTTGGTTGTTTGCAAACATACGTTTCATGTTGGTAAGATTTTTGGCCTTAAATTTTGATAAGTCTAGATTAGTAACGTTGGTGGAGGAAAACATATCATTAGCTAAAGTAATATTTTTAGCATCCAGATCTTTAAGGCTAAGATTGGTGAGTTCAGTAAAATTTTCATTTGAGCCAAAAAATCCTGCGGAGTCAGAATTAAAATTTGCGATATCGGCTGCCGTATACCAATAGCATGTTTTTGATGCTTGGTCGATCCAAACTTTGATTTCACTAATAGAAGCTGGACTTGATGCAATAAAAAACGGGGTAGATATATTCGGAGCACTTTGAGAACGCTTAAATGAAGTTGGTAAAATTAAAACATTATTTACTATACGATACTGTTTGAGTGCGGCACTGAAATTAGCCATAAACTCAGCACGGATTGGAGCGTTATTAGTGATAACAGAAAAAGTAAGATTGGTACTGTAAGTGCCAGCATCGAGGGTGTTATTGATTTTAGTTTTTATATGAAGCTCGTGTGTTTCGCCTGTATTGTCAGTGGGCTCTTCAGTTTTAATGATATCTTTCGGCTGTGTAATTGCTGGAATTGGCTGAAAAGTAGTATTATCTAGTGACCAACCGTAAGTGTTTGATGGAAGGGTGGTTGTATCGCTTATGATAGAAGTAATCTTGGAATTACTGGAGGTGTCTGAATTATAAAGCGTGGTATCGGCGGCTTGATTGGAAAAATTTACTACGTAACCAGTTTCATTGTCGGTTTTAACTTTAATATTGGTAGTGGCTGATTTTTCAGTAATCGAACTGTCGCTGTAATTGATTTGATTAGATCCACTAATGGTGAGAGAAAGAGTTGGGTTGTCGGCGCCTGTTGGAGTACTACTTTCTGCTATGGTTTTTGGTGTTTCAAAAAAGGAATACCGAATAAAATTAAGTGTAAGTAAACTAGATAATATCAATAAAGAAAAGAAAAGTTGGCGTATGGAAAAAATTTTAACCCCCAAAATAAAAGACTTAACGGCTTTTTTAGCCGATGTTGTGTGATTATTTGGCATATGCTTATTTTACTAAACTCAAATCAAATTTTAAATGTTGATTTTTTATTTTTTTATGGTGGTTTAAATCGTCTTTGGTGGAAAATAAAGTTTTTGGTCTTTGATTTCTTCGGGTAAGTAGCTTTTTTGGTGATGAAAATTGGCTTCCCATTTATAATCTTTGCCATAGCCCAGATTTTTCATCAGTTTGGTTTCGGGATTTCTAATCTCGAGCGGAATAGGCAAGTGACTAGTGTTTTTGGCGAGAGCCTTAGCGCGACCCCAAGCGTCATAACTAGAGCGATCTTTTTTAGATTTCGCGAGAGCTACGGCCACATGAGATAAGATAATTCCCCCTTCTGGCATACCAACTTTCTCGATGGCGGAAAAGGCGGATTCGGCGAGAGTGAGGGCGCCATTGCCAGCAAGTCCGATATCTTCGGAAGCAAAAATTACCATACGACGGGCGATAAACTTCGGATCCTCTCCACCTTCAAGCATACGGGCGAGGTAATAAAGTGTGGCGTCGACATCGCTACCTCGCATAGATTTAATGAAGGCGGAAATTGTATCGTAGTGACGATCGCCGGATTTGTCGAAATAGTTGACCTTATTATTGAGAGTTTTGGTGACAAAATCGAGAGTAAGTTTGTTCTTAAGTGAAAGACAGAGTTCGAGATCTCCAAGTGCCGAACGAGCGTCGCCGTGACTGAGGTGGGCGAGAAAATCGATGACCTCGGGGTCGATTTTAGCTTTAGGATATTCTTTTTCGATGGCGCGAAGTAGAATGTCTTTGATATCAGAATCTTTTAAGGTAGATAAAATCACTACGCGACTACGTGAAATAAGAGCGGGGATGACTTCGAAGCTCGGATTTTCCGTAGTGGCGCCGATGAGGGTGATGAGGCCAGATTCCACATGAGGTAAAAAGGCATCCTGTTGAGCTTTATTGAAACGATGAATCTCGTCAATAAAAAGCAGGGTGCGGACTTTAAGATTCCAATTTTGTTTGGCACGTTCGACTACCTGTTCAACATCGGATTTATGAGCGGTGACGGCGGAAAGTTCGACGAAATCAGCGTCGAGTTCTTTGGCGATAATGCGAGCCAGGGTGGTTTTACCGGTGCCGGGAGGGCCCCAGAAAATAAGATTGGTCGGTTCCTTAGATTTGATTAATTCCGTAAGAATTTTGCCTTTGCCGATAATATTTTTTTGCCCAAAAACCTCGTCGAGACTTTGAGGTCGCATACGTTCGGCGAGAGGCTTTCTCAAATCGTTAAATTCCATAGTTCTAGTTTAACACAGAGAGAAAAAATGGTATAATAAGAAAAAATAAAGGAGAAATATGGCTGATTTTAACAAAATCTTGACCCCAGGTGACTACGAAAATGGTGAACTTAATGTCGTCATCGAGATTCCTACTGGCTCAAATCACAAAATTGAATGGGACCGCAAAAATGCTTGCTTTATGCTTGACCGTGTCGAACCAATGGCATTTGCAAAGCCTTGTAATTATGGTTTTATTCCTCAAACTCTCGATGAGGATGGTGATGAACTCGATGTTTTGATGATCACTGATCAGCCTTTGACGACTGGCATTTATATGAAGGCCCGTATTCTTGGCGTAATGAAGTTTGTTGACTCTGATGAAGTTGATGACAAGATTATTTGTGTGCCAGAAGACGACCGTAATAACGGTGATAAGTACCAAACTTTGGAAGATTTGCCAAAACAATTGATCCGCCAAATCGAATTCCACTTCAATCATTACAAAGATTTGAAGAAGCCAGGCACTACCGAAGTGAAAGGTTTCTTTGGCGCTGAGGAAGCTAAGAAAGTCGTAAAAGAAGCAATTGCTCGCTGGAACGCTCAAGCCTAATTAGTTAAAAAATAAAAATAAATCCTTCCGGGGATTTATTTTTTATTGCGTTCTATTTTAAATAAGTTTATAAAGAAACAATAATTCAGCTGCTTAGGAAATTTATGGTAATTATTAGACAGGCTTAACGTTCGTTAATGATGCGCTCTTCGAGATTTCGACCAAGAGGAGTGAGTTTAGTCGGATTAAAATTTTGATTAAGTGAAATGACGATATATTTACGGTCTTGATATTTTGGCAGGTCTTTAAATTCGAGGATGGAAGCTTCACTGAAATATGGGAGAGTGTTTGCGGCGGTTTCGGTTTTTAATTTGGCGGAAGCGTAATCGAAGATTGTGGCTTTATTAATGCCGGAAATAAGAGCAAAATGATCACCGGTGATGAGAAAATGCGCGAAGAATTTATCCCAGTTTTCAGACTTAAGATTTTCGGAACTATAAATAAATTTAATAAGTTTTAGGTAGTCAGTCGCGGTGAGGGTGATGTTGTTTCCAGAAATTTTGAGATGCTCTAGGTCCATTTTAGCGAGAAGATTATTGAGTACAACATCGGAAAGTTCAGCGCGGAGAGCATCCTTGCAATTGGTATTTTCGGAAGTGAAAAGTTCATTTATACAATCTTGACGAGAGAGTGCGGTTTGATTTTTTAGATTAATTTGGTCTTCGAGGTGAAAACTACCATCGCTAAGACGGCGGTAATTTTCGTAAGCTATCAATAGATTTACGAGATTTGGATCAGTGAAGGTTTTAGTGTCGTTAAAGCGACCGACGATGTCAGAGTTATTAAGGTCATAAATTAATACTGATGATTCTTCAGTAATCCCCTGTTCGCGGCGCCAATCGTCGATGAGATACTGCATGTCGATGCGATGCGGCGCGCGTTTTTCGGTAACTTTAGCAATTTCCGGTTTTTTATTTTCGACTTTTTCGGCAGTGTTTGAAAGGAGTTTAAGTAAAGAAACTACGCCAAAAGCGATGGCAAATACGCCAATAATAGTACTAAGTACGATAAAGAAAATTTTGAGGAAACTTGGTTTGCTATTTTTGGTGAGTTCTTCGAGATTAATATCGTCTTGCATCTTAAAAATATTTTATCATATTTAGCATATGCGGTATAATATTAAGCATATGGGCTTTTTGAAAGGACTTTTTAAAAAAGAAGAAGCGAAAGCTAATTCTTTGGTAAATGTGAAATCACCGAGTGGGAGTTTGGTTTTTGAATTTAGTCTGAAAAATGGTAGTCCGAGCTATCGGGTGCTAAAAAATCAAGAAGTATTACTGAGTAATTCTAAATTAGGTTTCGAAATTTATAACGAAAAACCGATTGCGGAAAATTTGGGGGTGGTGAGGATTTTGCCAAAATTTAAGGATGAAACTTGGCAGAGTGTGGTGGGGGAAACTTTGGATATTGTGAATAAATATAACGAGACGACTTTTTATCTGGCGGAGCGCGAAAAAGACGGACGTATCTTTACTTTAAGAGTGCGAGTCTTTGATGAGGGGGTGGCGTTTCGTTATGAGTTCCCACCCCAACCCGGTTTTCAGCGGATGATTATTACGAATGAACTAACGGAATTTAATCTAGATATCCATGCGAAAAGTTGGTCGATGCCAGCGTTTACTTTGGCGAGATCGGAAGCCGATTATGAAGAGCGGACGATTTTTAATTTAACTGGTTCGAGGCAGACACCATTTACCGCAGAACTTCCGAGTGGTAAGATTCTGTCAATTCACGAAGCAGCGCTGATTAATTATGGTTCGATGACTTTGGGGCTGAATAAAATCGGTCGACTGGAGGCGAATATTACACCACTCTCAGACGGCATGAAGGCTTATTTGACGCTACCTTTTGAAACGCCATGGCGCGTAATCATGGTGGCGGATACTGCAGTGCAACTGACGAAAAATAAGATGATTTTAAGCTTAAATCAAAGCCCAAGAATGAATTTTGATTGGGTGGAACCGATTAAATTTCTGGGAATTTGGTGGGCGATGCTGATTGGGATTTGGAGTTTTACAGCTTCTGAACGACAAGGTGCGACGACGGAGCATGCTTTAGAATATCTTGATTGGTGTGAAAAATTAGGTATCTCGGGACTCTTGATTGAGGGGTGGTTGGATCAAAATTTGGCAAAGAAGCTAGATAAAAAGAAAATTTTGGAGCGTGCTAAGCAAAAAAATATTGAGATTGTGGCACAATGTGAAACTGCGAGTCAGATTGATAATTATGAAAAGAATCTGGTTAAGCAATTTGACGAGTTAGAAGCACAAGGGGTGCATTACTTGAAATTGGATTATTCAGGTCCGAAGATGTTGATTAAGGGGCGTGAAGAATTTCATCAGTCACAGGCGGGGGTGTTGCATTTTAGTAACGTTTTGAAGTTAGCGGCACAGAAAAAAATAATGCTGAATGTCCACGAATCGATTAAGGGCACGGGGTTAGAAAGGACCTACCCGAATTTACTCTGTACGGAGGGGGCAAAGGGGCAAGAATATGAAGGCGGTGGTTTGAATTCTAAACACGCGGTGATTCTACCTTTCACGAGAATGCTCGCCGGTGGCTTTGATTTTACACCGGGAATTTTTGACTTAAATAATCCAGCGAAAAAAGTTTATTCTACCATAGCGCGACAGTTAGCTTACTATGTTGTATTTCATTCTGGGATGCAGATGTTAGCCGACCGCCCAGAATCTTATGAAAAAAATCGGGATGCGCTGTCATTTATCCAAAAAGTACCAGTGAATTTTGAAATTGAAGTGCCACTGCTCGGGAAAATCGGAGAGTATTATGCGGTAGCCAGGCGCGGGCGAGGAGAGACGGACTGGTATATTGGTGGTATTGTCGATGATATGGCGCGTACGATGAAAATTAAGTTAAGTTTCTTGGAAAAAGACGTAAAATATAATGCTTTTATATTCCGTGATGGTGACATAGCGAATTTTCGTATGAACCCAACGGATCTTAAAATTGAGCGCCTAGTAGTGGATGCAGAAGATGAATTGGAAATTCCGGTAGTAGGAATGGGTGGTTTCGTGGTGAGATTAATGAAGGCTTAAAATAGAGATAACCTGGAGATAAACTCCAGGTTTTTTGATAAAAAATAACAGATATTACGTAGAGACCGTCTCTACGTTAGATTATGAAAAATAACAGATATCGTGTAGAGATGGTCTCTACGTTAAGTCAATTCTGCGGTCAGAATTAGACGTTCGGTGTAGTCGTGTCCAGAGATTTTTTCACCATGGCAGGTCATCAGGGTGATAGTCGGGGTGGATTTTTTGGTCAAGAGTTTTGACATGTCGACATCGGATTTTAGCTGGATTTTACGAGTTTTGATTTGGTAGGTTTGGTCGTCAAAGCGGAAAGTATCACCAATTGATAACTTGTTGAGATTTTGAAAAATTGTAGTAGAGTGACCAATAATAAAATCGTGATTTTGATTAGCGTGGTAGACGCCAGCAATGCGTTCCGGTGAAGTGAGAGTATTTTCATCACTAATCTCGAGCGAGCGAATCGGTGAGGTGAGGTTGATTTTGGGAATTTCGAGTATGAGGTTGGTATTAGCTTCTACGGTTTGAGGCTGAAAAGCTAAAAAGGTAAAAATCAGAAAAAAGCATAGATATAATGCGCCAAAAACACCAAAAATTGATGATTTCTTGATTTTCATAATGCTCCCGTTTATAAGTTTATTTTAGCAAAAGCTTATGCTTAAAACAAGAGATTGGGGGTGGTTTTATGCTAAGAAAAATATTTAAAACGATGAACCAAAGTGTGCTTTATTTAAGAAAAAAACAGGGGTAGATTTTCCTGTTTTTATAAAAAATTAAATAGAATCGTAGGGTTCGCGGATCGGGAAAGAAATGGAAGTGCCGAAGCCGAGACGGGATTTAATTTTGGCACCAAGTGCGGAATATTGTTCACTACTATCGACGGTCATCACGACACTATCATCGGTAATCACGAGATGATATTTGGCTGGGGTGATATCGATACTCTGGGCGGAAGTGGCGTTCATAGAGATTAGGATATTCCCCTTAGTCGGATTTTTGAGGCGTGAATTAAGGTAACCGACGATGAATTTGATGATGTCAGTATAGTTTTCAACTTGGTGACGACGACGAATCACGTCAAGATCGAGATTAACGCCAATTTTTTCAAGCTTAATGAGATATTCACGATATATTGGGTCGATGATGTCCGAAAGATACATGAATTTGCGATCAAAAACACTGGTGTGAACCTTGGTGGCATCAAGAAATTTAGAGATAGATTGCCCTTGCATAAACATATTATATCATAGACCTGGATTATGTTTTTTAAGCATTTCACGGTGTGCGCGGTAATTTGGATCATGGCTTTCGACTTCTCGCCAAAAAGCCTTGGAGTGGTCGGGATGATTGATGTGGGCGAGTTCGTGAATGATTAAATAATCACGTAGAACTTCGGGTACACGCATTAAGCCAATATTCATAGAAATGGTGAACTCGTAGCCGCCGAACAGGGATTTTTTACGACGAGTGCAGGAGCCCCAGCGTGTGGACTGATGCTTTAAAGTTACTTTGTCATAATGATAGCCATAAAGTTTCGCTAGATATTCGAGACGGTAAGGTAAGTATTCTTTGGCCTGCTTCATCAGTAGCTTTTTTTGCGCATCACGGGCACGTTGAGTAGCGGGATCAGCAAGATTGAGGCCACGTAAACGCTCTCGCATGGAATCGAGACTTTTTTTAATTTGACGGTCCGTGACACAGGAAGGAACCGACATTTGGAGTCGTCCAGAAGTGGAACGTGAAAAAGAAATGTTTTTGGCTAAGGCGTTGCGGCGAACGATAATTTCGCCGAATTCAGAATCGGCGAGAATCATTTTGAAGTTGAGCTAAGACGTGAGAAAGCTGGGTCTCAAAGGTGTGTTTACCAGAGAGAATAATTGGTTTTTCAATCTCGGCTGGAGCTTCCATAAGACGGATGCGGCGGTCGTATTCTTCCTTGGCGCGCGCAATTGAGCGAAGTTTAAGCTTTAAGCGCAGCTTGATGGTGTTAATATCGGTCTGAATCCAAACCAGAGTCGGCGCATAACCAGATAGCTTCAATAATTTACGTACGGAGTTGCGTTCGTCTTCGGTATCGAGGCCACCTTCAATCACAATGTTTTGACCAGTTTTAGCAATCGCCTCGAGGACGACGTGAATTTGTTTCTCTGTGAAGTCCGCTTCTTCACGCAAGGCTCGAAGATCGTAGTAAGGAGCTTTAAAACGTTGTGAGAATTTTTCACAAAATGTAGTTTTTCCACTACATGGTGCACCGAATACCAGGATAGCTCGAGGTCTTGTTTTCTTTTTACCTTCCATATTGGAGATATTATATCATGGAAGTAATTAGGTGAACAAATAATTTAAAATTTAAAGCTGATTTATGAGCTTTGATTTTTTACTGAGACGTTTTAATTCGGAATCGAAGGGACGGTAATAAGATTTGGTGAGGGCGGAGGAATTGGCGAGGAGAATTTGTGATGGAAAATAAAAGATCCAACAAATAAAATTAGCCGGTTGATAAAGAAAAATCGGGAGAAATTGCATGCGTGAGAAAAAAGAGATTAGGACGGTGAGGTCGCAGGCGATAAAAAGCATAAAACCAATAAAATTACAGATGGCGGCACGACGGAAACGAGGAGTTTTGCGCTTTAACCACTGGACGGCTAGACCGAGGTTAAGAATGAGTGAGCTACCATAGGCGAAGCCGGCGGCATAAATTGTTGGAATTTGATAAAAATGGGTAAAGATAAATAATAAGATAATAAAAAAGCTCCAAGCGATAAAGAATTTGGGGCTAACATCGGCGTAGCGTGAGGTGTGAAAGTATTGGGCAAAACAGAATAAAATAATGCCAAATGGCGAGATATTATCGATAGCTAGTACGACATCGGCGGCGAAGGTAAAAAGAAGTGCCGTTCTCAAGAGATAGTCTTTTGGTGCGAAAAAACTGGTGTAGATTAGACAGGTGAGGATGGTAGAAACTTTAGTAAAGGTGGCAATAGTGAGGAGAAAATCTGGGATGAGGCGACTGCCAAAAAATAAATTCAAAATTCCGACGAGGAAGAAATAGGCGAACATTATAGACCAAAGTGTCAGCCAAAAATTAAGGTTAGTAAGAAGTCTGAACCAGAAATTTTGAATTTGAGTTTTCATGATTTTAAGTTAAGTATAACCGATTTGAGATAAAAGTTTAAGTGTTAGAGAAATATAATCGATTTAGAGACTTAGGTGCTAGAGAAATATGTTATAATAAAAAAGCCTAGGGGCGTAGTACAACGGTTAGTATAGCGGTCTCCAAAACCGTAGATCATGGTTCGATTCCGTGCGCCCCTGCCAGATTAGCTCGAGAGAGCTATTTTTTATGGTAAAATTTTGGCACAGAAAAAATCTCCCATAAGGAGAGGGAGATTTTAACGCTTCTTCTCTTTCACTTCGTTACGGCCAAGGTTTTTCTTGGTTTCAGTGAAAACGACGTGCTTGCGAAGAATTGGATCATATTTCTTCAAGCTAAGCTTGTCTGGGGTGTTCATAGTGTTCTTCTTGGTATAGTATGCACGGATACCAGATTCCTCTGAAACGAGACCGACGAGCTTGCGTTTGGTATTACTCTTTTTTGACATGATTGGGACTATTTTACCATAAGATATGAAATCTGTAAATAAATGCACTAAAAATCGGGATAGATTTCGTCAAACTCGATATAAGTATCAGTTTTTTGTTCGACAATTTCCTCGACAGCCTGAATATTAGCTTCGTGTGGTTCCAAAGCCTTAAAAGGCATAAACTGGGCGGCCCGGGCAGTGCGAGACATTGGTGGATGATTCGGTAAGTGTGGAGGCAGAAGATTGATGATGTCTTGATATGGGCCAACCGATTCAGAACCTAACTGTGAGGGTTTAGATAGATTTGGTTGAGGGGCTCCAATTTGCTGGTTAGGTTTAGGCACGGTGACCTCCAATTTGTTGGTTGCGTTCGCGCATGGTAGAACCTTCGAGGTAGCTGGTGCCACGCAAGATGGCGTTTTTACCGTATTTTTGCTTGATGAGTAGGGTGGCTTGCTCGAGGCTTTGATTACGCTTAGCCCGTTCGGTGGTTTTTTGATTCTCAAAAAGGTCTAATTGGGTGGTAATTATATCGGCAGATTTGAGGTGTCCGAGCGTGAGACTAAGTTTTTTGACTGGACGAGTGGGGTCGAGAATTTTGGTGAAGATTTGTAAAAAATATTCAATAATCAGGTTACTTTCGTCGGTGTAGGAAAAAGATTTGGAGCCGTGAGCGAAAGGTTTAATAGAGGTAGAATCGGCTTTTTTATCATAAGAAAGATGTAGGGTGAGGTTATTAGTAAGCAAATGCTTTTCATGAAGTTCATGGCAGAGTTTGTCGGCCATCTCGATGAGAATATTGCGAAGTTTTTCAAAATAAAGTCCAGTGGCAAGGACTTGGCCGGAGCTAATACTATGATTTTTGCGGCGATAAGATTTAATATCGGCGATGGTGGTGGGTTCAATACCCCAGGCATGGTCAATGATTAATTCAGCGTTGACGCCGAATTTACGATAAAGTTTTTCAGAAGCGGTGAGGCTAAAACGGGCGAGATCACCCATGGTGTAAATCCCGAAATTTTGCAGGGATTTACTAATGCCAGGGCCAATCCGCCAAAAATCGGTGAGAGGCTGGTGTCGCCAGAGTAATTTACGATAGGAGGACTCATCGAGAGTCGCGATACGCACCCCGTCAAGGTCGGCAGTTTGGTGTTTGGCAAGAATATCCATGGCAATTTTGGCCAGATAAAGATTACTACCGAGCCCAGCAGTGGCGGTAATGCCAGTATGGCCTAGAACATCTTTGATGATAGTGCGCGCGAGCTGTTCGGCATCCATTTCGTAGGCGCGAAGATAGCTGGTAATATCAAGAAATGCCTCATCGACAGAGTAAACATGGATATCCTCGGTGGCGACATAGGCGGCATAAATGGCAAAAATTTCGGAGCTAACCTGAAGGTAATCAGCCATGGCAGGTTCGGCAATAATAAAGCTACCACGAGGAACTTTTTCATAAACTTCAAAAAGTCGAGCGCGACCAGATACACCGAGCGCTTTTAGAGCCGGCGAGACGGCGAGGCAGATAGTTTTTTCGGTACGGGATTCATCGGCGACCACGAGACGGGCAGTTAAGGGGTCGAGGCCACGCTTCACGCATTCGACGGAAGCATAAAAAGATTTGAGGTCAATCGCCAGATAGGTTCGCTTGGAATTTACTTGTTCCATGTTATTTATTATATAAAAAGGCCAGAAAAAAGGGCCCCATAACGGGACCCAATTTTTGACATTTGTGGGTTAAAGTGCGTGTAATTTAATTTAAGTTGAAGTTTCGACTGCTGTTTCCGAGAATGGCACCGAATCTTTGAGTTTAGTATTTCTCTCTTTGAAGTAATGTTTTACAAATGGAATCAGATGATCCCTCATAAGCTTGAAGTGTAATTTGTGATCAGCTTCCGTATATTGCGTAAAGTTCATCCGAAATAGCCGGTCAGCATCTTCATATTCCTCCTGAGTAAGAAATTTCTGCTCTAAGGCTAATTTAAAACCATATGAACTAAAATATTCCCTACTGATAGATACTTTTTGGTCAAGATTATAGTCGCGTCTAAAATGTATGAGACGACTAAGCAAAGCGGCTTGGTGTTTGAAATCCTTATTGCCGAGCTTAGTTAATCCAGTCAGACTAAAGGGGCCGAGCAGGATTTTGGTATGAAGATTGCGAATCGTGCAGCCAGTATGACTGCGGACGCGTTTACTAAAACTAATCAAATCCTTGTCTGGGTGATACTCCATCTTGATGACCTCCCATTCCTGGATGGCTTCATCGTAAGTATCAGCAACAGATGAAGCAATGAGACAACGCTGATATTCAGCATAAGGAACGTCAAACTGCATCTTCTTAATGCGATGAATAAACATTAATCACATCACCTCCTTCATCGGACTTTTGTAATACTGGTGAACGAAATCAGACGGTTTTTTGAACTCATAAGTCTTAGATACTGATTCAAAGACGGGCGTTAACTCTATAAAATTGGTAATTATGTAGAGTTGCTCGTTAGAATCAGGTGTTCGAAATACTTTTTTTGGCAGCACTTGAATAATAGAATCAAGTGGTGGCAGTTGATAGTGCTCATCTTCTCGCATAGCGCGCAAAGCTTTATCAATCATCTCTTGTACTTCATTTGATCGAATTTCGAGTGCCCGGGCAATTTGACTAATTTTCCAAGGTTCATGAATATCGATACCAAAAAAGAGATCAAGACAATTGAAAAAATCTTCCGGGAAGCGTTTTAAAACTTCCATGACGCGATTGACTTCACGGTCAGAAAGTACGACAAAGTTTTCGTAAGCTTGATTGCTACTAAACAAGGCGTCTTTACTGCAGATTAGCTGACTGGCTTCTGATAGATCATGATAAACCATTTGATAGAGCCTATGTATTGCAAAGGTGTCTTGAGTATTAGCTGGAGTGAGGCCTTCACGAATGTAGCCCTCATCTAGCAAAACTTGCCAGAAACTGCGACGCCATTTAGCATGTTTTTTGCTAGGAGAAAGTTCATTATAAAAAACCTCTCTAGCCTGTAAAACTAAGACTTCACCAGGTATTTTGGCTTCTTCGTGTGCACGAATTACGTGGCTTAAAAGACAATTTTCGTAACTCACGGTGGTGATGCCATATTCGCAGCCGGGTTGATCACGAGACTGACATTCGTCAGCCCAGTGAATGGTGTAGCGGCCAAGCTCTGGTAAAAGCTCGGCTAGATTACTCTGATTTACTTGCTTACAAACTTGTTCACTAATTAGCATAAAAAATCCCCCTCTTTTTTAAGTTTTCAGTTACCCACAAATTGTCAAAAAACGATTTAATTCAGAGAAACAAAAAATGAACTAAATCTATATAATTCTACCATAAAAAGTATAAAATGTCAAAAAAGGTATGGACAAATAATATGAGTTATGTTATTATAATGCCAGCGCTAGACGAGCTCTTTTATAAACAGGAATGGGAACTTAACCAAGTTAGGGACGCCTCGCAAGCTGAACTAACCAAATACTTGATTTAGCGTCAAATCACCACACACTTTTGGAGAAGAAGTACACTGACACTTCGACCTGAAAGACAGATCGAAACGCTAGTAGGCGGAAGCCTGTGTGAACTCACAGATTTTCGTTGAGAGATTAAGTAGATCTGCTCTAGATGGCACGTCGTTGGTCGAGTGTTTTGAGCTACGCAGCGCGTAACCTTTGGCATATAATGTCATCTTCAAAATAGTTTTACAACGAAAACCATGCAAGTACATACAATCGAATATTGTAACCCGTTCCCATTCCCTGTTTGCTCTACACCTTACCGTACAGGTAGTACGGAGCCCACCGCTCGCTTAGTAGCGGAACGTAACTTACCTTCTTGATCACTTCTATGGTCAAGGCTCCCGGCATTGTCGGGAGTTTTTTATTGGCGAGAAATAACGCTTGAGGATGTAAAAATAACAGGGGTGTGATAGAATGAGGCTAGAAAGTTAGCTTTGGTTAAAGTACATTGAAAATTAGTGCTTAGATTTATCTCATTGGGGGGTGAAAAAATGAAAGATAATGATAAAAATAAGAGAAAAGAATTAGCGGCGAAACAGAAGTTTCATGAAGATATGGTGCTGGGATCGAAATTTATCCAGAACTGGTATTTGTTCCCGACAGTGCCAGCGGATGGGGTGGAGTATGCGTATGACGAATTTTTAAGGAGCGTTGCCTTATTTTTACATAGAAGGACCATGGCTTTAGAAATTCAGGATTTAGGAATTTCCCTATTTGGCGCATCGCGTTACCCATGTTTTGATAATATCTTAGAGCTTGGGCAGCCGGGTTTTTACGGAGTGATTGATAATGTGGCGCGAATTGAGAAGCTCACTATAGAAGAGAACAAAGCTTTTGTTGGTAAAATGCGGAAACAGCATCCTATCTATAAAGTAAAAAAATCGGAGCTGGTCTATAAAATCGCGGCAGCTAGCGGTGAATTTTATGTAGGTTTGAGTGCCGTAAATCCATCATTTGCTCTGTTATTGAATAAAAAAATTGAGCAAAATAAGAAAGCCAACTCAGTCTTAGATAACCTAAATTTAAATCGCATGATACTGGAACGAGAAATCTTTTCAGCGATGAACTTCATGGATGACTATGGTGATATGCGGGGATATTATGATGGGGGTGAGGATGATTTTTCCGAGGACGACGAGGATCTCGAGAAGCTAGATGGTGAAGTGAAAGATAAACCAGGTAATTTGGATAGACCCAATATTGACGGTCAGAAGTCGACAACATTGGAGATGGATGACTCGAAAAAGAAAGATATTGGTTCAGATGGCTCTAAGAAAAATGATAAGCCAAAAGGTGGGCCTAAGGATGGTAAAGGTAAAAAGCGAAAAAAGAAACCGTAGTCTAAGCATTAGTGAGAATCCTAGCTTAGGCTAGGATTTTTTGTTAAATGTGGTATAATATAAAGGTTAAGTTTTAAAGTACATTTTATTTTTAGTCGATGACACACGACAGAAAGGTGGGGATATATGTCGAAAAGACGCGAACGTGAGAAGGCTCAAGAACTTCGTGCTGCAGCAAATTTGCGAATTCGCCGGGATTATTCCCTGGTGAGTCGATGGAGTTTCGAATTTATGGAACCTCATACGGCGATAGATCAGTTTGCCTTGCTTAAGATGTTCAATGCATTTTACTACGGACATCTGCCGAAATTCGATTTTGAGGAAGAAATTCGCTTGCGCGGAATAAAATCCGATGATGTAAGAATTCGCTTGCGTGGAATAGATTCCGATGATGCAAGGAGACCAAGTGAGATTCTGAATATTCAGTCGATTGAGAAGCTCGATTTGCCACTCATGAGCAAAGAGGAGCTGCTGAATATTTTCCGACCAGAAGACTGGAAGGAGATGCAAGAAACTATCGGTGATAGTGAGATTTATCTGGTAACCTCGAAAATGGATAAATATTATCTGATTTCGACGGACGCCAAGCCGATTTTTAAAGATCGCTTGGAGCAAATTCATCAGGGCGCCACACTCGCCACATTGGACGAGTAAAATATATACTGGCGTAAACGTTGTGGGTGTAGAGCAGCTTGGGTAGGTGACCCGTCTGGCGCTAGATAGAGCGACCGGGGTGACCCGTATCTAGTGTCAGCGAGTCATCGTCTAAGTTTTTCTACGAAGAGTTCCTAAAGGATGAGGGGCTCTTTTTTATTTTAAATTTGGCACTAAAAAGCCCCTAGATAGGGGCTAGATTTTAGTTAGATAAGGTTGGATTTTTTTGAGCGCAGACTTGAGGTGGCGATCGGTCTGAGTGAGAAGCAAACCTTCATTGACTGCAGTTTCACGCAGATTATGAATGTTATCACCTTGCAAGCCGAAGCTAAAATTGACGACGCGATATTCACGTTTGGTCAACTCACGCTGTAAAACCCGCTGAATGTTTTCGAGGTGCTTGAGTTCTTTCTGGCTCCTCTCGAGGTCGATACAAATATCTTCCTCATAGAGCTGATTCCAGTCGTGGACGGTGAGAATTTTGGCGCGATCAGTGAGCTGATAATTATGAGCCTTTTTGGTGATTTTGGGGTCACGATATTCCAAAATCAAAGGTTCATAGTCGTCGCCGTAAACCGTGCGATAGAGATAATACATGCCGATGATTCTGGAATCAATGTTTCGGCAAATTAAGTGATTGTATTCAAAAATTTCCATACAAACCTTGAGCGAATGCGGAATGCTGCGAATAACTCCTGGATGATACTGCTCCATATAGTAGAGATAGCGGCAATCCCAGATCAAATGCTCTACGGTTTCATAATTACGTTCGACATAATTTTTGACATTACCATCGATGAGATGGTTGTAGCCGAGTTGACTTAGGCTGTCGACTTTCCAAGCTTTACTAACTTCATTTTTCATTGTCCCCTCCTAAAAAATGTGATGTGAATTAAAGGTGCGATACGGCGAGGCCGATTACATAATTATAAACTAAATGATGAGTTTGTCAATGTTTTAGATTGACAAAATAGGTTAAATATTATAGAATAACAGAGTAGTCAGTCGTAACTGGATAGGTACTTTAATTTTCTAAGACGTTACGATTTTTCTGTTTTATGGAGGTGGAATATGCATAATGAGGGGTTAAGCAGTGTAATGCCGTTTACAAACCGAAAATTGGTCGACAAGGTGATTCGCGATGAGGCGATTATCTATGATGTTTGGCGTTTGGTGGTGCCGAATGGCGACGGAACATCGCAACTGCTGGAAAAAGCCATTGATAAGATGGCGGGATTAAAGTTTCAAAAAACGGAAACGGCCATTTTTCTGCCAGGAGTGATGTTAGAGGGATTCCCCTTAAAGAATTTGGAAGAAAAACAGGATAATTCCGTGGAAAACTCTAATGTAATGGTGGAACTCGAATTTTTAATGCGGATTGATATTTCAGAAAATGCCAAGAAATATATCTTGAATCGATTTTTCGATAGAGAGATGCGAGATCGGTATATGCAGGGTCAGGTTTATCTAGGTTTAACGAAGAATAGTAGGATGATGCTGTTGTTTGACGGGATGATGCATCCTGAATTTGCGGAGGCTGTGGATGATACGGTTGATATTGACTGGGAAGAATTGAAGTAACGCAAATGAAAAAATAAAACCCCTCGTAATGAGGGGTTTATTTTTTTTGGAACCAGGTTTTCAAATTAAATCATGTAAATAATTTTACTAAGTTCAATTTTCTTCAGGATTTCCTTCTCCTGTTTTTTAGCCTCTGGAATGGTGAGTTTAAATTCTGCAGCGGTTTGCGCTAGGGTGTGAGTCCGGTGTTTATTGAAGCCGAAACGGTAATCAAAATACTTCATTTCAGCCGCGGACAGATAGGTGCGAAGATTGGAGCGGAAAGTTTTGAGGGATTTTTTATAAAGAAGCACGTCATTCTCGTAAATTTTATTCCATTCCAGACAGCTTTGATCGTCTGGGCGGTTCGTTAAACGAAAACGATTGGATTTCTTGCAAAATTCCGGTAAAAAACATTCCAGGATGACTGGCTCACACTTATTGCCGAGTAATACGCGGACAAGATATTTGAAGCCAAAGGAATCGGCGACAAAATCAGTTCGAATATAACCGGCAGTGTTTAAGGCGCTGATGATTTCTGCGAAAACTTTTGGGCGATAGGCTTTTAAAGTTTCTGGGTGATACTGTATCATATAGTGCAGAAAACGTACGTGCCAAACCAATTGATCCATGGAAAAATAATTTTTCTCCACGTAACGTTCGGCGCGTTTGCTAAGTCCGAGTCCGGAAACAGATTTTAGCGTAGACGCAGGTTTACATTTAGGTTTTTTCATAGGCATGACCTCCATAGAAGTGAATCTCAGATGAGATTAGATGAAGTGACGATCGATATTCGGATACTGAAGTCTAGTGGGTAAATAATAACCTCGGATGAGACTGAGTTTATTAAATTTAGCCATATCCAGTAACATATTGGACATATCATCACTGCAGTGATCGGTATAAAAATAATATTTATGCTGGTTTGTCGTGGTGGCACAGATTAATTCATGCTCGACACCGCGACAATACTCTTTGGATACGCGCGCAAAATGCGTGATGGGGCTAGTGAAAATTTCTTCACCATCCTTGAATCTAGGGTCGCCATAAATCAGACCACCCAGGAGACATTTGCCGGAAATAGTTATTTCATGATCTTTAAGATGATGATAAAACCGGCTAAAGTCGATCATGACCTCCTGGCGATTAGGGTAACCATCCTTTTCTTCGAAAAAGAGTTGCCAATCTTTCAAAATAGCGATATTTTTGGCATGCGTATCGTGATGAATCAGGGGTAGTTTCATAATATCCTCCTCACAAGAAATGCACCTTAAAACATGGTAGGCAGGGTTCCAAAATTTTAAGGTGCGAGTAAAAACTACCTTTATATTATACAATGTGGTAGCTTTTCTGTCAATGAATAACAGGGGTGGAGGTGTTGAAATTGGGTGAAACCAACTAAGTTTTCTGTTCGGTTTTTGTCCCTTGACTTTCTTTTATTCTTATGTTAAAATATGAATATTGATTCAATAGTGAATCATGCTGGTTGTCCCGAGGGGGATAGTTCTTTGAAAGGAGATATCGGTATGGGTATCAATGAAAATGGCAATGAAAACAAAGGCTTGTCGATCGACGAAAATTGCGACGCGAGGGTCTATCGGATTAAAGATGGACCATATCTGTCGGAGCTTTTAGAGGGGTTTAAGTTAGCTCATGATAATGAGCTAATGCGCATCGAATTCCAGGTGGAGACCGGAAAATTCCAGGCGAATAAATGTTATGCGCAGGGAGAAGAGCTTCTTCTGGTGAAGGATTTTCAAATCCTAGAACTGAAATATTCTGGCCTTTCTTATGATTACGTAAAAGTAATTGGAAGATGTTTGGCTGACTTATCTAGTGCTTGCGAGGAAAAAGCGGTTTATACTAAGTATGAATTCGATGCGAACTATGATGTCAAAAGACGCACGGGTAGTATTAGCTTTACGAAATATGGCTTAATACGAAACCGTAATTTAATTAGTAATGCTGGAAATGAATAACTTTGTTTTATTACCTTTTCAATCTTTTGACTGCTTAGAGATTAAGCAGTCTTTTTTATGTGAAAAATAAAGATTTCTTACATGGATGGTTTTTATAAAAATAAGTAATATGCTCTATGGTGGGAAATTTTAATAACAGAAAACCCCGCAACGAAAGTAGGTTTTTTAAACAAGAGAAAACCCCGCGATGAGGCGGGGTTTCGAAGATTTAAATAATGTCGAAAAGATCGCAGCCATTAATATAGAAATAGGCTTTCTTCATTAGACCACGGATTTTGCTAATCTTACGATTAAGTATCGACGCGGCCTCGGCGGTAGTATGACATTTACCATCTCCGAGCGAATACCGAAAACAAATAATCCGGTAAGTCAACTCGTCAGGAATAACATCTTTTAGAATCTGCCGAATTTCCTCACGCTGTTTTTCGGTGAGTGGTGTGAAATTTTCATACCTTTGGTTACCATAAGCGAAGTCAGATTGATCGGAACTTCCCTGTTCTGGACGAACTTCGCAAAAATCTTCGAGATCAGCAGCGCAATTCCAGGCTTGATATTGCTCGGATTTGGCCAGTCTACGAAGTCGATTGAGAATAAAATCCTCGGGCTTAATGTCGTGTCGAATGTAGCCGGCACGATCAAAAGCGACCAAGGCATCCCAAAGTGGCTTCTCGAGATAACTGCTGTTTTCTGGATGATGCTCTCTAAGGTATGCTTCGTGGCGAACCTTCCAGAGCAGTTCACTCGTGGTGCCGAATTTGTTGCTGAGGTAGCTCTCAGTGTGTTTACTGAGGCCTAAATGACAGATGTGGTCAAGCAGGCTGGCGGATTTAACTTTTGTCTTCTCTACGATGTTAATTTCATATTTCATATCTTTACCCTCCTAAAAATAGAAAAATGAAAGACCTTAAACTTTAAATCTTCTTTTAAGGTGCTCACTTTTCAGTGTGTTGAAACGTCCTTCATACGAAGGATCGCCAATTAAGTCGGAATGACTTAACCTATATATTTTAACATAAAAGGTTTAAAAAGTCAATTCTAGTAACATCTTGGAAAATGGTTATGTCAAAAAAGAATAACTGAGATCCAGTAGGTATCTTTTAAAAAAGAAAAGCCCCCGACTTTGGGAGCTTTCTGAATTAATGTGGGATATAGAAATCGGCATAACCTAGGTCATGCATGGCCTGGATGATTTCCTGAATGGAAACTTTGCCGAGATTACGAATCCTACCCCAATCGATTGAGTCAAGCGCTAAAACATCTTGAATAGTATTGATATTACGATTTCTCAGGCAGTGATAAGGCCTAGGCTTGAGATTCAAGATATCGATACTGGTGTGGCCAGGATCGTTCTTAATCAGGTACTCAGAAGCCATAATGGCTGGCTCGCTAGTGCCTTGACTAAGTTTTCGAAGTTCGATTAGGATTTTATCACGGGTCTTAATCTCATCTGTCTGCTGAAGCTTTTTCAGGGCTAGTTTAAGCGCAGCTTCTTGACGACAGGCGGCGGAAGTGGAGATCGCTTGATGTGCCTCGACGAGGTCACGAAATTTCATCAAATCGGTTCCACGGTTAGTAATGTGTTCGGTCATAGTTCCCCTCCTATGTATGAAATGTGCAATGTGTATGAAATAATACAATAATTATATTATAATATATTTTATAATTTATGTCAAAGAAAAAACCCCGACGGGAGTCGAGGCTTCATAGATAGAGATAATTCACTAACTTCAGGTTAAGTGAAATCTTTTTCTCTATCCGTGAAAATGTTGGGGAAATACTCTAGGATAAACTTTAGATCAACGATGAAGTAATTGGTTGGATTGGCATATTTAGATAACTTATACCTGTTGATTAATTTGCCGCCATTAACATAGATAGCAGCAAGAATTAGCCATCCTACTGGGTTTTCGTATTCTATGTTCTCGCAAAAAGATTTTTGAACTAATTGCTCAATATCACCGCCAGCTGGTAAAAAACTTCTCCGAATAAACTGATCGAAGGTGTAGTCTTGATAATGGAATTCACGTTCAATTTCCCTAAGTCCGACGTTATGGATGAAATCGTGTAGCGATACAGCTTTTGGTAGGTCAGACAAAGTTTTGCCAGAGTCTAGACTAAGGTAACGACAGTAGTTAAGACGTGTCCAGGGTTTAGCGTACTCACTAGGCTCGATACCAATACTTGACCATTTGTCAGGCGAAGAACTGACGATATCGTCGACAGTGCTTTTAATCGAAAAAAGTTTTATTTTATCGATAAACATGGTGGGAATAATCCTACTGATTATACTGCGAATTTGTTCTGAGGTAATACCAAGAGTATAAAAGAAGCTGAGTATCTTAAATAGGTTATCTGGATACTCTGCATTACTCAAGATATAATCTTCAGATAATTCAAAGGCGGTCTGTACAGAAACGCCATTAATAATCAGGTTGTTAATCTCGTCGAGTGAACGGGTCTCGAGATTATGGTGACGAGCAATTTGGTCCATATCGGCATCTTGTGAATGCAGATATTGTAAATCTACCTTGTCTGATTCGATCTTTTCTTTTCTAAAAATATTCATGATACCCCCTTTTTAAAGAGCTCGCAAAATCTGCGCGAGCTAAACTCAAGTTTAACGAATATATTATGGCATTAAGATTATATTTTGTCAATATATCCGTTAAAGTCCAGGACCTTTGCAATAAAAAGGCAATAAGTGTGATAATGGACGAGAATGAATGACTCTTATTAAAATATTACAAAGCTGCTGACCACCTCTAAGAGAATAAAGTATAATATAGGATATGACAGAGTGTGAGGTAGAAGCATTGATTCGAAAATTCCATGCAATTTTGGAGCCAGATTTTCCAGAATGGTTGCAGGAATATATTAAAACACCAGTCTTACAGAAGCAGAAGTATATCAGCATCACTTGCGGAACGATTTATTCGGATTTATTTGAGAGTCAGAGATTCTATTCAAGTTTAGACCATGCAGTAGGGGTAGCGTTGATAGTTTGGCATTTTACTCACGACAAAAAGCAGACTTTGGCAGGGCTTTTTCATGATATTGCGACGCCAGTTTTTAAGCACTGTGTAGATTTTATGAATGGTGACCACCTAGCGCAGGAGTCGACAGAGGATTTGACGACAGAGGTGATTGCAGGGTCGCCGGAGATTAGTCGCCTACTTAAGCGGGATGGTATTTTAATTTCTCAGGTGGACAATTATCATCTTTATCCGCTTGCAGATAACGATACGCCGAAGTTATCAGCAGATCGTTTGGAATATTCGCTGGCGAATATGTTCTTCGCGTACGGGGTGGCAGATTTGGCAGAAATCCGTGAAATGTATGCGGATATAGTAGTGCAATCAGACGAAAATGGGGTCAAAGAATTGGGATTTCAAACGAAAAAAATCGCACGAAAATTTGTTAAACTAACTTCGCAATTATCTATATTTTATCGTGAGGACCGAACACGTTATTCAATGCAGTTTCTTGCGGATATTTTGAAGAAAATGAGTGAATCTGGAAGGATTTCGGTGGCAGATTTATATCAAATGAAGGAATCGGAAGTGATTGAAATGATTTTAGCTTCAGATTACTGTGATGCTTTTTTAGCTTGGCAGAAGGCAAAGAAAATAAAGAAGGCAAAGAGTCTTGAGCAATGCCCGGACGGAGTGTACGTAGTGAATTGCCAGGCGAAGGTGCGCTATATTGATCCGTTATGGCAAAGTGAACGGATGTCGAAAGCTTGTAAAATTGCAAAGGGTTATATTGAAAAAAATTTGGCCTATAAAATGGAGGGATATTTGTATCTTCCGGGAGTAAGATTAACATAAAAAAGCCCCGGTTAAGTCCGAGGCTTGTTTTTTTGGGGAACTAGTGATCTGAGTTATTCTCCATGAATTTTTTGGCAAAATCATAGTCTATCGCATTGTAGCGTGATGGGTCACCGTACTCAAGTAGCATTTTTCGATTAACTAATTTACTACCCGAGTCGCTGAGGTAAGCTAGGGTAAGCCAATCGATTGGGTCTTCATACTGCAATCTCGCGTAGTTGGCTTCTTTGGTTAATTCTTCAATGTCACCCCCAGCTGGCAGATAATTGAGATCGATAAAATCTTTGAGGGTTAGACCATGGTAATTAACTTTGCTTATAATATACGGAAGTCCAGTAAAGTGAATGAAATCGCGTATAGAGATGGCTTTCGGCAGATTTGCTAGAGTTTTTTCAGGCTTTATGCCGAGATAATCGTCACAGTGAAGGTAAATCCAAGGCTTGGAGTATTCTTTAGGTTTAATACCAATAACAGGCCACCTATTGGACGGGTCCTCAATAATGTCGTCGATAAGGTCAGCAATATATAGCAGACTTGACTCATCGATGAACTTTACTGGAATGATTTTATTGATCATTTCGCGAATTTTCCATGAATCAATACCATGAGAGTAAAAGAAATAGAGTATCTTAAATAAGGTATCTGGATATTCCGCACTACCTAAGATGAGACTTTCAGATAAGTCAAATGTGACTTGGACAGAAACGCCATTAATGATCAGGTCGTTAATCTCGTCGAACGAACAGGGCTCGAGACTATCATCATGAATTGCAATTAAGTCCATATCTGCGCCCAAGGAATGAAGGCGATGTAGGTCTATCTTACCGTGTCCTCCAGGAATAGAGCGGACAATTTGATCAATATCTAAGTGTGCACCGGCATCTTGGAGTGCTTCGAATTGCTCAATAATATCTAGTGGATATAAAACTTGAACAATTTCCTTTAGGTCGACGCCAGCATCATGCATTTTAGGCCAATGCTTGGCCAAAAAACTGTAGGCTGAACTTAATTTTTTCTCGTCTTCTGATTCCTGAATGCATTTTTGTAAAGCTTGGAAAGTGCCACACCAGAAATTCTGACTTAATTTTTCATAGGTGAGTGATGCAGTGTCCTTTAAGATGTGTAATTTGTTAATGATATTCATATACCCTCCTTGAATTAATCATTGAATAATAAGCCGACGTATTGGTACTTATGAGACGGCTGCTTCTTGAAGACATTGTAGTCAAAATCACTAACATCCAGTAGTTCAAAACGATGTTTCTGCTTGGCGTTAGGATACTTGACCGGATCCAATTCCTCAAAGAACTTCTCGTACGAACGAACATGGAGTTGAAGATTGTCATAAAGCGCCAAATAAACTACTACTCTTTCTCCGGTGTCCTCATTGATGGCAGTATCGATGAGGAGATAGGATTCTCCCTCGAAATGATGATAGATACCACGCGTTTTGTACCTTGGATCATGGACAAATTCTTTTTCTTCCATAACAATTCCCCTTTCTTTTAAAGAGCTCGCAAAAATTTGCGCGAGCTAAACATGAGTTTAACGGCTATATTATGGCAGAGTATCTGGGGTTTGTCAAGGTTTTGCACTTGCGAGATTTGGCAGGCGATGTAGTTTACATTGACACATTAGCATAAGTATGTTAAAATATGTTGATTAGCATTATCGCTAAGTGGTTGACCTCGTAACGTATGCCGAGGTGGTTCTTTTACAGGAGGTGTTGTATGCACAGTGAAGTAAGAAACGGTGATTCATTGGCTTTTGAAGTAATGAATGGACCAAGTAGGGATCGCATTCATATTGCAAATATGTATGCTTTTGATCAGAATATGTCGATTGATCTGGAATTTAAGGTAGTTTTCGCAAAACGGGAAAATCCGGCTGGTGGAACGACTCGAGATTTTATGGCACTTAAAAATCTGCAAATCATGGGGGTGGTTCACACTGATCGCACTGGGTATGATTTTAATATTCAGGGAACTTGCGATGCGGATGTGAAATCTCCGATGAACAAATGTAATGCTTATCGAAATTTTCGTTTTTCGATGGATTACAATGCGAAGCTTCGAACAGGGGTACTGAGATTAAAGCCAATGAGGTTTTAGATGATGCTTGGATGCACCAACTATTCTCGACGTCAGTAGTTTTTTGATTTTATAAGTTTAATACTTAGAAAGGTGGGGGAGATGATTAAAAATTACTTATCACATGTCTGCCGAATTTTGGATGACAATGATGAAATACTAACGACATACCAACCAGAAGAAGGGGCGATTGAAATTGAGGCAAAAAGTATGCTACGTGAGCATATTGGAGTGGTGCCAATTTTCCAAATTACGTTCTCGAAGATGGTGGGTCTGCCAAGTTATGAAGAGGGGGTGTTCTATATCGTAAAACCAACTGTGGTGCGGGCGGCCAAGGATCTCGGTCGAACCATTGACGATCTATATTTACCAGTGTTTCCAGTTGCGGATGACGAGGGGATGCTGATCGGTTTTAGGGGGCTATCTTCTGCACGTGACTTATAATACATTTACTTTTAGGCTCGGATTTATTCCGAGCCTTTTTTATGAAAAAATCCCCGGCGAACCGAGGATTTTTGAGTGATGAAAGAGGATAAGAAATCGAAGATTAGAAAAGTTGATCTTAGAGAATCTGAGATTTAGATTTCTTTCTGATTGAGGACTTTACCGTATTTGATGCGTTTATTTTTCGATAAATCGCATCGATTAAAGAGTTCTATAAGTTTTTCCCGATTAATATTGGTGGCACCGTATTTAAGCAAGGTAACGCCAATTTCAAGTTTATCCTCTGGTGGGCAGAAGAAATCTTCATGTTCAAATTTATCAGCTAGCAAATCAATTGCTCCACCAGAGGCGAGATAATTTTTGGTAAGAAAATTCTCAAAATTATTAGAATTACTCCGAGTATCAAGGTAAATCTGCCGAAAAAGAAGATATTCAAAAAACTGAGTGATGGTGATAGTGGGTGGTAACTTTTTGAGGTCAGGTTCTATTGAGATAAAATGTTCCCAGTGGGTTTGAACCCAAATTGGTCGATAATCGTCGAGATTGATACCGAAGATGGTCCAATCGAGCGGGTCAGCGGCCATAATACTGTCGAGTATTTTTGGATTGCAGTGATCTTTAATCCAGGCGGCAATGAGGCCAGGTGAAAGATTCTGCTGATAGAAAAAATAGAGTAGGCAGTAAACATTAGCAGGTTTTGGAGATTCCTTGACGAGGAGCTGGTTGGCCATCACGAAAATCGTCGTGAGGTTGACCCCGAGGACGCGCATTTCGGCGCATTGAACTTCGAGATCATGTTTAGTTTCTATCCGGTAGCAGTTCATGGCAATAGTGTCGATATCGATACCGCGTTGCTGAAATTTTTTGAGGTTTCTCAGGATAAAACCACGGCCTTTAGTTTGAATTAACTGATACATTAATTCATAAGAATCGACATGGACCTTAGAGGCTTTGACTCTGTCGTAGTGACGCCAGATATAGCTGGGACTAAGTAGTTCCCTAACCTCGCTGGGGTTGGCGCCGGCCGCGAGAAGTTCAGACCAGATGGTTTGTGAAATTCGATAAACTCTGCCACGCTCCGCTTTGGTGCGGGCAAGTGTCATGGCAGCGTAAAGCGCATCATGTAGGTCAAGATAGCGCTTGACGTAGGCGGGCGTACGACAGACTCTGGGCAGTTCCTGGAAACTAGATTCCGCGATTTGAAACATAATTTGGAATTTTTGACTCATGTTTTCCCCTTTCATTTTGTAAAAGAACGTGTAATAGATACAAAGTTTCCATTTATTATCACACGAGATGCTTGTTTTGTCAAAATAAGCGTAGATGGAGGGCATGAAAGGTGGCTATGATTTTTTGTGAAGAGGCGGGGTTCATGAAGCATAAGCTTATAGTATAATGGAAGAATGAATCATAATTTGGCGCCAAGTGGTTTGGAAAAAACGGGAGAGCAGGAGGTAAACGATAATTACCTGAAGTTGATGCAGGCGCTAAAGGGGGTGGAATTCTTGGGGGAGAAAAAGGTGAAAGCTGAAGTAGGGCAGGTTGAATCTGTGAGTGATTTTGACCTTGAGGGGATTTTAGATTGCAAGGAAAAATTGCTATCAGATATAGAGAAGGAACATAGTCAAGAATATTTGATCCGAGAGAGGCATGAGATTATTTGTGACCGTGACCATATCGAAAACCAGCGAGTGGATGTGGTGGAAAATTTGGAAAATCAGACTTTGGAGTACCGATTTAAGTTGCGTGAACCTTTGACAGAAATTTCAGAATTGGGGCAGAAATTACGTACCGAATCACGCGAAAAAGACGGCGTGGCGGAGCTTAAAAGTGGTACTTCGGTGCGCCTCGGAGAAATTACTTATCATGATTTAGAATCGAAGCGTGAATTTCGTTTGTGTGATGCCCTGGTGTTTGAGAAAAATGGGATTAAGGTGTCTTTGGCGGATGCCAGCGCACGCGAACTGGGTGATGGAGTAGTTTCTAGGAAGCGCAATACTAGTAATCTAGTACGAGCGGCGATTGGTTTGGTGCAAATGGAAGTGCCAAAGGCGATGGATGAGACAGTGGCGCAGCAGACGCTAGATGAGATTTTTAGGCAGGACTTAGGGGTAGAAGATGCTCTAGGTGAAGTTTCGGAGAGGGCGGAACGCGATTATAAGATAGCGAGACTGAAGTGGCAATATAAGTTAGAAAACCTCGATGCGGAACAGCTTGAGCGTGCAGAAAAATTGACGCGCCGTGAGGTTTTTTCGGGTTACTCTACCTATGTGGAAGATGGAAAACATGAAGAATATCTGGCCAAGTATGGTGAGGATGTACGAGCGGTACATATGCTAAATTCGATGAGTGTGGACTCGGTTTATCGAGTATTAACTACGGGTTTGATGAGTACGACTGAGCGGTTCAGCCGGGGAGTGGTGAAGAATGGAATTTCTTCGGTACTGGATATCGATTCGGGGGGTGCGGACAATGTATTTACCAGGATTATGAATGCAGAGCAACGCAGTAAAATTCAGAATCATGCGGTGGTATTGAAGCCGGAAATTTTTGATCGTACGGATTGGTATGCCTATAATGTGGACTCTTATGGTTCGACGAATGAGGCGCACTTTGCGGGGAGATTGGCACCGGAGGAGATTTTTCAGCGCACCATGGGTGATTTAAAACACTATTCGGCAGACAATGAGCAAATGTTTCGTACGGGTATCGGGGCGGAATATATTGAAGCGATAGAGGTGGATGAGCTGGACCGCGATGAATTGCTTGAGGGGCTTCGTGAAAAGGGGCTTTCCGAAGTGAATGGTCGACCAATTGAAGAAGTGATTGTGGCGCGAGAATTCGATGAGGACGATGATGACGATTGGGGCGATTGGGGTAATTTCGAAGGGGCGGGCGAATCGGTGGAGGATTTTCTGGCGGAGAATTTAAGAAAACAGGAACGCATTGAGGCGATTTATAACGGTGAAGTGAAAGAAGTGAGTCTTGGTGAGTTGACGGCGCTCGCGGAATCTTCGGAAGATTTTAATGATACCTTTGTTTCCCTGTCGGAAGCGATTATGGGGCAGGGTGGAGGTGTGAAATTGAAGGCGGATCTCGAAACGCATTTAGGGCAGGTGCTAGGGGTGGAAGATTTGGCAAATTTAGCTTCAGGGAAGCTGCCAAAAGATTTTGCGCCGAATGATTTAGGGGTGTTTTTATTTGCGAAAAATCAATTGGGAGTGGATTTTGGCCAAATGTATGAAGAAGCGAAGGGTTGGATGGTATGAGGACTTTTAGAGAGATAATGAAAAGTGGGCGTGAACGCGTGGAAAAATTGCCGGGGGCGGTTTATCTGGTGGAATGCGAGACTGATGAAACGGTACTAGTGGCGATGCGATTAGAGGTAGTGCGGCGATTTTCTGAGGGGGAGGAATTTATTTCGGTGAAGTGGTTTGATAGTGTGCATGAACGAGTCATGCGAGCAAAAATGGTTTGGCGCGTGGGTGAATGTCTGGCTTTTGAAAGATTAGAATCTAACGGGGGTGGAAAATATTATTTCACGCCGTTGACACTAGAAAAATATTATAGTGAAGTGAAAGATTCGTTGGTTTTGGGGGAGGATTTTACAAGTGAAGCGGAAATGATTGAGGCGTTCTTAAAAAAATAAACTCTCGAAAAATTCGAGAGTTTAGTGAGAAAATGGACGCCAATCTGACCAGGGGGCTGGCGTTCTTAATTTAGGCGCTAAGCCGACTAGATTTGATTCTATCTTATTTAGGCGCCAAGCCGATTGAGGTTGGTGGTTTCAACGTGTGGAATGGAAGTGGATTCTGGCGAAATATCTGTGGTGTCAATTTCGGTTTCAGCGAATTGATCGCAAAGTTTAATTAGATATCGGCCACGCTTCAAAGTGGTGGCCCACTTTTCCGGAATACTTTTGAGCCCGTATTGAATACCAGCGAGCGAACCAGTGAGAGCGCCGACCGTATCGGTGTCATCGCCGAGATTAACCGCAGTAAGTACGGCGTCTTGGAAGTTATCAGTGGTGAGAAATGACCAAAGTACGGCTTCCAGAGTGTCAATCACGTAAGCACGCGAAGGAATGTAGCCCTTAGGATAGTGATAGATCTGATTTTTCAGAATCCGACTATAAAGACTACGCTCTTCCGGTTCAAACATACTGTAATCGTCCAGCTGGGTTTTGCGATAAGCTTCCTTGGGATTATCACCGCCTAGTAAGTGACAAACGAAATTAGTGTAAATCAGGCAACCCAGCACACTAATTGGATGAGCGTGGGTGAGTGATGAAATGTTTTTCACTAATTCAAAGCGTTTTTCACCAGTGATTTGATTTCTGTGACAAACGAAAGCTACTGGCAAGATGCGCATAAGTGAACCGTTGCCGTTATTGGCGTAATGATTCATGCCACACTTGACAGGGTGTCCGCCAGCGAGGTAATTCTCAATCGCGCGTTTACAAGTGCCACCAATGTCAAAAGTGAGTTTGGTAGCAGTAAATTCGTCTTGCAGATACCACTTGACAAAATTCTCCATGATGTCGTGATAATGGAAGCGTTTTTGATCAATTAGCGACTGCATGAGGCAGATGGTCATAGACGTATCGTCAGACCAAGTCCCAGCAGGTTGATGATGGGTGCCGACAGATAACATTTCGGTGACCGGCATGAGTTCTAGAAAATTTCGATTCAAAAACTCAATAGGTACCCCTAATGCGTCGCCAATAGCTAAGCCGATAAGGCCAGAACGAACTGCTTGCTTTATATCCTTTTTCTCTAAATGTGCCATAGTATCTCCTCCTATCGATTGGGTGATGATGCGGGATTATTTGTGAAATGGGACCAATTTTGGGTCAGATTTTTCACGATTTTTCCACACCGAGATTCGTATATTATAACAATTTTAAAGTGTTTTGTCAATGAAGAAAAAAATCCCCGAAGTTAGGCTCCAGGGGTTTTGATGAATAGCTTCGACTTGTGTATTTTGGTGTATAATAATATCGAAGTCTCTGCACGGGGTGTAATGCTCCTACCGCAAGGGCTTCCTTTTTTTATTAAAATTAAGACTAGTTAATTGGTTTTTGGGCGGTGATACGGTAATAACCGTGAATCCGTTCACCGTCAAAAGTTAGATCCATAAGATAACCTGAAATACCATTAACTCTAGCATCTTCAGCAATGATAAAATTTAAGATTTTTAGTAGTAGTGGGTGGGTAAAATAGAGCTTGGAAATTTTGGCAAGGCGTTTGAGGTTGGGCATAATTTTTTGGGTGAGATTAGAGGCTTCAATATTTTGCATACCAGCTTGCTTGAGGTATTCGACAAGGTCTAATACGCATTGGTCTTGATCTGTGACTCGCATACCGGCAAGAGTAATACTGGATGCGCGTTTTTCAAAATCAGTCATTTCGTTGTGTCTTATAGGTTCATAGACATCGAAAACTACGAAAATGCCACCTGGTTTGAGCTTTTTGGTCATCTGTTCTACTACGAGTTTTTTATTGCGACTATAGCAAATGGTTTCGACACCAAACACCACATCGAAACTTGCATCTTCGAGCTGATCAAGATTATGATAGTCCCCTTCGATGAGTTGAATATTTTTAGGAACTTTATTTTTAAGGAAATTACGATTTGGAATATCTAGTGCGACGAATTCGACATCAGGAAAACGTTCGGCGAGATAGCGTGAATTACTCAATCTGCCAGCTCCAACCTCTAAAACGCGAGCGCCAGGTTTTAGAAAGTTTGCAATATACATAGCTTGTTTCTTGAAATCTTCTTTGTGAAAGAGTCCGTCGTCGGAAAGGGCCATGTGGATATTGCTACCGCCACCGGAATGGACGTGTTTGTAAAAGAAGTCGGATTTACGATAATATTTAGCAACATCTTCGTTTTCAGTGCCGTGCTCAAGAAGCTTATCGAGATTATAAAATTTCTGGATGGTTTGGAGTCTAGCTTCAATTTCAGATTTATTCATAAGTATATTATACGATAAAAATCCCCGAAGATAGACTTCGGGGATTCTAATGTGAGGAATTTTGCTCTAGGGATTTATTGTGACGATGCTTTCTAACTCCTCTATAAGATTTGCGAGGCGACGTTTAAGTTCTATTGGTACCGGTTCGTTTTTGATGAGATAAAAAACTTCGCGATAATACCAGAGAATATCTTGCTCAGAAGTATTGAAGCGGTGCCAAATTTCATCACCAAACTGATCGTAATCTTTTAGAATATCGGTAAGATTATGTATCTTGTCGGCGACAGCGACAATGTAGGCCTCAATGTAGTAGGAATTGCCGAGGCGCTTCAGGTAACTTTCTTTACGTTCTTTCCAGGGAAGTTTGGGCTGATCGGCAGTTTTAGGTTCCGAAACATCCTTAACGATATCGGTAATCTCATCGCCAAAATCGCGACGCATGTCGGCCTCAGAATAGACAGCTGGATTGACATCTTCAAGAATATCATGCAAGATTCCAGCGACAATTGTTGCTTCGTCGTTGGTATATTGACTAATAATCATGCCGACGGCGACATGGTGGGAGATATACGGAATATCAGTTCCCTTGCGGTTTTGACCCTGGTGAGCCTTGGCGGCAATTTTAAGTGCGAAATTAATTTTGTCAGTAAACATAATTCACCTAACCTTTCGTAATGTGTGCGGGTGACTGTTTGGTTAAAATTCCTCAAATTTTTAAGGTGCAATAAATTCACCTCTCTCTCGAGAGGTGAAAGTTGTGTGGCAAATTTTTCGTTGATTTAAAGATCTTTTACTTAGGGTTCGCGATACCAGATGATGCTAGATTTTTCAGAGACAGGGATTTCTAGGCATTGCTCTTTAAAATCCTTATAGGTTGAAACTAACCATATAGCGGGAAATCCAGTAACGGTAAACCTAGCGTTATTAAACCATACTAGAAGACCAAACTCATCTGCGTCGGGCATTACACCGATAAAGTGTCTCTCATCTAATATATCTTGGTATGACGGCCAGTCGGCTTTTGAAACTTTTTGCCAACCATTGTATTCGAGGATTTCACCCCAGTGTTTAGCATCGAAGCGATGTTCTCCGGGTTTGCGCGGCCCTGGTTTAGGTAATTTAGGTGAACTACCGCAGTATTTTTTCATCATCCAGGCCACATAACTAGTACTACGCCGAATGACAAAATTACTAGAATCGGTAATTAGGGTGTAAAAATTACCGTCGGATTCCTGCCATTTGGCAAAATCGAGATTAGCGTAAGGATATTCTTCTGCGCCAGTCTCCATGATGAAACGATAGATGTGGCGATAAATTATGCGAATAATCCGTTTAGGCTGCCAGGCAGCGCAAGATTCTCTTGCGAAAAAATTTGCTACTTTAATCTTAAATGTACTCATGATACCCCTCCTTTTCATGCTGTATGGGAAAATACCCAATATATATATTATACAATGAAGAGTGGGGTGTGTCAATTTTTGGGCTGAGTTAATATGACATATAAATAATTCAATTAAAAATTTAAAGATTCATAAATATGGTATATTGTAATTAATATGAACTTAAGGGAAGCTAAAACCTACATCTATATTGATGTTAGTAACATCCGTCACGCCTGCCTTTGGAGCTGTGGTTTTGTTCTTGATTTTGTTAAATTATATAACTATCTTAAAGAGAAATATCCGAATGTTCAGGAAATTCGTTATTATGAGGGGATATCTTCTAGTGATAATAAGAAAATGAAGCATTTTCGATTTTTGAGTGAAAAAGTTGGATATAAGATTTGCTCACTTTCTAGAAAAAGCTATATCGAACCACCAAAGTACGAAAAATATAGATGCGCGAATTGTGGGTTTCTAAATAACATAAAAGTACTTTCGAAAAATGTGAAATTAAAATCGAATATTGATGTTTATTTGACATCGGATCTGCTTGAGTGTGTTGCAAGGTCTAAGGACCCAATTAATATCATAATCCTTTCTTGTGATGGAGATTATGCCGAAGCAATTAAGGCAACTCTTCGATTAAATCCTAATTCTTGTATAACGGTTTTAGCTACACCAGTAACAGAAACAAATAATTGTCTATCGGTTAGATTAAAACAACTTAGCCGTGAGCTTGATCGAAGTAATTATAAATTATCAAATATAAATAATATTAGAGATTATATTTCTCAGTCTTTTGAGAGCGGTAAGAATAAATTGAAAAATAATTAAGGATATTTTTAGAATCGAGCAACCCGCCATTTCTGGCGGGTTCTCATGAAGATAGCACCGAAGTGGTATCTCCGACGTTGGAGTTTTTACTCCGATGTCTTTATTCTAGCATATATTGAAGAAAAACTCAATCTGGGTTCTGAATTAATATCTCAAGTGTAATACCAAGCAATAAAAAGAGACATCAATCGTTCTTAGTCCGGATATTGCTGAAATCGCAATATACCATTCTGTCTCTTTAAACCTCAAGGCTTATGTACTGTTAGTCGTGCAACTAACAAAAGAATCTATTACCAAAGTGCATTTATTTTATCTGGCAATAATTCTATCTCTGTCCCAAGCACAGTAACATCATCTTTATCTAGTAGTACTGGTACGTTAAAGTAGTTCCCCTTGTTATCAATTCCATAAAGTTCACTACCACCATTTGAACCAATAATAATGTGACCCGGCAGAAATACTTCAATTTTGTAATTATCATTTATTTCTTGTAATTCTTCTAATCGATATAATATAAGCCATGTTTCACCAATATCGCCTTGGCCACCATTATGTTTTTTTATAAATTCTATGTAATCGTTTGGTAATACTACAGCATTTATTTTTTCGATAATTTTTCCAACATAAGGCGTATTAAATTCAAACATTCCCCATTTTTCCATATCATTTACCTCACAGTAAAATTAAAGTTTGTTTTATTCGACATTTATAATTTTATACTATATTTTAACCCAGTTTTATAGCTCTAACCCCAATAATCTTTAATATTGACTTTTTAGATATCGGTAGTGTATTATTGGATTACAGCGCCTTGGTCTGGATTTGTTCCCGCCAAGGTTTTTTGATTTATAATCTTGTATTAGAATTTTATGAATCATCATAATACAAAGTATAAAGTCAGCCCTACACGTATCACACGATACTTGTAGTAATCGAGTTGATGTTCTAACAACTATGCCCTAGAGACGTACTTTAAATGAAGATATTTATCTAGCCACTCATCGTTAGTAATATAGTATCCGCTCTCACCCGCCTTAATTGGAACACCATTAGCTAAGTCGTCAGATATTTCCAAAATAATATCTTTTAATTCAACGTTATTCTTGTAATAATCTGGTATATTTTTATATCCAACACGAGCGCCAACAATATTACCAGTTATCGCCGCCGTAGAGTCAGAATCCCCATCGTGGTTAGCTGCTGCAGCAATCGCATCCTCAAAATTGTCTTTATATTTTAGCGAGCAGTAAATAGCAATTGCCACTGCTTCATCGGCAACCCATCCCATACCTAGTTGGCGAATCGCATCTTGATCTTCGATATCAGATTCCGCCAGTATGATTGCTTTATTAAGTAATTCAGTAAGCTCAACCTTCTCATTTTTATATCGAATCTTAATTGGTTTCTGATTCTTATCCACTCCCTCGGCGGTCCAATCATTCATTTTCTGTATGGCAGTTTCGACAGCTTTCTTCATTGGATAGTCAGATAATACATAGTAAATGATATATCCCAATACATACGCAGAAAGAATCGCTAAAGGATGACCATGCGTTAATGCGCAAGATTTAGCCGAGAAATCACCAATAACGTCTTCATTGTAATATAAAGCAATCGGAGCGATGCGCATAACACCACCACACCCTTTACTGTTATTTATTGGTTCCTCTAATGTACCAAACTTGCCAGAGTTGAGTGCTTCAAGGCAAGTTATTCCCGGATCGCGTAAAACATTCAGTTCCGGAATATCCTTAATCCAAGATATTGGGGCATGTTCTTTAACTCTCTGCTGTGTCCCCAACCAATCAAGATACGCAAGATAAATTGCCTCTGGTGGTCGCATCGCAATACCACGTAAGTAGCCTCTAGTTTGTCTCCATAATAATCCGCAAGCAGTAAAAAGCGTCATTTGTGTATCATCTGAAATAATACCAATTTCATTAATGAAGCGCGTAATCATCTTGGGGGTTACTCCTTGATGAAACTCTATCTGGTATCCGAGAGCATCTCCAACCGCTCCACCTATCATGGACCCACGAATCTTATCATTTCTTTTTTCTGTAGATTGCTCCGCCATTTAAAATCCTCAAACCTTCCAGTATGATATTTTTTATAATTACTATTATAGTGATTTTTTGTTAATAATAAAGAGCGTGACTATATAAAGCGATTAAAAAATACATATTTCGACTCATGGAGTGTGTCTGGCTTCATGGCGGTTCCATTCGTCGAAAATAAAAAATAAACCCCTGCGGGTTTTATTTTGTTATTTTCTCCTCATGGAGCCGCCTTCGAGATTTGAACTCGAGACCCCTTCCTTACCATGGAAGTGCTCTACCACTGAGCTAAGGCGGCGGGTCATGCATAAACATGAATGGTGCTGGAGGTAGGACTCGAACCTACGAAGGTGTAACCCGAGAGATTTACAGTCTCTTGTCATTGCCGCTAGACTACTCCAGCTTTTAAAATTCATCTACCTGCTGGCGTGAGCCAAGCCCAGACAGATAGGAATATTATAGCAAGGTGGGGCGGATTTTTCAACAGGTTTCTGGAAATAAAGATATGGAAAAAATTTCATAGAGCATAGAAGTATATTCGTGGAATAGGGGTTTATTTTTTAGAAATAAAAAGAGCGCTTCTGAGTACCCCAATTTTTTTAGAAATAAAAAAGGAGCGTTCATCACGCCCCAATTTTTGCGCAAGATTGCGCGTTTTGCAATTTTTTAGGTTTAAGTTAGGTATTCAGGTTTAGCTTTTGTTTGATATTGGGTATGAGTTTAAGTTATTAGTCGAGTTATTTTTACCTAATTTCAATCAAGTTTAGCTATTTTGGGACCGCCGTGGTGGTGATAGAAAGAAATAATTTTCTCATCCTCCGGAATTTCTACCTCGAATGTGATCGGCCGAAACGTACGGCGGAAGCCACACAAATCATAATAAGCCTTCAGAAGATCAGAAGTGTTTCGAGTGTCTCCATGGGGATTGCTAGTCATTGCATAGTGCGCTCCGGTGAAAGTCTTGCGGACTACTTCGTTATCTAGCAAATAATCTTTTTCAGAGAGGATTAAATTTCTTGGCAAATTATCATCGCCAAGGTCTCTGGTGTTGTTACGGAGGGCCAGGTATTGGTCAATCAATAACGCTAGAGAGCTACTGCTTTTTTCCAGATCGAAATTGGGAATGATCGGAATAAATCCCAGCCAGCCTAAAAGAAATCTTGATGCCAATAGGAGTGGTCCGCCATATTTTAGCAACGTATGAAGTGGCTCTTTAAGGAAAAAACCATAGGTGCAAGGATTCAGACTGAAGGTCGTATCGAAATTGTTTTCCATTTTGTGAATGACGATGTCGCCTATACTGATGGAATGACCAATTGTGGTGCGGCTGAGGCGTTTAAATTCCTTGTTGCGTCGAACTATAGCCTTACGCATGGCAGTAATGTAGGTTGGTACATTAAAGCCAAAATTACTATAGCTTAACGCGTAAACTCCGTCACCATCGTGCAAATGATCTAAAATATAGTTAAATGCACTAATAGAGGAGTTTTGCACCCCGCAGATTTGGAAAAAATCTGCTTTGCCATTGGCCTTGCCATGACGTACCGTGTGAACACGGGTGGTGGCAGAAATCAGAGCCTTACGCAGAATAGCTGCGCTGACCGAATTGATTACCATAAAAACGATAATCCACTGCCATATTCTCGGTAGTTCCGTGAAACCTAAAATTGCAATTGTTTGATAAAAAAATGTACTCATTTTGTTCCCCCTTTTCTTGTGAACATGCAACAAAAATCAAAATGTACCAGAGATATATTACCACATTTTAATGGTTATGTCAATCTGTCGTAATAGCTCAGGACCTTTGCAACAAAAAAAGGCAATAAGTATTGCCAATAAAAATAGGTAGATATTGTTATTATGCTAATATTGACAATTTTTTTAAAAAAAATAGAATATAGTTAACTAGGTTACTTTTACCCTGCGCACATTAAGATGGAGGTATATAATGAATAATTCGATGAATAATTTATTACAGGATATGTTACTCGGTATTATCCCAGGTGAGCTCTATGATGAGGATGATTTTCTACCTCAGCGATTTTCTGGACTGGAAACTACCGAGGAAGACGAAAGCGATTCACACGAAAGCGAGTCACAAAAAAGAAAACGTGATTACGAAGACATCAAAAGAAGATTCTACCACGAAAGTAATCGGACCGAGTAAGGATGCTACAACTGAGGTATTATTAATATCAGAGGAGTGGAAGACCTGAGAGACCGGCTCGAGTCACAGCCTGGTAGTTACATCTCGGATTTTATGGTACATCCCGACTTACATCAAGGATGGTACCGATGCTCTGGTTGGGCACGAGTTTAACTTTAACCGCGATGATTTGTTTAAGGATATCGATGCCAATGTTATCGTAAGTCGCAATTAATCTCCAAAAAAAGAGCCTCGCAGGAATGCGGGGCTTTTTGATTAAGAAAAATACTTACTATGAGAAGTGTTTTTAATTATAAGTTTATGCTTGAAAAAGCATAAACATAAAAGTAATAACTCCAATAATGAAACTACCTAAAATAAGATAAATAGTATATGATGAGTGTAATGTGACTTGATGGGAGCTTCAATAAGTTTAAATTAGGGGTGGACATGGGATTATAAAACCACTTTATAATATGAATAAGAAAGATGAGACTAATACTGTGACAGATGAAGTTATTAACGATAATATTATTTATGAGGATTATGGAAATATCTTTCTTGATGATTTTGTAGATTGTTGGCCAAGAGAAGCATCTCGGGGAGTTATACAATTTTCTGACGGTGATATTTTGGTTTTCTTTAAAGAGCGGATCGGTCAATACAAGTTACCGGGAGGTGGTAAGGAAAACAATGAGACTCCGGAGCAGACTTTTATGCGTGAAGCTTATGAGGAAACTGGTTATATGGTAAAAAATATACGTAAGATTGGAGTTGTAAAAGATCAGACGCAAACTTCGTATATCTTTATAGCGGAGCCATATGGAGAGGCGCAAGAAATTCACCCCGATGGGGATGAAATTAAATTCGATGCCAAATGTTTAAAGATGAACCCAGTGGATGTCTTAAAAAATATGAAAAAGTTTATCATTGAACATAAAGGTTATTCAGATGAAAACTCGTTGATTCAGTGTTATTTCACTCAAAGAGATCATAAAATTTTGGAATACGTACTAAATCACAATCTGTTAGCGTGAAATAGTTTTCTATGTAAAATATTTTATTTTTAGGCTCTTCGTGAAATTAGGCCTTTTTGTAGAGCTTGTATTGGTCAGTGCTTCCCTGGTTTTTGATGATAGTATTAATGGCATCGAGAATTTGCTGGTCGGTTTTGGTATCACCGGAGCTATAGCCGTCGAAGATTTTGTCGCCGATTACCATAAATGGCACGCCACTAACATCTTCGCCGAGATATTTACCGAATTTTTTCATGAAAGCCTTATTGTCTTTGTCGCTCCAAACTTCGAAAGAATAGACATTAACTTTGTCTTTTGTTTCGGCTGGTAGTTTAGAGATGAATTTGGCAAGCGCCTTACAATGTGGGCAGCCGTCACCCCAGAAAATATAAATATTTGATTTGTTACTACCAAGATCGATGTCGGATTCGTGATTAAAGGCGAATTCGGTTCCTTGAGATTGTTTCGAAGTTGGTTGATCGGTGTTTTTAGTCTGAGTGGATTCGGTGGATTCATTTAGGCTTGATTCGGCTGACTTGTCTGAGGAGTTTTTATTCATAAGCGGCATCACAATTACAGCAACGGTTGAAAGAATTGCAAGAATAGCAAGAACGATTAAAGAGGCGAGCTGAGCGCGTTTTTTGTTAGGGGACTGAGTATTTTGAGGTGTAGAATTTTCCATAGATTTATTATAACTTTTGGTGGGGAAAATGTAAAAAGTTTATTGATTTTGATAATGTTTATGGTAAGATAGAGTTTGTGTGTTTTTTTAATAACTCTTTTTTAAAAGATTTTTCAGGAATTTTTCAGATTTTTGTTACATTTTATTTTGTTTGTGCTAATATAGATTCAAGGATGCCATTATTGAATAAATTTTGGGAGAGAGATTTATGATAAGTGTGATTTTTGGCGATCCGAGAGGGTCTTTATCATGTGGCTTGACTAACAAAAATGGCACCCTTTTGTGAAGCAAGCGTAGCTCCGATCGTCAAGGTCGGAGCTTTTTTTTCTCTTCAAGGAGGAAGTGTTTTATGATGATACATGATTTGTATCCAGAAAAATCAAAGGTAATGCTTTTAATACACCCAATGTTGGCTTCGAGTGAGTCGATGAGGAGATATTTGGTGGAGAACATCTTGAAAGAAACTAATGAATATCGTTTCGTTATACCAGATTTATCGGGGCACGGTGAGGCAATGAATGAGGTGTACGTTAGCGCGGCGGAAGAGGCACGGATTTTAACGCAATATTTATTAGAACACGGAGTGACTAAGATAGATTTGGGCTTTGCGGCGTCACTGGGTGGAGTGGTGTTATTTGAGGTGTTGAATCGCGATGAAATTAGGTTTAGGCGACTATTTTTCGAGGGTGTAAGTTTTTATGAAAAATCGAGATTGGGCGGATTTTTAATGACGAAAATAATGCTGGCGAAGCAGAAGAAAGGTCTAAAAGACCCGAAGTTAGCGGTAAGGAAAATGTCCAAAATGTTTGGAAATCAAGCTGGTGGGGTAATGGCGGAGAGATTTTTGAAGATGGACCCTCTGAGTATAAAAAGTATTGTGCGAGACTGTTCGAATGTGCGGCTGCCGGAGATGAATGCGGAAATGCAAAAATCTTGCGTGTTTTCTTATGGTGAAAATGATTCGGATTTGAGATTGGCAAGAAGAAAAATTCCGAAGAGGTATCCGGAAGCAAAATTGGTGATAGCTGAGGGGTATGGTCATTGTGAGAGAATGGTGAAAGATGCGGCGGAGTATGCAAAAAGAATGATGGGGGTGGATTAGGAGCGCGTGTACTAGGGTACACGCGGCCACTCTTAAAAATAAAAAAATATCGCTACGCTCCTTATTTTAATTTTTAAAACCTAAAATTACAGAACAAGTTCTAAATTTTAAATTTTAAAAATAAAAATAGAGTTCTTCGAACTCTTCTTTTTTATTTCTCCTCATGGAGCCGCGTGTGCAAAAGCACACTTGCACCACTTCTTCAAATTCTTTGAAAAGTAAACTTTTCACGAATTTTCATCCGTGGAGCCGCGTGTCGGCTCTGCCCCGACGACCTGCCGCTTACAAGGCGGCTGCTCTACTAACTGAGCTAACGCGGCGTCTCGTACTCATAAGTACTCTTTTATTTTAGCATGAGTTTAGGTTCTTCACAACCGCGAGATGAGTGAAAATATTAGATCGAAATAATTATTTAAAAAAGAGATAGCTATCCAAGTAGATTCTTTGAATATGCCTACTGAATCATCTTGCGACGACGAGTAGAGGTGCGGGTAGCCGCCGGACGAGAAACGGCAGTGGCACTAAGTTTGGCATCTTGGATGGTACGTTCAGTGCTGGTTTGACTGGTGGATCCGCTGGATTTAGTGGTGGGTTTTTTAGCTTTCGGATAAAAAATCTTAGCTGGTCTCGCGGCGCGTACGGGTTTTTTAGCTACCGTGCGTTTTTGCTTCTTAGCGAGTTCCTGTTTTTTCTTTAATTCATCTTCGGCGACTTGTTGCTCGATTCTGGCGGTGACGATTTGGATATTCTCGGCATCACCCATATCCTCATAGATACTGAGGATATGGCGAAGGGTGGAAATCGAATGATCGAGAGCATAAGCGGATTCGAGTGCTTCGACGGCAGCCTTGCGGTGGCCAAGTTTTTCTTCGGATTTAGCGAGCGCGATAAAACGAGCCGGCACATCACCTTCAAGTTTTAAGGCTTGCTGAAAGGCCATACTGGCTTTTTCATAGGCACCAGTTTCGAGGTAGATGAGACCGACGTTATGCAGAGAAGATGGGTTACTATCGAGAGACTGGGCAATTTCAAAACATTCGATGGCTTCGTCGTAATTTTGTGATTTGGCATAAAGAATACCGAGACGATTGTAGGCGGCGGCATTGGTTTCGTCAAATTTTAAAATTGTAAGCAGAGCTTTTTCGGCGCGAAGAGTTTTGCGCTCTTTCATACTGACCTTGGCAATATCCCAAAGTTTTTTCATTTGAGCATCAAAATTCTTGTTTTCTGGAGCCGGTTTTTTGAGCCTGGCTTCGATTTTTGGTTCGAAAAAAATCAGAAAAATTACGAAAAGTAAGATGAGGAAAATTCCTAGCATATCTTATATTATACATGAAAATGCTTGAAATACCAAAATTTTGAGAAGCGATAGTGGTAGATGAAGGAGTTTATCGTGCGCAGAATTAGTCTTATGTTGAGAGTAGATATGAAAGGTTACAAGAGGTTGGCTACGAGCTGGAGTTTTTTATTGGCGGAAAAATCCGAGGTAAGACGTTTAGTCTCTATGAGGCCGGAGATTTTCTGGAGGAAGATAGGATTTTTGGTTTTGTAGTAAGATTTTTCGGCTAGTTCAATAGTGGTATCGAGGATTTGATAGAAAAAATTGGGGTTGGTTTTCGGGGTGGATTTGATAATTTCATCGGCGAGGGGCGGGAGGTCCTTAGCGCTTACTACAAGTAGTTTTTTGGCAAGGTCGAAGATTTTGGGATCGGCTTCGGGCGCGGTTTTTAAATAATCCCTCTCTTTGAGGTAAAAAATCGCGGAACGCGAACGGATGGTGTCGAGTAAACGGTTCGGATTTTTGGTAAAAAGTGCGAGATGGTAATGGTTCTTGGGTTCCTCGAGGGTTTTAAGTAGAGCGGAAGTGGCACTCGGTGTGAGAGTTTCGGCGTGATTGATCACTACGAAAATATCGGAAGTTTGAATGCTGTTTAGATGGGTTAAAATTTCGCGAATGGCTTCAACTGGGATCTTATTATTATCTTTTTCGCCCGGCTCGATGAGATAAGTGGCGCGAATATTAGGATTTTTTTCAAGATTAAAAATTGTGGAAGAATAAGCGGAGGCTAAAGCAGGGATTTCTGAAAGATTCTCGAAGTACATACTTCTATTGTAGTCTAGTTTAGAAAAAAGCAAAACCCGCTAGAAGTGTTAACTTGGTTTAGAAAAAGTAAAACCCACTAGAAGTGTTAACTTAGTTTAGGAAAAAGTAAAACTCGCTAAAGGTGCGGGTTTTACGAAGTGAATTTGAAGTATTCTATTGATTAAAGATTTGGAATTCTGGTGGAAGATCAGTGGTGAAAGTAACGCGACGACTTTCTGGAATGGTAATTTCGAGAGAAGCGGCATGTAGGTAGAGACGATCGGTGGTGTTTGGTTTGACTGAACCATAGACGCGGTCGCCAACAATTGGGGTGCCGAGATAATTCATGTGGACGCGAAGTTGGTGAGTGCGACCAGTGGTTGGGCGAAGCATGACAAGAGAGTAAGTCTTCCCTGCTTTGAATTCTTTTCCGGAATAATCGGAGTGGGCTTGAATTAGCTTTTGAATTTCCTGGACATCGGCAAGGCTAAATTTCTTGGTGGCCTTTACTTCGTAGAAAGTTTCGGATTCTTTACCACCAGCTTCCACGACGAAAGTGGTAGGATGCTTGAGGTTGCGTTGGATTGGTAGATTGATGCGAGCAGCAGATAATTTCGGAGCGCCTTCGATAATAGCGTAGTAGGTTTTATGAGTTTTGCGATCTTGGAATTGTTTACGAAGTAGGGTTTGGGTCTCTGGATTTTTAGCCAAAATCACTACGCCGGAGGTGTCGCGGTCGAGACGGTGGACGAGGAGTCCGTAATCTTCGAGGGTTGGTTCTAGTGTAACGGCGCCTTTGGCCATACTAAGTAAACCGGCTGGTTTTTCGAGGATAATAACATTATCATCTTCGTAAATGGTTTTTGGCTTTAGGTTTTCGATAGCAGAAGCTTTGGCGTTAGGGTTTTGGAGAAAATCTGGAAGATTTAGTTCGATAATATCGTCTTCGTTAATCGCGGTGTTTGGCTTAGTGACTGGAGTTTGGTTAATCGTGACGTAGCCGGACTTAATAAAGGTTTGCAAGGTATTGCGGTTATAGTCTGGGTATTTCTCGACCAAAAAGTGATCCAGGCGGTGGCGTGGTTTTTTGGTGTCGACTTCCTTTAAGGTGACGTCGCCGTTAATGACGCGTGAAAGTGAAGGTTTGCTAAATTTTTTTCCAGTTCTTAACATTCTATATATTATGACATAATTTATGGATTTTGTATAGAGAAAATCCGGATTTTAATATCTTAGGCGATCTCGTGTATGTAGTGTGGGCGAATATTTTCGAGGTGCGGTGTGGATGTATTAGGCACTCTAATATCTTGGTGCGATCTCGCGAGAGTAAACCATGTAGGCTTGGCCGCCGCTGAGGGATTGGCGGTAGGCCCAGAAGTAGGCATCGGCGCGGAGGGTGAAGACTTCGGCAGGGTGGATGGAGCCTTCGGCATAGTAGGTGCCGGTTGGTCCGGTTTGAAGTGGATGAGTGCCAGCGC
>CALHKE010000017.1 GCA_938033695.1 uncultured Candidatus Saccharibacteria bacterium | reverse complement strand
TTAACGATTTTTAGGTTATAGCGGGCATCATTCTTAGTGCCAAGGGCGCGAAGAAGGGTGCGGATGGACTGAGCGGTGGCACCACGGCGACCAATGACACGTCCAACATCTTCAGGGTCAACACTTAGGGAAAGCAAAACACCTTTTTCATCAATGGCACGGTCGATGCTAACTTTGTCAGGGTTATTTACTAGAGTTTTTACGATATATTCTACGAATTGTTGGTCAATGGTTGACATAGGTTCTCCAAGTTAATTTGTTATTAGCATTATATCATAATGGTTGCGGTTTGATACATGAAAAAATAAGATATCTCGCGATATCTTATTTTGTGTTTTACTCTGCAGCTTCTTCTTTTGGCTGGTTCTTGCGGAGCTTGTCAGCGTGTTTAGCTTTTTTGGTCTTTGGAGCTGTCTCTTTATACCATTCAGGAAGCTTGATGCCTTCTTTCTTGAAGATGAAGGCCACACGTGAAGATGGTTGTGCACCATTTTTAAGGTAAAACTCAACTTTTTCTTTGTCTAAAGTGGTTTTCTTGGTTTCTGGGTTGTAATTGCCGACCTCAGCCACAACGCGTCCAGAAAGTGGATGACGCTGGGATTCTTGGACGACTAGTCGAAATGTTGGGTAGTGAGTACGACCATTACGCTGCATACGAATCGCGAGCATGTTTTCTCCTTAATTAATTTTAGATATTTTAACTGATTTTCTGAAAAAATGCAAATTACTTGCGAAGAGTGAGGCGGCCAGTGGCAGGAAGCTGATTACCGAGGTGTTTTTTGTAATATTTAATACCTTCGGCGGCGGCATTAGACTGAGCCTCTTGCTTGCTATGTCCGGAACCAGTACCACGAATATGGCCTGCGACTACTACGTTAACCGAGAAGACACGATCATGGTCTGGGCCTTCCTCTTTTATCACGTGATATTGAGGGGTAGCGCCATCGGTTTTTTGAGCTAATTCTTGCAAATAACTCTTCGAATCGCGCCAAGATTCATTGACGATGATTTCGTCCATTTTAGTCAGAATGTGCTGATAAATAAACTGCTTAGCGCGCAGATAGCCCTGATCGAGATAGATTGCGCCTGCCACCGCTTCAAAACAGTCAGCAATAATTGAGGCATGAGTACGGTCACTACCGAGCTTCTCGCCTTTCGAAAGACGGATGAGATGGAGGTAGCCGATTTCAGTAGAAGCACGACCAATTGATTCGGTGCGAACTAGGGCTGAACGCCAAGCGGTCATAATTCCCTCTGGTTCGGTAAAATTACGGTAAAGAAAATCAGAGGTGACGAGCTCTAGAATCGCATCACCGAGAAACTCTAAGCGTTCATTATGCTCAATGTGGGCCTTTTTATGTTCATTGACATAACTTCGGTGAGTAAGCGCGGTGATAAAAAGTGAGATATCCTTAAATTCGATACCCATTTTTTCTTTGGCGAAGTCGGCGTAGAGAGCTTTAGTATCGGCAGTAAATTCTTCAGCGTTCTGAGGTTGTTTCTTGGTCTTATTGACTGCCACCTCATCAATATGCTGCCTGATGTCCGCGATATTAATTTGATAATCAGCAAGATTTATTTCTTGTTCCATAACTACTTTCTTGGGAATCTTTTGGATACTTGAAGTGTTTTTCAAGTATCCTGAGAAACTCAAATTTATTTAATATTCTCCTTGACGGATGCGTTTTTTGGCGATGAGCATGAGTTTTTCAATGTCTTCGTACTCAATGACATTAATTGCATCCTGAAAACTAAACCATTTGATGCCATTCATCCATTTTTCTTTGGTTGGGCGTTCGGTAGTATCCAGTGAGCGTACGAGATAAATCTGGGTAGTCATTAACACTAATTTATCAATACGACGATACTTAAAGTGGATTTTGCCGAGCCATGAAAGGACTTGGATATGGTTCAGACCGGCTTCTTCGCCAATTTCGCGAATGGCGGTCTGCTTTGCGGTTTCACCCGGCTCGATATGCCCTTTTGGGATAGTCCAACGGTTTTTCGAATCTTGGATGAGTAAAACTTCAATATCTTTTTTATCTTTAGTCAGTCGGAAAACGATACCACCAGAGGTCGGTTCGCGGACAATTTCTTTGATAGTTGGTTTTTTCTTGAGAATTTTTTGTTGAAGTTTTTTAAGATTGGAGTCGCGAGAATTTCGAGTCTTGGGGGTAAATGCGCGACGAGAATCAGTTTTGGCCTTTGGTTTAGTCTTCTTGAGGTTTTTCACCTTCGACTGAACTGGTCTTTGATTGTTCATTTGTTCCTTCAGATTTCTCGAACCCGAGCTGTTTGTAAGCGGTACCGAGAACACCGTTGACGAACTTGGATGAATTTTCTGAACCAAAAGCCTTAGCTAATTCAACGGATTCATTGATAGCAACTTTTGGTGGCACAGCTTGAGCTTCAAGCTCGTAAAGCCCGAGGCGCAAAATATTACGGTCAATTGCGGCAATAGATGCAAGTGGCCATTCTGGTGCTAATGGATGTAATTCTTGGTCAAGTTTTTCTTGATGTTCCAAAATACCTTTGGTGGTATTGATAATAAAATCAGTATCACCAACGGCTTTAACGTATGGTTCGATATTTTTTGCGATAATAACATTAATGTCGGCTGTAGCGTCGCCCGCCAAACTTCTCACCTCGTATTCGTAGAGGCTTTGAAGGATAATAATTCTGCCAAGGTGCCGATTACTTGCCATTATTTTTCGCTTTTCTTTGTCTTTTTAGTAGCTTTAACTGCGGTTTTAACAGTTTTAACTTTAAGATTTGGGGTTTTCTTAGCAGTTTCGAAAGCCTTAACAGGTGATTTCTTGTTAACTGCACGAGCTAAGACAAGACGAAGGTGACTACGGCGTAGACCAGTCTTTCTTGGGCTGCTTTGCTTTTTAGGTTCAGGCATTAAATGCTCCTTGTTAATATATAAATTTGTATTATTGTACTATAAAAACACATGGTTTGCAAGAAAAATCAGAGCGGGTGAGAGATTTTTTCGTGGATTTTTGAGAAAAGATTTTAGATTTAGGCCACGATACTGACGAGGCGAGTATTTGGTGGGAAAATAATTTTTCGTGGTTCCCCATTCAGGTATTTTTGAACATTTTCGTCGGCTAGGGCAAGCTTTTGAATTTCTTCTTGAGAGATATCCGTCGAGAGTTGCAACTTAGCGCGGACCTTTCCGTTTACTTGAATGATATATTCGGCAGTTTCGCTGACTAAAGCAGATTCGTCGTAGGTTGGCCAGGTAAAATCGGCTTCTAAGGTTTCCAGCATTTCGGAAGCAAGGTGTGGGGCAAATGGATAAAGTAGTTTGGCCAGAACCACTAAATCAGCCTGGCCGGCACCATTTTTATAGAGATGGTTAACGAATTCCATGAGAGCCGCTACTACGGTGTTAAAGTTCGCACGGTTCATATCGTCAGTAGCTTTCTTGATGGTTTTGTGACGAGCCATAAGATTAGTCTCGTCATCGACCTTGGTGGTGGTATTTTCGAGATAAACTAGATTAAAGCAGCGGTTGAGGAAGCGATATACACCACCAATGGCTTTAGTGCTCCAGGCGGCATCTTCATTGTAAGGGCCGATAAAGAGTTCGTAGGTACGCAAAGTATCAGCCCCGTAACCAGAATCAATCACATCCAGCGGATCAATGACATTACCTTTAGACTTACTCATTTTTTTGCCATCTGGCGCATTAATGTAGCCGTTATAAAGCAAGGTCTTAACTGGCTCTTCAAAAGGCAGGAGGCCTAAATCATGGAAGAACATGGCCCAAAAACGTACATAGAGTAAGTGAGCGACAGCGTGGTCACCACCGACATAGATATCGGTCGGAGCCCAATATTTGACAGCCTCTTGATCCCAAGCGTGCTCTTTATCATGAGGTGAAGTATAGCGCCAGAGATACCAAGAGGAACAAGCGTAACCATCCAGGGTATCGGTTTCACGCGTCATTTCTTCGCCGTTAATTATGACCTTCTTCCAATCTTCAGCCTTGGCGAGAGCGGAGCGACCAGAGCTATCTGGTTTATAGTCAGTAATATCTGGCAAAACTACCGGCAATTGATCTTCTGGAATGGCGTGAGGATTCCCGTCCTTGTCATAAGCAATTGGAATTGGACAACCCCAGTAACGTTGACGAGAAATTAGCCAATCACGCATGCGGTAGGTGGTGCGAGGGGCGGCAATCTGGTCTTTTTCAAGATCTGCAGTGATTTTTGCTTTAGCTTCCTCAGAGGTGAGACCGGTGTAATCGCCAGAATTAATTAAGATTTCATTTTCGTCAATCACAGTTTTTACTTCGAGGCCATACTTTTCTGCAAAGGCTTGGTCACGCTCATCATGAGCTGGCACCGCCATCACGGCACCCTCACCGTAGCCGATTAAGACATAGTCAGCGACATAAATTGGCATTTTGACACCAGTAACTGGATTAATCGCGAAGCTTCCAGTGAAGACACCGGTCTTTTCCTTGTTTTCTTGGCGTTCGATTTCGGATTTTTTAATAGCATTTTTAGCATATTCTGCCACTTCGGCTTTTTGATCTTCCGTAGCAAGCTCAAGCGCAAGTGGATGTTCTGGGGCGAGTACCAAGAAAGTGGCACCAAAGATTGTATCAATGCGAGTAGTAAAGACTTTAATTTGACGATTAGAATCAGCTACCTGGAAAACAACTTCTGAGCCGACTGATTTACCAATCCAGTTTTTCTGCATGGTTTTGATTTTCTCTGGCCAATCGAGACTATCAACATCGGCGAGTAGGCGATCTGCATAATCAGTAATTTTGAAGAACCATTGCTTCATTTTCTTTTTTTCAACTTCGGTGCCACAACGCCAGCAGTGACCATTTTCTACCTGTTCATTAGCAAGTACGGTTTGGTCATTCGGACACCACCACTGATAGCTTTCCTTCTGGTAGGCTAGACCATTTTTAAATAATTGCAAGAAACACCACTGGGTCCAACGATAATATTCGGGATCCGAAGTGTTAATTTCGCGTGACCAGTCAATGGAAAAACCAAGACGCTGAGCTTGTTTACGGAAGTTTTCGGTATTGATACGAGTAGCTTCTTTCGGAGAAACACCGGTCTTAATTGCATAATTTTCGGCTGGCAAACCAAAAGTATCGTAACCAAATGGACGTAGAACATTATAGCCATTCTGAGAATAAAAACGCGCTAAGGCATCGACGATCGAAAAATTACGCACATGCCCCACATGAAGACCTGCACCAGATGGGTATGGGAACATTTCGGCGAGGTATTTTTTCGGTTTGTCAGAATTCTCCTCTGCCTTATAGGTTTCCTGTTCGGCCCAAATTTTTTGCCATTTTTGTTCGATTCTTAAGGGATTATAACGTTCCATTTAGCTCCTATTTTCTATATTATAACACTTTAATTCATAGAGTATCATCCCAGTGGCCACCGAAACATTAAATGACTCTTTGCGACCCACCATGGGAATTTCAACAAAACGGTCACATAGTGCCTTGAGCTCGTCGGAAATTCCCTCAACTTCCTCTCCGAGAATCAGAACAATTTTTTGCCCAATTTGTTTTTGAAAGTTTGGTGAATTTATCTGGATTAGACGTGGGTCGTTAAAATTATTTTCTAGGCCAACTAGCTGGAAGCCTTCTGCATGATAATCCTCTAAGATCTGAATGATATTATCAGTCGCCGCTAGGTTAAGATAAGCCTCAGCGCCAAGCGCGGTTTTATGGATTTTGGCGGTAATATTCTCGGCGATATGTGGCAACTCCTTCGATACGGGAAGCGGAGTAGGAGTGTAGCCAGAGAAAATAACTCTTTCCGCCCCCAGGCCCTCAGCGGTGCGCAAAATCGCGCCCACGTTCAAGATGGAGCGAATATTATGCAAGATAAGATGAATTTCCCGTGACATACTATCATTATACTAGATAGAAAACAGTTATGTTTAATGTTATAATTAAACTTATGGATAAAATAACATTAAACTGGTTAAATGAGCTGAAAGATAATAATATCGCTGGACCGGATGTGGACCGTTCGATGGCTTACGCTAAGGACCTCCTAAAGGGGTTGTCGACGATTAGCCAATTTTCCCAAGGCGTGACAATTTTCGGTTCTGCCCGAACTAAAGAAAAAGACGTTTACTATCAAAAAGCCATGAAACTAGGCCGCCTACTCGCGGAAAATGGCCACCCAGTGATCACTGGTGGTGGTCCTGGCATCATGGAAGCAGCGAACCGTGGCGCCTTCGAATATGGTGGTCGATCAGTTGGCTTAAATATCATTTTGCCACACGAGCAAAAAATTAACCCATATCTTACCGACACCATGGAATTTCACTACTTCTTCGCGCGAAAAGTGATGTTAGTAATGTCGAGTAAAGCTTACGCTTTCTTCCCTGGTGGTTTCGGTACCCTAGATGAGCTTTCCGAAGTTTTGATGCTAATGCAAGGAAAAAAGATGCCGAAGATGCCATTTTTCTTCATCGGTAAGTCATATTGGAAGCCACTAATCAAGTTCTTCACCAACAAGATGCTGAAAGAAGGCATGATTAAGAAAGAGGACCTGAAGATTTTTAAGGTAACGGATGACGTGCGCGAAGTAGTTCTGGCCGCAAATAAGATTGGTCACCTCAAAATTGATCAAAATATTTACAATACTTTCAAATCAGTCTAGATAGCTTAAAAACAATTTCAAATTCAACAAAAATAGAGCCGTCGAAGCTCTATTTTTATTTTGACTAAAGTCTTTGGATTGGCATGGGGTGAAGGTCTTCATCACCGTAAAGCGTGCCGGCTTGAGCGCCAATATAGGAAATTACCGAGGTGGCATTAGCGGCGGCAAAAATTAGTGCATCCTTAAATTTTTTACCATCCAGGGTGGCGGCCAAAAATCCCGCACCAAAGGCATCACCTGCCCCGGTGGTGTCTTTTGGAGTCTTCATTTCATATTCTGCTAAGCGATAGGTCTCTTTACCGTTCGTCGCAATAGAGCCACGAGCTCCGGCGGTAATAATCACGGTTTTAACATAACGCGCGAGTTTAACCAAAAGCTCTTCGAGGATTTCCCCTCCGATCAAGGTTTTCGCTTCTTTTTCATTCAAAATTAAAACATCAACATCTTGAAGTAGACCTAAAAGCTTCTTCTTTTCGGCAATCTCTTCCATGCCAGGGTTCCACATAATTTTAATACCTTTTTCTTTGGCTTTTTCAAAAAACTTCAGAGCGGTATTCATATCACCATTTAAGCTAGTAACGTAAAGCCAATCTGGATTAGATAAATCGAGATCAGAGGCTTCGAGCTTAGTGAAGCTTTCCGAGGCGCCACGACAAGTCAAAATCGTACGCTTGCCAGATTCAGAATCGAGTAAAATCACCGAAATGCCAGTCTTTTTGCGAGTAAAATTCAAGTAGCTAGTGTCGACATTCTCATTTTGGAGAAAATTTAAAATGGCATTGGCTGCACTATCGCGACCAAAGTTAGAAATCACAATAGTTTCGTGACCATGCCTAGCAAAATTCGTGGCAGCATTCACCGCACCACCGCCAACCTCGAAACTGTTTTTATCCATAGTGAGTTTTTCGCCAGTTTTGATTTCGCCGAGATCATTATGGTCGATCATGTAGATATCTTGCAAGACACTACCGAGACAAACTACGCGACTCATAGGAAGACCCCACGTTTTTTAGCTTCTGTCACCAAGGCCTCATAGGCAGCCTTTTTATCTTCGGGTTGAGAAAGTGCAGAGCCAACATTAATCACATTCACTTCGTAATTAGCGAGAGCACGCACATTAGTCAGATTAGCACCGCCATCCCAACCAATTTCAATATCAGGCTTGATACTGCGAATAATTTTGACCTTTTCGGCCTGCAAAATATCGGCCTTGGCGCCCTGTTGACCGAGATTGCCAGCAAAAATCAGAGCGTGGTCAGCGACTTCAAGATATTTTTTCACTAGACCTGGATAGGTGGTAGGTAGAATTGCCACCCCAGTCTTAATTCCAGCTTTTTTCAACTGATCAAAGATTGGTAAGAGATCCTCCGAGGCCTCGGCATGAAAAATCGCTAGGTGTGGATGAAGGCGTAAAACCTCTGACAAGTGGTCGCTCGGACGAATAGCCATGATATGTAGGTCAAATTGAATACCGTTCGGTAGCTGAGAAATTGAACTTTCTGGCACGCTACGATTCGGCGTAAAAGTGCCGTCCATCAGATCAATCTGAATGCGCTTAGCAAACGAAATATAGGCCTTCATCTGCTCAACAAAAACATTCGTGTCATCGGTTAGAATCGTTGGTACGATAATTGTATCCTCACCCATATTTGTCCTTTTTAGTAAATATTTTCCTCATCCAGGCGCTGATTACGACGGATGTAGCGTTCTTCTGGAATGAATGGTTCTTCCAAAAATCCTGTAACGGACGCCTTAATTTCTTCCTCTGACATATAGTCTGAAGAAAGACAGAGGACATTGGCGTCATTATGTTTACGGCCGATACGAGACAAAGATTCGGTATAGCCACAAATCGCGCGAATGCCACGGAAGCGGTTGGCTTGAATCGAAATGCCATGAGCGGAACCGCAAATAAGGAATCCACGCGCGGTAGGATTTTCGCGCACCGCACGAGAGACAGCAATTGCAGAATCATTAAAATCGTCGCCTGGCTGAATCGTGAGAGGACCGAGATCTGTCACCTCAATATTCATTTCAGGATGTTGATTTTGATATTCGGCCAAAAAAGTCAGAAGACGTTGCTTAACAGTAAATCCACGGTGATCAGAGGCGACGTAAAGTTGCATTTTATTCCTTTCCAAAATCAGCAGTTAATTCAACAAGACGATTGGAATAGCCCCATTCATTGTCATACCAAGCCACAATCTTAATCAAATCACCGTCCACTACATCAATGAGCGGAAGATCGACGATGCAGGAATGTGAATCACCACGATAATCAGATGAAACGAGTTCTTCGTTCGATACTCCGAGGATGCCTTCATAGAATGGCTCGCTGGCAACTTTTTCAAAAAGCTGGGTGAGCTCTTCCTTGGTGGTGGTACGAGAAAGTACGGCAGTAATATCAGCAAGTGAAACTACAGGGGTCGGGACGCGAACAGAAAGACCATTGAACTTGCCCTTGAGGCTTGGAATGGTTAAGGCTGCAGCTTTCGAGGCACCGGTAGTAGTTGGCACGATATTTTCAGCAGCCGAACGTGCTTCACGAAGATCTTTGGCTGGAGCATCGAGCAGACGCTGTGAACCAGTATAGGAATGTACTGTGGTCATCATGGCTTTCTTGACACCAAAATTATCCTCAAGCACCTTCATAATTGGCGCAATGCAGTTCGTGGTGCAAGAAGCGTTAGAAAGAACCTTATCTTCTTTAGTAACTTCACCTTCGTTCACGCCAAGTACGATAGTTTTAGCACCTTCACCCTTAGCTGGAGCAGAAATTACTACTTTACGAGCGCCGGCCGCGAGATGAGCCTTGGCTTTTTCTGGGTCAGTGAAGAAACCGGTGGACTCAATCACCACATCGACACCTAATTCATCCCAAGCGAGATTGGCTGGATCTTTTTCGGAAAAGACGCGGATTTTTTTGCCATCCACGATAATATTTTGATCATCAAAAGTCACTTCACGACTGTAAGTACCATAACTGGAATCATGCTTGAGAAGAAAAGCGAGCGTTTTAGTGTCGGTCAAATCATTGATAGCTACAACTTCGAGATCACGTCGCATCAAAGCAATTTTTAAAGCATTTCGACCAATGCGGCCAAAACCATTGATTGCAATTTTAATCATTTTCCTCCTTTTTTCTTTTATTATAGCATAAGAGAGTTCAGAGAAACAAAAAAAATACCACCTCGAAGAGGTGGTATTTTCGTACTCGTAATTTAAGCGCGAGCAAAGTGGGCAAAAGCACGGTTGGCTTCGGCCATGCGGTGAGTGTCTTCCTTTTTCTTGAAAGCGGCACCAGCACCGTTGAAAGCGTCGACGATTTCAGCTTCGAGACGGCGTGAGTATGGCATACCCTTGCGAGAACGAGCTGATTGCACGAGCCAAGAAAAGGCAAAGTGCATTTGACGGTGACCAGAAATTGGGAATGGAATTTGGTAGTTAGCACCACCGACTCGGCGGGATTTAACTTCGAAATCTGGAGAAACGTTAGCGACAGCCTTTTCGAGGACTTCGACTGGATTCTCAGAGTTCAATTTCTTGGCAGCACCTTCGATAGCAGCGTAAACTGCGCGTTCAGAAGCTTGCTTTTTACCATCAAGCATTGATTTGTTAATCAAGCGTTGAACGAGGACTGACTGATATTTACGATCAGGCATCACCTTACGTTCGAGAGATTTGGTAGTTTTACGTGGCATAATTACTTACCCTCCTTCTTAGCGCCGTACTTAGAGCGGCCTTGCTTACGACCATTAACACCTTGAAGGTCGAGAGTACCACGAACGATGTGATAACGGACACCTGGAAGGTCAGGCACACGACCACCACGAACGAGCACTACAGCGTGTTCCTGAAGGTTGTGACCTTCACCACCGATGTAAGCCCAAACTTCTTGACCGTTGGTAAGACGCACACGAGCGACCTTACGAAGAGCAGAGTTAGGTTTCTTTGGGGTTTTGGTAGTAACCTTGATACAAACACCACGCTTGAAAGGTGAAGCTTGGTTGTAGTAACGAGTTTTAAGAGTGTTGACGATAGAACCAAGGGCTGGTGACTTAGACTTTCTAGCAGCAACCTTACGAGGTTTACGGATCAACTGATTAATTGTTGGCATTAGTTTCCTCTTGTGTTATTGATAAAAATCTGATTCTTCATCAGTGGTGAAGCTCTAGATAAAACTTCACAGCTTGAATAGCTATAATACGATATTTTACAACCTCAAGCGAGCCTTTTCTTTACAGCAGTAGAATTGGCTTGAAACTCGTTAGTTATTATACCTATATTCGTGAATTTTGTCAAAAAAATACGGCCATTTTCGGACCGTATTCATAAATCAAATTAGTTAGATTTCTTGGATTTGGTTTTTGCGGTGGTTTTTCGGGTGCGAGCCACTGGTTTTTCGACAAGAATTCGCTGATTCGCATCGTCAGTGACTGACTTGCGATAGGCTCGAGGTTGGTTATCTGTAATTTCTAAATCGCCTAGATCGTCATTCTCGAGATTTTGGCTGATTTTCGATTCAAGAAAAAGCTTGAGGAGAGCCCAGACTACCACATTGGTCGCAAGCGCAATAAAGCTAATTAGTGGAATAATCAGAAGAGCAACGCCGAGGGCGCGATCCAATAAGGAAACCACGGCGGCGAGTAAGAAGAAAACGAGAGCGACTAAACCATAAGTCACCTCAACAAGCTTCAGCTCTTCTTTATTTTGATAAAGATTTTTGAGATATTTAACAATTCCAAGTTGCATAATGCTTATATTATATCACATTTTAGCATAATTACAATAGGTACGTATTAACTCACAACCTTTGCAACATAGATTGGCAAAATTTTACCAACAATAAAAAATACCCCCTCGGTAGAGGGGGATTGTGAGTTTAAAGAAAAGTTGTATTACTCCTTAGAGATATCAGCTTCATGAGCTGAACCCTGCGCTTTAATCGGGTCCGCGACGGCAGCAACTAGCTTCTTTACAGTCTCAGTGACTTCCTCGCCATTGAGCGCCTGATTCTGCATGTCCGCCTGAGCGAAAATCTGGGGAATACGCCCAAGAACACTAGTTAGCAGATCGCCACCACTTTCTTGTTTTACACCACCACCAAAGTCGTAGAACTTGGCGTTCTTACCAACCTCAGCCATGACAGTTGCGACATTCGTTGCAACCTGAACACGAGTATTCTGCTCAATTTCGATTTTCTTCAGTTCGAAATTAACCTTGTCGTTAGCCGCCTGAGCATCAGAGAGTGCACGGGCCGCTTCGGCTTCTGCTTTTCCCTTAGCCTCGATAGTCTCAGCTTCTGCTTTACCTTTTGCGGCGATAGCTGCGGCATCAGCCTCACCCTTTGCCTTAGTGGCAGTGGCTTCAGCTTCCGCCTGAACCTTGATTGCTTCGGCTTCTGCGGCTGCTTCTGTCTTGCGGGCAGTAGCGGAACCTTCAGCCTCAGTCTTGCGAGCTTCAGCAGTAGCAATAGCTTCACGTGTTTTACGCATAGCGGCAGCTTCCGCTTCACCAGCAGCAGTTAATTTCTTGGCCTCAGCCTGACCAGCGGCGTTGACTTTCTGAGCCTCGGCATCACCAGAGGCTTCTGCCTTTTTACGCTCAGCCTCAGCCTGAGCGGAGATGATCGTGGTACGTTTCGCTGTTTCAGCACGGGTAACTTCAACCTCTTGCTGCTTCAGTGCGGCGAGATTGGCTTGTTCAGCCTGCATCACGGCGACAGCACCTTTCTTTTCCTCAAGCTGCTGATTAATAGCTTGTTGCTCGAGTTCGCCGGCCATTTCAGACTTGGCCTGTTCGCGAGCGGTTTCGGCCTTGAACTGGGCCTTACGGACATCAGTATCGCGCTGACGTTCGGCAACGGCAACCTGAGCATCCAGCTCTTTCTCCTGAGCGGCACGATTAGTCTCGGCACGTTTCTCGCGCATAGACTGCTCGGCCTCCGCAGAGATATTAGCCGAATCACGCCTTCTAGTCTCGCGATCCTTGGCTGCCAGATCCTGATAATAAGTACTATCCTTGGCATCTTCAACCTCATGAATCGAAAGAATGGTATTAAAACCAAGATCTTTCATCTGAGCTGAGATAGACTCCTTAACCTGATCATCGAGTTTATCCTTCCCATTCATGACTTCCTCTGGTGTCATTTTTGCAATAACAGCGCGAACACCACCGGAAACAACATCGAGAATAACACGCTCAAGCTCGTGGTCGTTCTTATCGAGAAAATTACAAACTGCACGCTGGAGACTTGCATTAGATGAAGTATCGGGGCTATAAGCCACAGCCCAGTCAATCTGAATCGGTACACCAGTTTGCGTTTTAGTAACATCACCCTCCACTTTGGCCGTACGAACACATAAGTCAAAATACTTCGCTTTCTGAATAAAAGGAATGACGACTCGGCCACCGGCCCGCTTAATTGTGGGGTTACCCTCTTTGTCAGTAGCGCCGACTCCGGAAACGACTAGCGCTTCATTACCGTTGGCGGTCTTAATCATTGCAAACAAGGCGATGATAATAACCAAGGTAATTATTGCGCCAATAATGATGGGGAAAAAATTTGTTACTTCCATACTACATACCTCCTTAGGATATTGAAATAATGTGGACTGAAACAAGACTAGGGTGAGACGCGTTAATTTTAAAAACTCACAAAGATACTAAAGAACGCCACCCAATCAGTTATTTTTACAATAAATATACAAATACGTCAATATGCACCCTGAATTAACATCTCCAACGCAACACCTTGGGGATTTAGAATAAAAAGCTATCTCATAATAAGACTTAGCTACGTATTTTACGGATTATTGCAATATAATAAGAGTATGATAATCTATGACTCATCTTCAGAAACTGTTTTCGGACCATGTAATCTTAAGCTCGATGCTAAACCAGATAAATGTCTTTTAATTTTCGATGATGAGATCTGGGATGATTATGTTTTGATGAATAAAAATCTTGCAACTTTTTCTGCCAGGAACACTTATGGCAGAATTTTTGATACCTACCGCTACCTCAATATGGATGGTGAAAAAATTCTTTTAGTTTATCCTACGACTGGCGCAGCTGGCAGTGTTTGCGATATGGAACTTTTGATCGCTAGTGGTATAAAAAAGTTTGTCGCCTTCGGCACCTGTGGTCGGCTGGACAAAAATATTACGAAAAATACGAGTAATAGAAGGTAAAATCTGGACCACGGACGCGGTTTATCGTGAGACTTATGATAAAGTAAAATTAATGCAAGAGCGTGGCTGTCTCGGAGTTGACATGGAACTCTCTGCTCTACTTGCACTAGCCAAATATCGAGACGTAAAATTCTTTCAATTTTTGATTGGCGATGATGCCGTGGGCGGCGAAATAGTTTCTCCACTTGAGCGAAATAATCAAGAAATTTTTAATACCGCTATTTCTTTATTGCTCAATATTTAAAAAGTAATCGTTGTAATTCTACTACGCACCATGCAAATAGATAATATAGATTTATTTGAATGCAAACAAAAAGCCCCGACTGGTTGCCGGGGACTATTTGTTTTTAGATAGGAATGATTTTAGATAAGTTTAGAACCGCGGAATTCGGGTTTAAGATAATAATAGCGATGTACGTCGAGTCTTCCTCCTTCTCCTTCCAAATCACCTAACATTAGGAACATGTAGGGATTATAATCACGCGAATAGAAGTAGTACCTGCCGCCAGAAACGGTTGTGACACATATGAGGAGTTGCCGAACACCGTCATGATTGCAACTCTTAATCTTTTCCGCCGATTTAATATCCGAAGTAAAAATCTCGTCGCCATCGTTGAACTTTTTATGGCCGAATACCTTTCCTCCCAGCATACATTTTCCGGGTATTTCAAGTTTTCTAGCTGTGAAGTCTTCCAAAAATCTTGCAAATACCTTCGCAACGACGTCACGGTTGTTCCAACCATTAACCTCCTCAAAATAGATTTCCCATTCTTTAATTATAGGTTTATACGTCGTAGTATCCACCTCCTTGGGTACTTTAAAAAAGTTACTCATAGTTTCAATGTTCATAGTGTGAACCTCCTTAAATAGTAGTTTTTGAACATATATAAAGCTTAAACTAAAGCCTAGAAACTAAAGGGGGAGTAATAGCATAAAAGTGATTATAATCTTTCCTTCTAATAACTTTCAATGTACTCACCTTCTCAGTGCTAGACTTGAGTCTATTGCTCAATAGATTGTATTATAACATAAGCATCTTAATCTGTCAATATGCTCAAGTTTAATCTTGACAATATGTAAAAAATATGGTAAACTATATACACTTCGTCTATTTGTGACGGATTCGAATTTTAAGATTATTGATTTTGGACGTAAGTTCCGCATTAAGACATAAGTCCTATTTTGAGGCGTAAGCCAAGCATATTTAGAAAAGGGCCCTTGAGGTTCCGCCCATCTCAAAGAGAATGGGTGCCGCTTTCACGACCATAAGTTCCCTAGGAACGAAAGTCGCGGTTAGAAAGGTCATCCATATGATGAACCTGAATTTCCTTACCCTCGAAACCATTACCCGTATTTCTACCAATGCCACCGATCTTAGCATACATTATGCTCCGGATCGCGGTAATGGCGAGGAAGATTATCGAATCAGAGTTAGTTATGCAAATAACTACGGTGCTTCGATAATTAAACGGGTTCCAATCGACGACTCATTTCCTCAGTCCGATGGGCAAGGTAAAGTATGTTACTATTGGGAGATTGCAATCCTATATCGTGACGAGCTTTGCTATTGCCTTGAAGATGAGGATGGAGATTACGATTGTATTATGAGCTATTACTGTACTGAAGAAGAATTGGTTGAATTATGTAACCAAATCCGATGCAGACAGCAATAACCCAGGTGGTTTGAGGGGTGCGGGCCTTCGGGTCCGCACTGCTTTAAAGCAGTCAGATATATCTATTATAACTACCTTCTATTCGAAGGATGAATAATTAAAATGCAATAATCTTACAAATTCATTCCTACCCTCGACTTTTAGTCGGGGGTCTTTTTTTGATAAAAATAACCCGCCACTCTAACCCCTCAAATGTAACACTTTGAGATGTTAGTTCAGATTGTGAGTGAATATGGAATATTTGACAAAAATCTATAAATATGCTAATATATGAACATACTGAGTTATAAATCAATCCAGTAGATAAGCACCTTAAAACATTTAGTTTTCAGTATTATCTGAATGTTTGATTGTGCTTCTAGCGAAAAACAAAAAGGAGGATTATTATGTCCATTAAAAAATGTAACCTTGAAACCAATTCAAAATCAAACCAACCAATCATATGTTGGAATTGGCATCTAGAATCACTAAACGGTGATAGATCGTTAGATGATGAAATTTCTCAAAAATATTCTGACCTTAGGTATGAATTAGCAGAAGAGGCAGAATTTCCAGAAGAAACAGTGGTCAAATATTCTATATATTCTCAGGAAGAAAACGTAGACAATAAGAATAAGGATTTCTTTTTAAAGAAACTGGTAAAGAGTTCTTTATCTGTCTCTGAGAAAAAACAGCTTCTCATGGATTATTTTCACCAGATATCTGGCAGTATTGATGAGACTACAGAGGCTATGATTAATCACACCATAGACTATGATGTTTTTGAAGCTACCTCTAAGTCTGGGAAAAAATATTACCTATTTGAAGAGTTTAGACTTATTGATCCAGAAAATGCTAATCTTAACCTTATTTGGACCTATAATCTTCTTGGTATTGACTCTTATTATGAAGAGTGATTTCTGATTAACTAAATGCTTACTGAGCCCTGCTATGACAGCAGAGCTCTTTTTTTGATAAAAATAACCCCGATTTTTAGTCGGGGTTATCTTCTAACCTACGGAATTATTTAGTGTTTTCTTGGACGAGGAAGTTCAAAGTTTTCTCAATGGTGAGGCGATTCTTAATATCTTGGCGGACATTAGGATTCTTCAAGCTTTCGAGAGCTTCTTTAGATTTCTTGTAAACTTCTTTAAGTTCATTGATCTTAGCTTCAACGATCTCGTCTTCGACTTCGATTTTTTGGTCACGGGCCAGAATTTGCAAGACTAGAGAAGCCTTGACGCGCTTTTCGGCGAGATTTTTAACTTCTTTCATCCATGCTTCTTCGGTTTGACCGCTTTGCTTGAGGTAATCTTCGAGAGTAAAACCTTGAGCCTTAGCGTTCTGTTCCATATCCTGGCGAATGAAGCGGATTTGATCCTCGATTAAAATAGCTGGAGCTTCAACCTTGCTTGTTTTAACAAGAGCTTCAACAAGATCATCTTTGAATTTTTCGTCAGCCTTGACACGGTTCTGTTCGGTGAGATTTTTCTCAATATCGGCCTTCAAAGCATCAAAGGTTTCGAACGGACCACATTTTTTGGCAAATTCATCATCGAGTTCTGGAAGCTTAAATTCATTAATTTGCTTGACTAAGACATTAAAGACAGTCTTCTTGCCGGCAAGATTTTCAGCGTGGTAATCCTTAGGGAAGGTAAGCTCAAGATCGAAACGGTCACCAGTTTCATGACCAACAATTCCCTCTTCAAAACCTGGAATAAAGGCATGAGAACCGAGTTTCAATTTGAAATCTTTCGCGGCACCACCTTCGAATTTTACGCCATCGAGAGAGCCTTCAAAATCAATCACTACTTCGTCGCCCATCTTGGCAGCACGCTTGACGGGAGCCTTTTCCGCATAGGCTTCACGAACACGAGAGATGACATCCATAATATCGTCTTCTTTAACGGTAATATCTTCGCGTTTGACTTTCAATTTCTTAAAGTCGCCAAGCTTGATGTCTGGGAGAATATCGGCTTCGGCTTTGTATTCGAGGGTTTCATCTGGTACGAACTTGGTGATTTCTACATTAGGGATCATCAATGGAGCCTTCTTAGCCTCAGAAAAGGCCATTGGCACGGTACGACGAACAGCAATATCGGCAGTGGTCGAAGCAAGATCATTAGGATTGATGTGTTTTTCAGCGATTTCGGCAGGAACCTTACCCTTGCGGAAGCCCTGGACATTAACTTCCTTAGCAAGACGAGCCACAGCCTGTTCCTTAGCAGTCTGCAAATCGTTCTTATCTAGAGTAACGGTAATTTCCACCTTGGTCTCAGATATATTCTTTGTAGTAACTTTCATGACTTAATTATAACATATCGAGAGATAGTTATATTTACAACATTTGCTGTGGAAAACCATTAGCTTAATATTCAATAAAGCCAATCAATGGAGCTTCACGTAGATGACGCACAAAATTGGTCAATGTGGCACCCTGTTTGACACCTGGAGACATGATATTATCGGGATCGAAGGTTTGACGAATTTGATGATAAAATTCTTTAATCTCTAAGTCAGTATGTGTGCTAGTGATCACACTTAGCGTACGACCTTCAGCAAAGCCACCCGCAAGCGATCCACCGACTTCGTAGACGATCTTGGCGTAAGACTGCAAAAAGAAAATGAGATTTTTACGATTCAAAATGTCGGTAAGATCGAATTCTGGTCGAACCGAATAAAGATCGGTGAGAAGTGAGCCAAAAATAGGTAAGCTTTGATGGAATTTTTGTTCGAGAGATTGTAGATTACGCAAAAAATCTGGCAATTTTTCGGCTGGAATCGAAGTCTTATCGACGATGGCGAGTTTTTCCGCGGTGTCGTGACTATTTAAGTATAACTTGAGGCCAAAATTAAAATTATTAAAATCGGCTTTATATTTTTCCTGGTCAACATAAGACTTGTCGGCCAAGGGACGTAATTTTTCGATCTCGCGGTCAATCTTTCTAATGCGGAAGAAGTTTTCGGCGAAATCTAGATAAATATAAAATTTGGCGGTAGATTGAGCGGTGGCAGTATTAGATTCAAGAAGTTTAGCCTTGCGACCGAGGCTCTCGAGAGTCTTAAATATGCGACCGTCATAAAGATTCATGGTACGCGGTTCAAGCTCTTTGGCTTTTTCAGAAAAGGCGAGGGCTTGATTAATTGAAGTAAATTCAAAAACATACTGGCGAGTATGATATTGAATTGGCTGAACCTTTAAAATTACCTCTGTAATAACCCCGAGAGTACCTTGGGCGCCAAAGAAAATTGGCAGCACATCGAACGGCTTATTTTCGCGGTTTACCTCAGTCACCATACGATAACCCGAGCGGTTATGGATAGATTCACGAATTTTGGCGATCACTGCCTGATTTTTTTCAGTCAAATCATAGATGGTGGTATTGATTTTGGCATTTTGATCATCTACTTTCGATTGGGCCAATTTAATACCACGCTTAGTCAGGCTAGTAGTTTGGAAAATTTCACCATTTGGCAAAACTACTTCGATACGATCAGTGAAATAATAAATGCTCCCGTATTTTTTGGCGGCTTCATCGATAAGAGCGGTGGAAATTAGGCCACCGATGGTCTGTTTTCTAGAGGCCACTACAGGAAGTTCTAGGCCGAAGAGTGCCAGTGCATCGTTTAATTCACCGAGGGTGATGCCAGCTTTTACGCGGACTAGGCTTTCGCGAGTGTCAATTTCTTCGATGGTATTAAATTTTTCCATAGAGATTAAGAGACCGTCAGTCAGATCGGCACCCGTAGTGTCGAGACCAGCGCCACGTACACCGATTGGCAGTTTATAACCTTTTTTGGCCAATTTAGTACTAAAACGCAAGATAAACTGAATGTCTTCTGCAGTTTTCGGAATACAAAGAAAACGTGGCATCATTTCCAAGACGCTCATATCACGCGAATATGCCGCAAGAATCTCCGGTTTATCAGTGACAAGACCAGAAATATGCGCATTCAAAAACTTCGCAAGTTTATTCATGACCACCCTTTTTCATTAGTACTATTTTAGCATAGGCATTTTAATTTTTGTAGTTGAATTCTGAAATAATTCTGGTTTGATTTTGGTGAATTAATTTCTCGTTGGCCAACTACTATTTTAGGACCACAGAATTTTCACCGACTAATTCCTTTAATCCGGAAATCAATTCTGGACTAGCTTCGATGCGGAATGGCATGCGAAGCGGTTTTTTAATTTCACCGTCTTTGAGTACGAGAATAATTTCCGAAAAACCTGGTGATTCATCACAAAGTTCACGAATCGAAGTCAAAGTCGCGGTATTTTGGGGATTTTCCACCAGAACGAAAAGCTTAAGACTACGCGGATCGGCTTCCGGCGCAATGATACGCTTCGGGGCTTCTGAATCTTCGGCGGTTTCCGGCTTGGTTGCTTCAGGGTTGACAGGGGTGGCTTTTCCAGCTGGCTTGTTTGACTTAGCGGTAATACCTGACTTGGTATCAGATGCGGATTTGTCAGAATCGCTTTTCTTGGCGGCTGATTTAGAAATTGTGACCGTTGGAACATCGGTAGACTTTGGTTTGACAGTTTCTTCACCAGCTGGTTTGCGACGACGAAATTCCTTTTTTGGAGCCTCGGCTGGATCAGCTAGGTGTGTACCAGTTGATTCGTAGGAAGAGAGTTTATCGTCAGAAAGAACAGAGATGGAATCGGCAATAATCTTCACATCAGAGGTAATATTTCCATCCTTATCTTTGGCATTAATACGGCCAGTGACCTTAATTACATTATCGACCGCGAGGCGATCGCTATATTCTTCATAGATTTTCGGGAAGACCAAAAATTCAAGTTCGGAAGTCTTGCTCTCGATTTTCACGAAGGCCATCTTGGTATTAGATTTAGTGAGAATGGTACGAATACCCGTAATAATACCGCCAACAATTACCTGTTTACCATCATTTTCTGGAGTGACCAGTGAGAATGGGTGGGTTTGCTCTTCGAAATAAGTATCGTATTTATCGAGCGGATGAGCAGAAAGATAAAGCCCCATCAAATCACGCTCCCAAAGTAGTTGATCCTTTTCGGAAACTTGAGTAGGTGATGGTTGAATAACTGGTTCTGGAATCGAGCCGGCATCGCCCATCATGCCGAAGAGGTCGGTTTGGCCAGAGGCCTTGTCTTTTTGGACTTTGGCACCATAGGCTTGAATATCTTCGAGATTAAACAAAAGGTCGGTACGGTTATGAAAGCGGTCGAAGGCGCCGGTTTTGATAGCGGATTCCCAAGATTTTTTATTAAATTTGGAACCGTCGACACGTGCCGCAAAATCACAGACCGACTTGAAAGGTCCATTTTTATCGCGCTCAGGAATAACGATATCTTCCACTAAGGCCTTTCCCATACTTTTAATCGCGGCTAGACCGAAACGAATGGTGTTCTCGCCACCCACAATACCGAAGTCAGAATAAGACTGATTGATATCTGGACCTAGCACCTTAATCCCCATGCGCTTACACTCAGCGATTTCGATAGCTAGACGATCAGTCCAGCGCATATCAGAGGTCATTAGTGCGGCCATGAAGGCGTCTGGATAATGCGCCTTAAGATATGCGGTCCAATAAGCCACCAAACCATAACACGCGGCGTGAGACTTATTGAAACAGTAGTTAGCGAAGTCAAGCAGCTGCGACCAGAAAGTTTCGGCCTGTTCCTCAGTGGCGCCACCCACTTCTTGAGCACCTTTAATAAACTCTGGCTTCACCTTATTCATCAGGTCGACCTTCTTTTTACCCACCGCCTTACGAAGCGTATCTGCCTGACCACCAGTAAAGCCACACCATTCCTTGGAGATCTGCATGAACTGCTCTTGATAAATCAAAATACCGTAAGTAGATTTCAAAGCATTCTCGAGACCAGGGTGAAGATAAGTAATCGGTTCTTCCCCGTGCTTACGACGAATAAAGGAATCAATAAACTGCATTGGGCCCGGACGATAAAGGGCCACCATAGCGATGATATCTTCAAAGCTACTGGCACGAAGATCTTTCAAATAGCGTTTCATACCGGCCGATTCAAGCTGGAAAACACCAGTGGTTTCGGCGCGTTGTAAAAGTTCATAAGATTTTTGATCATCGAGCGGAATACTATAAAGATCGACGTCATCATGATACACCTTACGAATCATACGCAAGGCATTATTAATCACGGAAAGGTTAGATAGGCCCAAGAAGTCCATCTTAAGTAGACCTAATTCCTCGACCTGGGTCGAAGGATACTGAGTAGCCAGTGGGCCTTTCGCGGAAACTTCAAGTGGCAAGAATTTGACCAATTCATCCGGCGCAATCACCACACCACAGGCGTGCACACCATGAGAGCGAATAGTGCCCTCGAGCTTAGAAGCGTAATCAATTACGCGCTTAGCGACCGGGTTATGTTCATATTCATGTTTAAGATCGGGTGCGGTTTTAATCGCGTCGGTCAGTTTGACATGGTGGCCCATCACCGGGTCTGGCACGAGTTTGGCAATACGGTCAGCCTCCGCATAAGGAACTTCAAGCACACGTGCCACGTCACGCACGGCGTTTTTAGCCATCATTTTACCGAAGGTGACGATGTTGGCCACGCGATCCTTACCGTATTTTTCCGTACAATACTCAATTACTTCATCACGACGAGTATCCTGAATGTCGGTATCAATATCCGGCATCGAGATACGGTCCGGATTCAAGAAACGCTCGAAGAGAAGACCATATTTCATCGGATCAAGCTCGGTGATACGCAAAGCGTAAGCTAGAATAGAGCCGGCAGCCGAGCCACGACCTGGGCCGTAAATAATACGCTTAGTCTTACCCCACATAATGAAGTCTTGCACGATCAAGAAGTAACCATTGTAGCCCATACGGTCGACAACGCTTAATTCATAATCGATACGTTCAAGAATTTCTGGAGATAATAGTTTGCGACATTCTTCAACCGACCAATCTTGTACCTCTTCCTGAGTTTTACCGCCATAGCGAAAAGCCAGGCCACGAAAAACCAACTTATCGAGATAAGTTTTATCGGTCTCACCTTCCGGCACGGGAAACTTCGGAATCAGGATACGCCCAAGTTTCATGTCAACATCACAGCGTTCGGCAATCTTGCGGGAGTTTTTAATAGCGTCAGGATAATCTTTACCCCAACGATCAATAATTTCTTGTGGGGGAATGACGTGAAGTTGGAAGTCCTTCAAGGTCATACGATTTTGATCGGAAAGATTGGCGGCCGTACCAATACAGAGGAGAATTTCGTGAGCGTCCTGATCTTCGTGCTTCAAATAGTGGCCATCACAGGTAACGACGAGCGGGAGACCGGTTTCTTTGGCAATTTGCTGTAAGCCTTGATTGATGCGGTCTTGCACTTCCCAGTGAGTTGGAGATTCGGGATGACCATGATCTTGCATCTCGAGATAGAAGCGGTCTTTATAAACTTCTTTATACCAATCAACTAGTTTTCTGGCGCCGTCCATGTCGCCATTTTTTAGGCGCACCGAAATTTCCGAGCTTGCACAACCCGAGAGACAGATAATTCCCTCGTTGTACTTTTCCATAATTTCATGGTCAATACGAGGTTTATAATATTTACCATTAATTTCCGCTTCGGTAGCGAGACGACAGAGGTTTTCAAAACCCTGGTCATTCATGGCGAGCAATGTAATGTGATAACGCACCTTATCATGCGCGGGATCCTTATCGGTGCGATGTCTAGCCGCCACATAGGCTTCGAGACCCAGAATTGGCTTGATACCCGCAGATTGACCTTCCTTATAAAGCTCGATCAGGCTCGACATAGTACCGTGATCGGTAACCGCCACGGCCTGCATGCCGGTTTCCTTGACATACTTAATGAGGTCTGGAACTTTCGTCAGACCATCAAGAAGTGAATAATGCGTATGATTATGCAGATGCACAAAATCCGCCGGAGCTAAAATATGATCCGGTGAATCGATTTCTTCGCAAAACTTCAAAAAATCGTCGTTTTTCGCCTCGGTGGATGGAGAGGCCTCTGCGGGCGCCGACATCTACTCCTCAGAATCGTCGGTTAATTCTTCAGAAACTGCGTCTTCGATAGGTTCTACAACCTCTTCTTTAACCTCAGCAGCTTTTTTTGCGAATTTTTGCTTGAATTTTCCAAAATTAGTTTTCTGTTCGTGATAAATCTTGCCTAGATTCTCTTTTTGATCGTGGTAGATTTTACCACCTTTGGCTTTAATTTCAGCACGAGTTTCTTTGCCAGACTTGGGAGCAGAAAGAACCCCAGCAATCGCACCAAGAGCCATACCAAAAATGGTACCGAGAACAAAATGACCAGTAGATTTTTTCATATTCCTCCTTTTTTTGTTAATATATTTATATTATAACACGAACGAACAAGACCATAAATCGTTTTATAACAGACATGATATAATTAACGCAATATACACTAAGAGCAATATGTAGTGAAAAAACATGGGAGATAGAAATAAAATGATTATTTGTATTTTTATAATAATCATTGCCATTTTTGGCATAAATTTTACTATTGACTTAACGGACCAGGCGGGACTTGATCGTAATAACACGCCAATTCAAATTATGGAGGTTTCAGATGAGTATACGTTAAATTATACTGAACATTCAAAAGTTCTAATTGGCAAAATTTCTGGTATTAGTAAATTCGTAAAACTCAAGGTAGCAGAACAAGATGTCGCCGTACAGAATCTTCGCAACCATATCGGGGAATTTGAATATGAGCTAAAAGACATAGCTGAAGGTGAAAGTACAACCAATATCTCGGTCACTGACGGTAAGAGATCGACAACTAAAGCTGTAGGACTTAACCGCCAAACCAAGGAATCTTACGATAAAGAAAAATTAGAAGAAGCTATCTCTCGCGTTGAAAAATCTTTAGATGAGGCTGAAAGTAATCCTTTAGATGAAAATATTACAAAAATCGAACAATCCCTTAGCTCTCTACCAGATGAACTTAAAGGAAAATATCAGGACCGTCTAAATTCTGTAAAAAATGCCCTAAAGTCCGCATCCGCTTCGAACGCGGTGACTAAGACTAGCATGTATTCAGTAGCAAACGTAATCGATGGCGATACTATAGATTTAGTAATTAACGGCAAGACTGAAAGAATTCGCATGATTGGTCTAGACACACCTGAAACCAAAGACCCTAGAAAACCGGTTCAGTGTTTTGGTCAGGAAGCCAGTCAGAGAATGCGTGAGTTGGTGAATGGGAAAAATGTATATATCGAACAAGATCCGACACAAGGTGAACGAGATAAGTACGGGCGTCTTTTACTTTATATCTTTCTTGATGATAGGACAAATGTAGCATATAAAATGATTTATGATGGTTATGGTCACGAATACACCTATAATACTCCGCATAAATATCAAAATCAGTTTAAGAATGCCCAAAAAGATGCAGAGAACAATAGGCGTGGTCTTTGGGCAGAAAACACTTGCGCTGGAGACACTAACAAATCCGCAGTAAAAGAATCACCACAATCTAGTGCGCATCCAGCCCCAGCACCAAGCTATACTGCGCCAAAATCAGCAGCGCCAGTCTATGTAGCGCCAAAATCAGCAGCGCCAGTCTATGTAGCGCCAAACGCAGGAATGACATGTCCGGCGAACTGTACGCAAGCTAGACAATGGGGTATGGCTGGCATGAGAGCTGGTCATCCATGTTACTCACTAAAGCTTGATAGGGATAGAGACGGCATTGCTTGCGAATAGAGCATGCATAAATTTCTAGAATAGAATTATTTTAAGATATTTATTTCGAAGTCTTTTTAGTGGCCGTCTTTTTCGCAGGTGTGCGAGATTTGGATGGATTTATAAAACTCATCAGCTTCTTGGTCAAAATATCTTTCACTAAGCTTTTCGCGAGAGGCCCGACCGAGGTCATATCCTTAAGATTATCCGCCACGTCATCGGCTTTTTCGGCGATAGATTGGCCGGTTTGCACCATGATTTCAATCTCAGAAAGTAGGTGAATGAATTTAACCAAGAAAATAATTCCGACAACCAGAAAGACTAATAAAGTCATTGATAAAATCGCTACTAAAATCCATTCTGCTGTATTCATATAAACCTTTCTGGTAACTATTTTAGCATAAGTTCGATGAAATAAAAAATATAACTGGAGCTGCCAGTTATATTTTCTTAGCCAAGCGGATTACGGGTTATACTGTAATCTTCACAGATGGTATTTTACTTTGTGATGAAATTTAGATTTCGCGAATAAATTTCTTGATATCTTCACCAAAATCTTCGTACATGAAATTATAGGCAAGTGAAGCAAGTGCATAGTTCTTTGGATCACCAGTGGTCATCCAGCGACCTTTAGTTTTTTCGACATAAACATTGCCAGTTTCGGCCATCTTAGTAATCGCATCGACGGTCCAGAGTTCGTTGTCGAGACCAATATTCTTTGGATCAAGATGTTCGAAAACTTCTGGGGTCAAGAGATAGCGACCATAGGAGGTGAGATTAGATGGAGCCTGTTCAATAGCTGGTTTTTCGATAATATTGTCGAGAGTTTGAAGTTCTGCGTCACGAAGCTTGATGATGCCATACTTATTTAAGACTTCGCGTGGCATTTCTTGAGAAATAATGATTGCCTTAGCATCTTCATGCTTCTTGTATGATTCGATTAAGGTCTTAATGTCGGAATTACCGAAAACTACATCGTCAGAATAAGCTACGACAAAAGCCTCATCATCACGAATGTAAGGACGTGCGGAAGCGATTGGCGAACCATTACCATATGGATAGCTTTGATCTTGTTCAATGACGGTGATTTTTGGAAAATCTAACACGTGTTGCACTGGTGCGTAACGATCTAATTTGCCCTGAGAAGCAAGCTGCTTGCGGATACGGTTAACCGAGTTATTGAAATAATCTTCGTAAATCCCCTTACCTTCTGGAGTAGCGACGATGATAATTTCCTTAATGCCGGCATCCACGCATTCTTCAACTACGAGTTGCATAATTGGGCGATTGCCAAGTGGCAACATAGCTTTTGGCACAGTTTTGGTGATTGGTAAATAACGGCTAGCGAAGCCGGCGTCAGTAATAACAGCCTTGGTAGGTAACTTATATTTCATAATTTCTCCTTGAGTTTTAATTATACAAGATTGACGCGTAATAGTCAAAGATTACAGGGGTGAATAAACTTTCTAAATAAAAAATAGGGCACGTGGCCCTATTTAGAATTAGTTTTATTTTTTAGAAATTTTCTTGGCTGTTGGTTTTTTGGTTTTCTTAGTAGCAGCTTTTTTAACTGACTTATTTGCAGTTTTTTCACCAAGATTTTTTGACTTATAGGCACGATCTGGTTTTACAGAAAGTTCTTTAATGGCGGCAATTTTCTTAGCATTCTTGATAGACTTAGCACGATATTCTTCGCGTTTTTCACGAAGCTCGGTTTCGTATTCGTGTTTTTGTTCTTTATTGTGGATAGCATAAATCAGATTAGAGATACCGAAAATCATCATGTAGGAGCCAAAATATTTAATAAATGGCAGATTACCGAGATGTCCAGCATTTACCACTACGATGCCGATAATACAACCGGAAATACCAGTGAGCACCCAAATAAAACGGTCTGTCAAATCATCCACGGAGCCGAGACCAATGAAGATCTCCAGAATACCACGCGTAATGGTGTAGAGACCAATGATGGCGAGGTGCCAGATGGCGTTCTGATCCTTGGCAAAGAGCATGGTGAAAGCCGTGGCGATTTCTAGGACGGCCATGAGAAGTGAAAGACCCCAGGTTTCCTTCAAGTGGGTACGAGTGAGTAAGTTCAACATCTCGATAATACCGAGACCGAGCAAAACCGTACCCGCAATCACGATAATTGCCTCGAGACTATTAAGGTTAGTGAAGAGGGCGTACCAGCCGAAAAGAAGTGCCAACACACCCTGCAATGCGAAGATTAGCCAGTGGCTATCAATATATTTTCGCTTGATTGACATATAATTTTCCTTGTTAATTCTTATGCTTATTTTAGCATAAAATAGAAAATAAAGCTGAGTTTACTGAAATATCACAAAAAACCTCGAATTCGCTTTATGAATTCGAGGGGACTTAATCGGCTAAAGATCTTAGACGTGGCGAACTTTACGACGCAAAGTTTCGATCGGCAGAGTCTTCGTGTAATAGGAAATTTTATCGAGCACGAGATCTCTAGCTTCGAGATATTTTAATTCCTCTACACCAAAGCCGCGCTTAAAGACTGAGACGCCATAAAATCGATGCTTAGTGTCATTTTCGTCGACAATACCCCAGAAATTATAACGTTTAATACCGCGCTTTCTGGCGTCGCGCATGGCTTCCATATGGAGAAGTGGGGCGCCGGAATACTTAGTGCCGAGTTCTGATGATACGCCGTAATGATAAGAGGCTTCATTGCCATAAAAAATCATAAAGTTTTCGGCGAGAATCTCACCGTTTAATTTTGCGATGTAGAGCACCGCTTCGTCGTTCTTAGCAAAAGCCGCAAATTGCTTGGTAAGAAAGTCCTCAGAAAAAGCATAGAAATCGTGACGTTTGGCGGTTTGTAATTCAATTTGATAAAAATCATGAATCGCTTTCGGGTCGGAAGTTTTTTCGATGGTGATTTGATTTTTCTCCGCTTTGCGAAGAGCCCGGCGCAGGCGCTGACGCATGTTTTTAAGAATTTCTTCTTCGGAATTTTCTAGATTGAGAACACCGGCAAACTCCACCGAAAGATACATCGGGGCCTTACGGAAGCCGAGTTGCTGAAAAATTTTCGCATTTTCAGGGATATTCTCGAGTTGTGGGCGTACACGGACAAAAGTACATTTTAGCTTTTTTGCTTGCAGTTTCATGTCTTTAAAAATCAGTTTTTTAACTTCTTGGTTGGTCCAATCAAAAATCGGTCCACCAGCTACGGCAAGATGACGGCCACGCTTGGCGGGTTCGACTTCGCCGGCATAAACCCCGACGAGCAGGCCATTCTCGTCATAAATACCACGACGTACTATATCAAAACCACGAGAATGATAGAATTCATAAAAATCCCAGGATTGTAAAAAATTAGCATCAGGATGACTCGTGACGAATTTATCCCACTCAGTTTGATTTTCGACAGTTTTGACGGTGTATTTCATAGTTTCCTTTTTAATTTATAGATGACGTTTTTTGCGACGAGCGTCTTCGACTAGACGAATCAGACCGTAGTGAAGTTTTTTGACTGGAAGGTCATGAGCATGCAAATAATCAAATTTTTCACCACCAAAGCCAGATTTGAAGGTAGTGACGCCAGCGAATTTATGATTCTTTTGGCCGGCTGGTGCAATTCCCCAGAGATTATAACGAAGTTTCCCTTGTTTTTTAAGATCCTTCATTACATGCCATTGTAAGGCATAGGCGCCTGGGAATTTATAATTTAATTCAGTGGAAGCCGCCTCAAAGTAGTCACCTTCTAAAGCATCAGTTAAAACTAAGCCGTAAGCTACTGGTTTACCATCGAGGGTGGCGCGATAAATCTGAAGATCAGAGCCGAAAGCCTTGGCGTAGGCATTGAGATCCTTGCGACGTGGCGGGATAAAGCCTTGACGCTTAGCGGTTTCGGCCTGAACCTGATGAAATTCACGAAGAATTTCTGGGCTGTTAGACTTTTCTACCTTGAAATTTAATTTTTCTGAACGTCGCACTTCATAGCGAGTTTGACGGCGCATATTTTTTAGGAGATCCTCTTCAGATTGAGTGAGGTCGACGAAGACGGTATTTTCGGCATGAAGAAAATAGGAGGCAGAGAGTGACGGAAGCGACTCGATAAGTGCTCGATTTTCCGGAGTTTCCTCGAGATTTGGACGAAAACGCACAAAGACACAATTATTTTGTTTAGCGTAGCGGTAAATTTCAGCCATGGCTAGCTCTAGCTCGTCACGATTCTGATAATCGAGAATCGGTCCACACGGAATCTCCAGAAAACGGCCACGCTTAGCGTCTTTAATAATAGCAAGACAATAAGATTTTTCACTAAACATTAGGAAGATAGGTTTATGACCGATGGATTTGTTAACTTCATACCACTGTTTGGACTGCAAAAAATTAGTATGACAGGCGGCGTGGCGAAGTGTATCGATTTGCTCTACCTCAGTTTCGGAAAGAGATTTTTTGGTAGTGAAGGGAGCGATTTTTTCACCTTCTAAATTGACTTCGTATTGATTAATGAGATGCCTAGCCTCAGCAAGCTCAAAAATATTTAACCAATTTGGCAGATTAATCAGATGTTCAGCAGCAAAAACCGCATTCGGGCAAGCTTTTTCGTCAAAATTAGCTTGGGTATAGTATCTCTCTGGTGAGACTGGTGAGCTATACCAAATATCATCCATAATGAAGCCTGCAGCCGTGAGTTTTTCGAGCAATTCTTCCCGATTTTCCACAAAATAGAATCGACGAAGTGGGGCGCGGTGTTGGAGTTTTTTCAGATCACGCAAGGCGAGTTTAGCCTGCCAATGGGTGAGGCGAATAGAACTATCCAGTTTAGCATCAGCAGATTTTTGAATTTGATGAGTCTTCAATAAAAACGCGGTATAGAGGCGACCAAAATTAAGGCGACCAAGCTGCAAACGGAATAAAGCACGGGTAATGGCGCCAAAAAGCGGATATAGACGAGTACGAAAACGATCGGTAAAGCTTGGTAGATTGACTGGAACGGCGAAGGATTTTTTGCGCTTATCGGTTTTACGAAGGAATAATAATCCACCAGAAATTAAATCGAGGGATTTGCCCTTACCAAAACTCATAATCACGGCATCCCCGACCATGCCAGCTTCACGGCCATCGGCGTAATCCATACCGATACAGTGCGCAAGATCTTCGATTAGAGCAAGATTGTATTTTCTAGCGACAGATTCGATATTCGCTATATCACAGGGGTAAGCCAAATTATTCTGAACGATTACAGCCTTAATTTCTGGATTTTTTGCGCAAGCTTTTTCGAGGGATTTCGCGTCAAAGTGAAGATTTTCGAGATTTACATCAAGATAAACTGGCTCACAGCCAGCACTTCGTACCGCTTCCACGACTGCGAAGCAAGTCAAAGCCGTAATCGCCACCTTATCCCCTGGCTTAGTGAAATGTTTAATGGCCTCAGAAAGAGCAGTACGTCCTGAACCATAAAGCGCAACATTTTCCGCTTTTACCTGATAACGTTCAGCAATATACGATTTTAATTTTTCGGAATCTTTTTGGAAGCCAAAAGTAAACAACTGCCTAAGCGTTTTTTTCAAACCAAATTGACTAGCGTGGGCGATAAATTTCATTTATCAAGCACCTCACTGATAGCCTTGGCTAGACCTTTTGGATCATCGATATATGGAGCATGACGCCATTTATCAGAGGAATAGAAAGTACTACCAGAAATCAGCTCATGAAGCTTTTTACCTTGGCGAAGCGGCGTAATTTGATCATTTTCACCCCAAAGAATCGAGGTTTTAACTTTGATGCGCGATGGATCGAGGTTTTTATCAGATTCATGCATGTTGGCTAAAGTTTTTTTCATATTTTCTGGCGCATGAGCATAATCAGAAGCGCCGACTAACTTATGAAAAACCTTACGCAAAATCGGCACTCGCTTAAGGATACCAAAAGCCTTACTGAATCCACGCAAAAGATCACGTTTCAAAGACTTTTCGTATATACCCGCACTGTCGAGAAGAATTAAATGTGAAAGTTTTTTCGGATGCTTGATAGTGAGATTCATTAAGATGCGTCCACCATTACTATGTCCGAGCACTACAGCGTCGTCCGGAAGTTCACGCTTAGCCCAGCGCACATAATCGTTGATGGTCCAGACTTTTTGACTTTGCTCCGTCAGGCCCGGAACGTGCAACATTTTAACTTCGATTTTGTATTTATCTCGTAAAATTTCAATGGTTTTTTCCCAAGGTTCCACGGTGTAGGTCCAGCCATGAATAATATATAAAGTTTTCATTAGTTAAGTCCCCTTTTTTCACGACGCTTCTCTGCGGCTTTTTCGCGGCGTGGCAGACGCTTAGCGTCTTTTGAATTTAATAATAATTTTTCAATAATCCATTCGAGATATTGACTGCCCTTGAAGAGAATAGTTTCTCCGTTTACGGCATTTTGTTGAATGAATTCGAGAGCCTTTTTGGGATCATCAAAGGTATTGACCTTAATTCCTTGCTTCTTTAGGATTGGATAGGTGTATGCGCGAGTACGCCGACCGATTAAAATTACTTGTTCGGGGTTAGACGCAATAATTGCATCGGCAAGTTTTTCATGTTCATGTTGCTCGATACTACCCTGCTCCACCATATCCCCGATTACCAACCATTTATGTTGGGTACGCATTGAGCGGTACATCTTAAGGATCGATTCCATGGAGATCAAATGAGCATTATAGCTACTATCGATAATTTTTAGATTATTAATTCCTTTCAGGAAAGTATTACGACCAGGGGCTTCACGCATATCGGAAAAGTCACTAGGGATTTGGATATGAAGATACTCGCAAAGCTTGGATAACATGGATAATTGAATCGCCAAATCGCGTTGCATCGGATTTTTAAAGGTAATAGTGAATTCGTTTAGTTTTGGCTGACTGGAGAAATTCATAACAAACTCAGTCTTATTTGGATAGACAGTATAATTCAATAATTCGCTCTTACTACATTTAATAACTTCGGCCTTAGTTTTGCCTTTGGCAACAATTTTATCTATCGCACGATTCATTAGAGCGACATCCTTATCGATGAGAATTAATTTTTGAGTATTTTCTGGTAAAGTAGCGAATTCGTGCGTGATGGCTTTTTCGAGATTTGGGAAGATACCGGCTTCGACCTGTTTTTCAAATTGCACGGCATGTGAAAGACCCAAGGAAACCCAAATCGTGACTTCTGGTTTTAGCCATTTGGCGAGGAATTCGGCTTCGTGTGGGCGTTCTCCATCGATTTCGACAATATAAAACTTTTCACGATGGGTGTAAAAAAGCGATTTGAATGGCACGCCGATAATTAGGCTGAGCCAGCGCCACTTACTACCACGTACGCCGTCCATATCGACAATATCAAAGGCTACGCCAAAGGCAGAATTAGCATTAAAGGAATAATGTGCCTTAGTTTTCAGAGTGGATTCGACCAAATTCAACATGGTGGTCTTACCAACTGAACCGGTAATGGCAATTACACGAGGTTTCCAACGTTTAAGTGAAATATTAGCAAAAAAACGAAAATAATTCGCGGCCAAAAAATAAAATTTCTTTTTAAGTCTCATTACGAGCGTCATATATTTATTTTAGCATATACTGTTAATTTTTAATATTTTGGAAGAAGCGGGCGGCACGTTCGGTGGTCGGATGGTCCATAATCTTTCGCGGCTCGCCGTCTTCAATAATTTTCCCATTATCGAGAAAAATGAGACGCGACCCGACTTCTTTAGCAAAACTCATCTCGTGAGTCACGATAACCATAGTGCGGCTTCTATCTTTAGCGAGATCTTTAATCACCTCGAGCACTTCGCCAACCATTTCTGGATCAAGTGCGGAAGTTGGCTCATCAAACAAAATTACCTCGGGATGCATGGCTAGAGCGCGAGCGATGGCGACACGTTGCTTTTGGCCGCCGGAAAGATTTTTCGGGTAGTCATAAGCTTTATTTGCTAACCCGACCCGTTTCAGTAGCTCCATGGCTTCTTTTTCTGCCTGTTTATTCGATAGATGTAGGACTTTTCTGGGAGCGAGCTTGATATTTTCTATGATATTAAGATTTTCAAAAAGATTAAAACTTTGAAAAACCATACCAACTTTAGCACGAAGCTTATTGAGATTGGTTTTTGGATTTGTGATCTCCTGTCCATCGATAAAAATTTGACCCTTATCTGGAACATTTAGCAAGTTTAAGCAACGCAAGAAAGTAGATTTCCCGGAACCGGAAGATCCAACCAAGACTACGGTTTCGCCGTCTTGAATTTCGAGGTCGATACCACGGAGAACTTTTTGATTTTCGAAACTTTTTTCCAGTTTCTTCACAATAATAGACATCTTAAGCCAACCTCTTTTCCACTTTTGACATAATTTTAGTAAAGATTAAGGTGATAGCTAAATAAATAATTGCGGCGGCCACCAATGATTCGAAGGCGGTAGCAGTTAAAGAACGAATATCATCAGCACCACGCATAATATCGCCGAGACCAATCCAACCCACAATAGAAGTTTCCTTAAAGAGAGAAATTCCTTCGCCGATGAGACTCGGTAAGGAATTCTTGAGCGCCTGTGGCATCACGACGTAAAGTTGAGTATAAAATTCTGAAAGACCGAGAGACCTGGCGGCTTCCTTTTGACCACTAGAAACACTTTCAATACCGCCACGAATGATTTCCGAAATGTAGGCGCCACTATTTAGGGAAAAAGCGACAGCTGCCACGATGATTTTCGGCATAGCGCGATATTCGGCGAAGATCACGTAATACATAATCAGAAGTTGTACCAGAAGAGGTGTGCCGCGGATAATCGTGACGTAGAGATTAGCGATTTTTTGACAAAACTTGCTACTAGAAGTGCGAAGCATTGATATTAAAACGCCAAGAAGAAAACCAAAAAAGAGCGCCAAAATAGTTAAGACTATGGTAACTTCAAGTCCGTGCCAAAAATAAATCCAACGCCCGTTACCAAATATCACTTCCAAAAATTTCATCTGCTCTCTCCAAAATATTTCCTCAATAAAGCATCCATTCGGCCGTCCTCTTTCATGCGATTAATTGTTTGATCAACTTTTTCTTTGAGAGAATGGTTAGATTTTTTCATGGCAATAGCATAAGATTCATTACCGATAGCGGAACCAAGAATTTTTAGGCCAGGAAATGCCACAATATATTGATTAGCTGGCGCGTCATCCAAAATCACGGCATCGACTCGACCAGAAGCCAGCTCCTGTAAAACATTCGGCGCGGCTGGGAACTGAATGACTTTGGCGCCCTTAATTTCGGAAGCCAAAATATCACCGGTAGTGCCGAGTTGAACGCCGATCTTCTTACCGATGAGGCCAGATTTATTAAAAATCTTACTATCTTCTGGGACAATAATGCGCTGGGTAGCCTGATAATACGGCTCTGAAAATAGAGCATTCTTCGCACGTTCTTCGGTGACCGACATGCCAGCCACGGCGATATCAATACGACCACCTTCGAGCGCCGGAAGAAGGCCATCGAAAGACATATCCTCGATCTTTAGTTCAGCACCTAGGTCCTTCGCGATTTCGCGCGCTAGATCCACATCAAAACCAACCGCCTGGCCACCTTCTTTATATTCAAATGGTTTAAATGTGGCGTTCGTCCCCATGACGAGTACCGAGGTATCATGAGAAACCACGGTTTCGCGTTTTAATATATCGAAAAACATCCAGAAAAAAGCCGCGACGAAACCCGCCAGAATAATAAGATTTTTAATAATTCGGACAGGATTTCGTTTCGGCTTATGCATAATCTAAGTATAAGGTGTTTAGGATAATTATTCAAGAATGCAAACGCAATAAATACATGTGTACGTTGATTTAGTGAAATTTAAATCTGTGTAAAATATCCTGGAGCGCCTGGACGGTCAATGCGAAGACATTTAAGGGCTTCATTATTGGAACCAGAGAAAGAACATTGTGATCCATTTCCACCACGAAGCGTTCGTCGCACATTAAAAATAGTATAAATTCTCTTACTCACACTAGATGTATTAAAATCATTCTTGACATAAATATTAGTCAGGCTGTCCCTAGTGTAATGACTCAAAGCAAACATATTGGTAAAATCTTGAACATTTCTAGTATCAAAATTATTTAAGTATAACTTTACTGTGTATTCTGTTTCTGCAAACATTCTGCTCATGTCGGTCACATTCTGAGTATTAAAGCTAGAGAGATCTAAAATAGGTATTTTGGTAGCGGAAAACATTCCTGACATATTCACGGCACTCTGCGTTTCGAAGCCAGCTGTATTTAATGTGGTAATTGGCGAATTCCAAAACAGGTCTTTAAAATTTGCAACCTTGCCAGTATTAAATCTTGCAACCACCACGGTATGTAAATTAAGGTCTTGATAAAACATACTATTCATATCGGTAACATTTTCAAAATTAAAACTACTTAAATTAATCGTGGTTAGTCCATAAGCAGTATGGAACATTTCACTCATGTCGGTAACTCTGGATGTATTAAAACTTGACATATTTATATCATTAAATTTGCTAGAATTTTTAAACATACCTTTCATGTTTACTACATTAGCTGTATCAAAATTACTCAAATTCAAAGTGATTTTGCTAATCCCTCCGTTTATATTGCTAAACATTTCGCTCATATTTTGGACTTTACTAGTATTAAATTTTGATAAATCAAAAGAGTCCAGCGTATTCACACCTTTAAACATGGCGTGCATATCCGTAACTTCACTAGTATTAATAGTTGAAAGATCAATACTATGTGCAAAACTTAATGAACTAAACATCTCACTACTATTTTGATTTGCATAAATTATTGGAGCATCCGAATTATAGCAATGTACTCCATCCGAACCAATAAGCTCCCAAAACTTAATTTCATAATCTGATTCTACGGGATCTGCAATATTTGAATAGCCTTGAACTCTATATAGCTCAGAATAAGAGCATCTTCTGATAAAGCGGATACGGGATCTATATCCACCAGCCTGTGCTCTTTGGAATACTTTATTGATTTCTGGACCACTCATTAAGACGGCGCGCCTATCAATCGGATTTGTCACGATAGAAAATACTAGACGGTTAGTATAACTACCATTCTCTAGGTTACTAGATAATTTCATACCAATATTTAAATCACTAATACTTGGACCGGAAGTTGCTTGGTTAGTTTGACGAAAACTAACCGGCGCAGAGAGAGCTGGGATTGGACTATAACTTAAAACATTAGCCACTTTATATCCCCAAGTATTATTTGGCAGGCTAGCAAGTGTACTAGGAGCCGAAATAGAATCGATTTTAGCAAGAACCGCAGAACTATTATTAACCAGAGCGGTATTGTTAGAATCTGAACTTATAGTTGCAGTATAACCCGTACGATTATTAGTATTTACCGTGAGACGTAATGGAATTTCAGTAGTCTTACTTTCCGAATTAATTACTTGATTACCGTTAACTACCACATTTGCATTACTGATTGAAGCAGACAATGTCGGTGTAGGCGCAGCGTAAGTATCATTAATAATAAAAATACTTACAAATATTGCACCTAATGTAGATAAGAAGACTGAGCTTAAATTATTTTTAGCCCACAAAAATATTTTGGTTTGATTAGAGAGATTTTTCATAGTTTTTTATATGACCGTGTGATTTGTCGTGTTCTATTTTAACATAAGCAAAATAAAAATCCAAATGCGAAATTTGGATTTTTACTTGTGAGTGAGTATGTTTAGAAGAGTTTCGATGCGGAACTACGGTTTAGCGGTAAAGTAGCCTGGAGTGCCGACGGTATCTAAGTGGGACTACGGTTTAGCCGTAAAGTAACCTGGCGTGCCGGCGGTATCGATACGGAGCCAAGTCTTGTCGGCGGTAGCTGGGTCGGTCTCATGAGAGCCATTACCACCACGCAGATTGGTACGGCCAGTGAAGAGATTTTCAGCTTGTGCGGAAGTATCGACGACGAAATTTGCCGAAGCATAAATTACAGTTAAGGCATCGCCAGCTGGACAACCATTAGCGGCGCCACCAGCACTAGTGAGGCTGAATAGCTTATCAAAATTTCGCACATTAGTAGTATTCAACATCGAAAGATCAAGGCTAGCAACCTTACAAGTATTAGCGAACATACCTGCGATGGTAGTGACATTTTCTAGAGTAAAATTAGCACCTAGCTTAATTTCGGTAGCAGCCTGAAGATTATTGAAGAGATTGGACGCGTCCGTCACTTGCTTGGTATTAAAATTCGAAAGATCAAGCGACGTTAGTTCAGTCATACCAGAAAACATATTACGCATATTGGTGACACGAGTCGTATCGAAGTTTGCAAGGTTCAAGCTTTGGACTTTTTCAGTGCCATCAAACATGCTTGCCATATTTACAACATTACTGGTATCAAATTTCGCCAAATCGAGATCCTGCACGTGAGTGAAATTCTTGAACATGCTAGAAGAATCTGGCGCGAGGAAGATTTTTTCGGTCTCTGCATAATAATAAACAGTTTTATCGGCTTCCTTATACCAAGCTTTGATAGTGTAATCAGAGTTTACATTATCTTGAATCTCGATGGCCTTATCGCCGGCAGTCGGAGCGGTGGTACTACGACGAAAATGTTCGATCATTTCTTGGCCGTGGCCAAAAAAGTTTGAGGAACTACGTTTACCAAGATAAGTAATGGCCTTATTGAAAACTTCACCCTTATCCATAATGGCCTCTTTTTGATAAGTATTCGCCACTACGGAAACCACAAGCTGATTAATATAATCACCAGGACGCAAGTCGTCACCGAGATTAATACCGAGATTGAGGATAGTTTTTTGGTTAGTGACTTCTTTTTCGGTATTATTTGCCACGGTGGCTGGGTGACTGAGGCTTGGGATTGGACTGTAGTCGGTAGCGCTAGACAATTTATAGCCCCAAGTATTTGCAGTAAAATTATTCAGCGATTGAGTGCTAGTAATTGACTCAATCTTATCTGGCTTGGCTGGGTCAGAATTATTTAATGCAGTATTATCGGTTTTAGAATTAACCACGACCTTATAGCCGGATTTATTTTTCGCGGTAACACCGATATTCAGATTCATTTCCCTTTTAACCGATGGGTTGTCCAGCAAAAGATCACCGTCAACTTGAGTTTTTACATTATCAACATAGGCCGAAAGACTAGACTGGTAGAGGGCAGAGGTGTTTTTAGTGTTAAGCCAGGCGGCTGCGACCAAGGTCAAAACAAGGCCCGAGCTAAGCTTCAAAAATTTATGATTCACAATATTTTCCCTAATTCGTTTTATACTACATATAGTTTAGCATAACTAGAATGGAAGAAAAGTCTTGAAAAATTTGGAAAATGATATTTTTAGATTATAGTGACTCACAAAAATACCCGTCAAAACCACCACCCCCAGCCCTCAACCAGTTTAAGTCTGACACTGGTGCATTTTGCAAGTAATTCGGCCCACACCCCTTATAATTTGTGCGACCCGCAAACATCCCTTCGTAACTTTTTACATTACTTGTATCCCACACATCACCATTACTTGAACCATACCAATAATCTACACTGATGTTTTCTACCTTGTTTTCCTGGTCAGTAGCAAATATATATTCCAACTTCTTAACCTTCTTAGTTCGAGCACCAAAAGCGCTTCCCATGTGATAATATTCTTTACCATTTAGGCCATAAAACATATAACTCAAATCTTCGGTATTTCTTAAGTCGAGAAATTCTGCAAAACGAATATCCTTCAATTGTCTAGTTCTTGCAAACATACCAGACATATTAACTACATTTTCCGTGTCAAAGAATCTTGCGCCATAATCTCCTATAGGGATATTTTCTAACCCAGTATCGGCAAACATTTCATGCATATTAGTGACTTTACCCGTCTTAAATATGTATTTACCAAAATTTAGAGTTTTGAGTTTTGGGTTTTTCGAGAACATATTAGCCGTAGTGGTGGCAAAAGAAGCATTGAGCTGAGTAGTATCAATCGATTCTAGATTAGAAAAACTATCAAACATCTTTTCACTATTTTCGTTCAAATAAGCGTAGCTAGCGGTAGTCCAATAGTAGACAGTTTTCTCTGCCTGGTCATACCAAATCTTAAATTCACCTTTTACATCGGCATTGGTTGCTATATTTTTTACATTTGCGCCTTCCTGTATAGCATTGGAAGATTTAATATGAACCACATTTTCTTCGCCACCAGCAATTTCCTTGATAGCCTTGTTAAATTCAATACCTGAAGGAAGATTAGCTACCTGATTAGATACTACAGAATATACAATGGTATTTTTATAGTTAGCAGGTTTAATGTTTTCATTTAATTTGATGGCGTAGTAAGTCTCAACAATACCACTATCCTTGCCCTTAGTATTAGTAATAAGTTTTGGGTGATTTTTATCTGGAATTGGCTGATAATTCATTCCATCAGTGCTGAACCCCCAGTTATTTTCCTTAAAATCATCTAGAGTAAGGGGTTCGGAGATGGATTTAATTTCATCATTGACAAATTTTTCCTCGTTAACGAGTGAGGTGGTGTCATTTTTTGCATGCACTGAAACAGTAAAGCCACTATTTTCTGTTTCCTGAACATATAATCTAGCTGTCATTTGCATTGATTTAGAATCGGAACTTAAAATATCATTACCATCTGCGCTAGTATTTGTTCCCCAGGTAAACCAGGCCAGAAATGACGAAGCGTGGGTATCGTTGGTGTTTAGAATTGCACAAGCTAAAGTGATTGTAAGCAACAAAATGGCACATTTTAAAATATTTTTATTTTTACTAAAAAATAACATAAAACCTTCTCTCCTTTTAATTAAGTTTAGCATAAGTGTAATAAAAGAGAAGACTTGAAAATCCTGGTAAAATATTATTCTTCGTAGTTTTCGGCCTGAAAGACTGAGTCGATCATCCAATGACCACGCAGACGAAAAGCTGGAATGGTACCACGGATCGCCTTATTAGTGACTGACTGGCTGCTCATTTGGTTCTGTTTTGCCCAGTCGGAGACAGAAATTATTTTCGGTGCAGTGAGGCGAGTAATCCGGCGGTAGAGAGCTTCGATAAGAAGTTTAGCAAAAAATTCTGATAATTGATCAAGTTTGTTGAGTTTTGAATATTCTTCTAAAGCTGGATAATATTCTTCATTTTTTGATTTATTAGGGATTAGAATTGGCGGGAGGTTAAGTAAATCCAATTGTTTATTAACTAAAAGCCGACCAATTCGACCATTACCGTCTATAAATGGATGAATATTTTCAAATTCAGCATGAAAATAGACGATTTTGTCGAGAAAATACTGATCATCTGACGCGTTATATTTTTCAACTAAATCCGACATAAAACCGTGAACAAATTGCGGATTCGCGCCAAGATGACTACCTACGCGCACCCACTCCTTGTTCGCACGAAACCGACCTGCAGCATCATCACGAATATTTTGCAATAAAATACTGTGGAGCTTAAGGATTAGCGGTACCGAGATTTCAGTCTCAGGATTATCTAAGAGAAACCTCATGGCCTTGGCTAAATTAGTAGCTTCAAAGATTTCTCGAATCTGATGATCAGTGCGAATTTGATGACGTATTAAAATATCTTCCGTATCTTCAAGTGTGAGTGTGGAATTTTCGATAGCATTAGAATTATAAACCATCTCTGGAAGTTCCACGAGACTTAATTCTCTGATGCCAGAAGCATAATTTGGTACCAAATCGCGATAGCGCTCAATTAAAAAATCTAATTTCCGCCGAAGAGAATTGCTAATCATATCCATATTATAGCAAAAACGTTTAAAATTGTCATTTTCGATAATTTTAAACGCTTATGGTTTTTGAGTGAAATAGCCTGGAGCGCCAGCACGATCGATACGAAGCCAAGTTTTGTCAGCGGTTTCTGGATTTTGTAAATATGACCCTTCCCCACCACGCAGGCGTTTACGATTCGAGAAAATTTTTAAATAACCATTATTTGGAATTTTTGATAAATCAAAGTCACGGGAAACATAGATTCTTTCAAGATTATTATTCTCAGTCGTGGAGCCAAAAATTCCCGATAAGCGCTTGAGGCTAGAAGTATTAAAGGTGCTAAGATCGAGCTCAGTGGCACCATTAACACCAAAGAACATCATTTCCATATCGGTAACATTAGAGGTGTCGAAGTGTGGCCCGAAAGTAAGATTAGTAATACCACTAGCACCATTAAACATCTGGTACATGCTAGTAACTTTCGAAGTTTTAAAACTCGATAGATCAAGATTTTGGATTTTACTAGTATTGTGGAACATACGTGCCATGGAGATAACATTTGAAGTATCAAAACTAGACAAGTTTAATTCTTCAAGCCCGAACATGTGGCTAAACATATTATCCATCAAAGTAACCTTGGAAGTATTAAATTGGGAGAGATCCAATTGAGTTAACTTACGATCGTTAAAAAACATATTCTGCATATTGGTGACATTAGCGGTATTAAAATTGTGCCCGAGATTAAAATTAGATAAAACCAACATACCACTGAACATGCTAGTCATATTAACCGCTGAGCGAGTATCAAACATTGAGACATCTAATTTATTAAGAGAAGCACAAGCATTAAACATATAAGCAAAATCAGCAACGTTACGTGTATCAAAAGCCGAAAGATCAAGTTCTTCTAATAGAACACAGCCGTTAAACATACTAGTCATATTAGTAACATTACTAGTATTGAATTTAGGGCCAAATTTAATTTTTCTTACCCTACTCATGCCATTAAACATAGCGCTAGTAGTAATAGCTTTGCTAGTATCAAAACTTGAAATATCGAGTGATTCTAAAGAGGCGCAGCTTGCAAACATACTAGCAAAATTAGTCACATTATGCGTCTTGAACTTATCACCAAGTTTCAAATCTTTAAGGTCTCGCATATTACCAAACATTGATAGCATAGTGGTAACTGAACTAGTGTCAAAGTTTCGGATATCTAGCGACCCAAGTTTAACTAAACCACCGAACATACTCTGCATGGTAGTGACCTTGGAAGTATCAAAATTCGAGACATTTAGTGCGGTGAGACTGTAACAATTAGAAAACATGCTCTGCATATTGGTGACCTTACTAGTATTAAAATGACTTAAATCGAGTGATGTTACACTGCTTAATCCGCTGAACATGGTACTCATATTCTCAGCACTTGAGGTGTCAAAATTAGAAAGATTTAAATTACGTAAGGCTGTATTATTGACAAACATGTGAGAAAAATTCTTTACCTTTTGGGTGTTAAAATTTGAGATATTAAGATTCTTAAGGGAGGACATATAAGCAAACATATTCATCATGGAGGTGACACGTGATGTTTTAAGACTCGAGAGATCTAAATTTTCTACACTTCTTGCATTATTAAACATGAAGGAAGTATCCTTAATATAGCGCGAATCGAGACCGGAAAGGTCAATATCAACAATATTAATCATATTATTAAACATTTGACGAGAATCTTCATTCATATAGATGCGGTCGTTTTCACAATAGTAATAAATTGTTTGGTCAGTTAAATCATACCAAGCTTTAATTTCGAAGCTTGACTCGTTGGGGTCCTCTATATTAACCGTCTGTATAGCCGCTGAAGGAGCCACACTGCTGCGAGTGAAAGCCTTGATAGATTGAGAATTTGAACCAGCTAATAACACAGCACGTGCAATTTTTTGATTAAAATCTGGACCTCGAGTCAGAGTAGCATTAGTACCGGCGGTATTATTAGTGATAACCGAAATCATTAAGGTGTTTTTATATTCACCACTCACTAGGTTATTGCCAAGATTGACTCCAACGATAAGCTTTTTAATCTCATTCCCTTCAGTTTTTTCTTCGGAGACAAAAAGATTTGTTGGGTTCGATAAGGAGCCAATCGGACGAAAGGCAACTTCATCTTCTAATTTGTAACCCCAAGTTTGATTTGAAAAACTAGTTAGTGGTTTTAGTCCAGAAATAGAGTTTATTTTATCCAAGACCAAAGTATTGGAGTTCGTAAGTGCAGTATCAACAGAATCGGTACTAACTAAAATACGGTAGCCACTTTTATCGTTCGTATTAACGGTTAGATTCGCTGAAACTTCCTGAAGATATGGATTTGAGGCGCGATCGTCGCTCCTTTGGATAACCAACGAAGATTTATTGACGGAAGCAGAAAGTACGGGCGAAAAAAGTGCCTGAGTTTTATTAGTAAAAAGTAGATTAAGTGAGAAAATCGACGTCATTAGTGTTAAAAAGAGGTATAGACTTTTTAGCCATGGACGGATAATTCGCAGTTTTTGTTTTTTATCGCTTGTCATGCCAAATAATTTTAACATAAAAGGAATCGTAGCTCAAAAACAGAAACCCCTAATATATTATTGGTATTTTGGAATAAATTATGGTTTGGTATTATTTTCGCGTAAAATAGCCAGGTGCCGTCGGTGGATTATCAAAACGGAACCAATCCCTGGTGGCCGTCGAAGGGTTTTCCAGGTGAGAACCTTGACCACCTCGAAGTTTTACACGATTTTTAAAGACATCCGTAATGCCATTGCCTGGAGCGCCATTAAGCTTGGTGTCAAAATGATATTGCCAATATATGTGGCTAGTAAATCTAAATTCGCTAGCCAGATAAATCTTTTCCAATTGATCACGAGACGGGTCATCGATAGCAAACATACCGGCAAGACTAAAGGTCTTATCGACGTCTACGTACCCCAGATCAATCGAGGTCAAACTATAAGTATTATGGAACATGTAGTCCAAATTATTAGCCATCTCGAAGCTAAAATCCGGACCCAATTTTAGATCAGAAAGCGCCTCCATGCCATCGAACATACTGGTCATATCGGTGGCCTTTCGACTATTAAAGTTAGTGAGGTCAAGTTTGGCAACCTTCGCAACATCCTTAAAAAGATTCTTCATATTATCGACCTGGCTAGTGTTAAAATTCAAAATATCTAGCTCCTCGAGCGCCGTCATACCCTGGAACATAGCCGACATCACCTTAAGATTATTAGTCTCAAAAGAGGAAAGATCTAGATGCGCAAGCTGATTTACGCCACTGAACATTTCCTTCATATTGGTAACTTTTGCGGTATTTATCGCGGCGAGATTTAAGTCGGTAAGCTGAAGACCAGCGAACATTCTCTCCATATTTTCAACGTTTCGGGTGTCAAACCTAGACAAATTCAATTCAGTAAGACTGGTAGCATTATCAAACATTGAGTTCATATCAGTGACATTCCGGGTATTAAGGAGACTTAGATCTATCTGTTCGAGGCTAGTCGCGTTTTTAAACATTCTACTCATATTTTTGACTTTTTCGGTATTGAAATTATTGCCAAAATTTATCTGAGTAAGACCAGAGGCATCGCTGAACATTCCGCTCATATTTTCGACACTACTCGTATTAAAATGGGAAATATCGATACTGGTAAGTGCGGTAGTTGAAGAGAATAACTCAGCCATATTTGTGACGCGACTAGTGTCAAATCCTGTAGTGTTAACAGAGGATAAATTACTCATCCCCGAAAACATACCTGACATATCGGTCACGGAAGAGGTATCAAAATGCGAAAGGTCGAGACTAGCAACCTCGCCAACCCCCTGGAACATACCCGACATATTCTCAACCTTACTAGTATTAAAATTATTTAGATTAAGCTCCGTGATTTTAGCCATCCCGCCAAACATATTGCTCATGTTAACCACGTTATGGGTATCGAAATTTGAGGGGTTGAGTTCGTTTACTTCACTTAACCCATTAAACATGCTGCTCATATCAATCACCTTACTAGTATCGAAATGGGTAACGTCTAGCTCGGTAAGTCCGGATAGATTATTGAACATACTTGACATATTAGTCACGGAAGAAGTATTCAAACCACTGATATCTAGCTCCGCCAGCGAGCTCATATCGCTAAACATCCCACTCATATTTTCAACTCGAGCAGTATTAAAATTAGAAGTATTTATCGAAGTAAGACTATAGCAGCCACTGAACATATTCGACATATCAGTCACGGAGCTAGTATCAAAATGGGATAGGTTGAGCTCTGTGAGTGTACCGGCGTAAATAAACATCCCTTGCATATTGGTGACGTTTTTAGTGTCAAAATTCGACAAGTCTAGACTTTCAAGACTAGTTGCAGTATTAAACATATCGCTCATATCAGTAACTAAGCTTGTGTCAAATTTAGCCATCTCCAAGTCAATCATATTCGAAGCATCTTTAAAAAGCTGACTACTATTTGGGTTGAGGTAAATTTTATCAGCAGTAGTATAGAAGTAAAGTGTGCCGCCGTTATCATTCTCATCATACCAGGCCTTAATTTCAAAGTCCGAATCTTCATCCTCAATATTGAAGACTGAAAAAGTCGGATCTGGCAGGGCGCTTGCCTCCTTAAAATGTTGGTGTGATCTGCCGCCTAATTCGCTATGTTCGTCAAATAAGTTAAAGAAATCTGGACCAGGCATCATAACCGCACTTTTATCGTAAGGATTGGCAATCACCGAGAAGACAAGCTTGTTTGTATAATCACCAGATAATAGTGTATCATCAGCAAAAACACCGAGATTGACCTGGTGGCTTTGCTCTTCACGAATGCGCCCAGTAGTACTTACGATGGTTTCCGGTTGAGCGGAGGTGGGGATAGGCCGATATTGATTATCCGTGGCAAGTTTATACCCCCATGAGTTAGTCGAAAAAGCCGCTGGGGTGGTGACTGAGGCGATAGAAGGTATTTGAAGTCCGGAGGCGGTATTGATTAAAGCATTATTACTGGTCTCTACACTCATATTAACAAGATAACCTGCTTTCAAATTGGCGTCGACTTTTAAAGTGCTAGTATACTCAGTGAGTTGCTCTCTAGAATTTAATTGAAATTTACCATCAATGGCAGAATTTTTCTCAATCGAGACAGATAAGCTCGGAGTGAATAAGGCGTTAACGGGAGCGGAAAAAGCTAAACCACCCAAAAAAGTGGCGGTGATTACGGATAAAATCCCACCTAAAAAGCGGCCGATAAGTGGGGTAGTGTTTTCCTCTTCCCTTTCAGTATGCATTTATTTAATTTTAGCACAAACGGGATAAAAAAGAGACATCAAAAAACCTAGCTAAGGCTAGGTTTTTAAGGTTTTTATTACATTTTGATTTCAGCGTCGACACCAGCTGGCAAAGACAAGTTTTGAAGTGCATCAATAGTCTTTGGGGTAGCATTGGTGATGTCGATGAGACGCTTGTGAATCTTCATTTCGAAAGCTTCACCACCGGTCTTATAAACGTGAGGTGATTTCACCACAGTAAAAGTACTGCGCTTAGTTGGTAGTGGAACTGGGCCAGAAACGGCGGCACCAGTACGGATAGCGGTATCGACGATTTGCTTAGCGCTTTGGTCGATCACACGATGGTCGTAGGCTTTGAGACGAATACGGATCTTCAAGCCTTCGTTTTTTGCGTCTGCCATTGTTTTCCTTCTAATTCTATAACTTCAGATGCTTGATGCGTCAATGAGTTTTTAGAATTCAATTAATAATAGTAGATTTATTTTACGATAAAAACAGAGGTTCGTCAAGACAAAAAATACCTCCCCCGAAGGAGAGGTATTTAGGCTGTTATAGATTATTTGATAATCTTGGTAACAACACCAGAACCGACAGTACGGCCACCTTCGCGAATAGCGAAACGGTCGTTGTTGTTCATAGCGATAGCTGAAAGAAGCTTGACCTGGAAGGTAACGGTGTCACCTGGCATGACGATTTCTTTGTCAGCTGGAAGTTCGACTTCACCGGTAACATCGGTAGTACGGAAGTAGAATTGTGGCTTGTAACCCTTTGAGAATGGGGTGTGGCGGCCGCCTTCTTCTTTCTTCAAGATGTAAACCTGAGCTTCGAATTCAGTGTGTGGGGTGATAGAACCTGGCTTAGCAATAACCTGACCACGTTCGATTTGTTCACGTTCGATACCACGGAGCAAGAGACCAGCGTTGTCACCTGCTTCACCTTCGTTAAGAGTCTTGTGGAAAGCTTCGATACCAGTAACGACAGATTTTTGGGTAGCCTTCAAACCAACAATTTCAACTTCGTCGTTCAATTTGACGATACCTTGTTCGATACGACCAGTAGCAACGGTACCACGACCCTTGATGGAGAAGACATCTTCGATTGGCATCAAGAATGGTTTGTCAAGATCGTGTTCAGGAATGTCAAAGTAGTCATCCATAGCGTGGACGAGATCCATGATGCGGTCTTCCATTTCGGTGTCGCCTTCAAGAGCCTTAAGAGCAGAACCCTTGATGATTGGAGCGTTGTCACCATCGAAGCCGTACTTGTTCAAAAGTTCACGGACATCCATTTCAACGAGCTCAACGAGTTCTGGGTCAGCAAGATCCATCTTGTTGAGGAAGACGATGATTTTTGGTACGTTCACCTGGTGAGCGAGAAGTACGTGCTCACGAGTTTGTGGAAGTGGACCATCGTTAGCAGCAACTACGAGGATAGCACCATCGATTTGAGCAGCACCGGTAATCATGTTCTTGATGTAGTCGGCGTGGCCTGGCATATCTACGTGAGCGTAGTGACGCTTTTCTGATTCGTACTCTTGGTGAGAGGTAGCAATGGTAATACCACGAGCTTTTTCTTCTGGAGCGTTGTCGATCTGATCGTAAGCAACTGATTTGTTAACTTCAGATGGGAGGCGCTTCGCAAGTACGGTGGTAATAGCAGCAGTAAGAGTAGTCTTACCGTGGTCAACGTGACCCATAGTACCAACGTTAATGTGTGGCTTGGAACGGTCGAAATTTGCCATTCTTTATTATTCTCCTTTAATATTTATTCTCCTTGGCACTAATATTAACCAGCCAAGAAGCTAGATATATCTATATATTAATAGATTTTACGGAATAAGTAAAGAGAGAAATCCAGAAAAAAGGCGCCAAATTGACGCCTTGACAGTTAGTTTTTCGATGTTGTAGTAATTTTTACTCAAATGAGTAGATTTTAAGTTAATTTAAATTGTAGTTTGGTTAATCATTCGGAATCACCCGAGCTGGTGTGGAATACTCACGCTCCATTTCACAACCACATCCGGAATCGTCAAAAATGACATCATCATTATTGATTTTACGGAGCTTTCTAGCTGTTCCCGTGTCAAACTGAAAGTGATAACAATCCTGATCCATTGCCTCCTCCGCCTTAGCAATTCTCTCTTCGATAAGCTTCTTACGTTGATAATACAGAATCGACATCATAGCAAGAAGCGCAGTTAGACCAAGCCAACCACAGATGAAGACACCCATTTTTAGGATAAGAATGACCCGAAAATAATCTAAAATTAGACAGAACAATCCAGATAAAAAACACGCCAATGTAATTAATACTGCGAACATACAATTTCCCCCTTCGCTTTTATAAAGTGCTTACTGATTTTTCCATTTTTTTGAAAAACTAACCTGCATATTTTACCATATTTTTTTATTTTACGCTAGTTTCGAATTCGATTATAGTAAAATTGACTTTTCACTCAAAAAATTGTAGAATATATTTAACTTTTAGGACGCTTAAACCTACGCACATTAAAATGGAGGTGCACGATGAAGAAACAATTCCTGTTTTTGTCACTCGCTCTCGGTTTAGTTGCTTGCAACGCCCAGAGTAAAACCACGTTACCGGAGACTTCCGAAATTGAGACTACGGCTAAGGCAGAGGTGGATTATAAGGATGAGACCGACAATCCATACGAGATGGATGCGCAATTGACGGCAGCTGTGGACGCTTCTGAATTCGGTGGCGGCGAAATAGCCGGCCCGATTAAGGATGCCACTCCTGACGTATTAGAAGCTAGACGGGCAGCCAGAAATGATTATGGATTAGCACCGCTAAAAGATCCCGATCCAAGTAGGTCGCACCCAGGCACATTCCAGATGGTTTCTGAATTTAATATCAGAGAAGTGGAAGACCTGAGAGATCAGCTTGTGTCGCAATCTGGCAGTTACATTTCGGATTTTATGGTACCAAGTAACGTAATTCTCTTCCCGAAGCATTTAACTCAAAGTATCAGAGGAAATTCTGTGCTCGAAGTAAATACCGATGCCGGAGAGAATAGCTATTACCACTATCGGAATATACCGACTTATATCAAGGATGGTACTGACGCTGGGTTCCTAGATCCATATCTGAATGGCCGCACGCCAAACTTTACCGGAGCTGACGGAATTAATTATACGCAGTTCCTGGTGCAGAATTTGGTAGATGAATTTCACACTACTAAGCTCGATCCCATGGAGCCGATTGAACCAGATGAACCGGACACTATTTCTTTTACGGCGGAGTATATGCTGAGACGTATTAAGCAAGAAGCTTCTGAGCCACTTCCCACCCATCAGAAAAATGACCCAAAGACCTACACTAGATTTGGCGAGTTTGACCTGGTTGGCTATATGAGAGATAACGGGTTCAACCTCAGATTAGCTGATAGCTTCCCGGCACTGGACGTCTATACCTTTATTTGCGAAGCGAATCCGAAATTAATGATTCGGTTCGATGCAAATTATGGAGCGGAGGGTAAGCAGATAAACGATCTTGGCAATATGGCAGATTTCGAAAAACGTCTAGTACCCTACCGTATCGATTCTCGCCGACATATTAGCGGAGTGTTTTATGGTATTGGCGTAAATGGGATTGAAGTCTACTATGTGAAAGATGACCGGCTTTTCCCAAATTCCGGCTACGGAAGAACCGATGCGAGACCGGAAGATTTTTATCACGTGATGCACAAGATGAAGCTCACGGATATTGATCATCAGGGCGGATCATATTTTTCTAATGATGGTAATGTTTTATTACTTTCGCCAGAACTTTCCAGCTTCTATGCAGAGATGCAGTTGAAGCGTTTTATCGAGAACAATCCTAATTACGATCCGTCTAAGGATCAATATCGTGCATTGTATTATGTACGTGAGGATTCGGTGGATCTGATCAAGCGAGTAGTGGAGCGCACTAATGCTCTGGTTGGACACGAGTCTAATCTTAATCGTGATGACTTGTTTGCAGATATTGATGCGAACGTAGTCGTAAGACGAAATTAATCTCCAAAAAAAGAGCCTCGCAGAAATGCGGGGCTTTTTGATGTAGAAATATTTTCACTAATTTTTCAAGTTTTTCAGATACTTTAATTAGGACTTCAAATAAAAAAATAACCTCCGGAGAGGTTATTTTTAAGAGACTACTTACTTAGAAGTATTACGCTTCTCGATGATTTCTTGAGCAACGTTAGGTGGTACTTCCTCGTATTGCGCAAGCTCCATGGAAGAAGCGGCACGACCTTGGCTCATCGAGCGGAGATCCGAAGTGTAACCAAAGAGGTTAGCAAGTGGAGCAAAAGCGGTAATAAGCTTGGCGCCACCTTGAATATCTTCCATAGAGTCGATACGGCCACGGCGAGAGTTAATATCACCGATCACGTCACCCATGAATTCTTCTGGGGTAGTAACTTCAAGCTTCATAAATGGTTCAAGAAGAACTGGTTTAGCTTTCTTGATACCTTCACGGGTAGCCAAGCTACCGGCGAGTTTGAAGGCGAGCTCGGAAGAGTCGACATCGTGGTAGGAACCATCATAGAGGGTAGCCTTAATATCAACTACTGGGTAGCCAGCAATCACACCACCGTTAAGGGTTTCTTCAACACCTTGCTGAACTGGTTTGCGGTATTCTTGAGGCACCACACCACCCTTAATCATATCGATGAATTCGAAACCCTTGCCTGGTTCATTTGGCTCAAACTTAATCCAAACATCACCGTACTGACCACGACCACCGGACTGCTTAATATGCTTACCTTGAGCTTCGGCAGTACCACGAATGGTTTCACGGTAGGCAACCTGAGGAGCACCGGTATTAGCTTCCACATTATGCTCACGCTTCAAACGGTCGATAATGATTTCAAGGTGAAGCTCACCCATACCAGAGATGATGGTTTGACCAGTTTCTTCATCAGTATGAACACGGAAGGTTGGATCTTCTTCAGCGAGCTTAGCGAGACCGAGACCCATTTTTTCTTGGTCGGCCTTAGTCTTAGGCTCAACAGCGATAGAAACAGGTGGTTCTGGGAATTCGATAGATTCAAGGTGGATTGGGTGGGCTGGATCACAAAGCGTGGTACCAGTGGTGGTTTCCTTGAGACCGACGATAGCGGCGATATCACCAGCGGCAACCTCAGAAATTTCTTCACGCTTATCAGCGAACATACGGACGAGACGACCGACGCGTTCTTTATTGCCGGTGGTAGCGTTCAAGATGTAAGAACCAGATCTCAAAACACCAGAGTAGACACGTACGAAAACGAGTTTACCAACGAATGGGTCAGAAGCGATCTTGAAAGCAAGAGCGGTGAGAGGTTCAGTGACAGAAGCCTTGCGAATAACCTTATCACCAGTTTTTGGATCAGTACCAACGGTTTGACCGAGATCACGGTCAAGAGGCGAAGGAAGATAATCAACACAGAGGTCGAGAACTTTTTCAACGATCACACCACGACCATCACCACCAGTGACGAGGAAGAAGTCACCTTCGAGCACACGCTTACGGAGAGCGGCCTTGAGCTCAGCTTCGGTGATAGCTTCTTCACCTTCGGCGAAGTACTTGTTCATCAAATCTTCATCGGCAGCCACGGCTTCTTCAACGAGAAGAGCACGAGCTCTTTTAGCCTTGTCGAGCATATCAGCAGGAATTTCGCCAACGGTCAAAGAGTGGTCAGCATATTCCTTGTAGGTATAGGCCTTCATATCGATAAGGTCGACGACACCACAAATATCTTTTTCGAAACCAATTGGAAGGTGAATGGCGAAAGCATTCTTCGAGAGACGCTTGTGGATAGAGTCGAGAGACTTGTAAAAGTCACCACCGATTTGGTTAATTTTGTTAATGAAACAGAGACGTGGCACACCATATTTGGTAGCTTGGCGCCAAACAGTTTCGGATTGAGCTTCAACACCCATCTTACCGTCGAAAACGGTGACGGCACCATCGAGCACGCGAAGAGAACGTTCTACTTCGGCGGTAAAGTCGATGTGGCCCGGGGTATCGATAATGTTAATTTTGTGACCTTTCCAAGTGGCGGTAACAGCTGCGGAAGTAATAGTAATACCACGTTCCTTTTCCTGTTCCATCCAGTCAGTAGTAGCACCACCGGTGTCACCCTTGACGAGGTCGATTTTGTGCTTCAAGCCAGTACGGTAGAGGATAGCCTCTGAAGTCGTGGTCTTGCCTGCATCAATATGTGCAATAATACCAATATTGCGCAATTTTGATAAATCATGTGTAGCTTCTGCCATGAATTTCCTTATTAATTAATAGTTTTTTAGACTTTCAGGATATTTTACCATAATTTCAAGAAGAAAAAAAGAGAGCACGGGGCTCTCTTTGGGGTTTTTTATTAAAGATGAATAACCTTATCACACATTTCCTTACCTGGATAATCACGGAAGAAATATCCACCGTGCGTTTTTGCCATACGGGCGTCAGTGTGAGCGCTAATAAATGGCATTCCATTGCATTCCCCATTTTCCATTCTATATGAACCTGATATTTCATTTAAGCCGTCAAACATTCCTTCACTTTCTGCCACATAAGTTAAATCAAGGTCAGTAGTTGTATGTATTCTCTCAAGTTTGCTATTCCCCTTGAACATATTCTTAGTGTTAGATAATTCTGAAGAAAATTTGTTATATCCGAAATTAATTTCCTTAAATCCTTCATCGGTGCGTTCAAACATAGATTCCATATTCTTGCAATTTGAGATATCGACGCCAGAAAGATCAAGGTTATCAAAACGTGGCGCATTGGCGGTAGAGAAGAAATTAGAACAATTTTCACCGAGCTTCAAAGTTCCAGATGGAGACCACCAACGTAATCCTCGATCATCACAACTGGAGGCCCAGACTAATACTGGCTCTTCATCTTCCGTATTATTGGCAGTAATATTATACATATTGAATCCCAAACCCATCACAGGAGGACAGGCTGGCCCAGGCATACCACTATACTTATAGTCTGGTTTTACGCTCGAAGCAATCGATTCATCATTTTTTACTTCAGTAGAAAAATCTGCTGGAGTTGGTACGGCATACTTAAAACTCTTAAATTCCCTTTTACCTGCATAGTTATTCGGAATTCTACGGAAGGCCGAATATCCATCTTTCAAAGTGGCAGGTTTTAAATTATTAGTATTGGCTATGGTACTAAAAATCATTTTGCCAACATAGGTCGATGTGGCTAATTGCTTATTGATTGAGATATTACAGTATATCCCATTATTTTTATTATCGTTTGTTTTTATATACTTAACTTCATCAATTAATCGTGGGTGACTTCTGACTGGGATTGACAAATCATTATTAGTGGAAGTGGTTTTTTCTGCTTCCCCAGTGATAGTGTCTGGAACCTGCAGGATACCACAATACCAATAGTTGTCAGTGGTGTTTTTTGGCTGGCCGTTCTCAAAATCAGAAGGAGCAGCAGAACGAATAGAGTCGGTCACCGTGGCATCAACACTGCGCATGTTAGTATCTTCATCAACGTCCGAGAAGTAAACTTTGTAACCTGCAGGATTATTAGTCTTTACGGTAGGTTTAAAAGTAATATTATTTTGATCTTCATGTTCAACCCCGTCCGAAGTAAGATAGACATCATTAAACTTATGGAACGTTTCGTCGACGCTGATAGACAGATTAATATCACTTGGCTTTAGAGCTGGTTTTTCTTCCGCGTGGGCGAAATTCATAAAATTCGGGGCGATAGATAAGGTGCCGAGAATAAATACTGTGCCACCAAGCGAGATAATCGGTAAGAAACCAAAAACGCGCTGCCACGCCCGCGCTGGTCTCTTCAAAATTGTTTTGAGTTTAGACATACAACATTTCCTTTTGATTTTTGTGCTTATGCTTCTAGCTCTATTTTATAGTATTTATGGTTTAATTCAAGGTTTATTTATGAGTTTATATAATCAATTAATTCTAAACTTACAAATATTAAAACTATAGACCTAGATGGAAAAAAGAACCCCTGAAGTGAGGTTCTTTTCCTGATTTTTAGAAATGACCGAATTTGGCAGTGTCTTCGTATTTTTTATGTAAGAGATCAAGGTCCTTGATAATATTTTTAGGCGTACAGGCGGCATATAATTCTGGCTCTGGTGTGATATTTTTACCATCGCCCTTAATATAGATAGCGAGTGGCTCAGCAATACCGATGGCGTAGGAAAGTTGCACTTCACAAGAATGTAAATTATGACGCTTGAGGTAATCCACGGCGATTTCGCGCGCCTTATAAGCAGCAGAGCGATCCACCTTAGACGGGTCCTTCCCCGAGAAGGCACCACCGCCAACCGGAGCAAAAGATTGATAACTATCGACTACGATTTTGCGCCCAGTGAGACCAGCATCACCCATGAACCCACCGATGAGGAATTTACCAGTTGGGTTTACGAGGAATTTTTCGACCTCTACGCCATATTTACCAGCAATTTCGCGTGCCTTATCGATGAGAATTTGATCGGTTTCAGCGCGATCGATTTCGGTATTTTGATAACTAATCGTCCAGTCCTTAATTTTTAAAAGACGCATCTCGTCGTCATACTCACCAGTGAGCTGGGTTTTACCATCGGCGAGGAAGCGGGAATCTTTTTGACGTAGTTCATCGTAGAATTTGGAAAATTCCTGCATAATCACCATGGCAGTCGGCTTATATTCGACATTATCATCACAGGCAAAACCAAACATCATTCCCTGGTCGCCAGCACCACCTACTTCATCATTTGTGCCAAGAGCGATATCTTGACTCTGGACACCGAGATTATTAACAATTTCAAAATCCGCGAGCGTGCCAGAAGGCGTAAGATTTTCTGCGTTATCACCATTAATGTAGCCAACTTCTTTTAAGACGCGCATCACCACAGACTCAACATCGACCTTAGCGGCGGAAGTGACTTCGCCGGTGATAAAAATTCTGCCTTTACCGCCCATCACTTCGATACCACAACGGGAGCTAGGATCACCAGAGAGGAAAGCATCAAGTAGGGCGTCACTAATTTGGTCACAAACTTTATCAGGATGACCACGAAAAACAATCTCGTTACTGTATAGTTTCATATTTTCTTTCTTGTGGTCTTAACTTTTCTATATTATAGCATAAGTAGAATCGGATAGTGGAATTTTAGCCGTCAAAAAATCCGGCGTTGGAGCCGGATTTTAGGTTTTAGCCTTAACTGGCTTTGATAGGAATTAATCCAAGTGATTAGCTAGATGATTATTGCAATTTTTCGCGCAAAAGTTTCTGGGCGATAGCTGGATTTGCCTTTCCTTTCGAAGATTTCATCACCTGACCCACTAAGAAACCAATTACTTTTTCACTACCGGCCTTAAAGTCGGCGACGGCCTGGGCGCAAGCTGGATCAGCTAGAACTTGATCGACAATATCAGAGAGCGCACCGAGGTCATTCTCCTGAAGAAGGTTAAGTTCCTTGGCGATTTCGCGAGCAGATTTATGATGCATATTTGGATCGAAGAAGCGCAAGAATACTTCTTTGACACTAGTCGAAGAGAGCTCATTTTTATTAATCATCTCAGCAAGTTCGCGAAGCTGCATGGTGGTCGGAAGTTCATCGTTCAGAAGGCTACTATTTTCTTCCGCGAGAAGTACCGAAGTGTAGAGATTAGAAATCTTCTGGATGGCATTCTTGGTGATTTCTTTTTCAATGCCATCAGCATCGTAGGCGGACTTTAATTCAGCTAGACTTTCGACGAGATTTTGGTGGTCGAGAAGAATCTCAAGTTGTTCCTCTGGAATCACCACACGGAGCATGGCGCGGTAGTCGGCTGGCAAGCGTACCAATTTAGCGCGTTCAGCTTCGACATATTCCTCAGTCAAATGAATTGGCGGAATATCTGGTTCTGGCATGTAGCGGTAATCATTGGCTTCTTCCTTGCTGCGCTGTGAAGTAGTTTTGCCGGTATTATCATTCCAACCACGGGTTTCCTGAACCACTTTTTCGCCATTATCAAGCAATTTTTTCTGCCTGTGATATTCGTAATCGACCGCCATTTCTACGGATCGGAAAGAGTTGAGGTTCTTAATTTCAGCACGCGTACCCAGCTCAGTGCTACCTTTTTTGGCGAGTGAAATATTCACATCGAAACGCATATTGCCATTATAAAGGTCACCGTAAGTGACGCCAGCAAAAGTCAGAATACGCCAAAGCTCCTTACAATAATCCCGCGCATCTTCCTTGGAATGAATGTCCGGCATAGAGACAATTTCAATCAGTGGGGTGTCAGCACGATTCAAATCTACCAAGCTATAGGTATCAAAATG
>CALHKE010000016.1 GCA_938033695.1 uncultured Candidatus Saccharibacteria bacterium | reverse complement strand
GTAAGAGAGTAAATTCATAATTATCCTGTAACTAATCCATCCTTAATATATACAATTCGCTTTGCATTGGCGGCGATTTCTGGTGAGTGCGTAATGACAATAATCGTCACTCCATCATTATTGAGTTCAGTAAAAAGTTCCATCACATCATCACTCGTCTTGGAATCAAGCGCTCCGGTCGGCTCATCCGCCAAAATAATCGGCGCCTCCGAAACTAACGCCCGCGCAATCGCCACGCGTTGTTGCTGTCCACCCGAAAGCTTCATCACGTTTCGATTTATTTGATCTTTATCTAGTCCCAGCTTCACCAAAATCTCATCTGTCGCCTCTTGGTTCACTAATCTAATATTTTCTAGCGGCGTTAAATAATCAATCAAATTATAGTTCTGAAAAACCAGAGCGATATGGTTTTTGCGATGATAACTATAGCCATATTTCCCAATCTTCTCATCCTCAAACAAGATTTCGCCACTCTTTGGTTCGTCTAATCCCGCGAGCAGTGAAAGCAAGGTAGATTTTCCCGCCCCCGATTTTCCGATAATCGCATAAAATTTCCCTCGCTCAAATTTCTGATCCACCCCTTCTAAAATATTCTCCCGATTTCCCTCGTAAGCATATGAAACATTTTTAATTTTTAGTACACTCATTTTTCCTCCTAACTTATTTTCGCTAAAATTTCTTTCGGTTTTTTCGTTAAAATCATCCACGACGCCGCTATTACTGCTAGAACCATAATTAAAATCAAAAGTCCGTAGCTCATCGCAAAAATATCTAATCCCCCACCACCAGTCGTAAAGCTGCTTAAATCTAAATTATCTAAGCCCTCTTTCTGTAAAACCGCGTTCAAGATCCATCCCACAAAAATTCTTCCCAGTATCGCCGCCAAAATCATTGCCGGCAGCGAAACTAATACCAACTCCAAGATAAATTGCCCCACAATTTTAATTTTACTGCGTCCAATCGCCAGTAATATCCCAATTTCATACATCCTTTCCCGCACCCAAAGAATTAGCACCAGGGACAATACAGTTATTCCCGCCCCGATCACCGCCATAATCATCGCAAAAATCATCTGTTTCACCATATCTAGAGACTCCACCATTCCCGAGAACTGATTTTCCTCTTCACTAATTTCATAGTCTTCCAACTGAACACTTTTTTTATTCATTTCCGCCTTTAACGCCGCTAATTTTTCGGAATCAGATACCAATATCTTTAGACTCGTCACCAGTTTGTTCTTGCCAAAAACCTGCGTCATCGTCGCGTAGTCCGTAAACATCATATTCTCACTAAAATCCGAAGACATGCCAGTATATTTTTCTTGCTTTTTCCCGGTAAAAATTCCTTGAATAAAAAGCTCTAATTCCTTCTCTTCCCCTAAAACTTTTAGACTCACCTTATCACCGACCTTCCACTGGTTCTTCTTCGCTAGCGCTTCATGCACCAAAACCTTTCCAGCTTCCTCGCGCGCAATATTTTTCCCTTCAATCAACTTAAATACTTCACTACGAAATAACGGCTCTTTTTCCACATTACTTATAGCCTGTAGCATAATCGCGTTTCCTAAGTAGCCCGGCAAATCTTCTCGCATCACCATTTGCTCGCCCGCCACCACCTTACCGTTTTTTAGTTCAGCCACTCCCTCATATTGATAAATCTTCTCTGCCCCAAGCTCTTTACCGACCGATTCGAAACTTTCCGCATTAAATTTTTCAGATTTTAATGATCTAATTTTCACACCAAAATCGTTCGCGCTATTTATCGCGTTCGTCATTTTCTCACTAGTTTTCATTATCGAAAAACCAGCATAAATCACCGCTAAAATCAAAGACAGAATCAAAAATACCAACATCGTGCGCGTGCGTTTTCTCAAAACATAAGCTACCGCATTTTTAATCATTGTTCCTCCATATTTTTATTTTAAATCTCAATTATGAAGCCACTGTGAATTTTCCAGAATCTCTCTCAAATTATGATAAAATGAAGTTACGCGAGTGTCGTATAACGGCTATTATATTTCCTTCCCAAGGAAGAGACGAGGGTCCGACTCCCTCCACTCGCACCAATAAATTGGAAAAATAGAAAGCTTGCTTTCTTATTTTTTTAATTTATTTGGGGTGAGGCCGAGGGAGATTTTCTCCCTCCACTCGCACCAGACCATAATAAGAAAGAGCATTCATGCTCTTTATTTTTATGGTCGCCTGTACGAGTAAGACTACGTAGTAGTCTTACTCGTACTATTTTTTTGCCCCACTTACTTGCAGAATCTGATGATAATGCTGGTGCCCTACTTCATCATCCCAAACTCGTATAACCTCACAGGATTCCGGTTGCAAATCAGTATCCTTAAATAACTCCTGGATTGATTCTTTTGTATACTTTTTCTTCGCAAATTCATCAGACTCATCGAAGGTGTGAAGAAAAAATTTTCCGCCCTTTTTTATATTATTTTCAATAGTTTTAATCAAAGACTCCGGTGTCTTGAGTTTTTGAATTACATAATTGGAATAGACAAGGTCATATGGCGCATTTGGCGATAAATAAACTTCATTCAGATCCGTTCCAGTTATAATATCCACACCATCACACTCCCAGCCCACTTTCTCCAACCCCCCAAGATCGGTCCCATCACCACATCCTAAATCTAAAGCCTTGCCGACTCTAGTAAAATACTTAGTTACAAAATCTTTTAATTCAGGGTTCATATTATATATTATACAAGAAAAAAGGGAGCCTCCTGCTCCCTTCCAGCTTTACGCTTCACATTCCACTACAGAAAATCCGTAACCTAGCGCCATCTGGATGCAGTTTTCATCATTGAAATGCATACAATAAATCCGCTTTCTCAAATCTTCCGGCACTACCATCGCCAAGTTTCCCACAAACAAATGCGCCCCGTTCGAATTCTTCACCGAAGTTACATCGATATAAGCTCGCGCAATCTGCACTCCTTTACTCAGAAGATAGTGTAAATTCTTAATCTCCTTTGTATCGCCCGAATAATATATCAGACCATCTTTTGTGGTAAAAATCAGACCGAAACTCATCAGCTCCGCACAATGCCAAGTTTTCACATAACGTACCCCTGAAAAACTTTTAAATTTTTCATCATACTGCGTATCTTGCACCAAATCATACATTTCTTCTGTACAACCAAAACCTTGCAAAATCTGCTCAATCGTTTTTACGTATTCATCATTATCCGGCAAAATAATTTTCAGCGGTCGATGCAATACCAGATACAAATAAGTCACCAAACTTCCCAGACTACCGATGTGGTCCGAATGTGTATGGGTAATCATCAGATTCACTGCCCTCACTCTGCCCAGCAAACTCTTTTGCTTTAGCTTCGCGAATACATCCTCCCCACAGTCAATCAAGAATAACTGATCATCATCAATGAAATACGCTGCCGTATTCCCCTCCTTCACATTAAACGCCGAGCCTCTGCCCAAAAATTTTAGTTCCATATCCCCCTCCTTCGAATTTTCTAAAGTTTAAAGTACTCGTAATCTTAACTTACGCTTATAGAGTATTGTAATCTAATCCGTCAAAAAGTCCACCCCTGTTTCCCGAGGTGGACTCAAAATCTTCAATTTTTAAGATTCTTGTCGATCAATTTTAATTAATTCTTTAATCTTCCCCGAATCTCGAATTTCCTTCATTTGTCGATTAAATTCCGTAAATGAAATTTTAATCGAAGTGTAATTCACTGTCGAATCGGTTTTCGCCACCAATTTCACGAAGTAATAACCATCCCCTGAACTTGATACAAATTTATCCGAAATTTCCCCCGCATTGAGACTCATCGCTTTTAGTGATCTGCCGCCATCCACGTTCATCTTATCGACTAGCCCACCGGTCTCTTCATAGAGTACCTTGTCGCCTAATTCTTCCGAGATTGTCTTCAAATCTTTTCCGGATTTAATCAAAGATTCCACCTGTACCGCAAGCTGCACCGCATTAGTATCAATTGCCTGCGAAACTTTTTCTTTCACTAGTGACAAATAAATCATCCGGCGATATTCTTTCATCGTCAAACCAAAATTATCTTCCAAGATCTTCTTGAATCCTTCTTCACTGCGTTCCACGCCACCAATTTTTCGGTGCTCCAAAATCGTTTCATCCACTTCTTTATCCGTCACCGTCAAATCATTTTCTTTAGCTAGTTTCAGAGCCCAAGCATAATTCTCTGCCTCATCCAACGCCAAGCGTTTATAGTGCTGCTCCATAAAGTCATTGTCTTTTGCGTTATCTAGCTTACCCTGTTGTTTTTCAATCGGTGTAATCGTACTATGATAAATCAAAAGATAATCCGAATAACGTACGTCTGCGCCGTTTACATTAGCCACTGATACTGGCAAAAGTTGCGTCAAACGATATAGAATTGGGTTCGTACTCTGCCATTTGTAAAGCATAAAATATCCCGCGCCCGAAGCCAAAACCACTGCCATCAACGATAAAATAATTGTCACCGTCACCACGCGATATTTCGCATATTGCATTGGATATTTGAATTTACGACCTTTCGAGAGCACCTCTTCACGACGCTCTTCCACTTTTTCCAGCTCCGTCTTGTTTTTAAACTCTTCAATCTTTTTCTGCTCGCGCTTCTGCTTCATCTTCGCCACGATTGAAAGTTTCTTTTCTTTGATCTCTTCAGTTTCGTTTGTCATAGTTTTATCCACTTCGTTTTCCAATTTCGCTTTGCTCATTTCCTACTTCTCGTTAATTAGATTTTGTAAATCGTTATAAATTTTTTCTGAATTTTTCACCATCGATATTACCAAATCCCCCACCGCCGTTTGAATTACAATCGTGCCATAACCCATTAGCCCTGCCCGAATTCCATTTACGCCATAAGAAATACTCTGAATCTTATCTAACCCCAAGTCTACCACCGATTTCTTAAACAAACCTCGTTGTGAAATCTGGCGAATTCGCTGATTCGTCACGATGTAAATTGAAAAATACCATAACATGTAAGAATATAAAAACCCAAGTATCCCCACCAAAATCAGTGCCAAGAAGGTCTCAAAAATCATCATATTATTTGGCCAAAGTAAAGTTAAACCCACCCCGATCATAATCATTAAAATTAAAAATATCACACCGGACTTTGCCGTCAAAAAATGGCGTCGGAACACAAACTGCACCTCTTCGCCTTCTCTCTGACCATCAAAAATCATTTTTCTCATACGTATTTGGTGACCCGGGCGGGAGTCGAACTCGCAACCTTCTCCTTAGGACGGAGCCGCTCTATCCATTGAGCTACCAGGCCATACCTAAATTATACCATATCGGCTCCGCCGTTTTTCTTAACAGGTATAAGAACTATTTAGCTTTTCCTAGTAAAGTATCCTGGTCTACCATTATCTGGATCATCAATTCTTAGCCAAGTTTTATCAGCATCTCTCGGATCAACCAAGAAAGAACCTTTGCCTCCCCTTAATTTTTTCCGCTCATCAAATGGATGATTTGCGCTAATCAAATTAGATATATCAAAATCATTATTAACGTATATTTTTTCTAACATATCTTCGGTACCCATATATTTCGCAAACATTCTATTCATATTTTTTACGTTTTTAGTATTAAAGTTCGAAATATCCAATTCAATCAGATTGTGCATATTATCAAACATTTCATTCATATTTGTTACTTTTTCTGTATTAAAGTTCGATAAATTTAAATATTTTATTTTCCGACTAAACCTGAACATCTGTTCCATATCAGTCACCTTACTCGTATCAAAACTAGATAAATTAACCTCTTCAAGTTCATAACATTGAGTAAACATATGCGATAGATTAGTTACATAACTAGAATCAAAATCCGAAAGATCAAGACTTTTTAATTTGGAAAAATTAAAAAACATTCCCCAAATATTATCTGGCATATAGATCTTTTTTTGTTCGGTGTAATAAAATATAGTATCTTCATTAGCATCATACCAGGCCTTTATTTCATAATCCGATGAGCCTGTTTCTATATTAGTAATATCCACCACATTACTAGGAATACTTTCTACTCTTTTTATATACTTAGTATCATATTGACCACGACTTGGAGATAATGATTTAAAACCGTCTCTAGATATTTCCGTCTTTTTATCATAAGGATTTGAAATTACCGAATAGACTAATTTATTCGAATATTTCCCAGCTTCTAGGTTATTATTTATTTTTACGGCAATTCTTGTTATATAATTATCTCCAGTTTCCCAGTATTTAAAGTCATCGTTTCTTCCACCAATAACATTCGGAGCAGACAATTTTGGTATTGGATTATAATTATATGTTTCACTAAATTTTACAGAATAAGCCCATGTATTATCTGGAAGTGCATATAAGGCTAGTCAATGAATCTATTGAGCTAATTTTACTTGAACTATTTTGGTCTTCATTTACTAATGCCGTTTCCTCTGAATCCGTACTAAGCAGTACTTTATAGCCAGCCTTCACCTTTCCACTAACCGTAAGCTTAATATTCTCTGTCCCAGTCTTATTATAACTATTCATAATATGGTTACTTGTCATTTCTACCTCAGATTTTTCTACCGCAGCAGAAAGTGTCGGCACATATGCAGCCGACACTCTTTCTCCACCAAACCCCATAAATCCCAAATTCACTAAGAAAAGAAATGCAAGAAAACCAGCAAAATTTCTCATATTCTTTTTATAAATATCAAAAACCGCACTTTTTCCCATTCCCATATAGCTTATATCTTAGCATAAACGAATTAAAATACCAAAATAAATAACTATCCCCTCAAAACCTCCACCACCTTCGCTACTAAAAACGCCATCACATTAAAGATCACAATCGTTGCACCGGTCGGAGTGGCCACAAAATATGAAAAGATAATTCCCATTACCATACAGAATACCGAAACGACCACTGAGCTAAAAACTACCGCCTTAAAACTTTTCACTATCTGCATCGCCGTCACCGTCGGGAAAATAATCAAACTCGAAATCAGAAGCGCGCCCACCAGTCGCATTCCCAGCACTACCACCACCGCACATAAAATCGCAAAAATTGTATTTAGCCGCTCGGTCGTCAGTCCAATCGATTTGGCAAAATTCTCATCAAACGTCATCGCGAAAATCTCATGATACTTCACAATAAAGAATAAAATTACCACGAGCGAAAAAATCACTCCCACTACCACATCAAAATCATCTAGTGCCAGGATACTGCCGAATAAATAATTATTAATATCCGTATTCACCCCCTTTACCACCGAGATCACCAAAGTTCCCACTGCCAGCGCCCCCGCCGAAAGCATCGCGATTAAAGCATCTGCATCCACTTTGCTTTTTTGGTTCACCTGCAAAATCAGAATCGCCGCCAAAATTACTATTGGTAACGCAAACTGCAGTGGCATTATGCCAATCACCGTCGCAATCGCAAAGGCGCCGAATCCCACATGCGAAAGTCCATCACCAATCATTGCCTTTCGTCTCAAGACCAAAGACACCCCGATCAGTCCTGCCGTCACCGCCAGTACCACCCCCACCACCAAAGCCTTCACCATAAATTGGTATTGCCACATTTCCAGAAACTTTTCCAAAATTCCGTTCATCGCCACCTCCTATTTCCCATCACTTTCACCATGATCATGGCGATGAATTCTTTTTACGTATTCTTCCGTCGTCTCCATCGTCGCCACCCCGTCCGCCAGTGCTAAAATTTTATTTCCGATTAAATTCTGATGGTCAAGGTCATGCGTAATCATCACAATCGTGATTCCCTGCGCATTTAATTTCAAAAGTTCCGTATATAATTCCTTCTTCGATTTCGAATCCAAATTATTCCCTGGCTCATCCAAAATCAATAATTTCTTCGTCGCTACTACCGCTCGTGCTAGCCAAATTTTCTGTCTCTGTCCACCCGAAAGCTCCGCAAAGTGTTTCTTCAACATTTTCTTCATGCCAAATTTCGCGAGCGCCTCCCCACATTTTTCCTTATCACTCTTCGTATAGAAAATTCCCCGCTTTTGATTCAAAAGCCCACTTAATACAATCTCTTCCACTGTCGCCGGAAAATTTGCCATCGTCATTGTTTCCTGCGAAATGTAGCCAATCTCTTTGCGACTCATCCCGAGAAATTCCACACTTCCAGTACTTGGCTCGATTAAGCCTAAAATCGTCTTAATTAAAGTGGTTTTTCCTGCCCCATTACAGCCAACCAAGCAGATAAAATCTCCCGCCAAAATCTCAAAATTAATCTTCCGAAATACTGGTGTTTTCGCGTAATTTACGCTTAAATTCTTCACTGCAATGATTGGCTGTTTTTCCATAAAAATCCTATTTACTTAGAGCCAATAGATTACGCTTCATCAAATCTACGTAAGTCACACCCTTCGAAAAATCATCCGCCGTCACATTATGTGCCGAGTGTAGCTCCAAAACTTCTGCACCCGTATCTTTACTTACGGTTTCTGCAATCTTACCATTCGAAAGCTCAATCTTGTAAATTTTCTTAATCTTGTCTTGCTTCACTTTATTAATCAAAAAACTAATTGTCTTCGCACTTGCCTCAGTTTGTTCTGAACAACCCGAAAAAGCCGCCGCATACTTCAAACCAAATTCATCAGCAAAATAACGAAACGGAAAACGATCTGCCACCACGATTTCTGAGATTTTACCATCAATCGCTTGATGCAAATCCTTATCTACTTGCGCAATTTCTGCCACGTATTTTTCCGCATTGTCGTTAATTTTCGTCTCTTCAGCCGCATCAATTTCTGAAGCTACTTTTGCGATTTTTTTCACGATTTCCATCGCCTTTTTCGGGCTCGTCCAAACGTGCTCATCAATCTCTGGCCCCTCTTCTTCTTCGTCATGGTCGTGCTTATGATCATGATCGTGGTCATGCTCGTGGTCATGTTTATGGTCATAGTCGTGATCATGATCGTGATCGTGATCATGGTCATGGTAATGCTCATGGTCATCCTCATCTTCCATTCCTTCCACGATTTCTTCTTCCACTGTCGACACTAAATCCACCAGCTTCACTACATGGGTTTTCTTCGTGTCTACGTCCTTCAAAATTTTCTCCACCCAAGTGTCTGAATCTCCCCCCACATAGACAAACATATCCGCATTCCTAATATCAATGATGTCCTGCGGTGTTGGCTCGTAAGTATGGGTTTCCGCCCCCGGCTTTACCAACATTTTTGTACTGATATTCGTATTTTTTGTCACCGCCCTGGCAAAATCATAGCCCGGAAAACTCGTCGACACGACTGAATACTTTTTTTGTTCAAACTTTTCTCGGTTTAATACCAAGAAAGCCAATAATCCCACCACCAAAACTAGGCCGAAAATCGCCCATAACTTTTTCAAATTTTTCATTTTTACTCCTTATTCTACTATTAAAAATCTGAGTAAAAAATTTAATTAATCAAACAATTCCCTCGCGAAATCTCATTCACTCCACGCTTATCTAAAAGTCTCAGATGAAAAATCCGAAACAAACATTTTGCACAAATCGAAAACCTTGGCAAACCACTGAAAATGCGAGAAGTCTTATTTTCACTCCCGCATTCCACCGCATGTCCGCAAATTCGACAATGGTGCATTTTAGCCTCTTGGTGGTTCGCCTTCCGGCTCGTTTAGTAGTTTCTTTGACTTAATTTCGTAGCGCTTGCCGTTAATTGGCGAAACATAGTAATCTTCATTCAAGAGATTTACGAACATCGTCAAATCCTTGTCGTCCATCATGATAATCGCACCATCATCATCGGTCATAAGTTCGAGTTTCATCTCGTCTGCATAATCCACCAATTGCTCTTGCGACATTTGCTCCTCGATATCCATATCTTGTAGCTTCTTCACTAATGGCTTCTTATCCATCAAAAGCGCATTCAAGGTCAAACCTTCCGCGAAAGAAAGTTTGTATTTTTCTTCAATTTCCTTCGCCTTTGCTTCCGCCAACATCTGCGACTTAAAATCGTACTGGAAGAGATTTTCGAACTTCGTCTGATTAAAAATCACTACCGATCCATCGACAAAGGCTACCTGATTATCATCTGGCATCTTCAAAGCCACCTCCGCAGAGAATGGCTCAAAACTTTCCCCGTTCAATTCCCAAGAAGTTTTCGCGTTTAAGGCCGAAGCTGCCGAAATTCCCTTCGCGATATAAAAAACCTTCGTTCCATCATCACCACCTGGATAAGAAAACTTCGCGATAATCCCCTTCATTTTCTTGAATTGGTGTTCATTATCCGTGAAATAATCGATGTCTTTGTATTCTTTTTCAATCAAATTCAGTAGACTCTCGGCACGTACCACTTTCGAAAGGTCAGTACGATAAATCACCTTATTTTCCCCATCTGATTTTTCATACTCACGACATTCCAAACCTTTTTCCGCCCCCGAAATCACATAGGCGATCGCTTCGCCCATAAACATCTGCTTCACCGAATTAGTTAATTTTTCAGAATAGCGAATCTTAAATGGCGTGTAGTTTTTATTGAACAAAAATAGTTCACACGACACATTATTTTTTACTTCATCAAGCTCATTCGCCCACAAAAATACATCAAAATCATTCAATTTTCGAATTTCAGAGTTCGTAATTTCAGTCTTTTCGGAATCCATATCACCTCACTATTTTTCTATTAGTTTAGCACACTTTTACTTCGCGGTTTCGCCGTAAGTATCTTTTATCACCAAATCCGGCAAAATATTTAAGTCCATCATTAAAACCTCAATGCGATTTCGTATCTCTTCGGCCTCTGATTCATTTTCCAAAACCGCCTCGAACTTAATATAAGATTTGCGGCCATGCTCAATTTGATCGAGGTAAATCGTAATACCATTTTCCAGTACCACTTCTTGGCGTGTTCTCGAAACTTCTGATTGAATAATCAGTCCCATTTGTAATAAAATATTCGCCGCTTCTGCGTAACTAGAAACCAAAGTCTCATGCACCAAATCAATCTTCGATTTTTCGAGATGTCGCTTACAAATCAGACTATAACGCGCCGGGCGATCCACTGCCTTTACGTCCATTCTTAAAATCATGCGAGCAAAATTATTGTGTTCTTCGTAATTTCTTGGCACAAAAATTCGTGAGTGCTGCCAATACATTGGGTCAAAATCATAGCCCAAATTCATCAAGCGATTCTCTAATTTATCGACGTCTCTAACTTCTGCTTTGACAATAATTTTTTTCATTCTTCACTCGTTTCCACCGTTAAAATTTCTAGACCTGGGTAGTTTGTATTTTCGCGTGCCTTGTTCGCCCACTCATCAGCTAGCTCGTTCTCTGCTGTGCCATTATGGCCACGCACCCAGACCAATTTCGCGTTTGCTTCCCTGTAAGCTTTGAACACTTTTTTTACTAAACCTAAATTTTTAATTGGGCCGCTCTTCTTTTTCCAACCGTTCTTTTCCCAAGACGGCGCCCATTTGGTCAGCACGTTAATCCAAAATTCTGAGTCCGTCCAAATTTCCGCTTCCTCACCAGATAGCACCTTTAAGGCCTCCAAAATTGCCGAACCTTCCATTCGGATATTCGTGGTCAAATCTTCTCGCCCCATCGCTACCGGTTTTTTGTCTTCAATTACAGAAAATCCCCCCGGCCCCGGATTCGGTGACGCACTTCCATCTGTCCATAATTTTCTCATTTTGCCTCTATTTCTGAATTTGCGACACCAATTGGTAAATCGGCATAAGCACACCGGCAATAATTACTGCCACCATCAAAGCCATAATCACCAACATAATTGGTTCAATCAATGTCGAAATTGTATTAATTTGCTGATCCAATTCGTCTTCGTAGACGTTCGCTGCCTTACCCAGCATTTCATCAATTTTACCAGATTCTTCACCAATTGCCGCCATTTGTGGGAGTAATGGCAAAATATAATCTAGTTCCTTCAGTGATGCCGACAGCGTTTTACCCTGCTTCACTTTTTCTGAAACATCCTTAATTTCTTCTTCCATAATTAAGTTATTAATCGCTTCGGCTGAAATCGTTAAAGTATCCTGAATCGATACACCTGTCGAAAGCAAGTTTTCCGCCGTGCGTGCGAAACGTCCATTATATAGACGCCAAAACATCGATTTAAATACCGGAATATTTAATTTAATTCTCGCTAGGACATGACGTCCACTATCCGTGCGCACGAATTGAAAAACAAAGTAAATCACAAGGCCAATCACAATTGTCACCAGCCACCACATATTCACCAAGAAGTTCGTTTGCTCCACCAATAACTTAGTAATCAATGGCAAATCCTTCCCCAGATCATGATAAAGCTGTTGCACCTGCGGTACCACTGCAATCACCATGAAAACCAACACCGCAATAATCACCGCAAGCACAATCGCCGGATAGGTTAAAGAGTTTTTAATTCTCGTCACCATCGCGTGATCTTTTTCTTGCTGATCGGCTAATCGTCTTAAAGATTTATCCAGCGTACCAGAAGATTCACCAGCCTTCAAAAGCGCTAGATAAATTCGGTTAAATACATCTGGAAATTTCGCACAAGCCTGCGTCAAACTTTTACCCGCTTCCACGTCCGCCAAAATCGATTCCGTCACCCGACGCATTGGTTTACTCTCTGTCTGTTCAATCAAAACCCTTAAAGAATTCGAAAGTGGTAAACCCGCCCCAATCAAAGTCGAAAATTGTCTCGTGAAAACGATTTTATCTTTCGTGGTAACTTTGTTTTTAAATTTATCAAAAAAACTATCACCCGAAGTATCTTCCGTCACTGTATCCGGCGTATAACCGCGCTCAATCAAGAGCTTACCGGCGGCGCGTTCATTCTCTGCCTGAATTACACCCTTAATAATCGCGCCCGACTTACTATCGCGGGCCTTATAAATATATCGGTTCATTAGGCGCCTTTCACAATCCTTTCAAATTCACGTACATCTACCGCATATTCTCTTGCACTATCATAAGTCACCGTTCCCTGTTGGACTAATTTCGCCAAAGTACGGTCCATTGTCTGCATACCTTCTGACGCTCCGGTTTGAATTGCTGTATCTAATTGATGAGTCTTTCCTTCGCGAATAATCGAACGAATTGCCGTATTTGCCACCATAATTTCTGCCGCACAAACACGGCCACCACCGATTGCTGGCACTAGACGCTGTGAACAAACCGCCATCAAAATACCTGCGAGCTGTGAACGAATTTGTGGTTGTTGCTCTGCTGGGAAGACGTCAATCATACGGTCCACTGACTGGGCTGCTGAATTAGTATGCAGTGTCGCGAATACCAAGTGACCAGTTTCCGCAATTGTAATTGCCGCACTAATCGTTTCAAGATCGCGCATCTCACCGAGTAATACCACATCTGGGTCTTCACGTAGAGCCGACTTCAAAGCTCGACTAAACGAATAAGTGTCATAATGCACTTCGCGTTGCGCCACCAAACTTCGCTTCGATTTATGGGTAAATTCAATCGGGTCTTCAATTGTCAAAATATGTACCGATTTTTCACTATTAATCTTATTAATAATTGCTGCCAGCGTGGTCGATTTACCAGAACCGGTCGGACCCGTCACCAAAACCAAACCACGTGGATAGTCTGCAAAACCAGAAATTACCTGTGGCATACCCAATTCTTCAATCGTTGGCATCTTGGTTGGAATCAAACGAAAGGCTGCCGCGAGGTGTCCTTTTTCATTAAAAGCGTTCACACGAAAACGCGCAATTTCGCCAAAAGCAAATGAATAATCAAATTCCTTATCTTTCGCCAAAGTTTCACGCTGCATTGAATCTAGCGTCGAGAAAATCAGAGTATCTACAATTTCCGTCGTCAAAATCGGCGTATTTGGAATTGGCACCAGTGACCCATCAATACGTAAGATTGGTGGCAGTCCCACCTGAATATGCAAGTCCGAAGCCCCGTGCTTGATACAAGCCTCTAATAATGTTTCAATTTTCACCGAAGTTGGCACGGCAGTTGGTGATGATGCGGCTGCGGCGGCCTGTGCTGCAGCTGCTGAACGTACGCTCGTCTGTGCTTGATTTTCTTGCATATTTACCTCTTATCTTTATTTTACCATAAACTTTTTTATCTTCACTACGCCAAATCTGACGCTACGCGGTTCACCTCACTTACGGTCGTCACTCCGGTCAGCGCCTTCAACATTCCGTCTTGTCGCATCGTCAAAGTGCCTTTTTCCTTCGCGAGTTGCATAATTTCCGAAGACGTTGCACGTTTTACGATTAACTTCTGAATATCATCGTCAATCTCAATCGTTTCATAAAGACCTGCACGCCCCTTATATCCACCCGGCGTTTCCCTCTCGTCAATTCCCCGCATCATCGAGTAACCATTCGGATTCACCACCGGCAGTCCCGGATAACCCAAATCTTCCGATACCATCGCCACCTGTTCCTGACTTTGTGGCAATAATTTCGCCACCAAATCATTAATCTGCTTGGTTTCCATTTCTGTCGAATGCACCACTTCTCGTTTTGGCGCCACACGCCTCACCAAACGTTGACCGATCACGATGTTTAAAGTTGAAGCCAAAAGAAATGGCTCAATCCCCATATCCAGAAGCCTTGGCAAAATACCTGCCGCTGAGTTGGTGTGCAAAGTCGAAAATACCAAGTGTCCAGTTAGCGATGCCTGTACTGCCAAGTTCGCCGTTTCCGCATCACGAATTTCCCCCACCATTACTACATCTGGGTCCTGACGCAAAATACTACGAAGACCCGCCGCAAAAGTTAGACCCGCATCCACATTCACCTGAATTTGGTTCACCCCGTCCATCTTATATTCGACCGGATCTTCTAGGGTCACGATGTTAATTTTGTCCGATTTAATTCTTTTAATCAAAGCATAAAGTGTGGTCGACTTACCAGAACCGGTCGGACCCGAAGTTAGAATCATACCGTTCGGACGTTCAATCCCCCGCTGCACCATCGCCAGCGCATGTCCGGTCATTCCCATCTGTTCAATATCGAGCGTCGTCCCACTTTTGTCCAAAATACGAATCACCACCTGTTCACCCCAAATCACTGGTGACACTGCAATACGTAAATCAATTTCCGTGCCTTCCACCGATACCGTAAACTGACCGTCCTGTGGCACGCGGTGTTCATCAATTTTCAAGTTCGCTAAAATCTTAATTCTTGAAACTAAAGCCGGCTCAATCGATTTCGGCAGTTCCATCACCTTGCGCAAAACACCATCGATACGACAACGCACTACTAATGCCGCCTCTAGTGGTTCAATATGAATATCCGAAGCCTTTGTCTTCGTCGCATAATCCAAAATCGTAGTTAAAGCTTTCGAAATCGGTGAATCCTGCGTAATGGTTTTTACACTCGAAGAATTCGCATCTTCCTCGTCGCTACTTTTGACCGCTTTTTCTACCGCGCGAAAATCGCCCTGATACTGAGCAATCGCACTTTTAATCCCAGCTTCGCTAGCCACCATGCCGCGAATTTGCTTCTGGGTCAAAGTCGAAAGATAATCAATCTGCTGCACGTTCGACACATCCAGCATCGCCACATACAGAACCCCGTTCTTCTCCCCCAGTGGTACCACCATTAATCTCGAAACTACATCATAAGGCAGCAAAGTCAAAATCTCGCGGTCCATTTTTACGTTATGTAGGCTCACATACGGCACATTCATAATTACCGCCGTGGCATGCGAAATTGTTTCCGCATCGCAAATTTTTTGCGCTACCAAATTAGCTAGTAACGGCTGTTTACGTTTCTCTGCCTCTTCTACTACTCTTTTTACATCCGACTCAAAAACCAACCCTTCTTTAATCAAGAGCTGAATTACTTTTTCTTGCGAGTCATGTGTAAACAAAATCTTTTCCTTTAATTTTCTTTCTTAGTTTCCGAAGTTTTATTCGTCGAAGTTGAATTATTTCCAGAAGTCTTATCTGAAGCTTCATTTTTCGATTTATTTTCGCCCTCAGAGGTTTTATCTGAATCTGCCTTCGTCTTAGAATCTTCATCTTCACCGTCAGAAGTTTTTTCGGTTTCTTCTTTTTTCTTCTCTTCGGCTTTTTCTTTCTTCTCTTCCTCTGCTGCGGTTTCTGGCGTAGCACGACCACAAGCCACTAACTCAGCGCGGTCCAAAATTCCGTTACGGTCCACGTCTTCACAACTACCCACGTAAACTTCTACCGTTGGATTAATCGCATCCACATTGAAGACTTCCGGATCAGGACTCGTCAAATCTGCCGTAATTTTACCAATCGTTTTATGTTTCAAATAACGTGTATCTGGATCACCCAGCAAGAAACTACAAGCGATAAATGTTAGAAAGACCCCCACGCTCGCTACAAAAGTTACCGTGAAGATGTCTGAGCGTCTCATTTCTCGTCCTCCTTTTCCTGCTTTTTCTTTTCTTCTTCCGCCTGCTTCTTGGCTTTTTCTTCTGCCTTCTTCTTTGCTGCCGCGTCTGCCTTGTCCTTCGATTCCTGCGTACGTGCCTTACCCGAAGCGTAAACTGTCGAATCTTTTTCACGCACCGCCGCACCCTTCGTGTAATAAGCCGCGCCTTGAGCCGTTAATTCAAGTCTCGAAGATTTGGTGGTTAAATTCGAACTCCATTTAATCTGCGCACTTTCAATATTGAATGAACGAATCGATTTTTCCAAGTTCGATAGTACTTTCATCGTATCTTTTTCGTCTTTCTTTACCGAAATCGAAACTGGAATCGTTGAGACACCGACAATTCCACTATTCTTATAAGAATTCCCTGGTGACAATTGTTCCGGTTCAAATCCCGACAAAAGGAAAATCTGGTTAATGGAAGCGAGTAAGGCTTCATCATTTTTCTGTGCTGGCAAGGCATCCGGGATTACCCTTAGGGCCGAACACATCTTAATCATATTAAGGTTGTAGGCTTTTTCGTTATCGGTTTTTGAATTCAAATACAACTTCGAATAATCGATGCGATTTTTATTTTCATCAAAACAGCTCTTCTGGCCGTCTCTCGCAATCGATTCCAAATTCGTATTATTTGCCATCGTCACCAAAGCGTTGTAGCGTAAAGTATTAGCCAACTTCGAAACGTCCACCTTATTTGGGTCACATTTCGCCAGTTCTTTGTCGTTATATTTACCATCCTTATCCGTATCCTCACAAATACCGACATTCTTAATCGTCTGGTAATAATTATTGATTGAAGTATCTCGCGCCGCAATTACTTTGCCATTAAAACTCATATATTTAATAAAGTAAACTGAAAGCACCAAACAAACTCCAAAACAGACCGAAGCTGCCAAAACAATCAAGGTAATTTGTTGCCTAATTTTATTAATTCGTACGCGTTTTGTTAAAATTAATTCGCTCATTTTTTACCTTCTTTAATTGTTTGTTCCTGCTGAAGTTTTCTGACCCACACATTCTGCATCGTCTCTTGCACAATCCTTGGCTGGTGCTGCGAACATACCTTCCACTTGGAGATAAGAGTCAGTTACGTTTTGACCGGATGGACCAAATGTCATGATATGCTTATTGGTAAACTTGAAAAGTTCTGGATCCACAGTAATAATTGTCGAGAAGCGCAAAACTAGATTAGAGCTTGAATCACGACCGTTCGAAGAATCTGTCACGCGAATTCCCTTTGGCACCATCAAACATTTATTCTCTGCCGACCATTTCACATTATCGCCGTTCTTTTCACCCTTATAAGTAATACAGCTACTTTCAAAATGTGGCACACTCGAAATTTTACCGTCCAATCCCATCGAAGGTGTATAAATGTAATTTTTCACATTCTTGATTTTTTGCGTGCGGGTCTTCACGCCATTAACTTCTGACTCTGACACTTCTGCGTTGGTATCAAGCGTATCTTGGATTCCGTCATCCGCCGTACGCATTTTTTCGTGCTTATACCAAAGATCAAATAGTGGACTACGCCAAATCTTTTCGTCTGGAATAATCGTCTGAATATCGGTTTTTACCACATCACCATTATTTTCTACATTGCCATTCTTTTCTGTATTTTCCACATGCTCAACATCGTCCGAAACATTTGTTTTGGCCTTTACTTTACCAAAATCACTATTTAAGTTTGTGTTCGAAACGTTCGAATTATTATTTGACTGAGTCAAAGCTGATTTCTTTTGATGATCATTTCGTGAAGGGTCACAATCTGTTAAACCGCGCTTCCAAATCGCATAAGTATTACCATTATCGGTCAAAATATTACCCGCGGCATCCGTTTCCTCAATACAACGTGATGGAATCAAATTTCCCTGTGCATCCACGTAACGTCCATAATCATATTTCATCAAATTCACTGATTTCTTAAATGATTCCAGTACGCGGTAATCAATGTATGGTTCTTCCCCCGCATTGGCTTGCGCATCAAAATTTATCGTCGAAGTCGAAAGATTCACATTCAAATCCGAAATTTTAATCGTATCTTTATTGGTTGGAAAAAGATTTTTTAACACCGGAAAAACTCGCGACAACACTGAACGATTATCGTTAATCGATTTCAATTTTGCCAATTGATCTTGGATATTTAAGAAATCTGGCAATTCCGAATATTGGTTAATTGTATTTGAAAGATTCTCGATATGCTTTCCCTGACTTGCAATTGTCAAATCCTGGGCGCCCTTAAAAATCGCCAGAAACGCCGTAAAAACCGATGAAGCAATAATCACCACCACGCAACCAAACACAATCATATTGCGTAGCTTCATTAGCTTCAGCATATCCGTCTTGATATCTGGCACCAAGTTAATTTCATATTTACCAGTTTGCCCCGTCATCATTTCATTATCGGTTTCACCAGTAAAAATACTCTTGATGACATCCGGAATATCAGAAAGATGCATGGTTTTAAAATCGATTTTTTTCATTAGTCATTGCTCCTTTCTGCCAGACCGATCGCCACTCCGAATTCTGAGGCTACTGGAAGTAGTAATTTTTGTTGCTGCTCATTGACGCGTACATATTGCCATGGATTACCCTGAATCGTCGAAATACCCGTCTTCGCTTCAATATATTCTGCCATAAGTGGAATAATTCCTGCATATCCCGAAAGAATAATCCCACCAAATTGCGCACCAGTATATTTATTTTGGAAGAAACGCACCGACTTTACTAATTCCATCGTGAAGCCTTCCAAATTACTTGAAAGAGTTTGGTAAATTTTCCCCTCAAACTGATCCTGCAAAAGTCCATACTGCAAAATAAACTGTTTTGCCTGTGCTTCCGAAATCGAGAGTCCATTCGCTACAGTTTTAATAAAAGCTGAAAGTCCACCCGGGATCGAGCGTACCAACCTTGGCGCACCGAGATACATTACTACTAAATCTGTGGAATTTTCCCCGAAATCGATAATCATCCGCGCATCTTCTACCCCAATCTGTGCCAAAGCTCTCACCATGGCAATTGGTTCTGGTTCCTGAGCAATCACATTCAAGCCCAACATTTCAATATCTTCGAGTCTTTCTTCGGCGTAGGCGCGATCTGTGGATGAAATCAAAATTTCCGCCTTCGTATTGTCATTAGGTGAAACACCAAGTACGGCAAAGTCAATCTTCGCATCGTCCACTGCCATTGGGATATATTGGTCAGCTTCGTACTTTACGGTTTTCGCTAGTTCCTTCTCTGGTGCATTTGGCACCTCTATAATTGCTGTGTAAGTTTTGCGCGCCGGCAAGCCAATTGCGATATTTTTGGTAGTAATACCCGCCTGCTTTTTTGCACCCAAAATCGTTTCGGCCAGTTTCCTACGACCCTGTTCCGAATCATCCATCGTAATTTTTTTATCCACCGGCACATAGGCAAATTTTTCCAGTGCCCAACCCTTCTCAACATCGCCCGACAATTGAATCATGCGAATTGAGTTGGTTCCAATATCCAATGCGAAGAAATCGCCCACACCACGTAATAGACTCATATAGCCTTATTATAACATAAGCGAAATAGAAATCTTTAATTTTTCTTACAGGATTTCAATCGACTTTTTACTCTTCAAGAAACTAATTTCCTGCACCACTAAATCTTTATATTCACCCTCTGATTGAATAAAAATTCTCTGCTTTTCTTCGAAGCGAATCCTCTTATTTTTTAGCTTTTTCCCAGGAATTCCACTAAACATCGCTTGCAGCATAAAAAATGCCATAGCAAAAAAGTTATTCAAACGCTGTTCCGTATAGAGAAAAGTTTCCCCCAAATAATATTCCCCGCCTTTCATCAATCTCGCCACGTTTTTCCCGTTCACTACCAGAATATCCGAATATTTTTGACCGTCAATTGTAATATAATCTTTTTTACGATTCACAAAAAACCACATCAAAAGTGTCTTCAAAGAAAAAATTAAATTAAATTTTGACTTTCTCAACTTCCTGCGTATTTTTTCGTCATCAAAAATTCTCGTCGATTCCGCCATCATCCCAATCGTAAAATACGCCAAAGCATAACGAAAATGCTTCCCATCTATTAAAGCTTCAATCGGATAAACCTGTTTACCCGAGTTACCTCTCAGTTCCTGAATAATATCATTAAAATTTCCGTACGGTATTACATAAAATTTTGCCGCCTTACCAGATCGCATAATTCCATTCACTCCGATTCCTGCCGTACCATCACCACCCGCCGTAAGCACCACGTCCCCATCCATGATTAATTTCGAAAGTCTTTCCGCATTTTCTTCCAGCGTCGGCGACTCCACATCAAAGCGCAAAAAAGTCATTCCCTTTTGTTGTAAGATAAACTCCCGCAGTGGTTTCACCACTTCTTTTTCAACTCGTTTATGACCCGTACTCTTACAATTACAAACCAAAATTACTCGCGTCCTTACTCCAGCGAGCTCCTTTAGGCGAATCTTAATGTGTTCAAGATCGGCTTTTTTCGACATTTTAATTCCCGTTGCCGTAGATACCACCAGGCAAAAGGAAGTTCAAAATTCCCCACATCAAAGCATAAACCAAAAGTCCAATCACAATTTGCATTGCGCGATCTTTTGCTATTTTGATTTTTCCTGGATCATTTTGTGAAGTCATATAAAGAAAACCCACGTAGGTAAAACCAGCTACTGCACCCACGCCAACCCCGTAAGTTAGAATATTCACTACGCTACCAATAATCGAAAAGAAAGCCTCTTCGCTGTCCGAAGTTCCACATTTAATAATCGCGGTTGGCACGCCACAATCTTCTCCCTCTGCGAATACTCTTGCTACCGGCAAAAAAGCCACCATCGACACGCAAAAAATCGCGAGAACTGGTAGCAAATTTAATAATTTTTGACAAAAATTTTTCATTACTTTTATTATAGCGTATCTTGTGATTTTCGCACAGTTTCCCGCCCGAAAATCACCCGCTCCCCTATTTTAGTGTAAATATTCGTGAAGTTTTTTCGTATCTTTGTGTTTACGAAGTTTCGACAACGCCTTCGCTTCAATTTGGCGAATACGCTCACGGGTTACCGAGAATTCCGCACCCACTTCTTCCAAAGTATGTGGACGTCCACCACCGATCCCAAAGCGTAGCTTCACTACTTTTTGTTCACGTTCCGAAAGACTGGAAAGAATTTCCGCAATTTGCTCCTTCAACATCTGTGCGGCTGCTGCATCTTCCGGCGAAACGCGACCTTCATCTTCGATAAAATCACCCAGCACCGAATCTTCGTCGTCACCATCGCGACCCACCGTCGCATCGAGTGAAGCAATATCCTGCTTAATCTTCATCACATAGTCGACTTTTTCTGGCTCCATGCCCATTTCTTTGGCAATTTCTTCCACGGTCGGTTCACGATTAAGTTCATTAGTCAATTTACGTGTCGCACGAAGCACCTTATTAATCGTTTCTACCATGTGCACTGGAATACGAATCGTTCTTGCCTGATCCGCAATTGCACGAGTAATCGCCTGACGAATCCACCAAGTTGCATAAGTCGAAAACTTGAAACCCTTATCCGGATCAAACTTCTCTACTGCACGCAAAAGGCCAGTATTTCCCTCTTGGATTAAATCTAGAAAATCTAGACCTCTACCAGAGTAGCGTTTTGCAATCGAGACTACTAGACGCATATTGGCTTCCACCATCTTATCCTTGGCTTTTTTCTCACCCTTCACGATACGATAGGCCAAATCTACTTCTTCCTCATTCGAAAGTAGTGGAATCTTACCAATTTCACGCAAATATAAACGCACCGAGTCATCAGCGAACTGATCTACGTTCTCTGCCGTAATCTCGAGATCTTCATCCGTCAAGTCATCTTCCGAAACTAAATCATCATATTCTGGCTCTGGCGCACCGTCCAAGCTAAAGGAGTTGAGGAGCTCTTCTTCCTCATTAATCTTGTTCTTATCTTTTTCCACGACATTTTTTCCCATTGCACCAATTTATATCACAAAAAATCAAACACGTCAAAATCTCTCCCTTGATTTTCTGTTTCTACCCCTTTCTTTATTTTTTCAATATTTTACTAGCCTTACTTAATGCCATACGTGCATGAGTTAGGGCTATATTATACGGATTTCTCATTTCTCCTTTAACCTTCTTAAGGAAAAGGTACCTATTCGCATTCTTCCTTTCACTCTCTGGCACCGAAGCGATTTCCTCATTGGAATATTTTTCACCCACGTGCGAGCCAATATTTTCTAAGAAGCCTTCCTTTACCTGGTCGAGCATTTCCAATTCTTTCATGGCTTTTTGTTTCTCTTCCTCGCTACTTCTCTTACTATCAATGATTTTCTGTAGTTCATTCCTCGAAACATCGATACGATAAAGTCCAATACCAAATTCTTTTGCCACATTTCCAGTATAAACCGCACGTCCGACATCAAGTTTAATTTGGTCCAAATCAAACTTTTTCTCAAAAGCCTTCATCTTCTCAATTGATTCATTGTGCAACTTATTTCGTTCATCAAAAGACGCAAGATCTGGGTCGTTCGCTTCTAGCTTTTTAAGTGGCATCAAGAAGTTTCGATTATCCATTTCTTTATAACCATTCGCCGCCATTGCTCCACCGAGCGTTTTTAGATTCTCTTGGAAAAATTTCTCTTCTGCTTGCTTCAATACCTCTTTTTGCGTCACGTTTAAAGTTTCAGTTTTAGCACCAGTCGACTCAGCAGACCCCGATGCCGAACCTTCCCCTGACTTACCACCAGCCTTACTATTTTCGGGTGTACCATTTCCGGTCGTGCCACCCTCAACTGTCTTATTCACCTTTACCGTCGGAGCGCTCGCCCCAGAATAAAACATCGGTCCACCCACGCCACCAGTCCAAGAGAAAGTACTGGCCGGTTTTTTCTCTGAAGCTTTAGATTTATCAGTCGACTCTTCAGTTTTCTCTTCAGTCTGACTCTCAGTTTTATTTTCGATCTTTTCCTCGGTATTTTCCTCGGACTTATCTTCGGTTTTTCCCTCGATTTCTTTTTCAGTCTTCCCCTCAGTCTTTTCTTCAGTCTCGGTCTTCGCCGCCACTTCGCCCGACTTACCACCAAATAACTGGTAGACTCGCTCATCCATTTCCCGAGCCTTCTTAATTTCTTCTATTTTATCGGAACTCTCGACTAAGCGCTGCGAAAAATTCTCCATCAGCTTCATTTTTTCGCCTCGTGGCAGTTCTTTGTCTTGGCTAAGCTTTCTTAAAGAATCTTTACTCTCTTCGAGGTGACGATTTTGAATCTCCAGTTCTTTCTCACGCTCCGCCTCGTTCACCTCACGATTTTCATAAATATTATAAAGCTTCGTCAATTTAGTTTCGACTAAATCCAGTGCCTGTTTCTTAGTTTTATAATCATCAAAACCAAGTTTTCCATCCAACTTCATCTGCTCAATCATATCGCGACGATCCGCAATCTGATGCATCTTCAGTTCAAAAATTTCCGCCCCAGTTTTTGGCTTTTCTGAATTTTTTTCTACCCCAAAATTCTTCACCGGATTTTGCTCCGCTGTAAAGTTACCAGTTTTTTCCGCCCCACCTCCTGGAGCCGCAGTACCTAATTTATTTGGATTCATTGTTATTTTAGTCCCTCAAATTAGATTAAGTATAACGCTTATTTTAATCTTAATCAACCAGCCAGTCCCAAAAACTAACACTTAAATTCAAAATTGTTCCCTCAAATTTTCACTATCCTAACCGTTCAATTTCCTTCAAAATTTCCGTCATTCGCTCTTCGTCTTCACAAGATTCAAGCTCTAAAATCAATTGTTTCTTTTTCTCTTTATTACGTTCTACCTCATAACGTTGACGCAGTTCCTGACTTAATTTCGAAAGTTCCGCCTCACTCTTTTTCGCAAATTTTTCCTCAAAAATCAGTGACAATTCTTCCAATTTCACCTCATCGGTCGGAATCTCCAAATCGATTTCCGCTCCTGCCGTTCCACCGTAAACCAAAATCGCCAGTAAATCATTTTCTAGCACCTTCAAAATACTCGGGCTTGCCGCCTCGTTCGTCTCTTTCACTGGCTTAAGCCTCACAGTTTCCACTTGCACCTTTTTCTCTTTCAGGTCCTCCACCGTCACTTCCAATTTTCGCGCCACCATCTGCTCATAATGTTTGCGCTCCACCGGATCCTGAATCTCCACAATTAATTTCATTGCCAGATCCGAATATTGCTTCTTCCCCATTCCGGTACGCAAATTGTATCGAATTTCATATTTTCCTAACACCCAGTCAATCGCTGGCACTGGTTTCATCACACATTCTCGCCACTTTTCTGGCGCCGAACGAATTAATTCATCCGGATCTTTCGCCTTACCATAATCCGATACCACCGACAAAGAAATCCCTAATTTACTTGCCATCAAAATCGCGCGCTCCGTCGCTGCTACACCCGCTGCATCGCCATCATAGGCCAAACGAATATCTGAAGTTAATCGCGATAAAATCTTCAAATGATTTTCCGTCATTGCTGTACCCGAAGTCGCCACCGCCTCCTGTACCCCTGCCTGATGCGACGAAATCACATCCATATTTCCTTCCACGATCACACAAAAACCATTTTCCCTGATTGCTTTTTTTGCTAAATTCAAGCCAAAAATAAATCGACCCTTATTAAACAGCAAAGTTTCCGAAGTGTTCAAATATTTTGGCTCACCGGCTTCCGTAATTCGCCCCGTAAAACCAATCACATTATCGGAACTTGCATCGATAAACGGAATCATCATCCTACCACGGAAAAAATCTCCACCGAATCGATTCATCAGACCCGCTTCTTTAATCTCTGCTTCTTTGTAGCCACGTTTTTTCAAAAAATTTACCAAAAAATCTTTCCCGCTCGGCGCATAACCAATCCGAAAATTCAAGATTGAATTACGATCCAAGTTTCTCTGATAAAACGCGTAATCTCGAATTTTTTCATTTTTCACTAAGCACGCCTGATAGAATTTCGTGGCGAGTTCCAAAATCTCTCGCATTTTCATCTTTGTACGGGATACTTGCATATCTCCGTTCGAATATTTTTTTAGCTCCACCCCCGCTTTCGCCGCTAATTTTTCCAAAGCTTCCGGAAAACTAATCCCCTCTACCTCCATCACAAATGAGAAAATATCCCCACCTTTATTGGCTGAAAAATCATGCCAAATCCCCTTATCCGGTGACACCATAAAGGAAGGTGTTTTATCCACACCCCAAGGTGAATGCCCCTTCAAAGTCGCACCACTTCGCTTCAGCTCAATATATTCCGATACCACATCTTCGATCGGCAACCTGGCTCGAATTTCCTCCTTCGCATCTTGCATAACTCAATTATAACAAACCTCTATGCTATAATTAAAGCATGGACAATATGGCTTATCTTCAACAAATCGCCTCTAATTCTTCCAAGCCGAATTCAGGCAAAAAGAGTTCTCCTTTTGGTTTTTTCGATAAAATCATCCCTTTTCTTACCCTGCGCAATATTTCTATCGCTCTCGGGGCTATTTTCATCTTGATTCTTTTTAGTGTTTTTTCTGGCACCAAAAAAATTGTCGAAAACCGTGATCGCGATAATTTAGTTTCGAGCTTCTATCTTGCCAAATATATGAACGAGGAACTTATCGACAAATACAAGGACTACATGCAATCCTCTGACGTTCGCGGTATTACCGCCTCGCTTCAAGCCGTGCTTGCCGAACTTGAATTAAATGAAAAAAATCTTCTAAACTCCGAATTTGGTATTCCTGAATTAGAATCCACTTATGACGAATCTAATCTCGCTACTACTCAAAAAGAAACCGTCGCCAAAATCGCTGAACAATTCGAAAATGGTCGCATCTCCGCTCGCCTCGACCGCTTCGCCTTACGTGAATTCCCTCTACTTCTTGCCTATTTGATCAATTATCAAACCGAAGCCGAAACTCGCACCACCAATCAAAAAGTCAAAGCAAATACCGTCGAGCGTGTAAAAAATCTCGAAAATATTAAGTCCCAATACGAAAATTTTAAATCTTCCGCCATCTAAAAAATATTCTTCTCAAAAAACCGTATCAAATACTTTAAAATCACGGCATAAAAATAAGTCGCTCCTCGCGACCTATTTTTTCTAAACTTATTTCTGATGTTTGCGAATATCTTTCAAGACTTCAAGAATTTGTTCATCAGTGGTTGGTTCAGCCTTCTCTTCCTGTTCCTTCTTGAATTTACCGATAAACTTGTTCATGATTTTAATGATTAAGAACACACAGAATGCAATGATCAAGAAATCTACCATATTTTGCAGGAAGTTCCCATAACGAATGTGAGCTGCGGAATCTTGACCGAATAGATTTGGGATGGTAATTTCCAAATTGCGAAAATCTACTCCACCTGCGATTAAGCCGACCAGTGGCATAATGATATCGCTTACTAATGATGAAATAATTTTTTGGAAGGCGCCACCGATGATCACACCGACTGCGAGGTCGAGCACACTACCACGATTGATGAATTCCTTAAATTCTGTCACAAAGCTCGATTTACTCACTTTTTCGACATTTTTCTTGAGTTTTTTCAATTCTTTTTTCATAGGCTCATTATATGAGATTTTTCTTTTTCCCGCAAATAAAAATAGGCCTCTCGACCTATTTTCAAAATATTTTTCAATCTATTTTAGGACTCTAGGATTTTAGTCCGCCATCTCTTTCGTCAAATTATAGCTTAATCGTACCAAGTCTTCGATTTTATCTTCTTCCACTTGGCCACTTAAGACTATTTCTACTCCCCCCACACCGAAATAACGCGAAGTCATCACCGACTCAAACTCTTCCTTTAGAAGCTTCGAAAGATTTCGATCACATCTAACTTCCAAAGTATTTTTTCTTTCCACCAAAAAAACTTTTCCATTCGGCGCCAAATAAATATATTCTTCCAAATTCGGATTTTTCGTATCCGCGTGAATATCCAAAAATTTTTCTTTTTTATATTCACCAATTCCGCTAACTTTTTCTATCTCAAACATCTTATTTCTTTATATATTTACTGTAATATTTTAATTCTTCAATCGACCCCAAAATATCATCGAGTGCCAAATGCATTTCCCTTTTGGTAAATTTTTTCTTCATCACATTTTCGAAATACAATTTAAAGGCTGACACATCGAGCATGCGATAATGCAAGCGTTCGTTCAATTTTGGCCACTCTTTCACGATAAATCTTTTATCCTGGTGAATTGAATTTCCTGCTAAATATACTTCCTCGCCGAAATGATCATCGATGAATTTTAATAGCATTTCTTCCACCTCATTCACTGGAAGTCCAGCCTTATTTTGTTCACAAAGTTTTCGATAAGTCTCTTCGTGTTTTTCCCAAAACTCCCCCACCATACGTTCTTTAATCAATTTTTCCGAAACTTTTACCGTCGCGGTCATTTGCGCCATCGGATTTAATTCCCAATCCGTCGCAATCACCGCCACTTCCAAAATCTTGTCTTTTTCTGGGTCCAAACCTGTCATTTCCAGGTCCATCCAAAGTAATTTCGCTTTTTTTGGCATTACATTTGCTCCGGCACTTCAATTCCTAGTAAATTCAAACCGTGAGTCAAAATCTTTAGGTAAACCAAAATAATTTTGCCTCGTTCTAGCTCAAATTCTGAACCCGCCACCTGTACGTGTTCATAAAAACGACTAAATTCTTGCGCCAATTCATACAGGTAAGTACAAATTTTATTTGGCAAAAGTTCTCGCACAGTTTCTTTCAAAACATCTGGGTACTGAATCAATTTCTTCATCAAATTACGTTCATAAATCGAAATGTCCGCGAGATATTTTGCTTCTTTTTCCGCCGAATCATTTTCTGAAATTAGAGCTTCAGCCTCCGATTCAACCTTATTTAATTCTCCACTAATACGACCACTGAAAATCTTACCCAAAATTTTCTTCGCACGCACTGCCGAATATTGCAGATATGGACCGGAATTTCCCGTCAT
>CALHKE010000015.1 GCA_938033695.1 uncultured Candidatus Saccharibacteria bacterium | reverse complement strand
GGTACGCGAGCTGGGTTCAGAACGTCGTGAGACAGTTCGGTTTATATCCGGCATGGACGTAAGGATTCTTGAGGAGATTTGTCTCTAGTACGAGAGGACCGAGATGAACGAACCTCTGGTGTATCGATTGTGGCCACCTGCTGCAGTGTCGAGTAGCTATGTTCGGTTAAGATAAGCGCTGAAAGCATATTAAGCGCGAAACTGACTCCAAGATTAGGAATCCCATGAGGACACAGAAAGATGATCTGTTTGATAGGCGCAAGGTGTAAACCTGGTAACAGGCTAGCCAAAGCGTACTAATAGTCCAATCGCCTTTTTATGTCCATATTCACTAAAATAATCTTGTATTATTGGCGTGAATGTGGTAGACTTAACTAGTGTTTGGTGATTATCAAGAATAATCGCTAGTCAATCTAAAATCTTGGCATTACCAAATAATACCAAGGACATCGAAACGAGGTTTTGGCTCACCGCTTAGGAATTTGTGGCGAGTTGAAGCACAAAACCTTATTTCGGTGCCCATGGCGCTGGGGAAACACCTGTTCTCATTCCGAACACAGAAGTTAAGCCCAGTAGCGGCGAGCATACTGCGAAAGCGGGAAAATAGCACGGTGCCGAATTATAAAAAACTCCTCCTAACCGGTGGAGTTTTTTCGTATTGAGAGTATGATATAATAATTTATTTAGAACTATTTTCGTATTCAAATAATTCACCTAATTCAATAGGGAATATTTTTACTTTTTGGCTATGTTTTCGAATCTTATCACTTAATTCACTATATCTTTCAAGAGGAATTTCTATGTGAATAATATCATTAAAAGGAATATCCTCTAAGGAACGAATTTCGGTTTCGCTAAATATTTTTGGTAATTTCGCAGTTTTGTTTAGATTTTTAATACCAAGAATTACCGGGAAATTTCCTCTAATATCAGAGTATTTTTCAAAAGACTCCCATGTATTTTTGCAGGATTTATTTACTTTTCCGCTCCAAGACTTTTTTGAATTTATTTTATTTTTCTTTCTCCAGTTAAGAATATTTATGAGT
>CALHKE010000014.1 GCA_938033695.1 uncultured Candidatus Saccharibacteria bacterium | reverse complement strand
GCGTTGTGGCTGAGGTCGGCAATTACAATCCAGAAACTAAGAAAACCACCCTCGACAAGGAAAAGGTCGAGTTCTACCTCAAGAATGGTGCTCAACCATCCACCCGTGTAGCTCGCATCTTGAAACTTGAAGGTGTGAAGCTTCCTGACTGGGTTAAAGAACCTACCAAGAAGCAAAAAGCTCCAAAGCACGCAGATAAGCTTCGCAAGAATCAACCAAAAGAAGAAGCTGAAGCTTAATTTCTTAAAAAACGCTCCGAAGAGGGGCGTTTTTTCACCAAAAGTGCTATAATATAACCATAAACTTAACCGGAGAACCTATGTCAACCATTGACCAACAATTTGTCGAATTTATCGTAAAAACTCTCGTCAGTAATCCAGAAAAAGTCGCTATCAATCGTGTAATTGATGAAAAAGGTGTCTTGCTTTCACTTTCTGTAGATCCAGAAGATGTCGGCCGCGTCATTGGTCGCCGTGGTGCTACCGCTCAGTCTATCCGCACCCTTCTTCGCGCTCTTGGTACGAAGAATGATGCCCGTTACAATCTTAAGATTGTCAACACCGATGAATTAGATAGTGAAGGTGAACCTACAGCCGCTCGCTCTGTCGCTGATTATAATGATGAGACCGAAGAGGAAAATGACGGTCTTGCCGAAAAAACTCGCGCTGAACTTGCCGATCTCGATGACCTCGAAGTTTAATTTCGCTTAAGCTGATAGATCTCAAAATACCCCGCAAAATGGGGTATTTTTCTTGCTAATTTCTCTTGACATTCAATATCATAATGGTTATACTAAATATAGTTCAATTTTTGAACGAAGCCTAACTGCGAGTCGGCTTACATAAACAAGTTGAGAGCTTATATGTTCAAAAATCCCACCCGAAATCAGGTGGTTTTTTGATTCTAAAAATCAGAAATACCCCTTGAAAAAATCCCGAAAATGCGTTAAAATGGCTACAAGAAGTAGTGTGCCTACTATAAACATGTCTTTTTATTTTAGCGAGGTGGAAAGACATAAGTGGCAGTAATCTTCGGCGCTAAAGATTATCAACACTAAATAAGAGGGAAAAGTGAGTAAAAATAGTACCATTCCAGATGGCAACCGTGTCTTTTTCACCGAAGGAGACAAATTGCCTATCCCTGATCTTACTGCACATCAGAAAGATTCTTGGGAAGAATTTGTACGTTCGGGTCTACGCGAAGTTTTCACCGAACTCAATCCAATTGATGACTATACTGGTCAAAAATTGTCACTAAAGTTTAAAGATTATGAATTTAAGGCTCCAAAGCATACCATTCAGGAAGCCAAGTATAATCTTGAAACCTACGAAGCTCCTTTGCATGTCAAAGCAGAACTTCAAAACAAAGTAACCGGCGAAGTCGTCGAACAGGAAATTTACTTCGGTAATTACCCATGGATGACTGACCGTGCCACCTTCATCATTAATGGTACTGAGCGTGTGATTGTTTCTCAGTTGATTCGTTCAGCTGGTGTCTTTTTCACTGCTGAAACCATTGGAATGAAGCGCTATTACGGTGCTAAGGTGATTCCAGGCCGTGGTGCATGGCTTGAATTCGAGACCGCACCAAATGGTTGTATCTACGTGAAAATCGACCGCCGTCGTAAAATTCCAGTCACCACTTTACTTCGCGCTCTTGGCGTTGTCAAGGATGCTGATATCAAGGCCAAATTCGAAAATGTTGACACTGGTGCGATTAATTACATCGACTCCACCATCGACAAGGACACGACCAGCTCTCAGGCTGCTGCCCTGCTCGAAGTTTACCGCCGTCTCCGCCCAGGTGACTTGGCTACTGTCGAAAATGCTCGTTCCATGGTTGAACGCACTTTCTTCGATTACAAGCGTTACGATTACTCTCGTGTCGGTCGTTTCAAGATTAATCAACGCCTTGGCTTTGATACTCCAAACGACAGCACCCATCGTACTTTGCAAATGGATGATCTCGTCGCGATTATTGCCGAAATCATTCGCTTGAATAATACCCAAGAACCTGCTGACGATATCGACTCTCTCTCTAACCGCCGTGTGCGTATGGTTGGTGAGCTCGTCCAACGCCAATTCCGTCTCGGTATGCTTCGTTTGCAACGTAATATCTTAGACCGTATGTCAATGGTTGACGCTAAAGAAAAAGTCACTCCATCTCAGCTTCTTAACCCACGTCCAGTGGTGGCTGCAGTTCGTGAATTCTTTAGTACCTCTCAGCTTTCTCAGCTAATGGATTCTTACAACCCATTCGGCGAGCTTGCTCACAAGCGTCGTCTGTCATCTATGGGTCCTGGTGGTCTCACTCGTGAACGCGCCGGTTTCGATGTACGTGATACCCACCCGACTCATTACGGTCGTATCTGTACCGTTGAAACCCCTGAAGGTGGTAACGTGGGTCTTGTGTTGAACCTTGCTACCTACGCTCGTATTAACGAATATGGCTTTATTGAAGCCCCATATGTCGTTGTGAAAAATGGTAAAGTTACCGATGAAGTTATCTATGTCGATGCTAGTGTCGAACGTGATATGGTAATCGCTGATACCTCTGTAAAATTGAACGCCAAAGGCGAATTTGAAGACGAATGGGTCTCCGCTCGTGTCAATGGTCAGCCAGTTCAGGTTGAATCTGCTAAGGTTACCCACGTCGATGCCGCTCATAAGGAAATTCTCGGTATCTCCGCCGCCCTTATTCCATTCGTGGAAAAGAACCGTGTCGACCGTGCACTCATGGGTTGTGCCATGCAGAAACAGGCTGTGCCTCTCCTCCGCAATCAAGCTCCAACCGTTGGTACTGGTATTGAAAATGACATTGCCCGCGCCACTTCTCAACTTATTGTCGCCGAAGGTGATGGTGTAGTCGAAAAAGCCGACGGTCAATCCGTCATCGTGAAATATGCTGACAAAACCTCTAAGGAATACCTTGTCGAGCATTTCGAACAAACCAACTCTGATCAATGTTACAACCAACGCTGTGTGGCTGTGCGTGGTCAAAAAGTTAAGGCTGGTGACACTCTTATCGAAGGTGCTTCTCTTGAAAATAATGAACTCGCTCTTGGTCGTAACCTTCTCGTGGCCTTCATGCCATGGCGTGGTTACAACATGGATGACGCCATCGTGATTTCTCGCAAGCTTGTCGAAGATGATACTTTGACCTCTATTAATATTAAAGATTTCGATGTAGAAGTTCGTGAAACCAAACTTGGTCCAGAACAGGTTACTCGTGATATCCCTAACGTTTCCGAACACGCTCTGCGCCACCTCGGTGAAGACGGTATCGTGACTGTTGGCTCTGAAGTGAAAAACGGCGACATTCTCGTTGGTAAGATCACTCCTAAGGGTGAACAAGAGCTCAGTTCTGAAGAGCGCCTCCTTCGCGCCATCTTCGGTGAAAAAGCCAAAGACGTCCGCGATACCTCAGTTCGTATGAGTGGTGGTACTTCCGGTAAAGTTATCGGCGTCCGCATTTACACTCGTGAACAAGGCCACGAACTCAAGGCTGGTGTCCTCATGCAGATCAAAATCTACGTTGCTGAAATGCGCAAGATTCAGGTCGGTGATAAGATGGCCGGTCGTTACGGTAACAAGGGTGTAGTTTCCCGCGTACTTAACGTCGAAGATATGCCATTCATGGCCGATGGTACCCCAATCGATGTCCTACTTTCCCCAATGGGTGTGCCTTCTCGTATGAACCTCGGTCAGCTTTATGAAATCCACATCGGTATGGCTGCTCGTATCCTTGGTTACAAGGTTGCAACTCCATCCTTCAATGGTATTCCTGATGAGGTAATCTCAAAGGAACTTGAAAAGGCTGGTATCGATAGTAATGGTCGTACCCAACTTTACGATGGTCTCACCGGTGAACCGTTCCACGAGAAGACTGCAGTTGGTGTTATGCACATGATTAAGCTTCACCACATGGTCGAAGACAAGATTCACGCTCGTTCGACTGGTCCTTACACTATGGTTACCCAACAACCTCTCGGTGGTAAGGCTCAAAACGGTGGTCAGCGTTTCGGAGAAATGGAAGTTTGGGCTCTTGAAGCTTATGGTGCTGCCAGCATCCTTCAAGAAATGCTCACTATTAAATCTGATGACGTTTACGGTCGTGCTAAGGCTTACGAATCTATCATTAAGAATGAACCAATCCAAGGTCCTAAGCTTCCTGAAGGCTTCAACGTCTTAGTCAAGGAACTTCAAGGTCTCGGTCTTAAGGTTGATCTTCTCGACAATGGGGAAGCACGTGATGCCGACTCTGTAATCGAAGACACCTCTCGCGAAATTGAACGCGCTCAAGATGACCGCCAAATTTACGCTAGACACAATGTTCATATTGAAGATGACAGTAATGACACCATCGATCTTACTGAAGAAGAAACTGAAGAAGCATTAACAGAAGATGGAATATCAATAACAGAAGGAGACGACGACAATGTCGATCTCGGAGAGGAGCTCTAAAATATGGCTTGGATGGATAATTATATCTCAGCCAGTGACTTCGATTCAATTCGTCTTTGCGTAGCAAGCGCCGAAGACATCTTGAGCTGGAGTTATGGTGAAGTATTGAAGCCAGAAACCATCAATTATCGTACTCAGAAACCTGAGCGTGATGGCTTATTCTGTGAGCGTATCTTTGGTCCAGTCAAAGATATTAACCCACATGATAGTAAACTTAAAGGTGTCCGCTCTCGTGAAGCTGCCGTCGATAAGGAAGGTAACTTGGTTACCAAATCTATCGCTCGTCGTGAACGTATGGGCCACATCAAACTCGCTGCGCCAGTTGCTCACATCTGGTTTATGCGTGGCACCCCATCTGCTTTGAGTCTTTTGCTTGACCTCACCGTCAAGTCAATCGAAAAAGTCGTTTACTTTGCTTCTTACCTCATCATTAATGCTGATGACGCGAAGATTGAGCAAGTTAAAAGCGACTTGATCGCTCAGCATGATGCTGCAATTCAAGCTATCAAGATTCGTTACTCTGAAGCCGCTAAAGCGGAAGGCGCTAACGCTGAAACCTTGGCCAATGAAGAAGCCAAAGAGCTTGAAGCCTTGGATGCTGATTTCTATTCCCGCAAAAATATTCTTGAAGGTTTGAAAAAAGGTGCCGTCATTTCCGAAATTGATTACCGCAACCTTCCAGAAGAATACGAAGAACTTGTCACCGTTAAGATGGGTGCTCAAGCTATCTGTGAATTGCTCGAAGAAATTGATCTTGATGCCATGATCGAAGATCTTTCTGCGCAAGCTGAAGAAGCTAAAGGTCAAAAGGAACGCAAACTTATCAAGCGTATTAAATTGCTTGAAGGTATGAAGAATTCCAACATTAAACCAGTGGATCTCGTTTTGACGGTAATTCCAGTCATCCCACCAGATCTCCGTCCAATGATTTCACTTCCTGGTGGTCGTTTCGCGACTTCCGATCTTAACGATCTTTACCGCCGCGTTATCAACCGTAACAACCGTTTGAAAAAATTGCTCGACCTCAATGCGCCAGAAGTGATTATTCACAATGAAATGCGCATGCTCCAAGAAGCTGTCGATGCTTTGATTGACAACAATGCTAATCATGGCCGTCAAGCTAGCTCTCAAAATGGTCGTCGTAAGCTCAAATCCCTCTCTGACCTTCTCAAAGGTAAGCAGGGTCGCTTCCGTCAAAACCTTCTTGGTAAACGTGTCGACTACTCTGGTCGTTCCGTGATCGTCATCGGTCCTGAACTCAAGCTTAATGAATGTGGTTTGCCAAAACTCATGGCTCTTGAGCTCTTTAAGCCTTTCGTAGTTTCTTGGTTACTTTCTCACGAATACGCTGCCAACTCTCGTGCCGCTTCTCGTATGATTGACGCTAAGGAATCCGTAGTTTGGGACGCTCTCGACGAGGTTATTCAAGGTCGCTATGTTCTCTTGAACCGTGCTCCGTCTCTTCACCGTCTATCTATTCAGGCTTTCCAACCAAAGCTCGTAGATGGTATGGCTCTCAAGCTTCACCCACTTGTAGCTTCCGGCTTTAACGCTGACTACGATGGTGACCAAATGGCGGTTCACCTTCCACTTTCTGATGAAGCTCAGCAGGAAGCCAAGACTTTGATGTCGGCTGCCAGCAACCTCTTGAAACCAGCTGATGGTTCTCCAGTGCTTTCAATCTACCAGGATATCGTACTTGGTGCATACTACCTCACTTACGATAAGCCAGGCACTGAATCAGAAACCCCACGTGCTTATAGCTCAGTTTTCGAAGCTGAAATGGCCTACGAAGCTGGTGATATCGCCCTTCAAACTCCGATTCGTGTCTTCGCTAAGAAAGCTATTCGAAATACCACTCTTGGTCGTGTTTTCTTCAATGAAATCTTGCCAGAAGATTACCCATTTGATAATGGCATTCAAACTTCCAAGCATCTGAAGAAGGTGATGGCTGACATCTTCAACCTTTACGGCGCTGATGAAACCGTGCGTATTGCTGACGAACTCAAGGCTCTCTCCTTCGAGTACGAAACCATCGCTTCCATCTCGACCTGTAAGGATGACTACCCAACCTACCCAGAAATCCAAGACTTCATCGCCAAGGGTGACGCTAAGACTGCACTTATTCAGGATCAGTACAATCAAGGCCTCCTCACCGACGAAGAACGCTACTCTTTGACCGTAGCTAACTGGCGTGAAATCGATACCGAAATTTCTAACTTCCTTAAGGCTAAACTTGCAACTATGGATACCGACATTGCTGTGATGACCAACTCTGGTGCTCGTGGTTCTGTCTCTGGTATCAAGATTGCTTCCGCCGAAATCGGTATCATGGTGGATATCTTCAACCGTGAAATCGAGCTTCCAGTTAAGTCTAGTTACAAGAAGGGTCTTAACACCCTTGAATCCTTCATCGCTACCCGTGGTGCACGTCAAGGTATGGTCTCGACCGCTCTCCGTACTGCTGACTCTGGTTACCTCACTCGTCGTCTTGTCGACGTGGCCCAAGATGTCTTTACCGTCGATAAGCCAAACGATGACCCAGGTTTCGAAATCTTCAAATCTGAAACTGAACATACTGGCATTGAATTTGCTCAGCGTATTGCTGGTCGCTTCGCTGCTGAAACCGTTCCAGGTTATGTGGAAGCCGATGAACTCATCACTCGTGAAATTGCCGAACAAATCGCTGAAGATGAAAATATCGATTCAATTAAAATTCAATCTGTTCTCACTACCAAGAGTATTAATGGTGTCCCTCGTAAGGCTTACGGTGTCGACCTCGCTACCCGTAAACTTATTGAGCCAAACCAACCAATCGGTGTGATTGCTGCTCAATCTCTCGGTGAACTTGGTACCCAGCTGACCCTCGATACCAAGCACAGCTCCGGTGTCGCAGGTTCTGGTGCTATCGCTCGTGGTCTCCCTCGTGTGGAAGAGCTTCTCGAAGCCCGTTCACCAAAGGGTCAAGCTTGGATTGCTCCAGTCTCTGGTCTAGTCGATGTTTGGGAAGATGGTAATCACTTTGTGGTTCAAATCACCCCAACCGCCGGTCGCTCAGAAAAGATTGAAATCTCCGAAGGCCGCAAGATTAAGATCAAAGACGGTGCCAATGTTAAAACTGGTGATGTCCTAGCTGCTAAGGCTAAGGGTCTCGAACCAATCATCGCTCCATTTGATGGAAATGCTCAAATCGTCGACGGCGCCATCATTCTTACCGAAGGTGGTAGCGCTCCAGTTCGCGTCGAAATTCCTAATGATGCCGAAATGTTGGTCAAACCAACCGATACCGTCGAAGCTGGTGATCGTCTCACTACCGGTTCTTTGAATCTTCAAGATCAATTGAAGTTCAAGGGCGCCGAAGCTACTGCTCGTTACATCATGAACGAAATTATGTCCGTTTATGCTGCTAACGGTGATGAAGTTTCCGCCAAGCACCTTGAGGTAATTGTCCGCCAGATGTTCAGCCGTGTCGTAATTGACGAACCAGGCGATACTGACTTTGTCACTGGTGATATCGTCTCCCTCTCTGCAGTCGAAGACGAAAACCAAAAGCTCGAAGCCAAGGGTCGCATGCCAGCATCTTATACTCGTATGCTCCTCGGTATTACCAAGGTCGCTATCTGGTCAGATTCCTTCCTCTCTGCTGCTTCCTTCCAGGACACCACTCGTGTGCTTATCAATGCTGCCATCTCTGGTCGTGTTGATCACCTCAATGGTCTTAAGGAAAACGTAATTATCGGTCGCAAGATTCCAGTAGGTACTGGTGTGGTCGCCCGTAAGAACGAAGAAGAAGCCGAAGCTGAAGAATCTACTGAAGCTGAAACAGAAATCACTCTCGAATAAAGAGATAAAATAAAATATACCCCGTCTCTGGGGTATATTTTTTTATTAACGAATCATTTTTAACTTGAATTTCGATATCCTATAGTGTAATTTTTTACTTTTTTACACCTAAGAAATAGAAGATTTTGTGTTGGTGTGGTTCTGGAAAGCCCGGATGCCCAGGGTCTTGTATTATTTTAGTTTCAGAGTTAATCACATTAAACTTTGATGTAAGAATTCCTTCAAAATCAAGCGGCAGGAAAATTTTTTTATCCAGGATATAAGTTAAACATAGAACACCACCACTGTTTAGGCAATTAGTCATATCCTTGAGGCAACAAGTTGCCGTATTGTCATCAAAAAATTGCAAAACATTAGTCGCTACTACCAAATCAAACTTGTCCTGAATCTCCCAGTCTCTTAAATCGGTTTTGAGTGGGTGAATCCTTTGATTATTGATAGTTAGTTTTTCGAGTTCTTTAATGTCTTGATCTACGGCCAGCACATCCATACCTAAATTTGCTAGAAAAACCGAATTTCGTCCAGTTCCGGCACCATAATCGAGTGCCCGAGATTTTGAACAATCCTGCAAAAACTTTGCGCCAGCAACAACAATTGGCATTACTTTCATGATTAATATTATACAATAAAAACCCCACTTTAATAAAAAGTGGGGAAAATTCTTAGCACATCCAGCATTGAGGATCCTTAGCGTAGAAATTAGAATTAGATGATCCAAAAGCAACAGCCCTACATCCACGACAGAAAGAAAGGTACTTACATTTGTTACAACCATCAATTTTCTTTATATCTCGGTATTTATCCATCTTGTCTCCGAAAAAGACAGACTCAATTGAATCCTGAGGGAAAACGCCAACTGGGCTATCCATCCTACGACATGCATATATTTGCTTATCTTCTAATAACGTTATATGAGAGTTGCCGCAATGACATCCATCATAAATCATTTCGTCATCAGATGTATAATTAATTAGACCTTTTTCAGCAAGAAAAGGCTTCCATAGGTGGTCCTTTAAGGTAAATTTGGTACCACTGTTGGACAACTGAGAATAAGTATCCCACATAGTACAAAGAAAATTATAATATTCGTCAGGAGTCATATTTGAATCGGTATCATTATGAGTTGGGCAATACCTAGCAAATGCACAGGTATGGACTCTCAAACTAACTAATAACCTAGTAAGCTCAGCGATTTCCTGATAGTTTATCCTTGATACTGTAGACATTATTACAGGAGGAAGGCCGCATTCGTTCAATAAATGAATGGCTTCAATAGTAGAATCGAATGACCCATCCATACGCATTGAATCATGAGTGTCCTTAAGGCCATCCAAAGACATCTGATATTTACTGCAACCAGATTTTTTTAATTCTAATATTAAATCTCTTGATAAATGAAATGGGTTACCCAAAATATTGAATGGTATACCTCGATCATAAATAAGTTTAATAATATCAAAAAACTTATTGTGAAGTATTGGGTCTCCACCTGTTAAAGCTAATGAAGGAATCTTCTTATATTTCTTACAAAATGAGATGTACTGATCTAATAATAATCGTGCATCCTCTAATGTCCATTCTTTAAAGCAAACTGATTTTTTGGAATTAAAAATATAGCAATGTTTGCAACGCTGATCGCATTCATTTGTTATGTGCCATTGAAGAGCAAAAAAGCCCGCCATAAATAACCTCCTAAGTGTTTGTGAAAATGGCTGGGTTTCTATCAACCCAGCCAAAATGGTTAAAGATTCCCGCAAGCTCCACAGCCAGAACAGCTCGTAGAGCCACCCGTGTCACAGCCTGCGGCGCCACACTCGGCGCACCCACCGTTGCAAATGCTAGAAAATTTTCCACTAGAGATCCTTCTCTGTAGAACATCCTGCACAGACACTGCGGAGGGAATAGGTTTAGGCTTTTTAGCCCATGAATTAAAACTGCTTACCTTCATAAAAACCTCCTTTAAGGTAAAAATGAATAGATACATGGATATAATATCACATTTATAACAATTGTCAAATATTAAGGAATGGTATTTTTTGATACAGAGAAAATTTTTTAATAGTATAATAAACCTATGCAAACCTATGTCGATTCCATCCAGCAGGCCGCCTATATTTTTCCGCCGCTTGCTGTAGCTTTTACTATTCCATACCTAATCTATAATTACAAAAAGTATGGTTCCATCTGGAGTTTACGCATCTGGATTGTCTATTCGTTCATACTTTATCTACTTTGCACCTATTGTTTAGTGATTTTACCGCTCCCATCTCCTGAAAAAGCCGCTACCTTACATAATCATCAAATGCAACTCCTTCCATTTAACTTTATCTTCGATATTCTGAAGCATGCAAACTTGCAGCTAGTGAATCCCAAATCCTACCTCACCATCATTAATAACCCAGCCTTCTTTTCCACGATTTTCAATATTTTCATGACTCTGCCCTTTGGCTTTTATCTCAAGTACTACTTTAAGAATAATTTCAAACAGGTCGCCATTAAGTCTTTCTTTCTCTCACTTTTCTTCGAGCTAACTCAACTTAGCGGACTCTATTTTATCTATTCCGGCAACTATCGACTCTTTGATGTTGACGACCTAATCACTAATACCCTCGGTGGTGTTCTCGGTTTTACTTTGGCGGTCGTGTTAGCCAAATATCTCCCGACCAGAGAACAGATCGACGAAAAAAGTCTCGAACGCAGTGATAAAATTTCACTTCTGCGTCGTCTCGTGGCTATGGGTTTTGATTTTACCTTAGGCGGTTTCTTTACTATCTTCTTTGGTGATATTGTACTAAAATTAATCCATCTCGAATCTGATTTCTTTACTATTCAAATCCCATTCATTTTTTATCTCGTCCTCTCAACCATCATTTTACGCGGCCGCACGATTGGCTTTTTTATGACCAACCTTAAGGTCGAATCTAATCATAAAGTCGGAATCTTGCGAACTTATCTGCGTTATTTCCTACGTTACCTCTTTTTCTATCTTCAATTCATCACTTTGCCGCTCGCTTTAGTTAATGTGCTGAATCTCGCCCTCGTTAACAATATTCTTAGTCATGAAACCATTACCTATATCGCTTTGGGTCTGCTCGTAATTTTCGGCATATATTACCTAATTAATCTACTACTAGTCGCTACTCGCAAAAGTTTATTCTATGAAAATCTTTCGGAAACTCACCTAGTAAATACCACGAAAAAAGCTAAAGTATCTAAACCAACCGCAAAAATCATCCAAAATAATCATCCAAAAGTCTCAAAAAATGACGACCAGGACGATGAGACCGAAGAAGTCTAAATCTAACCTTGATAATCTGGTCCATTTGTGGTAAAATCATCTTTGTAAGTTTATCAAGGTGACATTTGAAGAACTAGACAATTAAGGAAAGCCACTTTTTTCCAACTGTAATATTTTTTAATATAGGCCAAACAGAGAAAAAAGTCGGAACTGCCTTACTGTCTAGCTAATAGAGTGTCTCCGTAAAGGAAAGGAAAAGATGAAAGTCATCCTCGGCACCAAAATTGGTATGACCCAAATCATCAGCGAAGATGGTTTAGTGACCCCTGTTACTATCCTTCAAGCTGGACCAGCCACAGTGACTCAGATAAAAACCGTCGAAACCGATGGTTATAATGCTGTGCAGCTCGGTTACGGTAAGGGTAAGAATCTGAGCAAGTCGGTATCAGCTCACGTCAAAAAAGCTGGAGAAACATTAAGTCCTAAAATCTTAAAGGAATTTCGTACGGATTCCACCACGGATTTCAAGTTAGGCGACGTATTTACAGTCGATAATTTTGAAATTGGAGACAAGGTTGCGGTTACTGGTATTTCGAAGGGTAAAGGATTTGCTGGTACTGTCAAACGTTGGAACTTCCAAGAGTCACGCAATACCCACGGCTTCAAGGGCGATATTCGTAAAGTCGGTTCTATCGGCTCGATGTATCCTCAAAAAGTTTTCAAGGGTAAGCGCATGCCAGGTCGCATGGGCCACGATCAAGTTACTGTAAAGAATCTTGTCGTTGCTTATATCGATAAGGAAAACAACATCCTCGGTCTTAAGGGCGCCGTCCCAGGACCAAAGAAAGGTATCGTAACTGTGGAGGGAAAGGAGTAATATGGCAGATTTAAATCCAGAAATCTTCAATCTCGAAGTTACTAATCACGAATTGATTAAATTAGCTTACGATGCATATCTTGCTAACTCACGTAGCTCACACGCTAAAACTTTGAAGCGTGGCGAAGTTCGCGGTGGTGGTAAGAAGCCATGGAAACAAAAAGGAACTGGTCGTGCTCGTTTTGGCTCTACCCGTAACCCTATCTGGCGCCATGGTGGTGTAGCTGGCGGCCGCACTGGCAACGAAAACTTCACCAAGAATCTCTCAAGAAACGCTAAGAAAGTTGCAGTCATGCAAGCTCTCTCCATCAAAAACACCGATAAGAGCATCATCACTATCGATTCTCTCGGTATCAAAGATGGTAAGGTCAAAGAAGTCTTGGCTACTCTTAAGAAAAATGGTATTACTTCAGAAAACACTCTGATCGTAGTTCCAGAGAAAGACGCTCTCACCCTACGTGCAACTAACAACCTTGACTTTGTCAAAGTTGTTCGTCCTACATTCCTCAATGTCTTCGACATCATGAATGCAGACAAAATCGTTCTCGTAAAGGATTCTGAAGCTCAACTCGAAAGCTGGTTAATCGGAAAGGAGAACGCATAATGCTACTTATTCCTCGAAGAACCGAAAAGGCTTACGCCGAACAAAGTAAATCTACTTATATCTTTAATGTTCCTGCTGACGCTTCCAAGCTCGCTGTAGCTAAGGCTGTCGCTGAACAATACAATGTCACCGTCAAAGATATCCGTATTCTTACTCGTAAGGGTAAAGCGACCCGCTTTTCAAAGGGTAAACACGCCTATCCAGGCACAACATATCGTCGCGACCGCAAGTATGCTTATGTCACACTTGCTGAGGGTAACAAAATCCGCGTCTTCGACGAAGAAACTGTTGAGGAAGGAGATAAAAAATAATGAGCATTAAAGCTTATCGTCCTACTACTCCTGCTCAGCGCCAGAAGACTACTCAGGATTTTGATCAAATTACGACCAGAAAACCTCTCAAGTCTCTCTTGAAGGCCAAAAAGCAGAATGCAGGTAAAAACAACCAAGGACGCATTACTGTTCGTCACCGTGGTGGTGGTGTGAAGAGACACTATCGTATTCTTACTCACAACCTTCCACAAGGTAAGACTTACGAAGTTATGGAAATCGAGTATGATCCAAACCGTAGCGCTCGTATTGCTCGTATCAAAGACGAAAACAATAACTTCCATTACGTACTTGCTGATTCCAAGATGTTTAAGGGTAAGAAATTCCAAACTGGTGCAGAAGCTCCAATTGAAGAATCTAACCGCTTAGCTCTTGACCTAATTCCAGTCGGTACTATGGTTTACGCTATCGAGCTAACTCCAGGCCGTGGTGCTCAAATGGCCCGCTCCGCTGGTGCATCCGCTCAACTTATGGCAAAAGAAAACGGCTATGCCACTCTTCGTATGCCATCTGGTGAAGTTCGCAAAGTTCTCGCAACCTGTGAAGCTTCCATCGGTGTAGTTGGCAACCTCCAACACCAAAACATCAAGATTGGTGCTGCAGGTCGTACTCGCCGTAAAGGTATCCGTCCAAGTGTCCGTGGTGTTGTTATGAACGCTACAGATCACCCACACGGTGGTGGTGACGGTGGTCGTCACGGTACCGGTAAAGCTCCTCGTACACCATGGGGTCAGCTCACTCTCGGTTTCCGTACTCGTCACAATAAGAAAACTAATAAAATGATCGTGCGTAGTCGTCACGAAGGAAAGAGGAAATAATCTATGTCTCGTAGCCTTAAAAAAGGTCCATTCGTGGATTTTAAACTCGAAAAGAAGATCAAAGCTCTCTCCGCTGAAGATCGCACCGTGATTAAAACCTGGGCTCGTCACTCAACCATCTTCCCAGAAATGGTTGGTCGCACTGTCGCTGTTCACAACGGCAAAGTCCACGTTCCAGTCTTCGTTTCCGAAAATATGGTCGGACACAAGCTTGGTGAATTTGCTCCAACTCGCAAGTTCAAACGCCATGGTGGTAAAAAAGCTGATGTAAAGGGAGGTAAATAATGTCCACTCATTTTGCACACGCTTACATTAAAGGTGTAGATTCTATGCCACGCAAGACCAATGTTGTCGCTAGCCTCGTTCGCGATCGCTACGTCACTGACGCTCTTGTCATTCTAGAACACACCCCACGCCGCGCTGCACGTCCAGTCATGAAGGCTATTGATTCTGCCAAAGCCAATCTCATTAACTCTGGTGTTTCAATCGACCCTAAGACTATCCGCATCGCTCGTATCTCTGTTACTGCTGGTACCCGCATCCGCCGTTTTGTTCCTGCATCACGCGGTCGCGCTCTTCCATTTGAGAAGATTAGCAGCAACATCTTCGTTGAAGTAGCTGGCGAAGAAAAAGCCAAAAAAGAATCAGCTAAGGAGGACAAGTAATGGGTCAAAAAGTAAACCCGGTTTCTTATCGCCTTCAGATCAGTAAAGATTGGGCCTCTAAGTGGTTCACCAAAAACACTGATTTCAAAAAATGGTTAATCGAAGACGTCAAGATCCGCGAGACTATTGAAAACCGCTTCAAAGCTCGCCCAACCATTGCCCGCATCGAAATCGAACGCACTGACAACCTTACCACGGTTACTATTCGTACCGCTAAGGCTGGTGCAGTTATCGGCAAACAAGGTGCTGGTATTAATGAATTAAAGAAAGAATTGGAAAAATTCGTTTCTCAACCAATCCGCCTCAATGTGGAAGAAGTTAAGAAACCTGAATTATCCGCCAAGCTCGTTGCTGAAAATATCGGTTTCCAACTTGGTAAGCGTATGAACTTCCGCCGCGCAGTCAAGATGGCTACTCAGTCTACCATGACCGCTGGCGCTAAAGGTGTTCGTGTCGAAGTTTCTGGCCGTCTTAATGGCGCCGAAATGTCTCGCCGTGAGAAATTCATCGAGGGTTCAGTTCCTCTACATACTCTCCGCGCCGACATCGATTTCCACTGTCATCACGCTCCAACCATCGCCGGTATCGTAGGTGTTAAGGTTTGGATTTATAAGGGAGAAAAATAAATATGGCTATTTTACTTCCAAGTCGCGTTGCGCACCGTAAGGTTAGAAAAGGCAAAAACGATGGCGTAGCTACTCGCTGCAACACCGTAGCATTTGGTGAATTTGGTCTCATGTCTCTCGACAATGAACGCATCAATTCCCGCCAAATCGAGGCTGCCCGTCAAGCTATTACCCGCTACATTAAGCGTGGTGGTAAAATTTGGATCCGCATCTTCCCACACACCCCTGTCACCAAGAAACCTCTTGATGTGAAAATGGGTTCTGGTAAAGGTGAACCACAATTTTACGTAGCTAAAGTTAAAACTGGTACTGTGATGTTCGAAATGGCTGAAGTCACTGAAGAACAGGCAAAAGAAGCACTTCGTCTTGCCTCTCACAAGCTTCCAGTACGTTGTAAATTTGTAAGGAAAGGTGAAATTTAATCATGGCAGACAAGAAAACTGAAACCGCCAAGGTTAAAACCGTCGCTGAGTTGAAGCAAGAGCTTCTCGAAGCTAAGCGTGGACTCTACGAGGGTACCTTGCAAAATCCACATCGTATCAAAGCTTTGCGTAAAGAAATCGCTAAAGCACTAACTTTAATTAATCAAGGAAAGGGAGCCTAAGTATGGCAAAAACACTTCAAGGAGTAGTTACCTCTGATAAGCGCGATAAGACCATCACCGTCTCCATTACCAGCCGTGAAACTCACCCACTTTATCACAAGCAGTACTCACACACCCGTAAGTACACCGCTCATGATGAAGCAAATGAGGCCAAGCTTGGTGATAAGGTTGAGATCATCGCCTGCCGTTCTTACTCAAAGACTTGTACCTATAAACTCGTCAAAATTCTTGAAAAGTCTCACGATTCAGTTGAACTTAAAGCTGAAGTTAGTGGTGACCTAGAAGAAGGAGAGGAAAAATAAGATGATTCAACAGGAAACTAGATTAGCTGTCGCAGATAACAGCGGAGCCAAGGAACTTGGCGTAATCCGTGTCCTCGGTGGAACTCGCGCTCGTTACGCTCGTGTTGGTGACATTGTCACCGCCAGCGTAAAGGACGCTTCTCCTACAGGCAATATTAAGAAAAAAGCAGTAGTTCGTGCAGTTATCGTACGCACTCGTGGTCAAATTCGCCGCGCTGATGGTTCCACTATCCGCTTCGACGACAACGCCGCCGTGATCGTTAACGACGACAAAACTCCAAAGGGTACCCGTGTCTTCGGACCAGTCCCACGCGAGCTTCGTGAACTCGGCTTCAACAAGATTATCAGTTTAGCACCGGAGGTTCTATAATATGGCACAGAATTTGAAATCTGGCGATATGGTAAAAATCATTGCCGGCGACCACAAAGGTCAGACTGGTAAAATCGTCAAAATGGATCGTGCTGCTCACAAAGCAATGATCGAAGGTATCGGCATTCGCGAGCGCCACATCAAAGCCACTCAATTTAATCCAAAGGGTGGTAAGAAAGATATTCACGTCGGTATCGATCTTTCCAATCTTAAGAAAGAAGGGAAATAATCATGGCTGAATATACCCCACGTTTGAAAGTCTTATACCAAGACAAAATCGTAAAAGACCTAGAAAAAGAGCTTAACATCAAGAACATCAACCAAGTACCAAAGCTTGAAAAAGTCATCGTATCTTGTGGTGTTGGTAAAAAGCGTGAAGATAAGCACTACACCGAAACCGTAGCTCTTACTCTTGCTAAGATTACCGGTCAAGCTTCCACCTCTAGACTAGCAAAGAAATCTATTGCTACCTTCAAAATTCGTAAAGGCATGGGTGCCCCAGTTGGTTACCTCACCACTTTGCGTAATGATAAGATGTATGAATTCGTTGACCGCTTCATTAACATCGCTTTGCCACACGTTCGTGATTTTCACGGCGTTCCAAGCAAATCTTTTGATGAACAAGGCAACTATTCCGTCGGTCTTAAAGAACAAACCGTCTTCCCAGAAATTACCTTCGAAGATGCTTCTGTTCTTCACGGTCTTGAAATCACCTTCATCATCAAGAACGGTTCAAAAGAAGCTAGCCGTAAATTATTAGAGGCATTTGGTATGCCATTCGAGAAAAAGGAGAACAAATAACATGGCCAAAAAGTCTGCAGTACTCCGTGACCTCAAGCGTCAAAAATTGTACGATAAGTACAAAGCAAAGCGTGCTGAACTTAAAGCCGCTGGCGACCTCGAAGGTCTTCAGAAGCTACCAAAAAATTCCAGCCCAACTAGGTTAAAAAATCGTGATATGCTCGACGGTCGTCCACGTGGCTACATGCGCCGCTTCGGTCTCAGCCGTATTAGCTTCCGCGAAAAAGCAAGCAAGGGTGAAATCCCTGGTGTAACAAAGAGTAGCTGGTAGAAAGGATAAGATATGTCATTACAATCAACAGATCAAATTGCCGACCTTATCACTCGTATCCGCAATGCTATTCTCGTCAACAAAAACGAGATTGTTGTACCAACTTCTAAATTAAAGCTTGCTGTACTAGAAGGTCTCAAGAAAACCAAGTTTATCGCTGACTTCTCAATCGAAGAAGCAAAACCACGCAATTTCATCCACGTCTTGATCAATCAGGCTGACGAAATCGCTCGTATTAACGAAATCACTAAGGTCAGTAAACCTGGTCGCCGTGTTTACACTTCCGCCGATGATCTTCCAAAGGTCAAATCCGGTCGTGGTGTCATCCTCGTCTCGACTTCAAAAGGTATCATGACTGGTGAGGAAGCTCGCAAGGCTCGCCTCGGTGGTGAAATCTTAGTCAAGGTTTGGTAATAAACTAGAAAAAAATAAGGTCAGAACTCCTGGCCTTATTTTTATGAAAAACCCCTTCTGAATCCAGAAGGGGTACCGGTAAGTTAGAAGCAATAAAGTACAATTGAATACAAGAACATAATCAAAAGGCAAAGCACTGAAGATAAGCCGAAAGTTAAGTTTAAAACCACAAGTAAAATTATTGTGGGTATCCACTCTCGACGCGAAACACACCAAACTTCTTCTCCGGTAACCAACGATTTGCGATCATCATAAATTCTAGCGAACCATTGCAAAACAATAACAAAAGTTACTATCACGGCAAGTATCGTGGTATCAATCAGCCTAAATGACCTCAATGCTATAGTAGTACCGATTAAGGTAATCCTTAAAAGTAGGAAAACTTTAGTTCGCTTTCCGTAGTTAGGTGCATTCATTCCATATCTGGAAAGATAAATTCCTGTGGAATTAAGATCGGCAGTAGCTAATAAGTTACCAAAAATACAACTAAGTACGACTTGCCAAATATAACTTAGTGGAATCCCGCTATTTATAAGCAAAATTCGAGCAACAGCGACGGCAAAAGTACAGCTAATAAGCAACCTAAAGAATCTTTGCCATAATTTTCGCGTCTCATTATTTTGAGAATGGTTAGGCGTACCGATTCCCATGTTTTCATTTCGATTATCCATAAAATCCCCCTTTCGATAATCTAACTTTACCAATTTTACAAAGTTCATCTGAATAAAATTCAAGACTTGTTTATTATAATATAGATTATCAAAAAAGCAAAACCCAAAGCTTCAATAACAGTATGGAATATCCTATGATCTATAACCGGACACTTTTATTAATAATTTGAAAATACTCACCTAATAAGCTAAAATTAATCTGTATCTCGTCCAACGAATATGCACTTTAAGTTAGGACATCACATCTTTCAGAAAGAGAGGTGAATACCATGTTGCTCAGTAAAAATCAAATCTACGAGGACATCATGGCAGGCAAAATTAGAATAATCAATGCGTGGTCTATTAGGTACAGCACCTATCCGGACAATAAGGCTCTCAATTTACCAATTTACACCATTATTAACGACCTGCTGACTAAGCGAATCGACGAAGCAGAAATTCCTGCAGGCTTCCATTTTCAAGGACTTAAGATTGCTACCCAATTGGAGATTCTTCAAGATCTAGACGTGCTAAAAATCGAAAATCGTCGATACACTAGACAGCTTGACGCTCCAGCCCATATTCGTCGTATCAATTTTACGACGCTGGAAAAACGCCAAATCATCAAAAATCATGTGAGAAGAAGATCCTCTAAGTTTGTCGTCGATGCATGTTTTGGTGATCCCTTCCTAATCACTTTTGGCGGAGAAGAAATTCCGGTTTTAATCTTTAACACAATGGTTAACTACGCATTCAGAACCCAGATATCCGTAGTTTATCCAGAGCTTTTCAGTAATTTACCTCCAATACCACCGCCCGAACCAGTCAAACCCTACACCTTGAGACGTGAAAAAAGAAAGCTTACTTGGTTTCGGGATATTTTATCGGACCTGCGTCTCTGGTCTTAATCTAGACCATCCTAACCACCCCTTCCTTCCGGAGGGGGTATTTTTTTGACAAAAAATAATTTAAGCATAAACTAGATTGACAAATAAGTATAAAAATGATACAATATAACAATCAAAGATTTGACTCTTTGATTGTAACTTATAAATTTGGTGGAACTAACCAATTAAATTGTCGAAACAAATTTTTCTATTTATAGAAGGGGGAATTATTATGAAGAATAATTTTAATGAAAAATTGGATGTTTTTATGATGATCATTTCAGGTTTATTTGCTGTAGCATTGATTATTTACTTATTCTATAGTATTTTTTCTCAACCATCTACAATAACTGAATATGGCACACTCGCATCCTTCGTAATACTAAGTCTATTTTTAGTACCTATCGTATTTGAAGCAATAAAATGTAACTAGTTTTCACCAAGCCCTCTCCATCCGGAGGGGGTATTTTTTTGACACAAAAATTTAAAATTGTATAATAATATTCAGTTAAACAATCAGTTTAATGCAACTTACTTCATAACGAAGTTTACTTCTGTGTTTATCAAGGAGGGGAAGATGGCTATTAACAGAAAAATTCAAGAAAAACGCGACGAATATCGAACTCGATTAATCAACGACAATGAAATGGTAACCATCGGCAAAAATTATTATTGTCAAAAAGTCAAAATTAATGGTAAATGGGAAATCGTTAAGCTTGCGCATAGGATGATGAAGTCCGATCGCCCGTATTATCGTCGTTAAATCCTTGAATTTAAGCTTCACCGACCCTCACCGAAAGGTGGGGGTATTTTTTATAAAAATCTAAAGCACAATTTTAAAATCTTCATATTTATCAGCAAATGCTTCTTCGATTGTCTTGTGCGTTTTCTCCAAATATTTCTTCACCAAATAATATCCCAATGAATAGCCAGACCAGCGTGGTAATTTATTGTTACCAGTAAAGAAAATCGTATTATAGTCATAATTTTTATCATCAAGATTACCGCGAAGCTCATTTAGAATACGTTCATTTTCTTCGTCACTGCGTTCCAGCATGGCTTTAGTAAAAAACTGCTTATCACTATTATTCTTTGCAAATTCTGTACCAAAATACGTCGCAACCCCTTCCGAAATCATCCCATCAAACAATGTATTCATCCATTCGTCATTCTTCCCCCAACGCGCAGCATGACCAAGTTCATGAACCAACATCTCTTTAAGATGCGAAATTGTCATTGTTTTCAAATCTAAAAAAATGACGATAAAGTCACTCGCATAAGTATATCCACCCACGCCGTCTTCCGGAATTACCAAAAAATCCATGCGATTATTTACAACTAGGTCGATATTCCAATCAATCTTCAACTTAGTAAAAGTATATTTTTCGACTTCCTTTATAGCATCTATAATTTCACTTTTAGCCTCGTTAAATTCTTCGCTGGAATTAGCTAACAATATATTGATTTTACTCATATCTTTATCATACATGTTTTAGACTAAAGAGTAAAATTTTGTAAATTTGACGAGCAACACGTAAAATTGTATAATATAAAAGTTACTATCCATGGACTAGTGAAGTAAATTTTTATTAAAAATACTTTGTTAACATCACGGGTACTGAAGTTTCTAGAAAAAAGGGGGTAAAAAATTGAAGAAAACCAAGAAAAAATCCACTCAGGAAATATCTCAATTACAAGATTTAATGCGTTATTGTCCTTGGGATGATCTTTATGATCCACCCATTGACGCTAATCCTAAACAAGATTCAATGCGGTATACACCTTGGGAAGATAGCTATGGTCCGCCCATTGATATTAATCCTAGGCAAGACACCTTTGAAGACTATCCAGTTAGGCCTTCTCGAAGTGCACTTAACTTATTTCTCTTATTTAAGTTAATTTATGCTGGGATTATCTACTCAATTATGGTTTATAAATCAAGTATGAGCAGCGGAGATAAGATATGCGAAGGTCTTTTTTGGTTTATGGCAATAGCGGCATGTATCTGTATGGAAGATTCCGCGGAAAGGACAAAATTAAAAATAACTAAGTCGATATATGGCGCTAAGACGTATGTCATTATGGGGGCTTACGCGTTCTTTACTTTATTCTACTGCTTCCTACGATATTGTAATCAGATGAAGAATAGTGATCTATTGATAATATTGATTATGATAACTCTAAGTAATGAAGTTCTTGTATTTATAGATTGCTATAAATTAGAACGCAAGAATTATATTAGACTCTCTGGATTTAAATATATTTGGATGATATTAATGCCTATCTTACTAATATTGCAAATTTACGGTAATTTACCATTCAATCATGCTATGCCTTTTATTTTAGGAAATTTCATAGCAATAATCGTCGAAGAGTCAACCTCAATGCTTTTTCTATCTGGAATATTTCCAGGGTACTACATTTATTGAAAAAGTATCTTATTGCTATCTAGTCTGTTAACTAAGTAAAATTTTATTTATACCCCCTTCCATTTGGCGGGGGTATTTTTTATTTTTTATCTTGAATTAAGACCTAAATTATGTTAAAATTAACCGAATATTAATTGAAAGGAAGATATGAGTCGTATCGGAAAACAACCTGTACAGATTCCTGCAGGAGTGACAATCACGGTCGGCGAACAGTTCATTACTGTTGCTGGACCAAAAGGTTCACTCGAGGTTCCTGTGCAAAAATTCGTTGTGACTAAGGTCGAAGACGGTCAGATTATCGTTACTCGTGAGAACGACGAAGCTGAAGCTCGTGCCTGGCATGGTCTACAACGCGCACTTCTAAACAACGCCGTTACTGGTGTTTCCAAAGGTTTCGAGAAAAAACTTGAAATCAATGGTGTCGGTTATCGTCTTTCCGGTGGTCCAAAAGAAATTGAGATGTCTCTTGGTTTCTCCCACCCAGTGAAATACGTAGCCCCAGAAGGTATCGAATTAAAAACTAACAAGATGGAAATCATTGTTTCCGGCATTGACAAACAAAAAGTTGGTCAAGTTGCTGCTGAAATTCGCGCCTTCAAGAAACCTGAACCATACAAGGGTAAAGGTATTAAATATGCTGACGAAGTAATCCTTCGCAAGGCTGGAAAGGCAGGGAAGAAATAATGAACAAGTTGTATCGCCAAAAACGTACCCGTGCAAAAATTCATGGTACTGAAGTTCGCCCACGCTTGAGCGTTAACATCAGTAATCTTCACGTTTCTGCTCAAATTATCAATGACGACACCATGACTACTTTAGTCTCCGCTACCACTGTTGGCACCAAGCTAACCGGTTCCAAGACTGAAAAAGCCGCTAAAATTGGTGAAGAAATTGCCAAAAAAGCTAAAAAAGCAAATATCACAAAAGTTGTATTCGATCGTGGTGCTTTCGCCTACGCTGGCCGCATGTCAGCTCTAGCCGATGCAGCTCGTAAGGAAGGATTGGAGTTCTAATATGGCCGAAGCAAATTCTACCGCTCCTAAGCAACCAAAAGTAGTGAACAAAGCCGGCACCCTCAAAATGTCTGACGATGTCGCTGCCACCAAGCAAACTCGCGATATGGCTGGCCGCCCAATGCGCCGCAATAATCGCCGTGATCGCGTCCGTGGTGAAGCTGCACCAAAGGAATTTGAAGAAATCACTATCAATATCGACCGTGTTTCTCGCACCGTTAAAGGTGGTCGCCGTATGCGCTTCAAAGCTCTTGTTGCTATTGGAAATAAGAAAAACAAAGTTGGTGTAGGTGTCGCTAAAGGCGCCGATGTTACCTCCGCTGTTCAAAAAGCTACCCGTGTAGCTAAGAAAAACATGGTAACCTTCCACATGTCTGGCGAAACTATCTGCCACGAAGTGGAAACCAAAGTTACCGGTGCTCACGTCTTAATGAAACCAGCTGCCCCTGGTACTGGTATTATCGCCGGTAGTATCGTTCGTTCCGTAATTGGTTTAACTGGTATCAAGAACTTGATTTCCAAGTCTCTCGGTTCTACCAACAAGGTCAACATCGCTTACGCCGTTATCGATGGTCTCAAAGCCCAGGTTCCACGTTCCAAGTGGAATACTACTGCTACCAAAGAAAAGGAGAGCAAGTAATGAAATACAATGATCTAATCGTTGAAGCTAATACCCGCCCAACTCGTGCTGGCCGTGGTATTGCCGCTGGTCGTGGTAAGACTGCTGGTCGTGGTACCAAAGGTCAAAAAGCCCGTACTGGTCACCGCAAGATGCCTGCTACCTTCATGGGTGGTCAGCGCGCTATGATGCAAGCTGTACCTAAGCTCAAAGGTTTCAAGTCTATCCATGCCAAGGCTGAAGTCGTATACACTGACGTTCTTAACGCTCTTTCTGGCAAGGTCGATAACTTCACCCTTTTCGAAAATGGTCTTATCTCTAGTCCATTCGTCGAGGTCAAGGTTATCACCCGTGGTGAACTTAACAGTAAAATTGATCTCGAAACCCAATTTATCTCTAAATCTGGTCTCGAAATGCTCAAAAAAGCTGGTGGTTCATTCACTAAGAATCCAGTGCCAAAGCGCTTAAAAAAGCAAAACGACTAATTAGTCCAAAATAACCCTCGTAAATAACCCGGGGGTTATTTTTTATCTTTAAAAACTTAGGTAAACATGGTAATATAGATTAATAAATAGAGAGGATTCCATGCATTTTAAGACGATTTTGAAATCTCTAAAAAACAAAGACATGCTGAAACGCATTTTTATCGTGTTAGGTATTTTGGTTGCTTACCGCTTACTCGCACACATCCCTGTGCCAATGGGCGACGCCAAGACCTTCAAGGATGCCGTTTCCAGCTTGATCTCCAAGTCAGATTTCACCGGTTTTATTAACTTAATTTCAGGTGGTGGCCTTGCCTCCTTCTCCATTATCTTAGTCGGGCTTTCTCCATACATCACCTCTTCTATCGTCTTCCAGCTTCTTAGCAAAGCTATCCCAAGCCTCGAAGAACTTTCCGAAGATGGTGAAACTGGTCGTCGTAAAATCAATCAATGGACTCGTATGCTCGCCGTACCGCTAGCCGTAGTCCAATCTATTGCCTATATTTACATTCTTTACCAATCTGTGGTCTCCTCGAATACTCTCAGTTTCACCCCAACTCCTCGCGACTGGGTGGTTTCAGTCATCACTATGACCGCTGGATCCATTATCTTGATGTGGCTCGGCGAACTTATTACCGAACAGGGTATCGGTAATGGTATCTCTATGATTATTTTTGCCAGTATCATTTCTCAATTCCCAAGCACTCTTGGCTCACTCGGCCAACAACTCTTCGATACAAAAAATGGCTCACTGAATCTTTTCGGTTGGTTAAATCTACCAGTCAACCCAGTCCTGTTCTGGGTCGCCCTAGCCCTCTTGGTTGTCGTCATTCTGATTCTTTACTGGCTCGTCAAGCTTAATGAAGCTCAACGCATTATCACTATCAACTACGCCAAACGCATTCACGGCAACAGTGCCTATGGTGGCATCAAATCTATTCTGCCTTTGAAGCTTATCTCGGCCGGCGTAGTGCCAGTTATCTTCGCTACCGCCTTCCTCTCACTCCCAGCCCTCGTCGGACAATTGATTTCCAGCATGGATAAGGAAAATGCTATGGCTAAAACTATTAGTGAAATTTTCACCATGCCAAACGCTTCCAATTTCAAAACCCTTTATCCAAACGGCATCAACGAACGTTGGTTTATTTACCCAGCCCTCTACTTCCTGCTCGTGGTCCTCTTTACCTACTTCTACACTTCCATTATCTTCAATACCAAAGAAATTGCTGACAATCTTCAAAAACAAGGTGGCTTCATCGAAGGTGTCCGCCCTGGTATGACTACGGCTAATTATCTAGAAAAAGTCATGACCCGTCTCAATTTATTCGGTGCTCTTGCACTTGGCTTTATTGCCATGATTCCATTCATTACTGACTATGTCGCCATCATGCTTAGCGACGCTCCGATGGGACTCTCCCTATCTGGCACCGGACTTCTCATCGTAGTGACCGTAGCCCTCGAAAATCTCCGTCAACTTGATTCACGCGCTCTTATGGTAACTTACGACGATTATAAATAAGAAAGCTGGGTGGGATGTCTCTCGAAGTTAAATCAAAATCTAAAATCCTCATCAATCTACCATTTATTATCTTAGCTCTGATTTTTGCCATAGTCACCGCGCGTCTATATTTCTGGGAAGACCATTATTACAGATCCAAAGAAGGTAGTGAAAGAATGCTCCCGAAATCCAACCTCGATCTCGAAACCGACCAAGCTTCCGTGGATGAAACTCCAATTTCCGAAGATAAGACCAATTCTTATTCTGTCGCTTATGATAAGCCTCGCTTTATGAGCATTGAGAAGCTCGGCGTCAAAAACGCTCGTATTTTGCCAGTCGGATTAACCGGAAAAGGTGCTATCAGCACCCCGAACAGTATTTTCGATGTAGGATGGTACACCGGCACCCTTCCTCCACTCACTGGTAAGACCGCGCTCTTCGTCGGTCATAACGGTGGACCTACCGCCGCTGGCGTGTTTAAACATCTAAACAACCTCGTCGCAGGCGACCTGATTCAAATCGAAATGGGCGATGGCACCAAACTCACCTATCGCGTCTACGAAAACCAAACCGTAGCCCTAGCTGAAGCCAATGAAAAAATGTCTGCTATGCTCGAATCACCAGTCACTGGCCAAGATTCCATTAGCATTATTACCTGTACCGGCGCCTGGTCTGACGTCCAGAAGACCTATCTTTCTCGTCAATTCCTCCGTGCCACTCTCGTGCAAGAGACCACCAAACAAAACCAGTAGGTTATTAATAATCGTAATCTAACCATGAAATTATTATCACCCCATAAGCATAATCTTTATTCTTGACAAAATTTACAAATAGTGATATCATATCATAATATTCTTTTTGAATATGTATTTTATATCGCACATTTTAACTTTGCAGGGAAGCAGACTACGAAATTCGAGGTGAAACCATGACCAGAATTCAAAAAATTGTTTACGCAATACCCGAAGACGTTTTCAGGGATGAAGTCTTCAGAAATCTTCTACTATCAGATGCCTTTTCCGCCCTTCGTTGTGCGGGACCAAAATTTCTCACTGAGAAAGAAAAGCAACTATTAATTAGTCAGTTTGCAGAATACTGCAAAGTTACACCCGAAGAGGACGAATTAGAAGAATACGCCTATGCTTTCACCCAACGTGAAATGCGGGAATTCACCTGCTAATACTCCTCTTACTAACCTCTCGCCCCAGTTTAGCTGGGGCATTTTTAATCTTCACCCAAATTATGAAAATAAGCCGTTTTAGATTGATTAGATAGACTAGTTCTTAAGGTACCATCTTTTTCTGCATCCTTATAATCTTGTTCAAAAGCTCGTCTCATATAGCCCTCCACCATACTACGATCAGACTCATACCTCGCGTCAGTATCCTTAAAAATATCGGCATGCTCATCATAATCTCCCCCATTAATTAGAAAATTTCTAAAGGTAAATCTACGTACGCCATAATAGTCAGCCAATTTATTAAGCTCATTTAATTTGAGAATCAAACTATTATGTGCATTTCTCCGGTGCTCGTCATAGGCACTCACATCATAATTTTTAGTCTCGAAATCTGTTTTTGACTGAATGTGTAGTCCATTCTTTTTGTGTAACTCTTTAAAAATCTTAGAATGCTCCTCCCTTTCAGCTACATTCTCATTTTCTAAAATTTTTTGGCCTAAAGCTTCTTTTTGTTCTTGATAAAAATTCCCTGCATATATTTCAACTGTCATTAGTTTAGTATCAGTAGAAATACCAATTCTTTCCTCACGATCTTTTTTCGTATTTCGAAGTATAGCAGGCATCATATTCGGCTTCTTTCATTTTGAAAAAAGCTCCACCCACTTCATCTTCCCATTTCATAAATTCAGTTTCCGATATTTTATTATCTTTCACTCTTCGATCAAAAGCTTGCTCCGCCCCCACATAGTAACGCGCCCAGTGTCTTGTATCTTCACGTCTTCGCTCGACAAACTCCTGTTCACGCTTCACGCGTTCCGCAAAATCATCAAACGCGCTCGTATTTTTATTTTGACTATTAGAATTCGATAGTCTCTCCCCAGACACTTTACCTCCTTTTTATTAATTTTAACATCAAATTCTCAGATTTTAACCTCTTTACATTTTTAAAAATCTCTGGTAAAATAGGTAAATAATTTATGGCTAGTCAAAAGGAAGTGATCAAATTAGGCGGCACTGTCGTCGATGCATTACCAAATACTCAATTTCGAGTAGAACTTGAGAATGGTCATATTATTATTGCGCACATGAGCGGAAAAATGCGCAAAAACTTTATCCGTCTTGTGCCAGGTGACAAGGTTGAGGTTGAACTTACCCCTTACGATCTTACGAAGGGCCGTATCAGCTTCCGCCTTAAATAATATCAACCCTATTTTGGCGAACTCTGAAAAAAATTCCGCTTTTTCATTAGTACCTGAAATAGATTAACAAGGAAAGGATTTTTACACAGTGAAAGTACGTGCAAGTGTAAAGAAAATCTCCCCTGATGATATCTATGTTCGTCGCAAAGGCGTACTGCGTGTCATCAACAAGAAAAAACCTAAGAATAAGCAAAGGCAGGGTTAAGCATGGCAAGAATTGCTAGCGTAGTCATCCCTTCCGAAAAACAAGTATGGATTGCCCTTACTTACGTTTTTGGCATCGGACGCACTACCTCAAAAGCCATCCTTGCGGAGGCCAAAATTGAGCCTACCACTCGGGTGAAAGATCTCACCGAGGCTGAGGAACAGAAAATCAACGACATTATTTCTAGCAAATATCAAGTCGAAGGTGATCTGCGTCGCCTCGTAACAAACAATATCAAACGCATTAAGGATATCAATTCTTATAAAGGTATCCGCCACAAGGCTGGTCTTCCAGTCAACGGCCAACGTACTCGTACGAACGCACGTACACGTAAGGGTAAGGCGATCGCGGTCGGTGGAACACAACCAAAAGCAGCAAGTAAAACCTAGTTAGTGGAGTAAAATATGACAGAAGAAGTTAGAACTGAAGAAGTCAAAGTCAAAACCAAGAAAGGCAAGCGTATTGTCACTTCTGGTCAGGTCCACGTCAAGGCCACCTTTAATAACACTATCATCAGCATTTCCGACAAGAAAGGCCAAGTCCTCGCTCAGTCATCTGCTGGTGCTAACGGTTTTAGAGGTTCCAAGAAGGGTACAGCTTACGCTGCTCAAATCGCCGCTGAAAAAGCTGGTGAAATCGCCAAAAAAGATCACGGTCTGAACTCCGTCGACGTTTACGTCAAGGGTATCGGTCTCGGTCGTGATAGCGCCATCCGTGCTATCTCTGGTCTTGGCATTAAAATTGATAGTATAACCGACCAAACACCTATCGCTCATGGTGGTGTACGTCCTAAAGGAGAGAGGAAACCGTAATGGCACGAGATAAATCTCCAATTGTCAAACAAAGTCGTCGCGAGGGCTTTGCCCTAGCACCAAAAGCTCACAAAATCATGGCTAAAAAATCTGGTATTCCAGGTCAGCACGGTGATATGCGAGTTCGCGGTGGTAGTTTGTATCTTACCCAACTTCGCGAAAAGCAAAAAGTTCGTAGACTCTATGGTCTTCTCGAAAAACAATTTGCTAAATTGATGAAAGAAGCCCAAAAGGCCGAAGGTCTAACCGGTGAAATCCTTCTAGAATTCCTAGAACGCCGCGCAGATAACGTTGTTTTCCGCGCTGGTTTCGCTTCTACTCGTCGCCAAGCACGCCAACTTGTCTCTCACGGACACTTCACTCTTAACGGTCGCCGTGTTGACATCCCTTCAATCCGCTTGAAGGCTGGTGACAAACTCGAAGTACGCGCTAAGTCTCAAAAGTCTGAATACTTCAAGAATCTCGACAACATCGTTGCTGCAAGTGGTGTTACTCCACTCAGCTGGATGAAGTCTGATGCTAAGAAAATGACTATCGAAATTACTGGCAAGCCAAAACGCGAAGAAGCCGAAGCAGGCATTAACGAACAACTAATCGTTGAGTATTACTCACGCTAAGGAGAAAAATGACAACAAAAGTAATTCACGAAGCAAATCTTGCAGAAGTCATCGACGTATCCGAGAACTGTGCCTCATTTGTAATCAAGCCACTTTACTATGGCTATGGTAACACTTTGGGTAACTCTCTCCGCCGCGTCTTACTCTCAAGTATTAAGGGTGCTGCAATTACTTCCTTCAGTATCGAAGGTACTACTCACGAATTCACTGCAATCGAAGGTATTCGTGAAGATGTCGTCGACATCATGCTCAACCTTAAAAATATTCGTTTTAAGAGCCACTCCGACGCTCCAGTCGAGCTTACTCTTGAAATTAAAGGTAGCGAACAATCCAAAAAAGATGGTGACGCACGTGTCGTCGCCGGCGATATTAAACTTACTAACGAAGTCGAAATCGCTAACCCAAACCAGGTAATTTGTCACATTGATGACCCAAATTACACTTTGAAGATGCGCTTCATCGTCGAATCTGGTCGCGGTTATCTTACTATTGAGCGCTCGGCCGAAGAACGCATCCACAGCGATATGATCGCCCTTGATGCTGTCTTCACCCCTGTAATTCGCGTTCGTTTCAATGCTGAAAACACCCGTGTTGGTCAAGATATCAATCTTCAACAATTGACTATCACCGTCGAAACCGATGGTACCATCACTCCACGTGAAGCCTTCGAAGAAGCCGCTGCGATTCTGGTGAATCAATACCAGGCTCTTGCTGGAAAAACTGTCGCTGACACCGCTCCAGCTCCAGGCTCCAAGAACGAACAGGAAGATGCTGGTCTAATGCTTCCAATCGAAGAATTAGGTCTTTCAGCTCGTACTGCTAACGCTCTTGTGAACAACGCAATTCACACTATCAGAGACCTCGTTGTCTTGTCTGAAACCGACCTCAAAGACCTCAAAGGCTTTGGTCAAAAGGCTCTTGATGAGGTTAAAAATAAACTTAAGGAGTTAAATATCTAATGCATCGCCACGGATATAAAGGCCGCAAGTTCGGCCGTGAAACCGACCAGAGAAGGGCACTACTACGTGGGCTGATGTGCTCTCTGATCAAATACCAGTCGATCACCGTGACTCTAGCTCGCGCTAAAGAAATGCGCCGCTACACCGAGAAGCTTATCACCATCGCTAAAAAAGGTGGTCTCGCTAATCGTCGTCTCCTCATCGCAAGATTGGATGACCTTGAAGTTGCAGACCTCTTGATGGATGTTATCGCTCCTCAAATCGAACGTGATTCTGGTTACCTCAGAATTGAACGTGCTGGCTTCCGCAAGGGTGACCACGCTGAAATGGGTACTATCTCATTTGTCGATTCTATCAATCTAAATAAGGAGGCTAAATAATGAAGACTTTTAGCCAAAAATCCGCTGAAATCAAGCGCGAATGGTATGTTATCGATGCCGCTTCTTTACCACTTGGTAAATTAGCCGTCGTCATCGCTGACAAACTTATGGGTAAGTCTAAAGTTACTTACACTCCACACATTGATAACGGTGACTACGTCATCGTCTTGAACGCTAAGAACATCCAAGTTACTGGCAACAAGATGGTTGAAAAAATATACTACCGTCACAGTGGCTTCCCAGGTGGTCTCACCGAGCTCAAACTCGAAGAAATCATCGAGAAGAATCCAGCTTACGCCATCAAAGAAGCTGTCAAAGGCATGCTTCCAAAGAACAAGCTCGCTGACGATCGTTTAGCTCGTCTCCGTGTCTTCAATGGCGCTGAGCACACTCATTCCGCTCAAAATCCAAAGGAGATTAAATAATGGCAACCAAATATTCCTACGGACTTGGTCGTCGCAAAGCAGCTACTGCTCGCGCACGTCTATTTAAGGGTAAAGGTGAAATCACCATCAATAACAAGCCAGCTTTGGAATATCTTTCCTTAAACAAAAGCTTGCTCGCTGAAGTGACCGATCCTTTAGCTCTCGTTAACAAGCAAAAAGAATTTGATGTTACCATCCTGGTTTCCGGTGGTGGTCTAGCTGGTCAAGTCGACGCTATCAAATTGGCTATCTCTAAGGCTCTTACCTTGGAATTCCCAGACTTGCGTCCAGTCTTGAAGAAAGCTGGTCTCATCAAGCGCGATCCACGCGAAAAAGAACGCAAAAAATACGGTTTACGTTCTGCTCGCAAACGCGAACAATTCTCCAAGCGTTAATCAAAAGAAAATACTCCTCTTCTGGGGAGTATTTTTTTATGTTAAAACTCAAAGAAAAAAGCCCGTGTTTCCACGAGCTAAGCAGACATGGCTTCAAGTTTGTAATTTTCCCGAAGAAACTTACTAAAATCCCGAATCCAGCAGGTCGCTAGATGTCTATAAGTCTGCGAAATGCGCACCACAATGGTTTTTGTTTCCAAAAAATCCTTGTAGACCGAGAGAAAAGTTAGTTCTGCCCCCGCACATGTGCCAAGAGAATCCTCTAGTAACCGAAATTCCACCTCATCTGGCAGTTTATCCTGAAGATAATTGATCGTGAAGTAGCTCCACCCGAGTTCCTTACTCAGTCTGAGCTCGATACCAGCAGTTTTCGCGTGCTGACTATTGAATCTCTCAAAAAACTTTGTCATTTCTTTACGCATAAAAAATACCCCCATTCTAGGTTCTATTGTTTAACATAAGCAATCTTTATTATTATAACCCAACATAAGCGAAATCGGTCAAAAAAATAGAAAAATTTTGTCAAAATCCGCTATAATATAACCATGGCAGAATCTAATGAATCCGCAGTGCTTTATCAAATCAATCTCAAAAACTTGATTAAAGCCCTGAAATCACCATCTTATCTCAAACGTTTTATTAATTACAATAAGCATATCGTATTGTATTTTGTTTTTGGCGTCCTCACTACCGTCGTCAACCTTATTAGTTTTTATATCTTTGCCGAAATTCTCCAGATTGAAACCATCCCAGCCACCATTTGGGCCTGGGTCGTTGCTGTAGCCTTTGCATTTATTACCAATCGTCTCTATGTTTTCGAAAGTACCGCCAAAACTCACGCCGCTATCCTCCGCGAAGCAATACTTTTTTTCATTGCGCGCCTCGTCACACTTGGCATTGAAGTCTTTATCATGTGGCTCTCCGTTGATATTTGCGGGCAAAACAAGCTAATTTGGAAAGTTATCTGTAATATTATTGTCATTATCGTAAACTATACTCTCAGTAAAGCCGTAGTTTTCTCCAGTAGCCGCACCTCCAAGCGTCTCGGCAAACGCCAAGACAAAAAGAATAGTAATTAATCATCCTGCTTGCCAAAACACCCAAAAAGATGTATAATATAGACATTGTTGGGCATTTTTCCAATGAAGGGAGGATTTTCATTATGGAAAAAATCACACATAAGGATTTGCCTTATAGAACATTAACTGCCACTGATAAGAAGTGCATGATACCTGGAATATTAGAGTGTACGCCAGATGGTAGACTTACTTTTGGCCAAGTAGTTGAGCTGCATGAATCCGCAGCTACGGCTGAACGTTCATGGCGTATTAATGAGCATAAGTCTAATCATCACTTTGATGAATGTTGCAAAGAACACAATAAATATCCTAATTGCAATTACCAGAAAGCAGGCTACCACGAGGATAAAGCTGAATGGTATGCCTATATGGCCGAACTACGCCATAAGCAACATGACGCTTTTATGGAGCTCTTAAGAAATTAGCAATTTAAAGATTTTTGATTATTTAACATAATTTTAAATTTCGTATCCATCAAACCAATGCCCAACAACACGGGAGCCAGAAGGCTCCCATTTTTTATCCTTCATAAAAAACTTACTCTTCGGTTTGCGTTTTATGTTAAATCTGGTATAATATATAAGTCACGTATATGCGCCTACATTTTTGGCGTGCACATTAACAAGGAGGGTGTTTATGTCAGAAAATTCTGAAATTGCCGTATTAAAAGCCAACTACCGCGAAATCAATCGCGATATTAAGAAGGCTGAAGCGAATCTCGTTTTAATTCGTGCCGAGTACGATGCTACCATTAAGCGTCACAGTGCCTTTTATGGGCCGATTGAAAGACTACGAATTCAGCTTGCCTCTGAAAATCTCAAATCCAGACCCCAGAGAAGTCTTATTGAGACATTGAATCAGGAACTTGAAGATCTGCTTAAAGAGCAAGGTGTTGTAAAGTCGGAAATCGATAGCCTTAAGCGCAAAAAAAGTCGTGCTTACAGTGAAATTCAAACTTTGAAAAACAAATTAAAAAAGTTAGATGAAAAAATTCGTTCCAAAAGTGGTAACCTAGAGCCATACAAAAGGCCGCGCAGAAATTAAAACAGAGAGGGGAATTATGCCGCAAAAATTCATCACTGAAAAATTAATACGTAGTAGCTGACTAATCATTCAACTTGAAATTTTTAAGAACCGGAGTCTCTTCGGTTCTTTTTTATGGACAAAAATTAGTAAAATAAAAATTCCAAGTCTACTTACAAACTTCGGACCAGAATCCCCATTTGCTTTTGATGTATTTTTATCTGTTACCAAGTTGACTCTATCTAGAAAAAGTTATAGAATATTAATAATTAATAACAAGAAACTACAAAGTTGAGATGTAGTTTTATAAATAGAGAAAGATCGAGACTCACGAGATGAGCCAAGCAGAAAAATCCAAAAAACCAGTTATTGTTGCTCAAATTATGGGCAAATGGATTGGCGGCGGCGTCGAATCTGTGATTATGAATTACTATCGTCACCTTGATCACACCAAAGTCCAATTTGATTTTATCTGTGACGAAGATTCTACTCGCATCCCATATGACGAAATTAAAAAACTTGGTGGTCGAGTTTTTCTTGTACCGAAATATCAAAAATTACCTCAATATCTCAAGGCCCTCGAAGGTCTATTCCACAAAAACCGCTATCGCATCGTTCATTCCAACGTAAATACCCTCTCGGTTTTTCCACTTTACGCCGCGAAAAAGGCTGGGGTTCCTGTCCGCATTTCTCACAGTCATTCCACCAGCAATCCTAAAGAGTGGAAACGTAATATCATCAAAAATATTTTGCGTCCATTCAGTAAAAAATACGCCACAGATTATTTTACCTGCTCCGAACTTGCAGGGCGTTACCTATTTGGCGATAAAACCTTCGACCAAGGTAAAGTCAAAATCATCCACAATGCCATCGATCTCGATAAATTCAAATTCGACCCAGAAGCCCGCAAAAAACTTCGTAAAGAACTAGACATAAAAGAAAAAACCGTCGTTATCGGACATGTCGGACGTTTCGTCAAGCAAAAAAATCATAATTTTTTGATCGATGTTTTTAACGAATATCACGCAAAAAATCCAGACTCTAAACTTCTCCTCATCGGCACCGGCCCACTCGAAGAAAAAATCAAAGCTAAAGTCGAAAAACTTAATCTTTCAGACTCTGTGCTATTCCTAGGCCAACGCGATGATACCAACAAACTTTATTCCGTGATGGATGTGTTTTGCTTACCAAGCTTATATGAAGGGCTAGGTATGGTGCTTATTGAGGCGCAAATGAACGGGCTACCGTGTCTAGCTAGTAATGAGGTACCAAGGGAAGCCAAGATTACAGAAAATATTGATTTTATAATATTCGACATCAAGAAATTCATAAAGAAAATACACGCTAAACGAATAGAGCCAAATATTAGCCTATTAAAAAAATACAATATAATCAATAATATATTGACTTTGGAATCAATATATTTAAATCAAATCGATAGCCATGAAAAAGCTAAATCCTAATCCAATTAATCAACTAAAACATTCCAAGAGAGACATCATGAGTAAAACTAAATACGACCACAAATATTTTAAAGATAATCTACCAGAATGGAAGAGAGTCAAAGACCCAATTCTCTCTAGAATTTTTTATCGTCCAATCTCATTCTATTGTGCTAGTATAGCCACTAAGCTTAATATCTCAGCCAATACTGTTTCATATTTTTCCGCCATTCTTTCGATAATTGCTTGTCTTTTTATTGCAATACCAAATCATACGATCAATATTATTGGTGCAATATTAGTTAATGTTTGGCTCATTCTAGATTGCACGGACGGAAACATCGCAAGATCAGTTAAAAAGCAACCATTTGGTGGTTTTGCCGATGGAATTAGTAGTTACATTTTAGTAGCTTTGCTATGTAGTTCGCTTGGAATAGCTGCATATCAAAATGATGGTCCAATTTTTAGTGCAAATTCCACAATAATCATTATTATCTTAGGCGTACTTGCATCCACTTCTGATACATTAATGCGCTTAATCTATCAAAAATATAAATCAACCGAAAGAGAACTAGTCGATCAAGGCAAAATGAAAGCCGAAATTGAAAAAAGAACCGACGAAAAACAAACAAAGTCATTATTAGTTCACCTGGAAGCTGATTTTGGCGTTGGTGGCATACTGCCAATTCTCGTACTTTTGGCCGCAATCTTTAAGGCATATGATATTGTTGTAATCTATTGCTTCGTTTACTATGTTGGAGCCGGAATTTTAATGTCTTTTAAATATGTATCGAAAGCTATTAAAAATACTAAAATTATTGAAAAAGGAGAGAAATAATATGAAAAGAATATTAACCTACGGAACTTTTGATTTACTACATTTTGGTCATATTGAAATCTTAAGAAGAGCAAAAGCCCTGGGAGACTACCTAGTTGTTGCAGTCTCCACCGACGAATTTAATGCTATCAAAAATAAAAAAGCTTATCACGATTACGCCACCCGCAAGAAAATGCTTGAAGCAGTTCGTTACGTAGATTTAGTTATCCCAGAAAAAAACTGGGGTCAAAAGCGCGATGATGTCAAAAAATATGAAATTGACACCGTAGTAATGGGCAGTGATTGGGAAGGTAATGAAAATTTCGAAAAACTTAAAGACCTCTGTGAAGTCGTCTATCTTCCGAGAACCGATAATATATCTACCACTAAAATTAAAAATGATCTTTCAATAAGAGAATAAGATGAAAAAGACTATTATGCCAAAAATAAGTATCGTTGTTCCAATTTACAACATACCAGATAACTTTTTGATGAACAACTTGAATCACCTTGAAAAACAAACTATGAAAGAAATAGAAATAATCTTGGTTGATGACGGATCGCACAAAAAAACTGCAGACATTTGTGATGATTATGCCGATCGAAACAATAACTTTAAGGTTATACATAAGAAGAATGCTGGACTGAGTGCGGCTAGGAATACTGGAGTCGATAATAGCTCTGGAGAATATATTTTATTTGTTGATGGTGACGATTATATAGAATATAATGCATGCGAACAACTTTATCCAAAAGAAAATAAACCAGACGTAGTTTGTGGTTGCATATCTAAGGACATGGGTGGGATAATAAAAAAATACGACTATTCACTGTTTAAAGATAATAAACTCTACAGAAATGAAGAATGTAAATTTTTTAGAGATAATGTATTAAATTTTTATGCAAATATATCAGGCGTATATGCAAAATTGTATAGGCGATCATTTTTGTCAAAAAATAAATTAGAACATAATGAAGAGCTTAAGACTGGAATAGAAGGTATAGATTTTTGTTTTAGACTATTTGATAAGGCAAAATCAGTATTATTCCTTGAAAAATATAAGAAAATTTATA
>CALHKE010000013.1 GCA_938033695.1 uncultured Candidatus Saccharibacteria bacterium | reverse complement strand
CAGAAGTGGCTGGTGGAGTGCTTGCGAGTTTTTGATTATATTCGGTAGAAGAAATCACGCGCGTAGGTGCGACGTTGGCCAGATTTTGGTTGGCAACAGAATTTTCACCTTGATGAAAGGCTTCCATGACTTTTTTTCGAGCGAGATCGGCGACGGTTTGACGTTGCTTATCCTCTGTAGATTGCCCACCAGTTACAGAATTCATAAAAATATTATAACAGAGTTATTGGAAATACTCTATAAATATGATAAAATTTCTCTATGGGCGAATGGCGGAATTGGTAGACGCGCCAGACTCAAAATCTAGTTCCAGCAATGGAGTGTGGGTTCGATTCCCACTTCGCCCACCAGGTGTATTTTTCGAAATTACATTGGTTGTAAATGATATTATTGGGTCTTCTCTGTCTGAGATTGACCTTTTTTGATTGCTAATTTTAAAAGAAATTAAATCCAATTAATTAGACGGTTAAGTACTTCTTTTTGATAAATCGGTTCTTTGTTATGATTTTGATAACTATGGTCGGCATTTTTTATTTCAATTACAGCTACTTTATTGCCGACGATTTTCTGTACTTCGGATGGCGCCGCAAAGCGATCATTTTCACCCTGTATAACCAGTTTTAAATTGTCTGAAATTGCGTTTTGCTTTACTTCGTTTGGAATATAGCCTAAGATAATGAGATCTATGGATTTGTCTGGATATTCTGCAAAATAATAACTAGAAATGATTCCGCCGAGTGATTTGGCAACAATCGTGATATGGCTATATCCTTCTGCGTGAACAAAATCAATGACTTGTTTGAGGGTCGACACTTCCTCTAATAGATCAGGTCCACTAGAGTTTTCTTCCCTACGCTCACAATATGGAAAATTAAAACAGAGCGCACTATTATTGGTCTTAGCGATTGTATCAAAAATGGTGGAAATAAAATCTGTTTCTACGCCGACTGGCCCACCGCCATGGATGATTAGGTAAATATTTTTACTTTTATTCTTTTTATAATATTTATAGGTAAGTCCTTCCACTAGGCGCGCTCCGTTATTTAGTGTTATTACACATCAAAAACTGAAAAGAATCAAGAGGTGGGTCGGTTTTTAATTATTATTCTTTTTGTGCTAAAATAAGAGATAGATATTTTAAATTGTAAAAACAACAGAAAGATTTTTAGGTGAATAAACAAATAAAAAATATCATTTCGATGGTAATCCTGATGGCTGGCTGTTTGGGCCTTTTTTTGTTTAGTAAACAGATCAAAATTGATAATCAAAATAACCCTGTACGAAATTATGTGGGGCAGTCGAAAGAAATTATTCAGAGCCAGCTGAATGAAAAGACGGAAGCGGTGAAAAAACTAAAATCGGAGTTCGAACAAAATCCAGTGCGTGAGACGGAAGAAAAAATTCATGCACTAGAAGCCGAGATTTTGGATCTGGAAGAAGAAAAATATAAAGTCGAAAGTAATTTTTATAAAAGTCTTCAGAGTGGTACGGATGCAAGAATTAATTTGGTGCTTAAAGGTATTTGTTTAGTGCTTATGTTGATAGTGGCGATTTGGCTAAAAACCAAGCAGAAAAATAGACACGAAAAAATTGATATGAAAATGCCGAAAACACCAAAATTAAAAATGGAAATTCCGGAAAGAAAAGATAAAAGTGATAAAAAATAAGCAGAGTTTAGGTGGGATTCAAGGGCTCAGCCAGGAAGAAGTAAATGAGCGTGTTAAAAAATGCCAAGTGAATACTGCGGTTCAGGCGCCGACAAAAACCATTGGTGAAATCGTACGTAGTAATTCCCTAACTTACTTTAATTTTGTTTTTTTGTTTTTAGCGACGTTGCTATTTTTGGTACGTGCGTACAAAGATATGAGTTTTTTGCCGCTGATTTTTATCAACTCCTTGATCGGTATTTTGCAGGAATTAAGAGCGAAGCAAATTTTGGATAAACTGAGTGTCCTGAATACGCCAAAAATCAAGGTAGTGCGAGAGGCTAAGGAGCAAGAAATTTGGACGCATAAATTAGTGTTAGATGACATCGTTATTTTGGAGGCGGGAGCACAAATTCCCGCAGATGCCGTGGTAGTCTCGGGTGAAATTCTGGTAAATGAGGCACTATTAACTGGTGAGTCGGATGAAATTAAAAAAGCCGAAGGCAGTGAACTGATGTCTGGTAGTTTTGTGGTTTCAGGTAAATGCTATGCAAAATTAACGCGTGTGGGTGCAGAATCGTATATTTCACAATTAACGCTCAAGGCGAAAGCAATTAAAACCACTGAGCAATCGGAGATTTTGAAATCACTAAATAACTTTGTGAGACTAGCGGGAATTTTGATTATTCCAATTGGATTATTGATGTTTGGTCAACAATATCTTATTCATGCCACACCAATAAAAATGAGTATTCAGGCAATGATTGCGGCGATAGTGGGAATGATTCCGGAGGGGCTATTCTTGTTGTCATCGGTGACGCTAGTGCTTTCGGCGGTGCGTTTGGCGCAGAAAAAAGTTTTGGTACATGACATGCATTGTATCGAAACTTTGGCACGCGTGGATGTTTTATGTGTGGATAAAACTGGTACGATTACGAACGATAAAATGAGCGTGAGCGGTATTTATGAAATGACCGGATCCGAGGTAAAAAATGATCTAGATTCAGATTTTTGGCGAACTATGATGGCGGAGGAAGCCGACAATGATACGATGAAGGCGCTGAAAAAGTTTACCGAAGAGCGAGCCACTAGAGAATCGAAATTTGATAAAGATTCGGTGTGTCAAATCATCGGTTTTTCTTCGAAACATAAATATAGTGGTGTGCAATTTAAGGATAAAACTTTTTTGATTGGTGCGCCGGAATTTGTCCTAAAAGATGATCTGAAAAAATACGAAAAAACCATCCAAAAATTCACTAAGCAAGGTTATCGAGTCTTGATTTTCGGTGAAGTGACGAAGCAGAAAGATGTTGAGCTACTAGCTTCGGGTGAGCGGGAGATTTCACCGATTAAGCCGATTAATATTGTGCTTTTGATGAATGAAATTCGCGAATCAGCGAAGCATATTTTTGATTATTTTGCAAAACAGGGCGTGGAAGTAAAAGTAATCTCTGGAGATAATGCTGAGACCGTTTCAATTGTGGCGGAAAAAGCGGGGATTAAAAATACGAGGAAATTTATTGATCTTTCGAGCTTGCCGGAGGGGTGTGATTTTGAAAAGATTGTGTTAGAAAATACAGTTTTTGGACGCGTAAAGCCAGAAGAAAAGCGTAAGATGGTGAAAATTTTACAGAAGGCGGGACATACGGTAGCAATGACTGGAGACGGCGTGAATGATATTTTGGCATTAAAAGATGCGGACTGCTCGGTGGCGATGGCTTCAGGTTCGCAGGCGGCCTCGCAGGTGGCGCAACTAGTGCTACTGGATTCGGATTTTTCGCGCATGCCGCAGATTGTAGATGAGGGGCGTCGAGTGGTGAATAATTTGGAACGTTCCGGCTCGTTGTTCTTGGTGAAGAATGTTTTTTCGTTTATTATGGCGCTATTCTCGATCGGCTTTGGTTTTATGTATCCGCTTTTGCCGACCCAGGTTTCATTGGTTACGATGTTTACGATTGGTGTACCAAGTTTCTTCTTAGCGCAAATTCCAAATAAGGATTTAATTCGGGGAAATTTCATGATTAATATTTTGAAAAAGGCGATTCCGGCGGCGCTGACTAACGTGGTGATTGTTTTGGCGTTAATTAATTTGAGACTTTGGTTGGGGCTCACGCGCGAACAACTGGGGATGCTTTGTGTCTTAGGTTGGGAAGTGGTAGGAATCACTTATCTCGCGCGAATTTGTATGCCGTATGATAATATCTGGAAGAAATTAATTGTGAGTGGTTGTACGTTCGGCATGTTATTCTGTATGATTTTCTTACAAAGTTTATTTAGCGTGCATATTAATTTATCGATGATTGAGTGGGTAATCTTCGGTGCGATTTTAATTATTACAGTGCCACTGATGATGACAATTGAAAATATGTCACGATGGCTCTATCGTAATGTGATGATTAAAATTCTAAAGAATAAAATTATTGATAAGTTACCAGAAATCGAATAGATAAAAATATCAGCTACGAAGCTGATATTTTTTAATTGAAGCTTTGGGGCTTTAGCTTTTACCAGCCGCCACCGCCACCTCCGCCGCCACCGCCGCCGGAGAATCCACCGCCACTGGAGTAGCCAGAACCGCCACTGCTGCTACTGGTGGAATAAGTTGAGGACGAGCTTGAAATACTAGATGTGAAGCTACCAAAATCGGCATATGATAGCGCATACCAGGTTGGAATCGTATAATCGGTGCCGAGTTCTTCGTAATATTTGTCGAGATTCTTAATCCAGGTTTTTTCAAGTCCAAAGAGTGCAGCATAAGGCAAAAGCTCTTCATAAAGATGAACGATTCCCTCCGGAGAAGTATCGACATCTTTGACATTTTGGAGAAAGTTAATGCGTTCACTTTCGGCAAGATTAATGTAATCTTTGAGGCCTTGCATGTAGACTACAACTTCGAGTCCGGCGTTAGTGAAATCACGATATTTTCTAGCAAAATGATTATAAGTAGAGGCAGCAATAGAGGTACCGATGAAAATAGCGGCAGCTAAGATGAAGAGCTCTGGTTTGTAAATATAGAAAGAAGTGATATGGATGGTTTGATCGGCGATGCGTAGAAGCCAGGAAAGGAGCTTCGGGAAGAATGGGAAGAATGATGCGATACCGAAGAGCATGCCACCAAAAATGATGATAAAATGCACGCCAATGATACTGTCTAGAACTCCCATTATGCCAGCTCTTTTATTATCCTCAGTTAAACCTTTTTCGGCGATATCAAGTTTGATGTTTGTATCATAACTCATAATAAGTTGGTTGACCGAGTAGGAGTCATTTTGCTTTAGCTTGAAGGTTTCGCCGACTTCAGGTAGGGCGGAAGATTGAGCTAGAACATGAAGCATGGATTTTTCTTCGGAGCTGAGATTGTCGGTATCCAAAACTTTGACCGACCAAGATTGTTTCTTATTGAAACCGAGAAAATTTTTTTCAATTGGGTTTTTAATGATGTCAATTTTCTTGTGGACGGCTAGACTAAGCACGGTGGCAGTCTTTTGATTAAGCGGAGTGAAGCTAAAGAAGCCAGCTTGACCAACGGTGAGATCTTTTCGAGGTTGGTACTCCGGAACACGAATTAAACTCTTGTAGTGCTGATGTTTTTCGCGAACATGTTTTTGATAGTTACGAATGATACTAAAAATCGTAAAGAAAGAGGAAATCCCGATGATAATACAAACTGCTACGGCAATGTAGTTATATTTTGGTGGACGAATTTTGAAGGTGTCGGCTTTGATGGCAATGACGAAAGTTGCGCCTTCACCAGCTTTAAGGTTGTTGGCGGAAAAAGTAATGGAATTTTTAGTTCTTTCGATCTGACATTTATCAGTATCGTTGGAACGATAGGCGCCGGAATAACAGATTGGGTTGCCAAAAATGGTGCTAGCAATTTCATCGGAGAAATGAAGAGTGCCAGAAACTTGCTCAAAAGGTTGCTTCCAGTCTACGCCATTAATATTCCAGTAGAGCTCTTGATAAGCGCCAGAAATTGAGGAATTTGCGACATCTTTGAAGGCGGCGACTACATTGTCGAAGCTATATTTAATCACGTAGGTTTGTTCGCCAGAGACATAAGCGTCAGCATCACCGATTTTGAGTTTAATGTTAGAATCGGAAACGCTGGATTCAAATTTTTCCGATTGACCATTGCGAGTAACCGTGGCTTTAAAAGCGTAAGGGTCGTCAATAATTTGATTTCTGCCGGCTTGATTGAAAATCGGAATGACGCGCATGATGCCATGATTGGTATTTTCGTGAGTGAAATTGGCAACTAAAGTTTCGGTAACATCAAGTTTGGAATAACCTTCGGCGTCTTTGGTCAGCTCATAGTCGGCATGAAAATTTTTGAAAGTAAAATCGTTAACGGCGGAATTTTCGCTGCTTGAGCTACTGCGCTTTTTGTGCGCAAAAGTCGGTTCGGCAGGAATAAGAATGATGGTAAAAATTGATAGTAATAAAATAAACCTTAAAAAGAATTTTCTCATGGTTTAATTTTACCATAAAGCTAGAGGACTTCGTGCAGAGATGTTTGATTGCTAGAGGACTTCGCGCAGTGAACGTTTGATTACATTGATGGAAGATTGCATGCGGATGGCTTCCATCTCAGTAAGTTCGGTATCGAGACGGCGCACGATTCCCTTGCGGCCAACGATGGTTGGAAAACCGAAGAAGCAGTCGGAAAAATTATCATAAGTAGAAACTGGTAAGACACGATTTTCGTCATTGAAAATACAATTCACGATACGGGTAACACAGGCACCGATGCCATAATATGTGGCGCCCTTTTTGTTGATAATTTCATAGGCCTGATTTTTGGTGTCAGTTTCGATATTTTTGAGCTCAGAAGCGAAAATTAAATCAGTGATTGGTTGGCCACCAATATTGGCATTCGACCAGAGAGCAAATTCGCTATCGCCATGTTCGCCCACTTGATAGGCGTGAACAGATTTTGGTGAAATACCGAGGCGGTTCGCAATATTATATTTAAGACGGGCGGAATCGAGTACGGTGCCGGAGCCAATGATTTTGTGGCTTGGAAAACCAGAATATTCCATAACGAGATAGGATAAAACATCGACAGGGTTGGTGACCATGAGAAATATGCCTTGAAAACCATTTTTTACGAGATTTTCGACAATTTCTTTGACGATTTTGGCATTACGCGCAAGAAGTTCAGTGCGGGTTTCACCACCTTTTTTCTGGGCGGCGCCGGCGGTGATAATTACGAGATCGGTGTCTTTACTATCTTTTTCATAAGTCCCGGCGTGAATTTTCATGAAGTTCGGTGAAACAGCTAGAGTGTCGCGTAGATCCATCGCTTCACCCTCGGCATCAGCTTGATCTTGATCGATGAGAACTAATTCATTGATGGCGTTATGGGAAGAAACTAAAGAAAAACCAATACTGGCACCAACGTTCCCTGTTCCGATAATCATTACTTTATTCGACATAGTTTTTCCACCCTGAAATTAAAAATATTATAGAAATGCTTATGCTTATTTTAACATATTTTGCAATTAGATTCGACGAGTATCCTAGTTGATACTAATAATGACAAGGTTTAAATTTGACGAACGTCCCAGTTAATACTAGCGGTAGCGACGTCGAGAAGGTTTTGCGGATTCCAGGTGGCAAGCGCGGCGATTTTGGCGGGAAGCATGCCGGTCCAGAGAGAAAGTGGAGTGAAATTAGTGTGATCAAGGCGAATGGTGTAGACTTCGCCAGCTTTGGCCATAATGATTTGGTCACTATGTAGCGTAATAAGAGTCAGTGGGTAGCTAATGGTAAATTTATGTAAGGTCTCAATCACAGATGTGAGTGGCATGGAAAGCAGTAACATTTTAGGAAAATAAATGGCTTGAAAAAGTTTTTGGAGTTGCGGCATCGTGGCGAGCAAAACGAGATTTTCGTGTTGGAGATTTTCTTCGGCACTGTTTGTAATGATTTCAATAGCGTCACGGCAAGCTACTACTACTTGATTTTCGTGCAGTGATTTTAGGGCCTCGTTGATAGCGATCGAGGTGGTAGAATTTTTTGAAAAATTACCGGAAAGAAAAACCGTATCGGTAGAGAGAAAACTTTCGGTAAGTTTTTCGTGACGATCAAATGATCCAGAAGGGGTGGATTTGAGAAAATCGATATAATTAATCACCGGAAGTTTGTTTTGAAGGGCGTCTGGTAAAAATAATTTAAGAGTTTTAAGGGGCAATTTTTCGAGAAACTCGGTGGTACGAATTTCACTGAGGAAATTTTCACTATTGCCACCAAAAACCGAAAGTCGACCAGATTTTTGAGTGGGAATATTCCATAAAATATTATGGTCTTCGTTACCGATAAGTTTATGCCAGTAGGTGAAATTATTAGGATTCATAATATTGGGGTTCAAAATATTAAAAATTTAGGGTGATAGAAATTGGACAATGATCAGATCCGAGAATGGATTCATAAATTTCAGCGGCTTCGAGATTTTTTTCTAGAGATTTGGAAATAAAGAAATAATCAATGCGCCAACCGATATTATTTTCGCGCGCTTTGCCCCAGTGTGACCACCAAGTATAGCGGTTTGAGTCAGGATTAAGCGAGCGAAAAGTATCAATGAAATTTTGTTTTAGAATTTCGGAAATACCTTGACGCTCTTCGATAGTGAAACCAGCGTTTTTGGTATTTTGTTTCGGACGTGCGAGATCAATTTCTTGGTGTGCGGCATTAAAATCACCACAAACTACCACCGGTTTGGTTTTTTCGAGATGTTTTAAATAAGTTAAAAAGAGCGGATCCCAAAGTTCATGACGTAGTTTGAGGCGCGATAAATCAGTTTTGGAATTTGGGGTGTAAACATTAACTAGATAGAAATTTTCAGTTTCAAGCGTGAGGACACGACCTTCAGAAAACGGTGAACCAAAACTGTCATTTATGAGAAGCTTTGATTTTTTTTGATCAAAATCTGGACTTTTGAAATATTCGGAAAGATTGGTTTCGATGGAAAGGATTTTTTGATCGGTTTTAGCAATGGTCATAGTGCCAGAATAGCCAGCACGTTCCGCAGAGTTCCAGTTTAATTGATAATTTTCTAGCGGAGTGTTTAAAATTTCCTTTTCAACTTGTTCAGGTTTAGCTTTAACTTCTTGGAAACAACAAAAATCTGGATCCTCATTGCTTAGAAAATTTTGAATAGCTTGTTTTTTTAAGACGGCACGCAGGCCATTCACGTTCCAGGAAAAAAGACGAATTTTAGACATGTAGACGCTTCCTTGCCTCTCGATCGAGGTCGCGATTTTTAATCGAAACGCGCTTGTCATAACGTTTTTTACCAGTAGCGAGGGAGACCTCGATTTTAATATAACGACCGCCACCAAATAATTTGGTAGGCACGATGGTATTGCCGAGTTGCTTAGATTTTTCAAGTGAATGAAGTTGTTTTTTAGTAATAAGCAGGCGAATATTACGAGCGGTTTCGGCACCAAGTGTGAGATTATTTAGCCAGAGTTCGCCGTCCTTAATGGTGACAAATGAGCCTTTAAGTTGGACGTGGTGATCACGAATGAGGCGGACTTCCGGTCCGGTCAGACTCATACCGCAGATAATTTTATCACCGAGATGATAATCAAAACTCGCACGTCGGTTAACGGCGACAGAAGAGGTTTGCTTTGGTTTTGATTTTTTACCCATAGCTTAATTATAACAGATACTAAAAGTGTTATATAATAGAGATTATGAAAATTGCAATTGCTTCTGATATTTATTATCCGATGACGAATGGGGTGGCGGTATTTGCGCATAATTTAGCCAATGGGTTAGCGCAGGCGGGTCATGAAGTTTTGGTGATCGCGCCAAGTTTTACGGGGGAATATCATGAAGAAATCGATGAAAAAACGGGTGTGAAGACCGTGCATCTATCTTCAATTCGTTTTCCTTTTTATCCTGACCAAATCAATCCAGTGCCAGAGAATCCGGAATTTTTAGGTATGCCTTTGCCGCGATTAACTTATAAAAATGGTATTTGGTGGACGGTTAACCCTTGGGTGGAAGTGAAGAAGGTGTTGGATGAATTTCAGCCAGATGTGATACATCTCCAGACGGCGGAATTTATTGCGCTTGCGGTAATGAGCTATGTAAAAAAGCGGGATATTCCACTAGTTTCAACTGGTCACGCGTATCCGGATAATATTACTGATCAACTATTTTTCTTACAACCAAAGCCGCTTAAAAAATTATCGAATGCGATCTTGAAGGCGCACATGATGAGTTTTTTGAAAAATTCTGAATATGCAACGATGCCAACCGAGATTGCCATTGGGGATTTGGTACCAAAAAATCGTAAATATTTTAAGGTGCCAGTAGAAGCGCTTTCGAATGGGGTGGATCTGTCGCAGTTTAAGCCGGCAAAAGCTAGTTCGGAGATTTTGAAAAAATATCAGCTTGATGACGATAAAGATAAAATTATGTACATCGGACGGGTGGATCCGGAAAAAAGTATTGATGTGGTGGTGAAGGCTTTTGCTTTGCTTTTGGCGGATGAGATTTCGAATACTGAACTGGTGATTGTGGGTGATGGCATCGATGTGGCGAGATTGAAAGAACTTACTGAGGAGCTGGGCATTAGTGAGGAGGTAAAATTCCTCGGTAAAATTATGATGCCGGAACTCGCAAAAGTTTATCGCATGGGTACAATGTTTGCTACGGGCTCTGAGACTGAGACTCAAGGAATTGTTTTGATTGAGGCGGCGGCAACCGGTTTGCCCCTTGTAGCCGTGAATGCTGGAGCGGTGGGGGAAATTTGTGTGAATGGCTTTAATGGTGAACTTGTGGAGGCTGGCAATGTCGAAGCGTTCAAAGAAGCTATGAAAAAGATTCTTTTGGACAAAAAGTTGCGAGAGAAATATAGTAAGAATTCCCTGGAGATTTCCAAGAAACATGATTTGAGACATACCTTGAAGCGTTTCGAAGAAATTTATGAGGAAGCGATTCGCTTAAAACGTGCAGAAGCGGAATAATGAGATTGGAGAAAATAATGCAGAAAAAATGGTCATGGCAGGATTTACCGAAACACTTTACGATTCTAGCCCCGATGGAGGGGGTGACGGATGTGGTTTTTCGTCAAGTGATTAACCGGGCAGGTAGACCAGATGTGTTTTTTACGGAATTTACTAATGTTTCTTCTTTTGCTTCAGAGAAAGGTCGCGATAATGCACTTGAACGTCTCGATGTAGTGGAAACGGATTCGCCGATTATTGCGCAAATTTGGGGAAAAAATCCGGAGCAATTTGGTTTGCTGGCAAACAAATTGGAGGAACTTGGTTTTGATGGATTAGATATTAATATGGGCTGTCCAGATCGCCATGTCAATAAGGCGGGTGGCGGAGCGGCGATGATTCGTACGCCAGAATTGGCCCTTGAATGTATTCGTTCGGCGAAAGCAAATACTAATCTACCAGTTTCGGTGAAGACGCGTCTTGGCTTTACTTACGTCGATGAATTTCGTGAATGGTTACCAAAAATTTTAGCAGAGGATGTGGCGAATCTGACGATTCATTTACGCACACGCAAGGAAATGTCAAAAGTACCAGCGCACTATGAATTGATCCCAGAAATTTTAGCAATTCGTGATGAGGTCGCGCCGCGGACTTTAATTACGATTAATGGTGATATTGCGGACATGGTGGATGTGAAAAAACTCAGTGAGGCTTATCCAGAGGTGGATGGCTTTATGATTGGTCGTGGGGTATTCTTCAATCCATATTGTTTTACTAATCGTAAACCAGTGAGGTTGGGTGGAGAAGTTGAAATTCCGGAAATTATGGAACTATTTCGTTTTCATCTAGATGTCTTTGATGCGAGATGTCGAGAATTAGAGGCGCGCGACTCGAGGTATCCGTTCGAACCTTTGAAGCGCATGTTTAAGGTTTATGTGAATTCTTTCGATGGAGCTTCGGATTTGCGCGTAAAATTGATGGATTGTAAAAGTACTGCAGAAATTCGAGCGGTGCTGGATGAATTTTGTGCAAAATTGTAACAAAAAAAGAGGGGGTTAATTCCCCTCTCTCTAGATTAGTTAGCCGCAATATGCCAAGTCAAATCTGTAGCATTAAACATCAGACGACATTGCTCCTTTCCGACTAAGACGTCGAAGACGTGAATCGCGGTATTGCCGACGAAACGGATGTGGGTGCGGAGTAATTCCGTCACTTCAGACTCATCGTAGCCATGGCGCTTAAAAGTCAGCGGTTGGCACGGAGTCATTTGATAGCCGAAAAGGGCCATCACTTCGACACGTTCTAGATTGTTAAGATTAGTTTGGTTTTGCATAAGTAACTCCTAAATTAAATATAAGAGTCATTTATGTGAGCCTGATTTATTGGCTCCTGGCTAAAAGTATAAATGACGATACTTAAAGCTAAAACATTTTCTCATTGCCAGTGACCGAAGTATAGCAAGATACTTTAATTTTAGCACAAAAAGTATGTTTGGATGCAAAAGATAAGATTTTGTGTGGATGAAATTTTGCTCAAAATTTAGGCATAAAAATGGGAGATGCGAGGTATAAAAATGGGAGGCAGAGCCTCCCGAAAAAGCGTGAAAATTGCAAACCGATAGTTGCTGCTGATATTTTGGAAGAAGAATACTAGAGAGTAGTAGTTTTTCAGGGAGCTAGTATTCGATATCAGCAATTTTGGATTTTAATAATCAATTGAGTTTGCGAGTTACAGTTGATGACGATGATTAGTCGTCGTAGACCCCTAAGGTTCTAGCTGAATCTAACATCACCTCCATTTCAGAATCCCATGCTTTCCGGAAATAGTCCGGATTGTTCTTGTAATCTTGAGCAAATCTGCGCACATCTCCAGGATTGCTGGAATCGTAGCTGTTACCAAAAACATCGTTCGTTATAATAACGCCCATATGGAAAACCCCCTTCCATGAATAAGCAATTTTCACGTACGTCAACCTAAATCCTAGTTAGATTAGACGGTTTAATTCTATCATAAAAACATAAATATGTCAATGTTAAAAAAATTGACAAGATTAGAAAAAAGTTGTAGAATATGAGAGCTGATTAATACTAATTAGTGTGACTTTTGACAGTAGTTCCTTAAGAGGAGGTTTCCGTATGGAAAAAGATTGCGAAAATGAAGTTTATGTTGCTAATGGTGAAATTCGTGTACTAATCATTGCAAGAATACTTTCTTGTTTTGTGATTTTTGGATTATTGCTTGGTGTAATACCTATGCCTGTGTCGATAATTCTAGTGTCATTGATGTGGTTTGTAAATTTTAGTGTGGGTGGCTCGATTATTTTTGAGCGTAATTGCTTAGTTTGTCTACATGTCGATAAGTCACAGAAAATGATAACTATTTTTTCTGAAATGCTATTAAGCGCTTTTATTTGGGGATATTTTGCTTATTGGCTGAATTTTTGGCTATTGTTGGTTCTATCGTTACTTGCAATTTTAACAGTAGCTTGGACAAATTTAGATCATAATATGAAATACGTGGATTTGTATGGTAGAGGAATCAATGTCGCCGTTGAACTTGCAAGTGGAAGATTTATTAACTTGGCATTGGTGCCAATGTTTATAATTTTTGGTTCAGTTTTCGGCGCATCACTTAAACTGACTTACATAATAATTGTTGCCGTGATGCTCCACTATATTCATAATAGGATTTTAGTTAAGGCTACTAGGCCATAAAACGCAAAATCTCCTGGCGCTCCAGAAATGGGGTGCTATTTTTTTGAATTTTGATAAAATAGTTTTATTTTGTTCTCATTTTTTAAAAAAGCTTATGTTAAAATAAAAATAAAATCCGGAGAGAAAAAGATGGGCAGAAAACATGTCAAAAATCGGGTATATCAAAGAACCGAACGAAAAATTTTTAATGCTTTGGCAAGTATATCAAGAGATAAAAGTTTAGCAGAAGTTCAAATACGCGAGATTACTAGGGTGGCTAAGATTGCGGAGTCAACATTTTATGATCATTATCGTAACTTGGCAGATTTAATGAATAAGAATCGCGCCATCTTCTTGAAGCATTTGGAGGATGAAGTAAAAACAAATTTTCAATTAGAAATGAGTATGGAACAATTTTATGAAAAATTGTTCATTTTTTTATATAAAGAAAATCGTTTGGAATTGATGCAGATGGATTTTCATAAAATGATGAATTTGGCGCTGTTTCGAGTGGAGTTTAAGATGTTAATTTATCGCTTTTGGAATCGTTACGATCCAGAATTAATGGAGGCTATTTACGACCATTTCCTAGCGGACCTAGTGGCAGAGCTATATCGTTGGCGTCGTGAAAAATATCACAAAAATTTTATTGTGAAGCACGCGCGAAATTTGGTGTATTTGACGAAAAATGCCCCGAAGTTTTATGTGAATCTGGCCTAAGATGGGGCGTTAAATTTTGGTGAAAACTGTATCTTAGGAGTAGAATCTAAAATATTAAAGCTGGAAGACTATTCGATGGCATTATTCGATGCTGGTAATTTCACCGTCTTTGAGATGAAGTAGACGCTGGTTTTTGGAGCCTCGAAATTTTAGGGTGAGGTCACGCTGGGCAAGGACGAATGGTCCATCAATCAGGGCATCGAGGGTTTTGAAAAACTCCCATTGATCGTTTTGCTTTGCCTTAATTTCTTCATAAGTGTAGCCAGAAAACGACCAGACGTTCCACCCAAGTTCTTCTTTGACAAATTTAGCAATTTCGATACAGGCTTCGGCTTGAAGCGATGGTTCCCCACCACAGAAAGTGAGGCCGGTTTGCCCCTTAAGGGAGCGGAGTTCTTGTTTGACATCTTCAATATCGACAAGAACCCCACCCTCTTCGTCCCAGGTTTCTTGATTTTGGCAACCCTCACAGTGGATAAAGCAACCTTGAGTCCAAATCACGGCACGTAACCCATAGCCATTAACGATACTATCATGTTCAATCGGGCCGGAAAGACGGATGTGATGCTTGTCAGAACCGGGGACGCGGGACGACATTTAGGCTTTTCCTAGAGATGACTTAGCGGTATGCTTGGCGTGCTCGCGGGCAGCCTTTTCGGCTTTGGTGTAAGTGCCAGAGACATTGTGTTTAACGCGGTCATGCTCTTCGGCACGCTTTGCATCATTCCAACGGTCAAGAGAACCAACTAGGTAGCCGGTGATGCGGCGGAGACGTTCAAAAGGAATCTCTCCTTCAAGGCGACCACAGGATGGACAACGTTCGCCTGGAATAATTCCAGAAAAACCACAGACTGGGTCACGATCGACTGGATGGTTAACTGAGCCGTAGCCAATGCCAGAATCGTGCATTTTACGAATGACAGCTTCGAAGGCCTCAATATTTTGTGATGGGTCACCATCAAGTTCGACATAAGAAATATGGCCGGCTGGACAAAGTGCGTGATATGGCGCTTCAATTTCAATTTTTTCAAATGCGGAAATTGGGAAATAGACTGGAACGTGGAATGAATTGGTGTAGTAATCACGGTCATTTATGCCCTCAATGAGGCCAAATTCCTTGCGGTCCATTTTAGTAAAGCGTCCGGCGAGACCTTCGGCTGGGGTACCAAAGAGACTGAAGTTGAGGTGATATTTTTGACTATATTCATCACATCGCTTGGTCATATGTTCGATAATCTCGAGACCTTTCTTTCTGGCTTCTTCGTCTTCACCGTGATGTTTGCCGAGCATAGCTTTGAGAGTTTCGGCGACGCCGATAAAACCAATAGAAAGTGAGCCGTGCTTGATTACATCGCGTAGAGTATCGTCTGGTCCGAGTTTTTCGCTACCAAACCAGTTGCCTTCACCCATAAGGAATGGGAAGTTGCGGACGTGTTGATTAGCTTGAAATTCGAATCGTTCAAGTAGTTGATCGGCAACAAGGTCCATTAAATCATCAAGTTCCTTATAGAAACCTTTCCAGTCTGCGGTTTTGCGCTCTTTTAGTGCGATACCATGCTTAATGCCAAGGCGAATTAGGTTGATAGTTGTGAAAGATAGATTACCGCGACTGGTTGCGATACCGTCGGATTCTGGAAAAATGGAAGAGAAAACGCGAGTACGGCAACCCATGGTAGCGATCTCGGTATTATAGTCGCCTTTCTTGTAGTATTTAATATTGAATGGTGCGTCGATAAAGGTGAAATTTGGGAAGAGACGCTTAGAGGAAACTTCCATACTGCGTTTGAAGAGATCGTAGTTCGGATCTTCTGGGTTGTAATTAATTCCCTCTTTAACTTTAAAGACTGAGATTGGGAAAATTGGTGTCTCGCCGCGACCAAGACCTCGTTCAGTAGCTTCGAGAAGCATCTTGGAAACGAGACGACCTGATTCGGTGGTATCGGTGCCAAAATTAATAGAGGTGAATGGAACTTGGGCGCCAGCACGGGAGTGCATGGTGTTTAGATTGTGAATGAAGCCCTCCATGGCTTGGAAGGTCTGGTTTTCAGTATCCTTTTTCGCTTCATCGATGACAATGGCTGGAATCTTGAGGGATTTTAGGGTTTCTTCGTCGCCGTATTTAATATCTTCTGGAATGGTTATATCAACTTTTTTACCGGAGAATTCGTTATATTTTTTAAGATTAGCGCGGAGGGTTTTCTTAAAAGTTTTGTCGACACCGGGAGCCATAGCGTAATCGAAATTTGGAATAGCTTGACCACCATGTTGTTCATTCTGGTTAGCCTGAAGAATGATGGCAGCAAGCGCAGCATAGGAACCGATAGAATTTGGCGTACGGAGATGCCCATGTCCGGTATTAAAACCGCCATTAGCAAAGAGTTTTAATGGATCAGTTTGGCAACAAGTTAATGTACCGGTGGCATAGAAATCTAGGTCATGAATATGGATATCGCCACGGTCATGAGCGGCACCAAAACGTGGTTCCATGAGAACGGATTTGGCGAAAAACTTAGCACCTTCGGCACCAAATTGAAGCATTTTACCCATAGCGGAGTTACCGTCGACATTAGCGTTACTACGCTTAATATCTGAATTTTGCTTTGCATCGAGTACAGCAATGGTACGATAGGCATCCATGAGGCTGGTTTGGGCCATGCGACGAACCGTGCGCTCATTGCGGTAAGAAATATAAGCCTTGGCGGTCTTCTTATAGCTGGATTCCATGAGAACTTTTTCAACAATATCTTGAATTTGTTCGACGGATGGGGTTTTCTTCTGATCTAGTTTTTCGAATTCCGAAACTACTTTTTCAGCTAAGCGTTTGGCGCGTTCTTCTTTGAATTCTCCAGTAGCGGCGCCGGCTTTTTTAATAGCGTTAGTGATTTTTTCGATATCAAATGGGACCACTTTTCCATCTCTTTTGACAACTTTTTTGAGCATAAAAAATAAATCTCCTTATTCTAACAGTCTTCTCTTTTAGTTATTTTTGTTTGCTTTTTACGCTATATATGTTTTGGCAATTACGCTATATATAGTGTCTATGCTTATTCTATAACGCTATATGTAGCGTGTCAACATAAAATTTATTGTATTATTTAGACATTTTATGTTATAGATGTATAATATTCAGAGATGAGAAAAAAGTTGAATAATAATAAAGTTATTATGCCGGAAAAGTGCTGGGTGGGTGATTCGCAGAAAATCTGTTACAGGACTCGTGAAGAAGCCGAGGTGGCCGCTATGGTGGCGGCGCATGATTACCACGCGCCGGCCCTTTCAGTGTATCGTTGTGAATATGGCGACCACTATCACTTGTCTTCTCGGTAATTCTTGACAGAAATTTAAGGTGCTGTATTTTAACACATCTATTTAGAATACAGTCTTCTCTTAAGATATCTAGGCATGCCAGAGTCAGGTACGGCTGGAATAATTTTTTTAGTATCCTTATCTTGGGTAGTTGTTGAGTCTGGCTGTGTCTGGTGATTAGATTTTTCTTTTGATCCTATGCTCGGATGAGACGAATGATCTTTTTGGCGATTTTCTGTGTTAGGGGTATCGGAGTTATTATTATGGTTTTCATTATTTTTCTCGGAATTAGAATGCTTATCTGGTTTAGATTTATTATCGGTTTTTTGTTTATCAGGCTTTCCACTCTCTGGCTCCTTTTTATCTTCGGACTTTTTATTAAAAATGCCACGGAGTCGGTCTGTAAGATTTTCAGTTTGTTCTGAAAAGGCATTATGTTTTAGAATATCTAATTCTCGAAGTAGGTCGCCAAAATGATTGTCTTCAGGCTCTTCTGGCGGTTTCGGTGACTCGGAAGGGTCTGGATTGGTGGAGTCATTCGGATTACTTGGATTACTAGGGTTGCTCGGATTACTCGAACCGTTTGTCTTATTGGAGTCGCCTGAATTGCTTGAATTATCTGAATCTTCCGAATCGTCGGCTTTATCTGGTTCGCTATCCTTGATTGGAATGTTTTGTTCTTCAGTTTTATAAATCCTAGCGTCATCGCCGATATGATGGATTAAAATATGATGAGCTTTGGTGGGGTCGAGTTTGTCAAAATTTAGGCTGTCGCTGGAAGTGAACCCTTGAGCCACACCGTCAATAACCAGTAGCTTCTGTTTGGTTTCATGGCGATAATTTGGGTCAGAAATTTTAGTCGGAAGTGGGGTGATTTCAGCACGCCATTTACGGCCTTTAAATTCAAGCTCGACGATTTTTGGCCTTAAATCTTCGAATTCGACAAATTTAGTTGCATAATGCTCAGGATCTTGTTGCAGGCGAAGTGGTCGATCGGTGTAGGTGTTGGTGATACTGAAATTATTTCCGTCGAAGGTCACAGTATAGGTTGGAATGTCGCCATTTTGAGCACGAGTTTTTGGTTTATTCTCTACTAGTTCTAATTTTTCATCGATAAATTTTTCACTGGCAGCATTACTAAAATAATGGCCATGCATATCGAGGGCGAAATTATAAACTGAACTGGTGTATTCTGGTCTGCCGCCATCGCCATTGATAATAAACGGTGTAAGATGTTTAGCCTCTAAAAGATATTTAAGTTTTTGTACATATTCTCCACTAGCGTAATCGAAATAAATTTCGGCTGGAGTAGAAAGGATAAATCCTTTAGTGGTATCATGTTGAAGCTTTTGTTCGGATGAAATTTGATAGATTGCTTGATAGAGGTCAATGATTGATGCGTTTTTTACGGAAGTATTAGACTCATCGTAATGTTGTTTTAGCTGCTGTTCTAGTTGAAGTAGATTGTCGGTGTTGGTATTAAAATCTGTAATTTTTTGATATTTGGCAAAACCATGATGGTCGGTAGCGAAATCTACTTTATAGATATGAAAAAGTGCATGCCTATGTTTTCTGGCTTCGATATTGCTAATTAGTTTTTTGTATTGCAAAGACAAGGCGGCTGGATTGGCTTTATTAAAATTAATGGCGACAATATATTCATGATCGATACTATTGATTTTTGGATGAGCCAAACGATCCTGGAGCTGCTTAATAAAATATGGCGAATAACCAACATTTAGAGTGCCAGGTTTTGCGATTTTTTTGGCGCCATGTAGAATTTGACCAACTATATGTGCAGATTCGGCGTAAGCATCGCGGTCTGCATAGGCAAGATGCCCTGAAATAAGGTTTTGATGGATAAACTGGAATTTTCCGAGATTGATTTCGGAAAGACCTAGTGGGTCAAAGAAGCTGCCGCACATAAAATCACTAGAATTACACCAAGTGCCAATTTTTCCGGAGAACTTGGTGTTTGGCAGATAAGGTTTTTGTGCTCCCAGAATACCATGTTCTACGTCGCAATCGGGGACATTAATGCGATAATCGGAATGTATGCCATGATAACATGGTTTGTCTTTGCCTTCTCCTTCTGGGAGATGTAATTTAGGATCGCCGAAAGTTGAGAGGTAGATAATTTTTTCGGGATCAAGTGTACGAATGGCACGAGTCATTACAATTGCGCCTTGAGAGTAGCCACCGAGAATAAATTTAGTATTCGGGCAACGATGGGTGATCTCTTGATATAATGTCTGCATTTCTTTGATGCCAGTGGTAACACTATTATTAAAATAGTCATTTTTGCCAGCATGTATATAGGTATCGGCAATAGCTCCGAGATTCTCCACACTCACGGCTGGGTATTGATATTTGTATTGATTTGATTCCCCGAGGTCATAAAAATCGTAGGATTTATTTGCTGATTGCAAAACCCCGACGAGATTATCTTTAAATTTTTGATAATTAATATTAGTCTTAGCTTTCTCTCCTGAACCTCGAGCGAAGACGGCTTGAATGTCTTTGCACTCAACGGCTTTTGAATTGACAGAGGCTAGTGGTGTCAGGCTAGTAATACATATGGCCAAAGCACTGGAAAAATAGAGAAAGCGCGGAGTTTTTTGGGGTATCTTAGGCTTAATTTTGGGTTTTTTACAAACAACAAAATGAGACTGTCTGGATGAGGACATAATTTCCTTTCTATTTTGTATTTTCGGTAAAAGTTCTAATTTGATTATTGGCTGAAATGAAAAATAAAACAAGTGAAAATGAGTAAAAATGATGGAAAAACGAACTTTCTTCTCTGTTATTTTAAGAAAAAATTAGTTAAGCATAAGCAAGTTATGAGGAATGAAAAATAATCAAAAAAAAGAACCACTACAGCTCTGGGATAAAAATATTTTATTTAAAACTAATTTTTGAGTTTTGGTAAGACTAGTTCAGCGATTTTTTCTGGGGTCTCGTAATTAATGAGATGGCCGGCCTGAGGTATAAAATCTACCTCAGCGTGGAATTTTTTGGCAATTTCTTTTACCTTGCGGGATGGATTCATGCGATCTTTTTTACCAGCTATGAAGTAGGCTTGTTTTTCGAAATTAAAATCAGAAATCGAGTAAGACATAGAGAAAACAGCGGCTCGCATTTCATCTCGAATAGAAGTAAATTTACGAGCACACGCGTAGGTGAGATCGAGAATCTGACGTTTTTTAGAACGATACGCGCCCGCAATGAGAAATTCCGTACAGACATAGCTAACAAATTTATTAGGTACCAAGGCAATTAGCGGAATTAGGGGTAAAATAAATTTTGGGGGATGTGTAGCGATAGGGCTAAGGAAGAAAATCTTATTATGAATAAGGTGGCTGTATTTTTCGGCAGTGGCGGCGGCGAGGATAGACCCCATAGAATGGCCAATCAGAATTGGGTGATCGAGGTGTTTGTCGAGGATGTAATTCGCGATAAAGTCCGCGTAGCCATCTTTATTAAAATCGGTAAAATTTGGCAAAGTCTCATTTTGGGTATTGAAAGCTGGTGGGATATCGGGATTAAAAACCTGGTACCCCTCAGCTTCGAGCAGTTTTTGAAATTCAGCCAAACCTAAATGATTGCCACGAAAACCATGGACGAGTAGAATGGGTGGCTTTTGGTCGGATTTTTTCATTAATTAAACAGCTTTAATTTTTTCGAGCGCGTTCAAAATCCCTTCACGATCAAAACCAAGAACTTGAATCGGGTTTTTGCCAGATTCATCAGTAATGATGGTAATTGGAACCGCAGAAATGCCTGGAAAATTACTAGCATCAAGTTCAACGTATTCAAGATTTTTTTGCTCTAACCAATCAATAAGAGCGTGGCAATAGCCGCAAGTAGGACTCGTGATGACTTTAATCATAACATCCTTTCGTTGTTAATTATTATATTATTCTAAAACATTTTAGGAAAAATCACAAGGATTAAACTAGAGCGATTTAGCTTTATCAAGTTGAGGATCTTTGTCTTCAGTAATGTCTTGGACAGTGCGATCAATTTCGACATCTGGCTTGATGCCGGTCTTATTGATTGAGGAGCCATTCGGTGTATACCAGTGAGCAGTAGTAACCTTGAGTTTACCGCCATCGCTGAGATTGAGCATAGTCTGCATGACACCTTTTCCAAAAGAAGTCATACCGACAATGGTGGCTTTTTGATAATCTTTGAGGGCGCCAGCAACGATTTCAGAGGCAGAAGCAGTAGAGCGATTAATCAGAACGATGGTTTTGGTGTCCTTAAAAATAGGATTTTTGCCACGAGGGACGTAGTCGGTTTTGTCGTCGTTATGGATAGATTTTTCAATCATATATTTATCGCCGCCGTTAAGCCAAAGTGAAAGCATTTCGCCGGCGGCTGAGACATAGCCACCGCCATTATTGCGAAGGTCAAGGATAACTTTATCAACCTGCTTGGCTTTAGCTTGCTCAGCGAGCTTACGCACAAGAGAGCCGGTGTCTTCGGCGAAGCGATAAACAGAGATAATGGCGGTTTTGTCACTATAGGAAATGTCGGCGGAGACGTTGTTAATTTTTTCGCGAGTCATTTCGAAAGTTAGAGTGTCTGCACCACGAAGTATTTCGACTTTAACCTTATCGCCGGCTTTGCCGCGGAGCTTTTTAGCGACATCTTCGGTGGTTTTACCGTCGACATTTTCGTCGCCAATTTTTACGATACGATCACCAGGTTTAATACCGGCTTTACGCGCTGGATTATCTGGGAGGGTGCGGACCACCACAGTGTGATTATTGCGAAAAGTAAGTTCCATACCAACGCCGGCTTCATTAATTTCGCCATTGAGGTCAGATAAGAATTCGTTCCCTTCCTTGGCGGTAAGATAAGTAGTGTAGGGATCATCAAGCGCAGCGGCAATACCACGCTTAGCCCCAGTGAGAGCATTTTCTTCGGTGACTTCACCATCATAGAAGGATTTTAACTCGGTGTAGATTTCGTTAAGAGAATCCCAATTGGCCTGTTCGCTTTTACGAAAGCCAATATAGGGAGAAAAATTAGTAATTATAAATTGCCAATTAGAGCCAACAAAAAATCCTACGACGAGGAAAATAAATGAGGTGATAATTGAAGTGCTAAGATTGATTTTTCGTGGTTTCCACTCTGTTTTCATTACTTAATTATATCATAATCGGGAAAAGGGTATTCTTTTAATTCTTAGAAAAATACCACCGAATGGAGGGTGGTATTTTAGTAGTTCCTGGTTGATTAGAAAGAGTTTAGTCGAAATGGATATAGCTGGTGAATTGATTTGGGCTGACGCGAGTACGGACGCCGAAGTCGCCCCATTGACCAGATTTAGATGAGTATGGGTTGTTATATTCAGAGACCGTAATAGTGCCATCAGCATTAACAGATTCAACCCAGGCTACGTGACCAAACTGGCCACTAGTGGTTTGAGCGATAGTGTGGGCAGCAGGTACGCGGTCAACACGGTAGCCACGGGCGCGAGCGGCAGCGGCCCAGCTATAAGCGTTACCCCAACCGGTAATACGAATGTTGCGGCCATAGTATTCGACAGCCTTGTAAGCGGCGTAGCTAGTACATTGGCAAATGTAGTAAGAGTCTAGAACGCCAGCAATATTGTCACGAGGGCAAGAATATCCGTAATTGCCGACAAATGCCCCGTAACTGTTAAAACCGTCAGCTTTGGTACCGAATCCGGCACTAGTAGAAGCGCGGGAGAGGTATTCCTGGTACTCCTTATTAATTAATTTAATCTTTTCTTCACGAGAAGTGGCGGCCTCGAGCGCAAATGCAGCTGCATTGTCACGATACTTCAGAATTAGTTCTTGTTGTTCAATTTTTTTATCTTCAACGGCTTTACGCTGAATTTGTTGGTCCGCAATAACGCGTTCTACTTCTGTTTTTTGCTTCTCCAAGTCCTGTTTCATGGTTTTGACGGTTTGAGCGGAGAGAGTGACCTGGTTTTTTGCAGTATCTACACGGGTTTGGCGCTCAGCGAAATCTGAGATCGAGCTGGATCCAGCAAGAATCATGATGGCATCACCGTCGTCTTCAAAATGGAGATTAATTAGCATATTGGCAAGAGCTTGTTGTTGAAGTTTTAGCTTTTTGGTAGTTTCCTCAACTTTTAGCTTTAAGTCTTCGGCTTCGGCTTCATTGGCCTTAATACGCGCCTCGTACATGGTGATTTCTTGTTGTAAGCGTTCGACTTCTCCTTCAAGAGTGGTGGCAGCTTTGGAGGCTTCATTGGCCTTGGCAGTTGCTTCGTTTTCTGCCTTTTTTGCGGCACGACAAGCATTTGAGGTACAATAGGCTTCGTTTTCGATGGCTGAAGCTTGGTCAGGATTGTTAAAAAGATTTGGCAGAATATTGAAGCCAAGAACGAGGACGGTGACAAAAATAAACAGTCTTTTTAGTTTAGATAGGGACGTGCGATTCGATTGTTTTTTGGCTTGTTTTTTTCTTTTTGTCATATTGTAACCTCCTTTCGGAATGTTAACTTTTGTGGATAAATTTTAGCATAAGAAGTTTATAGAGTCAAATTATTTGAAAGATGAATTGATTTTACTGGTGCAAATAATATTTATGTGTTGGTTTTTTACTGGCGTAAGTAATATTTGTGTGTCGATTCTTGAATTTTTTGTGTAGTGAACTAGTTAAACACGTTTCAGATATTTGGAGACGGCAAGGCGCGATGAGGCGAAGGCAATAATAAGACCGAGGCTGATAAGTGCGAGCGCGATTAAGCCCATGCTTGGAGAATAAATGTATCTACTAATTTCACTGACGTCGATATCGTAAGAAGCGAGCTTTGGTGCGGCGAAGCCAAAGAGGATGAATCCTAAAATTGTGGAGAAAATGCCGGCGAGTATTCCTGAGATCATTGCTTCAACTAGGAATGGGCCGCGCACAAAATGGTTGTCAGCACCGACTA
>CALHKE010000012.1 GCA_938033695.1 uncultured Candidatus Saccharibacteria bacterium | reverse complement strand
AAATACGGTTACCGGTGATCAAATCGACCAAGCAACTAGAATGAGAATGGAAGCACGAGGAATGGATAGCGAAAATCGATTCGATAATGTTTCCCAGTCGGGAATGGCTGGTTTTTATGGCTCTTCTGGAATCTCACAATCCACGCAAAATATTGCAAAAAATTTTCAGCCAGAAATTAAACCAAAATTTTAAAGCTTGATTTTTAACTGGGGGTGTGTTAAAATTATTAAAGCTATGGCGGATGTAGCTCAGTTGGTTAGAGCGCTGGTTTGTGGCACCGGAGGCCGTGGGTTCGAATCCCATCATTCGCCCCAAGTAAATTTGAGCGTAAAGCTCTTTTTTATTTGACTAAAAATATAAAATATGGTATAATTTTGACTAGTTTTTTTGCCAAGGAGGAACAAAAATGGCCAAAATGAACCTTGAAGATATTAGATTAACTGAGAATATGCATGATAAATTTGTTAATACTTTTCAGGAATTTCTCTCTTTTCACGTAAGCTTTCAGAGTCTAGAGAAAGAATATATTAAAATATTAACAATTATCGAATCATCGTTAATTTTAGCAGCTCAAGACATACTTAGAGAAAGCTCTGAGATGGAAAATATTGATACGGAGATTGAGATCATGACAATTTTTGAAATCCTAAATGGTGAAGAGTTAAGTGAAAGTTCGGTGGTTGGATTTAATTTGAGAGTTATGAAGTATATACTTGAAAATATAAACAATTATAGCTCTGAGACTGTTAATCGTATGTGTAGAAATGCTAGAGAATATTATAATAAGCACAAGTGTTCTCTAGATTAATAAAAAACTCCCAGTGTCGGGAGTTATTTAATTATGCAAATAAAGTTTTAATTTTTGCACCAAGTGAATTTAATCGTTCGGCAAAGTCTTCATATCCGCGATTAATATTGTAGACGTCGCGCAAAGTTGAAATTCCTGGCGCGGCAAGCATTGCAATCAAAACAACAACACTTGGGCGAAGCGCACTTGGAGCGATAATATCAGCTGGTTTCCATTTTGTCGGACCGGATATGTAAACACGGTGTGGGTCGACGAGCTCAATTCTGGCATTTAACTTTGAAAGTTCCGTAAAATAAATCGCGCGATTTTCGTAGCTCCAGTCGTGAACTAAGGTTCTACCTTCTGCAACTGTGGCAATTAGGCCTAGAAAAGGTAAATTATCCATATTTATCCCAGGGAAAGGCAGTGCGTGCAATTTGTCTTTTGCGGCGTGTAGCTTTGATTTTTTAACGGTAATATCAACCAAGCGAGTTTTTTTATTTCTTGAAAGATATTCGGGGCTAATTTCGAATTTTGCACC
>CALHKE010000011.1 GCA_938033695.1 uncultured Candidatus Saccharibacteria bacterium | reverse complement strand
GCCCCGGTAACGGGGAGGAAGGAGGGGATGATGTCAGGTCAGTATTTCCCTTACGCCTTGGGCTAGAATCGCGCTACAATGGCCGGTACAATGCGAAGCGAAGCAGTGATGTGAAGCAAATCGCACCAAAGCCGGTCCCAGTTCGGATAAAAGGCTGAAACTCGCCTTTTTGAAGTCGGAATCGCTAGTAATCGCAGATCAGCATGTTGCGGTGAATACGTTCCCGGGTCTTGTACACACCGCCCGTCAAACCATGAGAGTCACCAACACCCGAAGTCCGCCTCGGCGGCCTAAGGTGGGGGAGATGATTGGGGTTAAGTCGTAACAAGGCATCGGTACGAGAACGTGTCGATGGATTACCTCCTTTCTAGAGAAGGATTTGATGAGCATTAAACTAAGGTTTAATGTATCTAGGTCGGTCGTAATTGTGTTTATAAGCTTAAGACACAATATAGCTTACGTAAGTAAGATACGATTTACAGCTTACTAAAACAGACGATGAATTGCACAGCTGAGTTGTTAAGAAAAATCTCCGAAAGGAGATTTTTTTGTGGCTTTTATGTTATACTGCTGACATGAATATCGATCTTTTGCGGGAATTAGAGGGGTTAGTCTTGGATTTTTATCAGGAGAAGAAAATGCTGGGGGTTTCTTTCTTGACAGGAGTTTTAGGAGTATTGATTGATCTCAAACCAGCAGCATTATTGATTAATGACAGGATTGAGGACAATAAATTGTTGGATAATAAGAGAATTCTTGAAATTTTGAACAAATTAGGGGTAAACTTAGTTCGAGAAAAGTTGAACAAATTTAGTAATGAGGAAATTGAATATTTGTATTTGGCGAAAACTGCCCGAGTGTGCTTGGAACTTCAGAAATGGCACAGAGAATTTTTTAATAGTATGTCGGAAACCGGCGAAATTTTAGATAAGAAGGTGTGGACTGAGGCAAATTATCAGATAGGGAAGATATTAGGATATCCGGAAACGGCCACTTTGGAATATATTAGAATGCAAATTGAAGGTATTGAGAAAGATGATAATTATCGATCAAGGATGGAACGAAATTATCATTATATGCACAGTGAAAGATACGAAAATGAAGAATTTGAGGCGTATGACCTTAGATTAAACTTGGCAGTCAATGAATATCTGCCTGTTACAGCAGAAATTATGCAGGCGAATACCAAAAAAAGATGGTTAGAGTAAGATTCTCATGGTAAAATATTAAGAGTTTAACGGAGAATAAATAAAAATGGGATTAATTTTTAGTGCATTTTTATTGTTGGTGGGATTTGTCCTGCTGATAAAAGGTGCAGACGTATTTGTCGACGGATCGAGTGATACGGCGAGAAAATTTAAGGTGCCAAAGATGCTGATTGGCCTGACGATTGTATCTTTTGGTACGAGCGCACCAGAACTAGCAGTGAGTATTCAGTCAATTTTGGCGGGGAAGGGCGATATTTTACTCGGCAATGTGATCGGTAGCAATATCTTGAATATTCTACTGATTTTAGGGGTATCGGCAATGGTGGGAGCGCTTCATGTGAAGACGGCGACCGTGCGAAAAGAAATCCCAGTTTTGGTCTTGATGACTTTGGGATTTGCTGCGGTTTTGTCAGATAAATTGTTCGGATTGTCAGAAAATTTGTTCACTAGACAGGATGGCGTAATTTTACTATTATTCTTCGGAATTTTTATCTATTATCTTTTCGGTATGCTGAGTCGTAAGTCGAATAAGGTGGAAGAGGAAGACGAGGGGGAACCAGTAAATCTAGCTAAATCAATTGCGATGATTGTGTTTGGTTTACTCGCTGTAGTTCTCGGTAGTGATTTGGTGGTGAGAGGTGCTTCGGATATTGCGGCAAATTTTGGGGTGAGTCAGAGGTTGATTTCTTTAACTATCGTGGCGCTTGGAACCTCTCTTCCAGAGTTGGTGACTTCGGTGATTGCGACGAAAAAAGGGGAATATGATATTGCGATTGGTAATATCGTGGGCTCAAATATTTTTAATATCGGAATCGTGGCGGGTTTGCCGGTGGCGATTCTTGGTGGTGTGGCGGGAAGTGCCTTCTCGATTGTCGATGTGGTGGCACTAGTGATTTCACCGATTGTGTTATTTATTTTTGCGAAGAATGATCAGAAAATTAGTTTTAAAGAAGGCTTGGCGTTTTTGGTGCTATTTGTGATCTATTATGGCTACGTGATTGCAAGTAGTCTTGTATAAATTAAACTGACGAAATCGTGAAATTGTGGGACGTAAGTAGCTTCAGATAAAATAAACGAATAAAATTTGGGGGAGTAAAGGGCACCTTGTAACAGAGGTGCCTTTTTGACAACTTAAGCATTTTGTGGTAAAATGGGGTTGTCTTTTTGTGGACTGCGAACAAAGAGAGATGAGTGAACGCAGTGGTTATTTAAAAGGAGGGTTTTATGAGCGTCATGTCGAAAATTAAATTAGTAGACGAGAGGAATGGTAAAGATTTCTGCCTTGAATTAGATTATAAGGAGAGATGTTATATTTTTACCACCGCAAGAGCAGTTCGAAAAGAGGATTTTTTTGAGGCTTTTTGTAGTGATACGAAGAAAATTCCTATTTTGCTGCAACGTAGTTCAATGAATCAGGATTTTCAGATTTATTTAGAACAGATAGACTCCATTCAAGGAGTAAGGGGTTCGATGGATTTGGAATTAACTGGTAAAGTGAAACTAGCGAACGGAGATTTTTGCTTATTTATGGCCTACTATGACTATGATATGCATAGTGGCGAAATTAGTTTAGTGGAATCGAAGAAAACTACTAGGGTAGAAAAACGCAAAATCGAAGAAGTAAATGATGATTCGGCGATAATTTTAACGGATTCAATTCCAACAGATAAACTATTCAGTTTTTTTATGCGGGAAAGACCGGAATTACGGAAGACGGAGCAAATTTTATTGCATACAAGAGATAAAAAATGTTTGTTGTTGAAAAATGTATTAATGCTTCGGAAGATTTTAACGTTGGATAGTAAGGTAAAGTTACAAATGGAAGCGGAAGCGCAAATTAATTTTAGAGATAAAATTTTGAAATTCGTGGTCTAATTTTACTCATTCTAGAATTTAATTTTTAATTTTCAATTTTAATTTCAATTTCTAATTTAGGACTATTTTTAAGTTATTTGAAAAATTTTAAGACGAAAAATCAAATTTTCCAAGGAATTAGCGAGACATAATTTGACCAACATAAAACAATTCCGGAGGCTGGATTACCCAGCCTTTTTTCTTGGATTTTTATAAAATTGAAGCCTAAAAATAGGTTATAATAGAGGTAATGAATAATTTGGAAAACGAAAATTTGAGCAAAAACTTGAGCAGCGAATCTTTAGGTGATGAGATTTTAGATGCGAAGATGGATACCCGGAATTTAATCGTAGGCGATGAGATTTTGGATGCGAAGATGGATACCCGTAATTTGGTGGATGAGTATAAGGGGCTGCCAAACGAAGAGGTGAAAGAGAGGCTGGCAGAAAAACGAAATAGCCTGGAGATTGCGATCGAAAATGTCGACCACGATTTTAATGCGGGGACGATTGTGCGCTCGGCAAATAATTTTAATGTGAGTAAGGTGCATATTGTGGGGCGACGTAAATATAATCGTCGAGGAGCGATGTGTACAGACAAATACCTAGAGATTGTATACTGGCCATCGATGGAAGAGTTTATGGCGGATCAAAGAGCGCGCAAAAGGGAAGTGGTAGCAATTGAAAACAATGTGGAGCGTGCCAAACCTTTGGGTCTTAAACGCTTTGAGAGCCACTCTACGCTAGTTTTCGGTAGTGAGGGTAATGGAATTAGTCTAGAATTGGTAAATGCGGCAGACGATGTGCGCTATATCGAGTCTTTTGGTTCGACTAGGTCGGTAAATGTAGGGGTGGCAGCGGGAATTGCAATGTACGAATGGGTGCGGCAAAACGTGATAAATGCTTAAAATGAAAACGCCGAGTGGGGCGTTTTTTGATTGGAAAAGGAAAACGCCATTTTGGCGTTTATTTGTTGCAGTAAATGTGAGATTTTTGCTTTTAGGTATTTTAGCGCTTAAAAACTGCTTGCACGAAGAGAGTGAGAAGAAAAATATGAAGGTTCGACATCACGATTAGTCCGAGAAGAATGGCGATGAGGCCCCAAAACTTGACGCGTTCATAAGAAGAAACGCCACTTAAGAAACTAGTGGAGATTTCTTGGTACTTAGCAACCATAATGCCGCCGATAATAACGATAATGAGGCCGATGAAAACCCAAGTAAAACTAAAATTCCAATTCATATGCAATAATTATAACAGAATTAACGGGGATTTTTATTGCATTTTTGAGTTTTATGGGGTAAAATAAGTGGTATTGGGGATATAGCTCAGCTGGTTAGAGCGCGTCACTGATAATGACGAGGTCTGTGGTTCAAGTCCACATATCCCCACCAAATTAGAAATGATCAATTCGGCGTAAAGCCGATTTTTTGTGTTTGGATTTTGTGTTTGAAATAAATAGGAATCAGGTATAAGTGGTTAGGAGGAATGATTGATAGGGGGGGGGATAGATGATTTTTGCTATAAAAATTAAAACAAAGAGAATTAAGACATAAAAAAAGACCCGCGAGGGGTATTTTTGGTGGAGTGTTCAGCGGGGGGACGCTAAACACCCCATGTATGGTGGAGCAACAGGGATTCAAACCCTGGACCTCTGCCTTGCAAAGGCAGCGCTCTAATCAGCTGAGCTATTGCCCCATACGCAAGAATTTTAGCAAAAAGCAGAAAAAATGTCAATAAAATCAAAGGGGATTCGAAGAGGCGGAGAGGCGAGATGTATGTAATTAAGGGTGTTTTACAGAGAGGATATATCATGAGATGAATATCGTGACTTGGAAGTATATCATGGGATGAATATGAACGGTGTGAGCGGAATAAATATTATGACATATTTTTTAACTTTAGCGTATTGACAAAATGCTTCTGTTATTATATAATGCTAATCATTAACCTTTGAGCGGGAGGCTTAAGGTAAATAAGAGAATTAAAAAAATGGTGGGCAGAAGGATTTTTAAATGGCTGGAACTAAAGCTGGTGGTTTGAAAGCTGCTGCAACAAATCGCGAAAAATATGGTAAGGAGTTTTACGCTCGCATTGGTCAAAAAGGTGGACGCTTAGGTCGTACCGGTGGCTTTGCAGCTAACCCTGCTCTTGCAAAAATTGCTGGTGCTAAAGGTGGTCGTTTGTCAAAACGCGGTCCTGCAAAAGCAAAAACTGTAACTGAATAATTTATTTATTCACCTAGAATTAAGAAAAATAAATCTGCCTCGGCGGATTTATTTTTTTGTATGGAGATACTTTGATTAGCGGGGAATTGTTTAAAATAAGTGATCACAGTGCGGGCAATGCCAGTGACCGTGGTCATCTTGAAAACGTGTGAGAGTACATTTTTTACAGAGAGATTGAGTATGTAGCCAGTCTCGATAAGTATCCAGATGAGCTTCGGCGTATTCGGGGCCATAATTTAAGTATTCAATATTTTTAAAATGCTGATGTTTTTCGATGAGGGATTTGGCAGTTTGCCAGGCTTCGGATTCGAGTTTAAGGCGATCGATGGCGGTGTCATAATTTTGGTGTTCATTAAGGGCGTGGCCGAGTTCGTGGAGGGTTTGAAGAGCAAAATCAGCAAAAGGCGTGTCGTCAAGGAGAGCGGATTGATCGAGATTGATCATTTTAGGGTAACGAAAAGAGAAACGGGATTTGAGGTGAAAATGATAATCGGGATACTGGGAGCGCAAAAAATCGAGAAATTGCTGCTTTTTATGATTAACCTCGCTTTTCATAAGTTTATTGTAATCTTGGTAGGAGAAAAAATAAAGCAGAAGCGGAGAGGGGTAACACTTTACAAACAGAGGTGATTTTGATATATTAAGGAATAGATTCGGGTTCGTTCAAGTGATTTTTATGGAAGAAAATCAGCTGAACGGGCCTGAAGGAAGGAAAAATATAAGAATGGCTGATGCCAAAAAAGTAACAATGGATGAATTGCTAGCTAACGCTGGTGACTCTATTAAAAAAGCAGCAACTGGAGACGTAGTTTCTGGAACTGTTTTGTCAGTAAAAAAGCACGAAATCTTGATTGATCTCGGTGCACAAGGTGTAGGCTTGGTGCCTCGCCGCGAAGCTTCTTTCGCACGTAACCTCGAGGAAGGTGCAGAAGTTACCGCTTCTGTAATCGATTCTGAGATGGAAGACGGCATGGTTCTTCTTTCACTCCGCAAGGCTGTGAAGGATAAGGGTTGGGATGAAATCCAAGCCAAGCTCGATGCTTCTGAAATCGTGGAAGTTACCCCATTTGATGCAAATCGTGGTGGTCTTCTCGTGGAATACGAAGGAATTCGTGGTTTCTTGCCAGTTTCACAACTTTCTGCTGAACACTACCCACGCGTAGGTTCTGCTGATAAGGACGAAATCTTGCAACGCCTCAATTCTCTCGTAGGTAAGGGAATCAAAGTTCGCATTCTTGATGCCAGCAAGAAAGATAATAAGCTTATCTTCTCTGAAAAAGAAGCGGTCAAAGACGGCCTCGCTGCTCGTTTTGCTGAACTTCATGTCGGTGACACCGTCGAAGGTGTAGTAACCGGTGTAGTAGACTTCGGTGTATTCGTAAATGTAGAAGGTATCGAAGGTTTGGTGCACATCTCAGAAATCTCTTGGGAACGCGTCAATAATCCATCTGACTACGTTAAGGTTGGCGACACTATCAAGGCAAAAATTATTGCGATTGATAAGGAACGTCTCAGTCTCTCCATCAAGCAACTCGTGGCTGATCCATGGCTATCAGAGGTAGAAAACTTGAAGAAGGGTTCAAAGGTGGAAGGTACGGTTACTCGTATCACCCCATTTGGTGCTTTTGTTCAGATTTCTCCAGCTGTTGAGGCTTTGGTTCACGTTTCTGAACTTGGTGAAGGTAACGACGTTGATCCAGAAAAGATCTTTACTTTGAATGAACGTAAGAATTTCAAGGTTCTAGATATCGATCGTGAAGGTCGCAAAATCTCACTCTCTGTTGCAAAATAAGACAGAAGCTAAAAATAAGCCCCGTGAGGGCTTATTTTTTAATTATTGATTTTTGTTTGAGTAGAAATTTTGGTCGAGGACCCGAACTTTAGCGACGCTGCCTTTGAGATTGAACTGGGAATTATCGAGATAGGTGAGATCGCCCATATTAACGGCGGTAGGGTTAGCTTCTTTTAGTCGGTCGTAATCGACGAGAAATTCGACAACGCTGTGGTCATTTTTATGAACGGTGTGAGTAGTCGGATCGGTGTCGTTGTCGTCTTTTTGGTCGCCAATGACACAGCGTAAGGTGTTTGGATGGCCTTGATAATCAAGAGTAACCTCGATGAGTTGGCCGATTCTATCGGAGATGCCACTACCAACTGCGACGACCGGATAGGTGTTTTCGCCATCTTGGTAGTAGGTAAGTCCGGATTTACCAACATGAAAATTAGCATTTTCGTGGGTGAAATTGTAATTAGGGGTAGTTTTGTCGGTGATAGCCTTGTAGTCCATAAAGGATTTGAATTGACCGATGCCGGCAGGGAAATTAACCGTTTTTAGGACGGTTTTTTCGGCGGTATGAGTAAGTTTTTCGTCTTGCAAGGTGGTAGCGGTGCGATGTTCAATTGGAGTGGCGTTGGTATTTATGGAAGTAAAATCGTCAGCTATTTTTTCTTCAGGAATAGTGAGGTTATTATCAGGGGTGAATTTCTGTGCGTCATTATCTAGCTGGATAGAGTATGCGAAATTTTCGGTGTCGTTGGAAGTCTGAGGAGCTTCGGCAGGAGAATCGAATTCAGACTGAAGTTCGACGGGGCCATTTTCTGGGGTGTAATCTGGTTCGAGACCTTTTTGGGCACGAAGAGCATTGTGATGATTCATATAATCTTCGTAACCAGTGAAGGTGCGGTCGTAATCATCTTCCTCCTCATCCTCGAGAGGAATGCCGAGTTCTTCCATATCTTTTTGGTGTTGCTCAATGGATTGATTAGAGAGGTGGTTGGCCAACATAGAAATACCCTTCATGGCAAGTCCTGTGCCAATGGCAAGGAGAGCGGCGCGACCAATGGTAGGGGCGGCCATGGCGGCTAGATAAGTGAGCCTTTCGACAATAGTATCGAGAGCAGGTTCGTTTTCGCGTTTTTTATCAAGTTCAGATTGAAGGTGCCTCTGGAATTGACGTTCTTGATAAGCAGCAGAGCGATGGAACTGAGGAATTTCAGGGCCTTGATTACGATTTTGGGTGTGAAGTTCTGGTTCCTGTTGAAATTGATTAAAATTCTTGCGTGTTTCGTGCTCCATAATGCTTATATTATACCGCAAAAATAAGCTGAGCGGGATGAGAAAAGAGGAAGTGGCGGATAAAAATAAGCTGAGCGGGATGAGAAATAGGGTAAGAGTGAAGAGATTTAAGCATGGCGGAATACTAAAAAGGAAGATCCATGGTGAGGTATAACAGGGGTGAAACATTGACAATGTGAGATATTTGTATTATAATATAAGTGTAATTTTGTGTTTGGACAATTTTGTCCCAAAATAGTTCTTTAGAAATGAGGTGAAATTATGTAAGCTTAGGTCCTAATTAATTTTAATTGAATTTGGAAAATTGAAACTATTTTTGGGTCACTTCGGTGATACGACAAGGAGGGAAAAATGGAGGGAAATTTTGTGGAATTGATTAAATTAAGTGAAGCAGTGAATGGCTTTGAAGGCGAAAAAATCGCATCAGTGGTGCAAGAGAAAAATCGACGCACCAGAGTGTTAAACGGAATTATGCTGCTAGAGGTGGTAATTAGTTTAATGGTGTTATTTTTTGGATTTTCGGTGACAAATGGCTATAAGATGGCAATTTTGATGATCGGACTTCCGGTGATGGTTTTGCCGAGCCTGCTGGTGAATGCGTATTGGTTAGACCCATATATGCGGGTAAATAACAAGTGGGTGAAATTCCTGTCAGAAGAGCTAAGCTTGAATCGAAAATTCTGTAATAACATGCATGCATGGATTTTTTTAACCTATAGCGTGTATATTTTTATTCCGGGAACGGAGAAGTTGGCGACGATTTTTGCACTAATGTTGGTGAGTTTGGCGACAGCTTTTTATGGTCTGCAGATTTTTTGGCCAGCGGAATTTGAGAAAAGTTTTCTGAAACTGAATCGAATTCTGTCAAGTGCGATTTATTTGATCTTGAGTTACGTGTTAATTATGGCTGCGGTTTTGACTTATTTGGCCTGTGTAGGGGCATTAAACCACTAAAAACACAGACAGTGTGGAAAATGGAGGGGGGAAAATGAAACAATTGTTTAAACTTAGCAATAGAAATTTAATGAGAATTCTGTTATGTTTAATTTCGACGATTATCTGTTTGAGTGATCCTCAGGTAGGTGTCGGTATTAGCATATTAGGGTTCGCGGTTGTAATGATAGACTATTTTCGGCAGGCAATTTTCAGGAAACAGGAATGTGATTTTTGGATGCTAGGAGAGACACTACTCGAAGGTCGGGTGTCATTAGCAGATTTTGTTTATGGAATTTTGGTAATGCTCATGGTCTTTTATGTATGTGGAAACTCAATACCAACAATTGTATTTTTCATGGTAGGATTTTTATTCTGTTATTGTCTGATTATTTGGGTTTTTACACATGACAAATATTCGGAGCAAATGCGGAAGAGTCTTTCGAATGTTTGGTTTTTTTCGATGATGTTAATTCCATTATGGGGATTAACGATTATGGCTTGTCGAAATTTGGCAGAACTTTTAGTGTGTATAGCGATAAACATAACGTTATTTTCAATGGGGGTTTGGCCGTTAGTTTCAGATGATGACGACTTCCAATTCTATGAAGAACAGGAAGAATGTGAGCCCGAAGAGGAGAAAGAAAAATAAAAATACTTCGGAATCTCGTGCTGAATAATTTCACTAGTTTTAAAATCCCCTCGATGAGGGGATTTTTGGTGTACAATATAAGCATGAAAATTTTACAATTGAACGTATGGATGGGAAAAGTGGAGGGGGAATTAAAACGCTTTTTGGAAAATAATAACTTTGATGTAATCTGTATGCAGGAGGTGATGAGCTCAGAGAATTGTCAGGTGCATTTAGCAAGGCTTTGTTTTGACGCGGAAGCGATCAAGCAGGCGACGGGGATGCCGTATGCTTATTTTTCGCCAAACTGGAGTAGTGATATAGCGAACGGAAGTTTTGAGCTAGGAAATATGATTTTAAGTAGAATTCCGTTTCGCTCGACAATGAACACTTTTGTGAACGGGGAATATACGGAACATACGATTCTGGAAAAAATGTGTTCAAACAATCTAAATGTGCAAGTTGTGGAGCTAGAAAACGGTGTAGTGATCGCAAATCATCATGGATTTTGGCGTTCGCAGCCACTCGGGGACGAGGATACAGTGAAGGCATTTAAGCATTTGGCGGAGATTATTCAACCGTATCAAGATAAGCCATTTGTGCTTTGTGGTGACTTGAATGTGAGACATGAGGCGCCAGCAATGAGAGAATTGGATTTTTTGCGTGATTTGACGTATGAAAATGGGGTGAAAAATACACTTTCGGGTTTGAAATTTAATGGCGAGGTGCCATGCGATCATATTATGCCAAACGATAAGCTGGAAGCGAAAAATTTTATGGTGCATGAAGGTTATGCTTCAGATCACGTAGGAATTTCGGCTGAGATCGAGATAAAATAAGCAGTTAAATTTTTAAAAAAGAGGGAGCCCCAATTGTGAGATTGGGGTTTTTGTTTTTTGTGATGTTTATAAAAAATTTCCCCTAGCCTTGCGACTAGGGTGCGGGAAATCCCCGAATATAGCCTTATTGTATCAGGGAATGATTAAAAATCAACACCATAGTGAAAATTTTACAATGATTTCTAGTTAAAATAATAAGAGGTTTGGTTTTTGCTTGCTATTTTTTAATAAATATGAGATAATATGGAAGTTACTATTTTACTGGCCTTGGTCAGTAAATTTCATTTGAGGCCCTAGTGGCCTGGTAGTTTTACAAGGAGGTGCGTATGCACAATACTGAAACAAATAAAATTGTAACTTATTGGTTAAAGTTTTTTGGACCTATTATCTTTATGTTTCTTTGCCTGAACGGCTATCGTTATGGGTTGCAGATTGCAGCTATAGGTTTTATGGTTCTAGCGATTAAGTTTTTCGACGATTCGTCGATGTCAGATGAGGAACTTAAGAAAAAGAATATTGACTTAGGTCAAATATATATACACGGAATCGTTTGTGAGCTAACTTCTTGGATTTCATTTTTTTATTTAAAGAAGTCTGATGGATTTATAGCGATTGCATATTTCAGCTTTATTGTTTTGGTTATTAACACAATCGGCGAATGGTTAATGTATAAGAAGAATCTTAGAAATACTAAGAATGAGGATATAAAAGAAAATTTTACATCAAGTTCTCTGGTATTTTTAGCATTAATGCCAGCTTTGATGCTGGTTGCAATGGCGTTTAATGTGTATATTTTAGCTTTGACGATGATGGCTACTGTAGTCGTGTTATTTATTCGGGCAAGACAACGCGGCATAGAGTTCGCTTGGTAACTTAGCGAAAAATGCTCCTTTAATTATGGATCCCCTCGAGAGAGGGGATTTTTGCTGACTAGAAAAATGACTTTTCTGCGCCACTTGAATAAAAAATTTGCCTCAACCTTTCGATTGGGGTGTGTGCGGCTAGGTGCCGAATATGTTTATATTATAGTAAAAAGGGGTCGCAAAAGTAATAGTTTTATGAGGCTTTAGTAAAATATATATAGTACACACATTCACTTCGTTGCATGGTCGAACTACATTCTCGCCTAACCGGTGGTAGTGAGAATAAAAATAATCCCAAAATTTGGGATTATTCAATAATTTTGGCTCCCCCGGTCAGGCTCGAACTGACAACCTCGAAGTTAACAGCTTCTTGCTCCACCATTGAGCTACAGGGGATTGTTATTTAATTATAACGCAGATAATTCATTCTATCAAGAGACAATGTTATAATTTAATAAAGAAGTAGTAGAGGTGAAATGTTCAGAGTTTCGGATTTGATGGTGGCGATTAAAAAAAATCAGCAAGTGGTGCTTCGGGGGGTGAATTTTGAGATTTTGCCGGGAGAAACTTTGATACTTAAAGGGAAAAATGGTTCTGGTAAATCGACGCTATTAGGAGCGATTATGGGGGATCCGCGATATGAAATTTTGGGGGGAGAAATTGAATTTTTGGGAGAGAAAATTCAGAATTTAAGTACAGAAAAACGAAGTCTTCTCGGGATGTTTTTGAGTTTTCAAACACCACCGGAAGTAAATGGCGTTTCTACGACAGAAATTGTTCGAACTGGATTAATGGAATGTGGTAAAAAAGTGCGGCTCGATGAGGTGCGTAGTGGCTTGATGACGAACCAGAAATTGTTGGGGCTTCCGATGTTTTTTATGGAGCGCGAAAGCGGAGTGGGAATGTCGGGTGGTGAAAAGAAAAAGAATGAGATTTTGCAGATGTTGGTTTTGAAGCCGAAATTTTGTATGTTGGATGAGTTGGATTCGGGATTAGATATGGAATCGGCGGGGAGGATTTCACAAATTTTGGCGGATTACAAAAAAGAAACTGGAGCAAGTTTTTTGATTACTTCACATAATTTGAGAATTTTAGAAAAATTGAAGGTAGATAAGGTGGTCGAGTTGGTGGGCGGAGAGCTAGTAGTGGTGGAGGATGAGTGTGGGGATGAAAATTCGAAGAGAGTATTGGAAAAAGGACGTGGCGATGAGAAGTCGGAGCGAGCATTGAATGAGAGGGGTGCGAAGTGAAAAAAGAGGTAGTGCGTCGAGCGGCGGAGGCGATTCATCGACAAAAAAGAGAGCCGGAATGGGTGCTAGAAAAAAGACTTCTGGGAGTGCAGGCTTGGCAAAAACAGAATCTTGGAAAGATGTTGCCAGGGGTAGAGGAACTAATTTCGCAGATTAACGCAGGTGGGATTCAATTTTATAAAGAGGCCGGTGATCGTGAGGTGAAAACTTCTTGGGATGAGGTACCGAAGGAGATTCGAGAGACTTTTGAGGCCCTGGGAATTCCAGAGGCGGAAAAAGAGGGATTGGCTGGTGTAGGTGCGCAGTTTGATTCGGAGGTGGTTTATCACCGAATGCGTGAAAAATTAGCGCAATCTGGGGTGATGTTTTTACCGCTAGAAGAGGCAATTCTTTCGACCGAGAAGAGCTCGGAAGAAAATTTGGCGAAATATGGTGCGCCAGTGGGTGAAATCTTTTTAGAACATTTTATGAAGTTGATACCAGAAGATGACCATAAATTTGCGGGGTTACACGCGGCAATGTTTAGTGGTGGGTCATTTATTTATGTACCTAAGGGGGTGGCGGCGGAGCTACCAATTCAGAGTTATTATCGAATGAATGAACCGGGAATTGGGCAATTTGAGCATACCTTAATCGTGGTAGATGAGGGAAGCGAACTGCACTTTATCGAGGGGTGTTCAGCGCCAAAGTATGAGAAAAATAATTTACATGTGGGTTCGGTAGAGATTTTTGTGAAAAAGGGGGCAAAAATGCGATTTTCGACGGTAGAAAGTTGGTCAAAAAATGTATTCAACTTAAATACTAAGCGAGCGCTTGTAGAAGCGGGCGGTGAAATGGAGTGGGTGTCAGGCACTTTTGGCTCGAAGGTAACAATGCTGTATCCGACGACGATTCTAAAAGGAGAGGGGGCAAAAATGGAATATTTAGGGATGAGCTTGGCCTCGGGAGAGCAAATCTTGGACTCCGGAGCAAAGGTGATTTGTTTGGCGGATAATACCTCGGCGATGATTCGTAGTAAGTCGGTGGCGAAGAATGGAGGTGTGAGTATGACAAAAACCTTGGCAAAGGTAGGGAAGGGGGTGAAGGGGGTAAAGGCTTATATTGATTGCAAATCGTTGATTTTAGATAGTGAGTCACAGTCTTATGCGGAACCAATGGTGGACGTAAAATCTGGGGAAGCAGAAGTGACCCACGAGGCTTCGGTGGGAAAATTATCGGAAGAGATTTTATATTATCTTGCGACACGCGGAATTGGTGAAGAAAAGGCGAAAGAAATTCTGATTCGAGGATTTTCGGAAGAAATTACGAAAGCTTTGCCACTAGAATATGCGATGGAAATGAATAACTTAATTAAGTTAGAAATGCAGAATATGTAGTATGAATACAAGATTTAAGCATAAGCGAAATAGACTGTAAATGTGCGCTAAATTTGAGTAAAAAATAGACTAAGAATTGAATAAAAAAGTTAAGGATAAGCGAAATGTACAGAGAAGAATTTGAGATATTTGAGAAAAATGAGTTGGATGAAATCCTGCCTTTTGTTTATCTAGATAACGCGGCTACTATGCAGAGATTGTCGGTTGGACTTTTGGCTGAACAAGATTTTTATACAAAGAAAAATGCGAATCCTTTGCGTGGAGTCTATGAATTGTCGGAACTTGCGACGACGGAGCTTTGGCAGGCACGAGAGACGACTGCTAGATTTTTAGATTGTGAACCATTAGAAGTAATTTTTGTAAAAAATGCGACGGAAGGATTAAATTTACTGGCTAACGGGGTGGAGGATTTACTTGATAAAGGGGAGATCTTGGTGGATTTGGAATCTCATCATAGTAATCTTTTGGCTTTTTCGGAACGTTACGGGGAGAAAGTGCGAATTACGGAAGATCTCGTGAGTGAGATGAAGCTGGATCTTGAACGTGCAAAGACTGAGGGGGCGGAACCAAAAATCAAAATTGTGGCGATGACGGGAATGAGTAATGTGACGGGGGTGGATCGAAGTGGCATCGCGAAAGAATTGAGGAACTTAGGCTTTCAGGGGCTAATTTTGATGGATGCGGCGCAATTAGTGGCGCATAAGAAGATTGATGTGAGGGAATTAGGGGTAGACGGCTTAGTATTCTCGGGGCATAAAATTGGAGCGCCAATGGGTGTGGGAGTAGTATATCTGAGGTATGATTTGATGAAGAAGTTGAAGCCGTTAAATTATGGGGGTGAAATGGTGGAATCGGTGAAGCTTGCGGATGGTAAAGTGAAGATGAGTTTTGCGCCTGGGCCGAGTAAGTTCGAAGGTGGAACGCTAAATATGGGGGCGATTGCTGGACTTTCTGCGACAGAAGAATTTTGGCTGGAACATTCGGAAATTTATGGTGTAGAAACTGGATTAACCGAGAGAATTCGCGAAGAATTAGAGAAGGATGAGAATATTGAATTATATTTTGCAGAAAATGGCATTATCAGCTTTAACGTAAAGGGGGTGCATGCACATGATACGGCACAGATTTTGGCAGATTTCGGTGTGATGGTGCGAGCGGGAATGATGTGCGCAGAACCGTTTTTAATAGAGAAAAAGATTGGAGCGGTGGTGCGAGCAAGTTTGGCTTTTTATGATACAAATATAGATGTTAAATATTTTTTGGCGTGCCTTAGGAGAGTACGCGGAGTGATGGGGCTGGAGTAATTGTTAGTGGGATGGGATTGGAGTAATTGTTGGTGGTGGAGAGTGTTGGTGGAAACGAATGAGATTTGGCAAAATTGGAGAATAAATTAATGCGAGAAATTCAGAGCAAGTACAGAGAAGAATTACTGGAGCGGAACTTAAATCCGTTGAATTTTGAGCAAAAAATTGAGGCGAATTTGACCAAAACTTTGGTGAATCATAGTTGTGGTGATGAACTTGTGGTGAGTTTGAAGATTGAAAATGGGGTAATTTTGGAGGGAAGTTTTTCGGGAGTGGGTTGTGCAATTTCGAAAGTTTCGGCAGATATGATGATTGATGCGATTCAGGGGAAAACTCTGGAAGAGGCACGGGAGCTGATGCAGGGATTCTTTGATTTGGTGATGGGAATTTCAAGTGAAAAAGCGCAGAAAATTAGGGGTGAGTTAGAAGTTTTTTCGATGATCCAAAATATGCCAGCGAGGGTAAAATGTGCGAAATTGGCTTGGCGGATTTTAGAAGAGGGGGAAGAAGGATGATTTTAGTTCGGGGTAAATGATTACGCCTAGAATAACGTTTGTGACTGGGGAGTAATGATTGTGGGCGGAATAACGCTTGTGGTTGATAGGAAAAAGCGTTATAATGGGGTAAATTAGGAGATAATATGATTCGGGTGGATGAAAATTTTTTGAGAGAAACGGGGCTAGGCGATCTTGATGAGATGCAAAGAGCCGCTTTTATCGAAGAAGCACAGAGACTGTTAGAAAACCGTATCGGCGAAAAGTTAAGTGAAGGCTTGAGCTTGGAGCAACTTGAAGAGTTCGACGGTATCATGAAAAAAGATAAAAATGTGATGATTAAAGCCTTGGCGAAACTAGGTGATTATCGTATTGATGAAGTGTATCAAAATCTCTTGAAACGCTACGGCGTAACAGAGGGGACGGTAGATATTTTAAGTGAATATTTAAGTGTCAAATGGATTCAAACCAATCGTCCAAATTACGCAGAGGTTTCTCGCCAAGTATTTGAGGAATTGAAACAAGAAGTACGCGCTTCAAGTGAAGAAATTCGTAAATCAATGACTTTATAGATTAAAAATACTTTGAACACAAAATTTAAATCCCTCGGAAGAGGGATTTTTGATGGTAAAGTGGCGCAGAGTGGAGGATTGTTTAGTTTTTTGAGTTCTGGATTTTGGAAGCTTAGGGAGGCAGCGGACTATTTTAGGTAGCCGTTGATAAAGGATTTGGCGTCCATAGGTCTCTTGCTGGCTGGCTGAAGCTGATCGATAACGAGGAAGTTGCCATCTTGACAAGGGAATGCAAGGGGGTTAATAGATTTTTCGGTTTCGACGTGGGCTTTTAGAATAATACACTCAAGGCCGTGAATTTGAAGCTTACTTTTCGGAAAGCCTTGGAAGGCGCGAATGCGATTGAGAGCTTCTGTGGCGCTCATTTCGGACAAGGATAGGTTCGAGTCGGTTTTATCAAACTTAGTGGTGAAGGTGGCCTTCTCATCGTCTTGTAGGGTAGGTTTTGGTATGGAGTCCAGGTGCTCGATGAGCCAATTGGCGCCAAGGGTGGCAAGTTTCTGGTAGATTTCGGATTTTTCGGGTAGGTTGGATGAGAACTCAGAGGTCTTAAGAGTGGTTTGATAGTAAATTGGTCCGGCGTCCATAGCTTTAACGAGCTTCATGATAGAGACAGAAAAATCTTGATCGCCATTTAAGATAGCGGATTCAATAGGTGAGGCTCCACGATAGAGGGGGAGAAGAGAGGGGTGAAGATTGAGGATGCCTTCGGGCTCAAAAAGTTCAAGTAAGTCGGACTTGATTAGGACACCGAAACTGGCGAGGATACCCTTAATTTCAGGATTTTCCTGCTTTAAGCGGGCAACTTCTACTAAATCTTCCTTAGTTTTAGCATGGAAAACTAATTCTAGGTTTTTGGCAGTTAAAAGTTGATTTAACGTGGCTTCTGCCAGGGGTCCATTGCCAAAAAAGATAAATTTTGTGCTCATTTTTTTACCTCGAATAAATTATGTGTTCAACAAGAAAAAGACTAATCTTCGTCTGGAAAGAGTTGTTTATTGTTTTTAATACGAGTTTCGTAATCAACTGGCTTTAGGTCGCCATTTTCATCGAGCTCGAAGAAGGCATCGGCCTTATCTTTGATGCGATCAATAAAGAGAACACCATCGAGGTGATCAATTTCATGGGCGAGAGTGCGAGCAAGTTCATCGGTGGCCTTAATACGGACTTCGGTACCATCTTCTAGCTTAGCCTTAACGCGGATTTTAGAATAACGTGGGACCTTACCATAAATAAAAGGAACAGAGAGGCAACCTTCGAAATCTTCGATGATTTTACCTTCCTGTTTGATAATTTCTGGATCAACCAGGGTAGTAAAAGAAGTGTTGGTTTTATCATCCATACTATCACGGATAATAATTAGACGCTTATTAATGCCGAGTTGAGGGGCAGCCATGGCGGCAGAAAGCTCGTGAGGGTGAGATTTTTCCCATTCAAGGCTGGCGTCGACCATTGCCTGGATCATATCTTTAATTTCATCAGTAACATAGTTGACCTTCTGAGACTTTTGACGAAGTCTTGGGTCAGGAGATTCAATAATTTTCATATCTTAATATTATAACCGATTTTGGGTTTTTATAAAGCTTAAGCAATATATAGCGAGGGGTCGAGGCATTTTTTTGAAGCTGTTGGAATAATTTTAAGGTTAATTTGTCGGGATTTTGGGGCGTTTAAAGGGTGATTTATGGACATCTTAGAGTTAACCTTTAATCTGGTGCGGTAGAGATAGACTAGGGGTTTGCTAGGGAGAGAGGTTTTCTAAAAATTGGAAGTCTTATAATGAAGCTAAATAATCACAATTAATTAAAGGAAAGGACAAAAAACGAAATAGACGCCAAAAGGCAAGGCTTGGATGGAGGAAGAAAGAATTATATTAAACTCCCATACTATAATTAGAACTATCTCTCAACACATATGACCAAAAAAGTATCCTAGATTTTTATAATCATAATTTCAAATATACTATTCTTCCTCCATTTAAGTTTTGATAAGGGCGCCGTGGTGGGCGCAGAAAATATCACCTAGAAATTAAAGGAATTAAATTTAGCTTGATGAGATGTTGAATCAGGCCTGGCAGGTTGAATCAGGCCAGGCGGGTCGAATTAGGTCTAAGCGAAGTAGGTTAGGCTTAGTGAATTAGATGAGGCTTGGTGGGTCGATAGCGAAGCGAATTTCGGGATACTGATCAAGCGACTCAATGAGATGAGTGAGCGAGTCACGTTTTTTGGCTTTGACGATGATTTGCCAAGAATAGCCACTGGGGGTGTATTCATGAAAGGAGGGCGTAGGAGCGGAAAGATAAACGTCGGGGAATTTTTTGAGTGTGCGATGTAGACTTATAATCTTTTTAATGGCGAGATCTTCAGTCTTTTTAACAATAGAGATACGTAGCAAATAGAAAAATGGTGGTAAATGAGAAAGTTGGCGTTTTTTAAGGAGATAATCAGCAAACTTGGCATAGTCTAAGGATTTAGCTGCGAGGATGACGGGATGTTCGGGTTGAAAGGTTTGGAGAAAAACGTGATTAATATCATTATGTCCGCGTCCGACGCGACCGATAACCTGGGTGATAAGCTGGAAAGTGCGTTCTTCGGCGGCATAATCCGGCAGATTGAGATTAGCGTCAGCTTGGACGATGCCGACGGTGTTCAATAGAGGGAGGTCAAGACCCTTGGCGATAGTTTGAGTGCCAATAATAATATCAATATCACCGTTTTTGACGACTTCAAAATTTTGAGTGAGCGAATCGGCGGTAGCATTGTCGGCGTCAAAGCGAGCGATGCGAGCAGATTTAAAGAGTTTTTTAAGTTCTGATTCGAGAAGTTTAGTACCAAAGCCTTTATGAATAAGAGAACCGTGATGACAAACTGGACAGGTGGAAGGGACTGGTTCATGGTGGCCACAAGTGTGGCAAATCAGCTGATAGGAGTCGCTATGAAGAGTGAGTGGGAGTAAGCAGTTCGTGCAGAGTACTTGATAACCACAGTGTTCGCAGATTGTGAGTGGGGCGGAGCCACGGCGATTATGAAAAAGCAGGGTTTGCTTATGTTGTTTAAGATTATTTTCGATGTCTTGCAGCAGAGCATCGGAAAAATAGCGATTGCGCGTGAAGAGGGCGCGATCCTTCAGGTCGATGAGGCTAATTTTGGTTTGGCTAGTGATGGACTTAGCTTTTTCGGAGAGGGCGACGTAGGCGTGATTCTTTTGTGCTAGGAAATAATCCTCAATGCGTGGAGTAGCGGTGCCGAGGAGACAATCGATTTTGAGGGTTTGAGCCATAAAACTAGCGAGACGGAGTGCATGGTAGCGAGGCGAAGTGTCTTGATAAAAGCTGGGTTCGTGGGCTTCATCGATAATAATAAGTCCAAGGTTTTTGAGGGGCGAAAAAAGGGCGGAACGTGGGCCAATGACGATAAAGGGCGTGGATTGATCAGCCTCGTGGATGCGTTGCCAAATGAGGTGACGTTCAGCTTCGGTGAGCTTGGAATGCAAAGAAATCACTTGAGTACCAAAATGCTCCTGAAAACGACCAACTAATTGTGGGGTGAGGGAAATTTCGGGAACGAGAAGAATCACGGATTGGTTTGAGCTAAAAACTTGACTAGCTAGCTCGAGGTAGATATTGGTCTTACCGGAACCGGTGATGCCGTGAAGGAGTTTGGTGTGAGTTTTGATTTTGCGTAGTTCGGTGAGGGCCTGTTTTTGAGCGGGGTTGAGCGGGATTTGGTGGTGGGTAGTCGTGGCTGCAGTAGGAGAGGTCATGTCTTGGATCGGATTAGCAGACTGGGTACTAAAAGTGGAGGTAGAAGATTTTTTGCGGCGGTTTTTCTCGATACCGAGAGGAAGAAAAAGATTGGCAGTTTTGGCGACTGGATTTAGATAGTAAGAGGAGAGCCAGGCGAGACTTTTTAGGAGATGATTAGGTAGAGGGATAGGGTGAACAATTTTATTAATCGATTTAATAATGAAATTTTGGTCGATAGGAGCGGTGGTTTTTCGATAAATAATGCCAAGGGCGGTTTTCTTGCCGAGGGGAATAGAAACAATAGTGCCTGGGGCGAGATTTTGATCAAAAGAGTAGGTGAGGAGACCATCAGAAAAGAGAGGGGATTTTTTGAAAGTGGTGGTGGGAATTACCTCATAGTACATCAAGTATATTTTAGCATTTATGATATACTTTAAGAAAGGAAAGAGGTAAATGTTAGATGTTTTTATCACATCTCGGGTTCGCCGGAAAATTTTGGTAGTTTTTGCCAAATATCCGGACTTTAAGGTCCATGTTAGGGGACTGGCGAAGTTGATTCACGAGGATGCGGGTAATATTCAAAGGGAACTAAAAAGACTGGAAAAGGCGAATTTTTTGGTGACTTCGAAAAAGGGTAACACGACCATTTATCAGACAAATAAACAATATCCAATCTTGAAAGAATTGCAGACGATCGTGATTAAAAGTCAGCAAATGTCACCAAACCAAAAAATAACGAAGACGATTCAATAATTTTTTGAAGTATGTCGAAGATTTTTGAGGAAATTCTAGCGAAAAGAGGGGTGTCGGAAGAATTTTTGCGGCCAAAATATAGTTTAGAACACGCAAAGAAGTTGCCGGATATTGCGGTGGCAGTGGCACGAATTAAGGCGGCAGTAAATCAGGGTGAGACTGTGCTAGTTTATGGCGACTATGACGTGGATGGAGTAACCGCGAGCACGATTATGTGCGAGGCGCTGAAACTAGCGGGTGTGAAGCGAGTGGAAGTGATGCTACCGGATCGTTTTATTGATGGTTATGGTATGAGCGAAAGGTGCCTGGAGAGGGCCGTGGAGCTTAAAGTTGGTCTGGTAGTGACCGTGGATTGCGGCAGTAATAACGCGGAGGTGATCAAAAAATTAGCTGAACACAAAATTGATACAGTCGTGACTGATCATCATGAACTAATGAATGGAGTGCCAGAGCGAGCGTTTGCCGTGGTGAATCCAAAGCGATATGGAGAGGAAGAAGCCGATTTAGAGAAGAGGGAACTCCGGGAAATTTGTGGGGCAGGGGTAGCTTTTATGGTGATGCAAGCTTTGGTTCTAGAGAGAATGATCCCTCAGAATCAAGAGAAATGGTTTCTCGATCTAGTTTTGATTGGGACGATTTGTGATTCGATGGTGATGAATCAGATTAATCGTGAGCTGGCCTATTATGGATTGATTATTTTACAGAAAACTAAGCGAGTGGGGATCTTAGAATTGATGCGTGTGGCGGGTGTACAAAAAATTGATTCAGAGGCAATTGGTTTCCAAATTGGACCAAGGCTAAATGCGGGCGGGCGTATGGAGTCAGCAGAAATTTCATTAAAACTTTTGATGTCAAAAGAGCGAGCAGAGGCGGCGATGTTGGCGGAGGAGCTTAATCGACTAAACGGGGAGAGGCGCACGGCGCAACGAGCGGCATTGGAAGAAATTTTAGTTGATAACGAGCCGGTGATTGTGGCGGCTGGCAATTGGCATGAAGGAGTGCTAGGGATTATTGCGGGAAGATTGGTGGAAAAATACCGTAGACCAGCCTTCGTTTTGGGAGAAACAGAGGGCATTTATAAGGGTTCGGGTCGGTCGTTCGGGGATTTTAATTTGGCAGAAGCGATTAAGGCAGTAAATGAAACCTTAATTGGTGGGGGTGGTCACGCGGCAGCTTGTGGAGTGAAGCTGAAAAAGGAAGATTTGGTGCGCTTCAAAGAGGCAGTGAATCGATATTATCGAAGTCTAAACTTAACTGAACAAGAAAAATATCTGGAGGTAGCGGAAGATATTCAGGTGGATAACTTGGCGGAACTGGATGTGGATTTATATGAAGAAATGTCGGTACTTCAGCCGTTTGGGCAAGGAAACACGGAGCCAATTTTTGAGCTCGTGAATACAAAAATTAAGTTCATAGAAACACTGGGTGCAGAGAAAAAACATCTGAAGTTTACTCTGGAAAAGGACGGAAATTTGTTCAAGGCTTTGGTTTTTAATGCGCGGGAAGAGTGGTTTAATTTAGATAAGGACGCTACCTACAATGTGCATATAAATTTAGTACTCAATGAGTGGCGAGGACGAAAAACCGTGGAAAGTCGGTTGCTGCAAATTAAAAAAAGTGATAGCAGTGATTAGATATTGAAAAATCTGCGGCTCTCTGGTATAATCCTGCTATATGTCAATAAAAGTAACTAGAAAAGACCAGGGTGAGGCTAACGAGAATATTATTCGTCGTTTTAATCGTAAGGTTTTACAGAGTGGAATTATGCCACTAGCAAAATCACAATTACGTTTCTCTAAGCCTATTTCCAAGAGAGAGCGTCGTCGTAAGGCAATTTTGCGTGAAATCCGCAAAGCAGAAAAAACCGAACGAATTAAACTTGGCTTAAAATAACTAAAAACCCTCGCAGATGAGGGTTTTTTGTCGGTCTAGGTGTTATACTAAAAATGATGAATATAATTTTTTTAGGCGGGCCGGGAAGCGGCAAAAGTACTTTAGGTAAGAGACTGGCGGAGGAGCTAGGTTGGGAATGGATTTCCGGCGGGGCGATTCTCAGAGAAAGTAAGGAGCCGTGGGTGCAAGAAAAACTGGCGACGGCACAATTATTTGATGATCATATGGTCTCGAACTTGATTTTTTCAAGATTAGAAACCGCGGAAAATGCAATTATTGACGGATATCCGAGGACGGCAAACCAGGTGGAAATCTTATTGTCGAGGGGAATTAAAATTGATTACATGATCGAAGTGGATGTGCCAAAAGCCGAGGTGGAAAAACGTATAGCTTTAAGAGGGCGCGAGCAGGATTCACCGGAAATTTTCGAAGAACGCTGGAAAATTTACCAAGATAACAGAGGTAAAATTATCGCACCACTACTCGGAAGTGGAGTAGGTTTTTTGGTGCTTGATGGAGTGGGAACACCGGAAGAAGTCTATGAGAGGGCACTCTCGATGATGAAAAACGAAGTAATAAAGAAATAAAGAAAGGCGCAAGAATGATTATGATTTACGGTCCGGCGGGGGCGGGAAAATCGACGCAGGGAAGAATGTTGGCGGCGAAATTGGGACGAACTTGGCTTTCGGCTGGACAATTAATCCGTGATTCGAAGCGTTTTGAAGAATATACGCAGACGGGGGCGATGATTCCAGAAGAACTTTTAGTGGCGCTTTTGACAGATAATATGTATAAGGAGCTTAATTCTGGGAAAAATGTAGTATTCGATGGTCAGCCGGGGAGTGTCGAGCAGGTAGAAATGTTGGACAGGACAGGAATTTTTCAGGAAGTTGAATTCGTGGTAGATATTCGAGTGGATGAAGAAGAACTTTACCGTAGATTGAGTTTAAGAGGTCGGGAAGACGATAATTTGGCGGTTTGGCAGCGTAAAATCAATTATTATCAGGAAAAAAGTGTGCCGTTTTTGGCGGAAATGAAGAAAAAAGGCCTGAAAGTTTACGAAGTGGACGGAAATGGTGACGAGGAAACAGTAAATCAGAGAATTTTGGCGCTAGTTGAGACGGAAAAATGTCAGAACTATTGGTGTAGGTTAAAAGTAAATTAGAAGTTTGGCACTAGTTGACGGAAATCTTAACAGGGGTGTGGAAGAGTAGTATAATAGGAAGATATGGATAAAGCAAAAATTGAAGCAATGCGCGAAGGTGGCAAGATTTTAGGAGAGATTTTGCGAGATTTGCGCGAGTACGTCGAGGTGGGGATGACCAAACGTGAGCTGGATGCCTGGGTAAGGAAACAGATTGTGTCACGAGGGGCGACGGTTTCTTATGATGAATTAAAAGAAAAATTTCCGGGTTCGATTTGTATTTCGGTGAATGACGAATTGGTACATGGTGCGCCAAACAGTGATTACGCGCTGGAAGATGGCGATAAGGTTTCTTTCGACCTAGTGATTGGCTATAAGGGTTATCATACCGATGCCGCATTTACGACAGTGGTAGGTAAGGCAAATCTGGCCGTGAAACAGATGATTAAAACTACGGAAAAAGCACTTTGGGCGGGAATTGAAACGGTGGCGCCAGGGGTGCATTTGGGGGATATTGGCTATGCGGTAGAAAAAGTGTTACGCGCAGGCCATCTCGGGGTGATTGAAAATTATGTCGGTCACTTCATTGGCAAATCAATGCATATGGAACCAGAAGTGCCGAATTTCGGTAAACGTGGCAGAGGATATGTCTTGAAGCCAGGCGATACGCTGTGTATTGAACCGATGTCGTCTCTGGGTAAGCCGTATAATCATGTGGATCCAGAGAGTGGTTGGAATGTGGTGCTTTCGGATGGTTCGATTGGTTGTCACTGTGAGCATACAATTCTGGTAACAGAAGATGGTTATGAAGTTTTAACTTTGCCAAACTGCCCAAAAGAGTGAGTTGATAAATCAACAAAGTAGGGGGCTTCGTAGATTGTAGAAAAAAGAAAAATCTGGCGCAGGTTGTCAGTGGATTCAGGAAAATCTGGCGCGAGTCGTCAGATTTTTTGTTATAGACTGGAAAATGTTTATGTTATAATAAAAATATATGAACGAGCAAGTACCAAAGTTTAGTTTTGGCATCGATATGGGGACGCAAAATATTCGCGAAGTAGTCCTCAGTGAGATGAATGGTCAGATTACCGTAGTGGGTAAGGTTGAGTCGCCGCAAAATGGGGGGATGAGTAAGGGTGTGGTGACGAATTTACGCAATGCGGTGCACGCGCTCGAGGCAGCTTCTATTGAAATCGACCGAATGATCGGGATGAATTTGGCAGATGCTTATCTTTCAATTAATGGTTCGAATGTTGGTACAGCGCCAACACAGGGTGGTATCTCGATTACCGGTTCGGAAATTACCGAGGCGGACGTGGCGCGCTTAAAAGAATTTGCGGTATCGGGTATTGTGCCAGATAACCGTGCCTTACTAGATGTGATTCCAGTAGAATATGCAATTGCTGGTCAGGGTGGAATTAGAAACCCAATCGGTATGCGTGGGGTTAAATTGGAAATGCAGGCGAATGTAGTTTCGGCACTTTTGCCAGTCTGTATGAATTTGAAAGAGGTGGCCGGAGCCTTAAATATTAACACTTTGAAATTGGTACCAACGGCAGTAGCGGCGGGTCGCGCAGTGTTACTCGAGAGCCAGAAGGAAAATGGCGTAGCGGTAGTAGAGATGGGGGCCGCGACGACGTCGGTGGCGATTTTTATGGAAGGTTTCCTGCAGTATTTTGGGGTGATTAATGTGGGGGCGAATCACATCACGAACGATATTGCGATTAGTTTAGCGGTGAGTACAGAGGTAGCCGAAGAAATTAAGATGAAATATGTGACGGCGGAATTGATTGATAATGATAAGCCAATGACGATGCGTTTTGGTGATGAATCAATTAGCTTTATAAAGACGATGGTAAATCGTATCGTAGAGGACCGCTTGATTGATATTTTTGAACATGTGAAGAAAGAAATTGCGATTGCGGGTTATGAAAAGAAATTGCCAGAAGGCGTAGTCTTGACCGGTGGAGGTGCAGAGATGCGTGGAATTGAACGCTTCGCGAGGGAACATATGGAAATGGCAACACGTATTGGTTTGCCGCTAATGGATGTGACTCATATTGACAATGAAACTAAGAAGCCTCGTTTTGCGGTGGCGATTGGTTTGGCTTTGATGATGAATGACGATATGCGCGAGCAAGAAACACGCGTGGAAGAAAAGCCGGTGGGCTTCCTCAGTAAATTATTTGGCGGTGGAAGATAAAAATCTCTTATTCTGGCTAGAAATGTGTTAATATAGAAGTAATCTATAGTTAAAAGTGAGGAATAAAGATGCCAGAAATAAAACCAACAGAGGTGGAAAGCAAAGCGACGATTAAAGTAATCGGTGTCGGTGGAGCTGGCGGTTCTGCGGTAAATCGCATGAAGGAAGTTGGACTTTCCGGTGTTGAGTTTATTGCGGTCAATACCGATGCCCAGGCTCTACATCACTCTAATGCCGATGTGAAAGTTCACATTGGCCAAGGTCTTGGTGCTGGTGGCGATCCAGAAAAAGGTCAAACCGCAGCGGAAGAAAGCCGTGATAATATTTGTGAAGCTATTAAGGATGCCGATATGGTCTTCATTACTCTGGGTGCTGGTGGTGGTACCGGTTCTGGTGCTGGTCCAGTAGTGGCTCAGGAAGCTAAGAAACAAGATATTTTGACCGTGGGCGTGGTGACGAAGCCATTTACTTTCGAAGGTGCACAACGTAAGAAGAATGCTGACTCTGCGATCGAAAAATTAGCCAAGGAAGTCGATGCTTTGATTACGATTCCTAACGACCGTTTACTACAAACAATCGACCCACGCACTCCACTGCTTGAAACTTTTAAGATTGCAGATGATGTTTTGCGTCAGGGTGTACAGGGTATTTCAGAATTAATTACTGAACACGCATTGATTAACCTCGACTTTGCCGATGTGAAAGCAATTATGAAGAATGCCGGTTCGGCTTTGATGGGTATCGGTCGCGCTTCCGGTGAAAACCGTGCGAAATTGGCAGCTCAACAAGCTATTGAATCTCCACTCATCGAAGTGAAAATCGATGGGGCTCGTGGCGTACTCTTCTCGGTAGCTGGTGGCTATGATATGTCAATGTCAGAAATCCAAGAAGCAGCAGAGGAAATCACTGGTGCAGTTTCTCCAGATGCTAACATTATCTTCGGTGCTTCAATTCGCCCAGAATTGCAAGATGAAATCGTAATTACCGTGGTAGCAACTGGTTTTGATTCGGATTATTACCGTCAAAAGCGTGCCGAGGAAGAAGAAGCACGTCGTAATGCGGAAGTGATGGAACGTGTCGAAGCGATGAAATCTCAAGCAAGCGAACCAGTAGCAGCGCCAATTAATAGCTTCGATCATTCTACTACCTCAACCAATGAATTCCAAAGTGATTTTACTGCTGCCCCAAAGGAAAATATTTGGGAACGCATCGGTAAAAAAGATGAAGAGGAAGATTTGGATGTACCACCTTCACTTCGCGCAAGATTCCGCAACAAAAAATAACTTAACAATTCGAAATGACTGGCTAGTCCAGTCATTTTAGATAGAAATTATAATGAATATAAATATTGGCATTGGCGATAGTAAAGTGCTGGAAAGCCGGGAAACTACGGATGGCCAAATGATTCGTCGCAGACGAGTGACGAAAGATGGTTATCGCTTTACGACTTACGAGCGCATCGAGCTACCAACGTTGACGGTGAAAAAACGTAGTGGCAATCGAGAAGTTTTCGATCGAGATAAATTACGTGGTGCGGTAAAGCGCAGTGTGGGGAAGTTTTTTAATTCGGAATTTGAAATTGAGGACGTAGTAAACTCAGTGACGGCGAAAATGTATGCTCTGGACCGCGACGAAGTGGAGTCGCATGAGATTGGTCAGGCGATTTTGGATGTGTTGGCCGAGAAAAACGAAGTGGCTTATGTGCGTTTTGCCAGTGTGTTTTTGCAGTTTAAGACTTTGGATGAGTTCGAAAGTATTATTAGGGAACAGAGAAAGAAGAAAAAAGAATGCGTGTAGTAATAGTGGTAAAACAACATTCGGAATTTGCCTCGGAAGCTGAGATGTGGAAGCGAGACTTCGAATATGAGGCGCGAAAAGAGGTGGAATTAATCGATCCAGAGACGATTGACGGAGAAATGTTTGCGAGAGCGAGAGATATCGTGCAATACCCGACAGTTTTGGTTTTGCAAGATGATGGGATGGTGATAAAAAAGTGGACGGGTAGACCATTACCACAAATTTCCGAAGTGAAGTACGTGATTCGCGAAGTCTAAAATCAGCGATATGAGAGGGGGGATTCATGAAGAATGGGGGGTAGCTTTGATTGGGGGCGCTTGGCTTTTAGCGAAGTCTAGATTTTTGTTGTATAATTAAGGGGATGAGTAAAATCAGGGAACAAGCAGAGGCAATTTTTGCCTGGGGCAAGACGCAGCCTGGATATAAAATCTACTGGGAGCAGCACTCTAGGAGTACGGCGAGAGCAGCAGAGACGATTGCACGTGCCATGAAAAAAGATCAGCTTGACCCGGATATGGCCTATGCAGTGGGATTACTACACGACATTGGTCGGGTGAAAATGAAGCATGCAGGATTGAAGCACCCGATTTTTGGTTATGAAATTTTGATGGAAAAGGGGCTTGAGATTCCAGCGCGAATTTCGATGACCCACACTTATTACGGTTTTCCGACTTTGAACCGTGACGAATTCTGGGAGGGGATGGATGAGGATACGATTCGCATGACACAAGAATATATGTTGCGTGTGAAAATTGATGACTATGATAGATTGATTCAGCTTTGTGACAATATGTGTCACCATACGGGGATTATGACGATTTCGGATCGCTTCTCGGATATCTTGATTCGACACAATATTCGACGCGCAGGGGAACATTTACGCAGGTTATATGATTTAAAATTGTACTTTGACGATAAAATTGGGGGAAATATTTACGAATTATTTCGCGAAGAAATTATTGAAACGACAATGGATGAACCGAACGGAATATATACGAAAATTTTGAAAAATACAGAGGAAACGGATTAGAAAGAGGGAATATGAAATATCAAGCAAATACAAGAAGACGAGCCTTAGAATACGAAAAAGCTTTGATTGAATTTTGGAAGAAAAATCAGACTTTTGAAAAATCGATTGAGCAACGCGATATCGATAATTCATATGTTTTTTATGATGGACCTCCGTTCATTACCGGTATGCCACACCATGGAACCTTGCTTTCTTCTGTGACGAAGGATGCGGTGCCAAGGTTTTGGACGATGCGCGGAAAACGGGTAGAGCGTCGTTGGGGTTGGGATTGTCACGGTCTACCAGCAGAGAATTTTGTCGAGAAACAATTAGGAATCACGGACCGTCGAGAAATTGGCACGAAGTGGCCGCTAGCGACTTATATCGAGAAAGCTAAGGCATCGATGGTGGCAAATTCGGAAGCTTGGGAATCGACAATTGATCGCATTGGTCGCTGGGTGGATTTTCGCGGCGCTTACCGCACGATGGATAAGAACTATATGGAGTCGGTCTGGTGGGCGTTTAAGACCTTGTATGATAAAGGTCTGATTTTTGAAGGCCGTAAGGTTTTGATGTACGATACTAAATTCTCTACACCGGTTTCGAAAGCTGAGGTGATGATGGATAACGATGCTTATCAAGAAGTGACTGACCCATCGGTGTTCGTGAAATTTAAGGTGGTGAATGAAGGGGAACTACAGGGTGCGTATTTGCTAGCTTGGACGACCACGCCTTGGACTTTGCCTGCGAACTTGGTTCTAGCGGTAAATGAAAAATTGACTTATGGTCTGTACCAAGTGGGTGAAGAGAAAATCGTGACGCTAGTGAAGACGGCGAACGAGGTTTTTGAAGGTGAGTTTGAATTTTTGAAAGATATTAACGGGGCGGAATTAGTTGGCTTGGAATATCAGCCTTTGATGGAAAATTTCTCGCGCGAGGAACGTCAGAAAGACACCTATCATGTATTAACTGCGGAATATGTTTCGGATGAAGATGGCACGGGTATCGTGCATATCGCTCCGGCTTATGGTGAGGCGGACTATGATTTGGCTTTGGCGCACGAAGTAGATTTTGTCGATCTCTTGGATGAGCAGGGTTATTACGTGGAAGCGGCTGAAAAATGGTTGATGGATCTCGGTGTACGCAAGACTGATGAGAATGGCATTGAGCTTTGGGCGGCGAATAAAATTATCGCTAAGATGCTTCTCGAAAAGGGGATTGTTTATCGTATTAAATACATTAAACACGAATATCCATTCAATCCACGCTCAAAACAACGTATTATTTACCGAGCATTTCCAAGCTGGTTCTTCAATGTGACTGATTCGAAAACCATACTGATCGAAGAAAACGAAAAAATTAATTGGTTCCCAGAATACTTGAAACATGGTCGTTTCGAAAAGAATATCGAAGCGGCGCCGGATTGGAATTTGTCACGCGATCGTTTCTTTGCCACGGCGATGCCAGTTTGGAAGGGCGACAAGGGAAGCGTGAAGGTGGTGGGTTCTTATGATGAGCTCTATGAACTTTCGGGTGTGAGGCTGGAAGATTATCACCGTCCTTGGGTGGATGAAATTGAATTTGAGATTGACGGTGAGCATTTTAAGCGTATTGATAAGGTGTTAGACTGTTGGTTCGAATCAGGTTCGATGCCATTTGCGCAGTTGCATTATCCATTCGAAAATCGGGAAAAATTTGAAAAGAATTACCCGGCAGATTTCATTGTGGAATATGTGGGTCAAGTACGTGCGTGGTTCTATTATGTACACGTGGTGAATACCGCACTCTTTTCGGATATTGCTTATAAAAATGTGATTACTACTGGTACCTTGGCGGGTAATGATGGTCGCAAGATGTCGAAATCACTAGGTAATTACACCGATCCGAATCTCCTAATGGATCAATATTCAGCGGACTCTTTGCGTTTCTTGATGCTTTCTTCGCCGGTGCTTGCAGGAGAGGATTTTGCATTGATCGATAAAGATGTGTCGGATGTGGCGAGAAAGCTATCGATGATTTGGAACGTGTTTGACTTCTTTACGATGTATGCAGAAGTCGATGGTTTTGATTCCGAGCAAGCAATGGCGGTGAGTGAATTTGTGAACCCACTAGATATTTGGTTGGTTTCAAGAGTACATCAGGTGCGTAATCAAATTACAGAAGGTATGGAGGCTTATAATATTCCAGCGGCACTCTCTTCAGTTTTGGAATTTATTGACGATATGTCGAACTGGTTTGTGCGTAGGTCGCGTAGGCGCTTCTGGAAGTCGGAAGACGACCAGGATAAGCTAGAGGCCTATTCGACGCTATATTATGTATTGATCTATCTTGCGAAGATTATGGCACCATTTACGCCATTCCTTGCTGAGGAACTTTATCAGAAGATGACTGGCGCGGGCGTAGTGAATTCGGAGATTCCAGAGTCAGTGCATCTTTTGGATTGGCCAGAAGCTGGCTTGATTGATGAGGTGGTGCTTACTCAAATGGCGAAGACCCGTGAGGTTATTACGGCTGGCCTAGCGGAAAGAATGAAGAAGACGGAAACTGAGGCGCAAATTAAGGTGCGTCAGCCATTAGCGAAGCTGGTTTATGCTGGTGAAAGGCTGGATGACTTCTATGAGCAGATTATTATGGAAGAAGTAAATGTGAAGTCGGTCGAACATGGGGAAGCTTTGGCGCTCGATAAGACTTTGACGCCGGAATTACTAGAAGAAGGTAAGATTCGTGAATTGATTCGTTTCGTACAGGCCGCACGTAAGAAAGCTGGACTGAACGTCGATGATCGAATTAAGTTGATGGTTTCGATGGAGGTTCCAGAGACTTATCGTGAAATGTTAATGAATGAGGTGTTAGCAGAAGAGTTAGTGCAAGAAGGAAACTTTGGCTATGACGAAATCGTCAAAGTCCAGGGCGAGAATGTAGCGATTTCTTTAGAAAAGATCTAAGCGAGGGGTCAGTCCTACATGGAAAAATGTAGATATAGGGCTCTACGATAAGTGACTCGGCAGGAAGCTCCGTAGGAAAATACGGAGCTTTTTGATGAAATTACCCCTGTTAAAGCATAAACAGTATTGACAAAAATAGTAGTTTATGTTAGACTTAAAACAAGTTAGACAATAAAAACAAAAAATGTAAAATAAGCTAACTAAAAGAAAAATAAACAGGAAATCAAATATGTAAAAAAGTCTTCGTATGCTCGAAGACAAAAAAGTAAGTAAACCTAGAATCATTAATATAATAATATAAATAAGGAAAAATTATCGAATAGACGAAAAGTCAATGAAACACTAATAAACAAGCATTGACTGATCAAGAAAAAGTGGAGGAGGTGGATAGGTGAATAAAAAAGTTATTCAACTATCCACCGCTCAGATAAAAGAGAAAAAATCGATAAAGTTGTTCAATTTAATAAAATAATTGTTCAATCTTTTCAGATGAAAATCGTAACTTGGTAATATTTTTATAAAATTTGAAAAAATTACTTGCAAATATAAAATTTGTGATATTATTAATGTAACGAAGATCATAAATCAAAACAAAAATAAAAATTTAAGAGCAAAGGAAGATAGAGAATGACGTTTGAATTCTTTGATGATGAAACTAATTACGTATCAAAAAGACAAGTCAGCCAAGAGGTACGTGCGAGGATTACCGCTAAGCTCGGTAAGATTTCCTCGATGATTAGCTAAATTAGCTAGAAACTTGTTCCTGATTTTAGAAAATAGTCGCTTTTTGGGCGGCTATTTTTTATTGAAGACAAAAAACATAAAAAATGTGTTCAATATAGAAAATTAAGTGTTCAATTATACCCCTATAAGTTTAGGTAAAATTGAACAAAAATATTATTGACAATCTGATAAATAAGCGTTATCGTAATGGCATAAGGTCATATTTCAAAATAAAAAAGAAAGGTCTCCACATGACTGATACTAATACTTTTTCACCGGAGGTTGGACAGATCCAGCCTGATTTTCAAGGTGATAACTTAAAAGCGCAGGATGAATTGATGAATCAATACATCGAAAAAATGATGAGTGAAGCGGGTGTCCGCGTGAATGATCGTTTGCGTGAAGATTTAAAGATGAAAATGCAAGAAGCTATCTTGAGTGAAATCTTGATGAATTTGCCGGATTACTTGGTAGATAAGATTTCAGAGCTTTTTGATGCAGCTGAACCAGATTTTAACGAGGTCCAGAAGATTATCCAAGAATCAGGTATTGATGTACAGTCGGTAACCGAAAAGGCATTGGATGAGTTTAAAGAAAATTACTTAAAGAATGCTAAGGAGGAGGCATAATGGGTCCTAAAAATATGAATTCTGCGCCAAGCGAGAATAATAATGGTCTTTCAGCTAAGGAACAATACTACAAGGATCAGCATGATGCGCGTGTTGCACAACTTGCACAGTTTAGAATGAATAACTTTAAAGATTCTAATGGTGAGAGTGTTGATAGGGGTGAAAAAGATCGTAAACTGGAGCTTCGTCATCAATTTGATCAAATTAAACTTGAAACTGACACTTTCTTGAAAATGCAAGCTGGTCTTGGTTTAATGAGCGAAAAAGAGATCCGTGAATATAAAGATAATTTGAATAGACAAGAGAATAATGCTCTTGAATACATGCGCGATGGTGGCGAAGGTAGTCTAGTGCCAATGGAAAATTTGATGAAGCGCAGTCTTGACCAGATTAGTGATTTTGAGGCCAAAATTCAAGCTACTCCGGAATATCAAGAAATGGAACAAAAGAAGGCTTTGGCAAAAAAAGGCCTTGATATGATTAAGGAGCGTAGAGATAATGACGCAAATCTAGGTGTAAATGATTTTCACTATAAGGAAAAAGTTTACAAGATGCAAGCTAATCTTGCAGAGAAGGATTTTTTGGCAAAAGCTTTTTCAGCGGAAGACAAGAAAAATTCAAATGAAGCGCTTGATGCTGCTACGGAAAAATTTAATAAACTCGATGAGGAAGCAATTAAATTAACTCGTGAATTGAAAGCTGGCGGCAGAAAATTAACTTTTGAAGACTATCAAAAGATTGATGCGGCTTGGGGTGCTTCTGCGGCAGCTGAAGCTAAGATGAATGAAATCAAGAATGCTGATAAGAAAGAAATCGCTTTTGATTTTGCACAGAATCAATACAAAAAGATTCAAAAGGGCGAACAAATGAGCGGCGTGGAAGGGTCATTCCTCAGTAAGTTTAATGTGCTGACCGGCGAAGATACGGTTGAAAAGTTTGAGCCAACCGTAAAAGATAAGATGGGTGAAGTAGCTGCTAAGATTACTGACGTGGAAGAAACTTCCGAAAAAGATAAAGCAGAAGATAAAATCGAAGAAGTTGCAGAAAATGAATCGAAACAAACTGTAGAATTTCCTCCAGCAATTGTTCCTGGTGAAGAGTTAAAAAATGAAAATCAAATAGAATTGTCGAAAGACAAAAAAGACAATGTTGATTTTGGTGGTATTAGTGCGGAAAAGATCGCTGAAATGGAAAAAACTGGTGGTCCAGTACTACTTGACGCTGACAATCAGATTTGGATGCAAAAATTACCAAAAGATCAATTAGAGCAGCTTCAGAAAATGCTTGAAGAGCAGAAGAATGGTAATAGTAAGACCGAGGCTATAGATTCTAATAGTGATAAAATTGAGGAATCTAGTGAAAAATCCGAGACAACAGAATCGGATACTGAGGATACTGATATCGAGAGTTCTGAGAAAGAGAATTCCGAAACTGAGAAGAAAAAAGGTATTGTCGCTGGTGTTATTGAGAAAATTAAGAAACACAGTGATGGGATCAAACGATTTGCGTTAATTGCTTGGACTGGTGCGATGATTGCCCTTGCGGCTCATGGTGGTAATAAAATTAATACCAATAATAATACTGCCGTTGAAAAAAGCATGGACAATAGCGGTGATACTAATGGTAATGTCGAGGAAGCTTTAGCAGAGTATGATGCTGATAGTGAAGTGGATTCTTTGATTAAGGGAAATTCTTTCAATATTATGGTTGATGGTAATGAAACCAAGATTGAATTGAACGATAATATTAATCCGGAATTCCCAGGTTTCACTGATTCTAGACGCTCGGGTAATGATATGACATTTGTCGATCGTTCTGGCTTAGAAAGCCTTAAAGAACAGGGAGCTTCAAGTGAAGCTCTGGGTGCTGAGGGTATGAAAGAAATTTTGAATACCATGGAAAACCCTAATATGGCAAGTTATCTTGGTGCTTCTTTTGGTGCATTTGAGATGGCTGACTCTCCTACTGCAGTGAACGACATTACCTATATGATTCAGCACGGCGACGCAGAGGCACAGGTTGCGATTAAGGAAAAAGCTAATAATACAATTGCCAGCTTCCTTGAGGGTTCAACTTTGAAGCTTGGTTCGATTATGAATGAAACTTACCAGTCTGGTTATGCCTCGAACAATGGTGGTGAAGGTAATCTTCAAGTAGACATGGCTCTTGATAAGGATGGTGTATTCCATAAAGATCAAGCAGTAGAATTCGTTTATGCTGAGAATAAAGATGGCGAAAATATCATGGATATGAATGTCCGTGATGGATTTAAGGAAAATTCACTTAGGGCTCTGGGCGTGATTGAGAAGAATGCTTCGGATGGCGAAGTAATGAATATCATGTCTAGTGTTAAGATTTTAGGTATCAATGTGAAGTGTGGTCAAGTAATCTTCCAATATCTAAAGACCGAGAAGAAGGAAGCAACTAAGACTGTAGATAAAACGGAAGTTACAACTTCAGTAGTTACTCCGGAAAATGTTGAGGTAGTAGAAAATAAAGAGCCGGAACCTTCTAAGCCAAAGAACGAAACCCCACCTTCGACTCCAAAGGAGAATCCAAAGACTCCTGAGAATAATGTGAGCGAAGGTAAGACTAATACGGCATCTACGGATGGCAACCAACAAAAGATGGGTAAAGTTGAGGCGGATAAGGCAGTTTATGAAGTTGGTGATGAAAATCATGATGCAACAAAACAGCTACCTGGAAGCGAAATAGAAGACAAAGCCGTATTCGACCAAATGGTAAGAGAAGCAGCCAAGCAGGATTTGACGCCAAACGCATATGTAACTACGCAAGACAATAGCCAGGGTATTGTTCATCAAGAAGGTGTAGCAACAGAAAAACAGACTAATGCGGAAAACCGTTCAATATTACCCGAAGAAAAACCAGTAGAGAGGCAAGATATTCAAGGTTCTCATAGTGAAGACAAGAGTTTAACAGATGTAGATATTGCTGATGCAGTAAGAAGTGCTAATAGTGATAATAAAATTGCTCATGAATCTGGACAAACTACAACCGTAGATGCGACTTCCAACTCTGAACAATAATTGTACTCAATAGAGAAGAAAAAATATTGAACAAATATATTGTACAAAAACTAAAAATAGTCTAAAATGAGTTTAGGATCTTAATCGAAAGGAGATCGATGAACATAAACATAAAAACAAAAACTTGGGAAGATATGCGTAGTTCTGCACGTCGTATCTTTCCAGTAATTGGGGCAGTGGTCGCAGGTGCGCTCAGTCTTAACCAAATCCACGGAGCCGTTCATGCAGAGGGGATTGAAACATGGGGCCCAAAAAATCGTCCGACATACACTTGGAGTAATCCAGCGGACCATGTTACTTTTAACTCAATGACGGATAATCCAGAAATCGGCGACGAGTCCAACTTTGTTCGCGTTCGAAAGGTTGGAAGTCAGGAGAAGTTCTCAAATAATGTAACGGTAGAGCCTGGCTCAGAATACGAGGTATTTGTGTATTATCACAATAACGCCTCTGCGAAACTGAATGATGGCGATCATCGTGGTGTTGCACAAAACGTACGTTTGCGTATGGATAAAATCACGGATAGGCTTGAGGCGGGGCATGCTGCGGTAATTAAGGGTACTATTTCGGCTTCGAATGCAACGCCAAAAGAGGTATGGAGTACATCTTATTTACATGCTAAAGAAACCGTTTCTTTGCGCTACGTACCTAACTCTGCAAAACTAAGTAACAGTGGTTCGTTAAATGGTTCTACTTTGAATGACGACGCACTCTTCGGTAAAGATGGTGGAACGTTCTTAGGCTACACGAAGAATTACTGGGGTGTGATCCCTGGCTGTAACGAGTTTGCCGGTTATGTAAAATTCCGTATTAAAGCTGATAAAGCTGGTTTTACCGGTGAAAAGATGGCTTCTAAGGAAAATATGAATGATTACCGTACAGAAATTACGGTAGCTCCAGGTGAAACTATCGATTTCAAATTGCGTTACAAAAACACTGGTACGACAATTCAACGCGGTGTCTCTGCTTATGATTTGCTCGGTACTGGTATGACTGCAATTCCTGGTACGACTTTCTTAAAGACTCCTCGCTCGGCAGGTTTTGAAAAAGAAAATCTCTTCAAGAATGGTTTTAATATCGGTGATTACAATGCCGGTGAAGAAGCTTTCATTACCTATAAGGTAAAATTCTCTGAAGACGAAAAAATCTTCCCATGTGGTGACACGGTAACTTACAACAATTCAGCTATCGCGGTGCTCGACACTACGATTCATAGTAAGGTAAAGGTTACGGTTCATCGTGATTGTGCAGACAAGCCAAAAACTCCTAATACGCCAAAGGAACTCCCTCACACTGGTGCTTCCGAAACCGTATTAGCCGTAGTGGTGACTGCCATGATTGGTATCGGTACTGCTTACTACATTGCTTCGACTAAGCAACTTAAGGCCTTAGAAAAGCAACACGAAGATCAAGAATAAAAGCCCTTTCGATTTAATGTAATCGTGTAGACGATTAAGTACGAAAAAGAACCCTATGAGAGCGGGGTTCTTTTTTGTTGAAAAGTTTTTAGTGGGAAATTGAGCGTAGAATTAAAATAGACTAAATTTTATGACCAGTTATTGAAAAAAGCGAACAAATATGCTAGAATAGTCAAAGTTAATAATACATTAAGGAATATTATGAAAAAGGCAGTTGTACTCATCGGCGGTAAGCAATATATCGCAGCTGAGGGTGAGACCCTACGGGTGGACCTCCTCCCGGAAGGAACTAAAGAGCTCGAAACTGGTGCTTTACTTGTAATTGATGGTGATAAAACCCTCGTTGGTACGCCAGAAGTCAAAGGTGTCAAGGTTTCAGCTAAAGTTGTAGAAGAGAAAATCGCTGGTGATAAGATCCGCGTAATCCGCTACCACTCAAAGAAGCGTGTCCACAAAGAAACTGGTCACCGCCAAAAATACAGTGTGATTGAAATTACTTCAATCAAATAAGAAAAAGGCCCTACGGGGTCTTTTTTGGGGCTTTTTGTCGTGATAATGATTATTCTTATGAATATTATGGTAATATATAAATAGATATGGCGAAGGTAATTTGTATAACAAATCAAAAAGGCGGGGTCGGTAAGACGACGACCACGATTAATTTGGCGTACTATTTGATGAAAGAAAAACAAAAAGTCTTAGTAATTGATTTTGATCCGCAGGGAAATGCGACATCGGGCCTGGGTATTGATAAGGCGCAGTTTGAGCGTAATTACATGAACAATGAACTTTCGAATACAATGTCGGAAGTGATTTTGGGTGAGAGGCGATTACCAGAAATAATTTTGAACACTAAATTTAAGGGTTTGGATTTGGCGCCAACTACACCCCAGCTGGCTAATGCCGAAGTCGAGATGACGAAGCTGAGTAAAAAATTTGTTCAGTTGAAGAATGCGATTAATGAAGTGCGTGATAACTATGATTTTGTAATTATCGACCTGCCGCCAAGTCTTTCATTATTAACGGTGAATGGAATGATCGCGGCAGATTATCTTTTGATGCCGGTACAGACGGAATTTTACGCGCTGGAAGGGGTAGCGCAGCTGATGGATTCGGTGAAATTAGTGCGTAAGGCAATGAATCCAAATTTGAAATTATTAGGGGTACTAGCGACAATGTACGATAAGCGTACCTCTTTATCGGTACAGGTGCTAGCGGAAATTAAAAAATACTTCCGAGATAAGGTGTTCGAGACGACAATTCCACGCAATGTAAGGTTGGCGGAGGCACCAAGTCACGGAGTGCCAGTGGGGGATTATGATCGATTCAGTAAGGGTGCGAAGGCTTACAAGGAATTAGCAAAAGAAGTATTAAAAAGAGTGTAAAAAGAAAAAGAGAGTGTGAAAATGGCAAAAGGTTTGGGTCGCGGATTTGAAAGTTTAATTCCTACGGATATCGTAGAGGATGATTTTGATATTACTTTGTCGGAAGATAGCTCGAAGAGTCAGTTAACTGAGCTAGATTTAGCGAAAATCATGCCAGAAACCGATCAGCCACGTAAAGATTTTTCAGAAGAAGCTTTGGTGGCGCTAGCAGATTCGATTCGCGAACACGGGGTTTTGCAGCCGATTGTGGTGGTAGCTGAGGGTAATAAATATAAGATTGTGGCGGGTGAGAGGCGTTATCGCGCTTCGAAAATGGCGGGATTAGAGAAGATCCCGGCGATTATTCGTACTCTCGATGCGCAAAATCAGTTAGAGCTTTCGATTATTGAAAATGCGCAGCGCGAAGATCTTAATGCGATTGAAATGGCGACAGCCTATGCGAAATTGAAAAATCAATTCAATCTTCAGCCAGAGGAAATTGCGAAGCGCGTGGGAAAAAGTACCTCATCGGTGATTAATACGATGCGACTTTTGAATTTGCCGGATGAGGTGAAACATGCGATGGTCGAACATAAGTTAACAGAGGGGGTGATGCGACCTTTGATTTCGGCGGACCCGGAAATGGTGAAGAAGATTTTGCCGATGATTATTGAAGAGGGGTGGACGGCGCGCAAGGTGGAGCGTTATATTGCGGAGCATAAGAAGAAAAGTTCGGCGAATTTGCTAAAAACCAATGTTTATCTGCACCAAGAGAATGAATTGAGCGAAAAATACGCGGCAAAAGTGCGCGTAAGGGGGCGCAGTGTGACATTTGCTTGCAAAAATGAAGAAGAATTACAGAGATTATTGGCGAGATTACAATGAGTAAAAAATGTGTTCAACTGAAAATAACAGAGAGAGAACAGGCCGCGATTGATTTTGCGACCCAGGCGCATGAGGGGCAGAAACGAAAATCGGGTGAACCATATATTATTCATCCACTGGCGGTAATGAATATTTTACGTGAGTGGGGAATGGATGAAGATACGGTGATCGCCGGGGTACTTCACGATACGGTGGAAGATACTGGGGTGACACTGGATGAAATTAAGGAAAAATTCGGTGAAACCGTGGCATTTCTCGTAGATGGTGTGACTAAACTGGGTAAGGCTAGACAGGGGATGCGCGATATTGATACTTATTTGCCAGCGACGAAAGATAATCTCTTGAGACTTTTGATTGCGACGGGAGCAGATATTCGAGTTTTGATAATTAAACTAGCTGATCGTTTGCATAATTTGAGGACTTTGTCGGCTTTACCACCAGAGAAACAGAAGAAGATTGGTAAGGAATCGCTGGAAATTTTTTCACCACTAGCGGACCGTTTGAATATGGGGAGACTACGCGTAGAGATTTCCGATATTGCATTTTCATATGTTGACCCAAAACGTTTTGAATTTTTGAAAAAATTGATCGAAGAACGTAATAAATCCGCGGAGAAGAGTCTAGAAAAGATTAAGAAAGAAGTTTCAGAGAAGCTGGCAGCGGAAAAGATTAAATTTGAGATTGATGGACGAGTGAAGTCGGTTTATTCCTTGCACAAGAAGTTGGCGAAATATAACCAGAATATTGATGAGGTTTATGATCTGACGGCACTTCGAATTATTGTGGAAGATGTGACGGATTGTTATTTGACGCTGGGAATTATTCATGCGCTTTATACGCCGATGACGGGCAGAATTAAGGATTATGTGGCGATGCCAAAACAAAATGGCTACCAGTCGCTGCATACTACGGTGATTACAAAGGATAAGCGGATTGTGGAATTTCAGATTCGCACGAAGGATATGCATGAATATGCGGAGCGAGGTCTCGCGGCGAGCTTTTTCTATAACGAGCAGAAGCTGACAGAAAATTATAAGATGGGGAAGATTCAGCATTTACCGACGAACTTGCTCTGGATTTCGGAATTACAGATGGCGGCAGCGCAACTAAAAGAGGGGAAGCAGGTGGATATGAAGAAATTGAAGATCAACTTGTTTGCGGATAAGCTTTTCGTTTATACGCCGAAGGGGGACATTATTGATCTGCCGGTGGGATCGATGCCTCTCGATTTTGCTTATCGTTTACACTCGGAAGTGGGTGGACATGTGATTGGTGCGAAGATTAACGGTAAGCTTTCAAACTTGAACACTAAATTAAAGAATGGTGATGTGGTGGAAATTTTGACTTCAAAAAATCAAATGGTGAAGCCAAGTTGGTTGGATAAAATTATTACGCCACACGCGCGCAATAAAATTAAGCAGCAATTAAATCGCACGATTCAAATGGTGATGGGTGGGGAAGTGAATAAAAAATAAGCCCCTTATGCTATAATTAAGCATATGAGAAAACAGAGGTTGAAATCGCGAACGAGTTTGATTCAAGGTCTCTGTTTTTTGGTGTTTGGCTTAATTGTGATTCAGCTGTTTCGTTTACAGGTGGTGAATCATAAAATTTATGCCGCAAAAGCAAATCAGCAACAGATTATGAAATCGACGATTTTTGCGAAGCGCGGGGAAATTTATTTCTTGGATGGTGATACGCCGGTGCCAATTGTGATGAACAAGAAAACTTATACGATTTCGATTGACCCAAGTTTGGTGGTAAAAAAACGTGAGGAAACTACCAAAAAAATTGATGAAATAGTAGGGGCTTACCGAGTCAAAACGGGTTGGGATGAAGTTTTTGCGGATCCGGAGCGTAAATATTTTGTGGTGGCGAAAAATGTGCCATATACGGAGACAAATAACCTAAAAAAGGCGGATTTGGTCGGAGTTTATGAACAGGAAACCACGACGCGGGTTTACCCAGAAGGGGAAATGGCGGCACAGGTTTTGGGCTTCGTGAATCAAGATGGTGAAGGTCAATATGGAGTGGAAGGTAGCTTAAATAAGGAATTAACAGGGGAAAATGGTTTGCTGAAAACCGTGAAAGACTCGAATAATGTGCCGCTGACGATTGGTAATGAAAATGTGAAAATTCCGGCGAAAGACGGGAAGAATTTGGTGTTGACGATTGACCGCAATATTCAGAAAAAAGCGGAAGAAGCGGTGGATGAAGTAACGAAAAAATTTAATATCACCTATGGCTCGGCGATTGTGATGAATCCGGCGACCGGACAAATTTTGGCGATGGCGGGTAAGCCGGGTTATAATCCGGCAGAATACGCCAAAGTAACGGATGCGAAGGTTTTTCAGACCGATGTGACGATGAACGCCTTCAACCCAGCTTCGGTGTGTAAGACTTTTGCGATTGCGGCGGCGATTGATTCTGGAGTGATGACGCCAGAGACGACTTATTACAATACGGATAGATTAGTGATTGATGGTTGGCCAATTGAGAACGCAATTAAGGGTCACACTGGGGAAATTTCCATGCAAACAGTTTTGACTTACTCAGTAAATACGGGTTCGATTCAGGCTCTGAAGCTTTTAGGTGGTTCGGCTTCGGAAATTACTTACCAAGGTAAGGAAAAGCTTTATGATTATTACCATAACCGATTTAATTTAGGGAAATATACGGGGATTGAATTGCCGGAAACGAAGGGCACGATCGTGCCACCAAATGATATTGATGCGACGGATGCTAGATATGCGAATATGACGTTCGGGCAGAGCTTAGACCTTTCGATTATTCAAGTAGCTTCAGCTTTTTCGGCGGTGGTGAATGGCGGGGAATATTATCGTCCGACTTTGATTGCAGGGGAAATGAAGGATGGCAAGTTTGTGAGAACAGAACTCGCGAAAGCGGATCATGATGCGTTGAATAAGAATGATACGAGTAGAACGATGCGCCAAATGTTGCATACGGGGCGTCTAGTTTTTCCAAATGTAAAGAGCTACGATGAGGATTATTATGTGGGTGGCAAAACTGGTACGGCGCAAACCGTGAAAAATGGCAAATATAGTTTCGATGAAACAATTGGTACTTATGTGGGTTTTGGGGCGAAGTCACTAGAGGAGACGCCAGATTATGTGATTATGACGAAAGTTTGGAGCGATAATCGAAAGTTGGATGGTGGGATTAATGCGAAGCCGATTTTTGATGAGATATCGAAGTATATGATAAACTATAATAAAGTCAGGAGGTAAGGCGTGGGGAATTTAGATAACAATGCATTATATGGTTTACTATTGTCGCTCGGTACCTTTTTGCTTTCAATGTTTTTGACGCCTTTTTATACTCACGTAGCTTATAAATACCATTTTTGGAAGAAGCAAAAAAAGACCACGGTTTCAGGTGACGGTCTGCCGATTATGACGAAGTTACATGCGCATAAATTCAAGCGGGTTTTTCCAACAATGGCGGGAATTATTGGGGTAATTGCCGTGACGATGGTGACTTTGCTGTGTAATTTTGACCGTGCGCAGACGTGGCTGCCGATTTTTGGTTTCTTAGGTGGGGCGATTGTGGGGCTGATCGATGATGGAATCAATGTCTTTGGCTCTGGTGAAGGGGCGGCAGGGCTGCGAGCGCCAATTAAATTTGCCATGATTATCGTGGTGAGTTTGGTGCTGGGTTGGTTCTTTGCTTATAAATTAGGTTGGACAAGTATTCATATTCCATTTGCAGGTGATATTGAAATCGGTGGAGTGGTGATGGTGGGGCTGTTTGCTTTTGCGGTGGTGGCGACCTCGAATGCGGTGAATATTTCGGATGGGCTAGATGGATTAGCTGGTGGTCTCGCGATGATGGCTTATGGAGCTTTCGGGACAATCGCGCTATTTCGTGGTCAAGTTTATCTGTTCGCCTTCTGTATGACAGTGGTGGGTTGGTTATTTTCTTATGTTTGGTTCAATGTGCCGCCGGCACGTTTTATGATGGGTGATGTGGGGTCATTTGCACTGGGTGCGGGGCTCGGCGTGGTGTCTATGATGACGAATTCACTGTTGCTTTTGCCAGTGATTGGATTATTGTTCGTGGTTGAGGCGGGATCATCTTTAATTCAGATGATTTCGAAGAAATTTTTCAAGCGCAAGATTTTTATTTCAGCGCCGATTCATCATCATTTGGAAGCGAATGGTTGGGGTGAGGCGAAAATTGTGATGCGTTTTTGGGTAATCGCTGGAGTTTGTGCGATTGTCGGAGTATTTCTGGCGATGGTGAGTGGAATTATTAAAAGATAAAAACTTTTGGAGTGGGATTAGATGCGACAACATAAGGCAAATTATAAAATTATCATTACGATGATAATTTTGATTGCCATCGGTTTACTGATGATCGCCTTGGTGGGTCCGTCTTACGCCAAAGTGAAGGGGGATGACGCGATATATTGGCTGGATCAAATGAAATATTTGGCGATTACAGTAGTATTACTGTTTTTTGAGACCAGAGTGAATTTAGTGGAGGGAGAAAAAACTAAAAGAGCTAGTGGTATTTGGCGAATATTAGATACGATTGCGAAGCGATTGCCGATAATTTTGTTATTCCTGGGGCTGGCTTTGAATCTGTTATTGGCGGTGGCGCGTCCGCCGTTAGCACGTTGTGAATTAGGTGCCTGTAGGTGGCTGAGATTTGGGTCGATTACGATTCAGGTGTCGGATTTTTTGAAGTTAGGAGCGATGCTTTATCTCGCAAAGATTACTGCAGATTTTCAGGCAAGGGGTGGATTTCTGGAAGAAACAGGAAAAACCACGGTGTTTGGTATGCTGCTACAAGCTCTAATGGATTTGTATATGAAATTTAAAGGTAAGAAAGAGCGAAAGGGTACGAATTCGAAGAGCCAGGCGGGTGTTTCGGGAGGAACGGCTTTTTCTAGTCAAGTGAATTTTAGTCGTAATAATTATAGTTTTAATCAGGGCTTTAATGCGACGGGAAATTTGGCGCGGGAAAATGGGCAAAGCAATAGGCTGATGAGAGGCGCAGCAAAAATTTTAGCGCGAGGCCAAGCAAATGGCTGGACAAGTGCGGAGATTTTGAGAGAAGGTTATAAATTTTATGCGAAATTTTTTGGTGTTTTAGGGGTTTCACTATTTTTGATTGTGGTATCTCAAAAAGACTTGGGTTCAGCGGTACCGCTCGGGGTGATTGCGCTGACGATTTTATTTGTGGCGGGAATTAAGATTTGGAAAATTATGATTTTATTCGCGGTGATTTTGGCGCTGGGCGTGGGGATGATTTTGTCTTCACCGCACCGTCGTGAACGTTTGTTTACTTTTACGGGTAAGGGTGATGCGACGACGGATTATCATATTGAAAACGCGCTAATTACGGTGGGGTCGGGTGGACTACTCGGAGTAGGAATCGGGAACAATGTGCAGACGGCGGGATATTTGCCGGAATCGATTACGGACTCGATGTTCGCAGTGGTTTCCGAAATGTGGGGATTCGTCGGGGCGGTGGCTGTAATTGGACTTTATGTGCATTTATTTATGGAAATTTTGAAAGTGGCGAATACTTCGGAAAATCTCTATTTTAGATTAGTGACGATGGGGGTATTTGCTTGGCTGTTTTCGCAGGTGGCGGTGAATATTAGTGCGATGATCGCGCTAATTCCGCTGACAGGTATTACTTTGCCGTTACTTTCGAAAGGTGGAACGAGTCTTCTGATAACGTGTTTTGGGCTGGGGCTAGTAATTAACATTTCGCGGTTTACTTCGAGAACGGAAATTTCAGATGATGAAAGAAATGAGGAAATTAAAAATAATTTAAGAGTGAGTAGAAGTAGTAGACTGGGAGGAAGAAGATGAAAATTTTAGTAGTAGGTGGTGGATCGGGTGGACATATTACTCCGGCGATGTCGGTGGTGCAAGAAATTTTGAAGATGAAGCCAAAGAGCAAAATTGAATTCTGGACTGATGCGAAATACTATAAAAATGTAGTGAAGCTCGCGAATGAGGCAAAGCTGGCTTGGGGCGGCGAAGAAGAGACGGGAGTGAAATTATACTTACGTGTGCGTAAGGTTTTTGCGGGAAAATTTCATCGTTATCATGGTTTGAAATTGTCAGATTATTTTGATAATCATGCGAAGACCTTTTGCGATGTGGTGTTCGGAAATATTGCGGGGGCCTTTGGTTTTGCTATGGGTTTTCTGCAAACTTTGTGGCGTTTTAGTCGAAAAGAAAATCGTCCAGATGTAATTTTTTTGAAAGGTGGATTCGTGGGGTTACCGGTCGGGATCGTGGCGGGAATTTATAAAATTCCATATTTGATTCATGAATCGGATGCGACGATGGGGCTGGCGAATCGTATCCTAAGTAAAAAAGCGAAAATTATTGCCATGGGTACGCCGGTGGAGAAAGAGGACTCGCGTTATGTGTTCGTGGGGATTCCAGTGGGGAAGGAATTTGAAAAAGTGGCGGAGAGTAAAAAGAGGCGTTTGAAGAGAGAATTGGGCTTTGATCCGGAGCGAAATTTGGTGATTGTCACGGGTGGCTCGCAAGGTTCGATGCATATCAATCAGGCGATGCGAGAAATTTTGCCAGAACTTTTGAAATATACGTCGGTGGGTCTGGTGTCTGGTCGCAAGCATTACGAAGATATGATTGATCTGAAGAAATACGAAACTTGGGAAAAAGGTAAATTGACTTCGGAATTTCGGATGTGGAATTTTTCGCCAGTAATGCATGAAATTTTAGGTGCAGGAGATATCGTGGTGTCGCGGGCAGGTGCAACTACGATGGCGGAGCTAGCCAGTTTGGGAAAGCCAACGATTTTGGTGCCGTTTGAAAAATTGCCGGGCGGACATCAGGTGAAAAATGCGGAAAAATTAGCGCGCGATGAGGCGGTAGAAATGATTTTGGACCGAGAAATGGAGATGGCCCCAGAAAAATTATTGAAAAAGATTTTGAATTTACTAAAAAATAGCGAAAAACAAGCTAAAATGGTGATGAATTTTAAGAAATATGCGAAATTAGATGCGAGCGAAACGCTAGCAAAATTAGTACTTGGTTTGAAAAAATAAGATTGAAGAATAGAGTTTAAAGTAAGGCTTAAAAAATAAAAAGGCGATAAAAGTGAGAATCAATAAGACGATTGCCTCGAAGCGAGAAGAAGTGATTCTGGAGTCGACGAGGCTTAAGGAAGAAAAACAGCGAAAACGCAAGAAAGTGATGCGTTTCGTGGGATTAAGTACGGCTTTGGCGCTCGGGACGGCGGGGTTGACGCTAGGAGCGGTGAGTTTGATTAAACGTGATGATACGAAGAAAACAGAAGTGAAACCGACAGTGGTGAATTTAACTTCGAGCGTGGAAATTGTCGATGAATCGGGGAATAAAAACCTGATTACGGACAAGATAAAGCAATACGTGGCATTACTTGAGAAGGATTTGAAGGATTTGGGGATAAAAATGACTAAGGTGGTGTTACCAATGGATAAAACAAGGCAGTTAGATGTTTACCTAGAGGGGCGCACGGAGTACTACAAGTGTCTAATCGATCGTTCGCCGGCGGAATCGGCAGAAGATATCGAGCGGATGCAACGCTACTTGATAGCGAATAATCTCGCGCCAATCTATGTGGATGTGAGGATCGAGAGTCGCGCGTACTACAAGTAGACTGCAAAGTGAGATTGAATACAAAAATTAACTAAGAAACTTCACGAAGAGGCCTCTTTTTGTGGGCTATTCAGGCTTTTTTGTGCACTGTTTTTTGTGGGTGATGTGTTTTTTATGAAAGAGACGGAAATGACATAAATAGACGTTTGGTTTACGGAAATGGAATGGGCGGATGTTCGGTTTTTTCGGAGGATGGAAAAACGAGCTGGGGAAGTTTGTTCGGTTTTTGATATTGAAGATTTTTGCCAGGTATTTAATCAAGTAATATATTTTGAAATAAAAAGATAATGTTCGCAAATACTAGCGTTCGGTTTTTATGTAATAAAAATTAAAAAAGACAAAATGTAGAAAAGCTAGAATGAGGCTAAGAAAAATAGGTAAATAACAGGGAAACACTAAAAAGTTTTGCACAGGTGTGGAAAACCCGACAAATAATTTGCACAATATTTAACAGGGGTTAGGTGTGCTCTATATATACGGTGGGGTTTGTGCAAAAAATAGATAAGGTGGTTTAATTGTGGAAAAGTCTGCGAAAAAATGTAAAAAATTATGTGAAAAAGTACTTGCAATAAGCATAAATATAATTTAGAATTAGGTCAGTGGATAAATAAAACAAAAACCACAAAAATAAAAGTACATTAAAAAATGTTTGAGGTCGGTCAACTAGGAGTCTTGGCGCGCGTTTAGGTCACGCGTAATCAAAGCCATTCGTACTTCTTAAAACACCTCCCAATTAACTCAATATGCAACCTACACAATAAGTCTCTCAACAATCATAGTTATGAGCCGCGCAAGTGGTAAAACTGTGATACTTTATTGCTAGGTAAAACGTTTCGTTTAAATAACAAAAACTATACAAACACAAACACGCTAAAATTTCTAGTTGAGCGATCTCAAACAAGAAGCAAATAACTACAAAAACCTATCAGAGAAACCTCGGATAAGTTATAATGTAGTTATGAATGAACTTCACAAACCTGTAATGCTATCAGAAGTTCTCGAGGCTCTAAACCCGAAACTGGGCGAATCTTATTTGGATTTGACAGCGGGGTATGCGGGTCATGCGGGAAAGGTTTTGGCGGTTACGCAGAATTATAAAGATTCCATCTTGGTAGACCGAGATGAGAATGCTGTGAAATATCTTCGAGAGAAGTATCCATTGGATGAATCAAAGTTAGATATTTTACAAATGGATTTTTATAGTGCGGCGCAACACTTAATCGAGTGTGGAAAAACTTTTGATATGATATTGGCAGATTTTGGAGTTTCATCTCCGCAATTAGATAATTCGGATCGAGGTTTTTCATTCAAAAATGATGGACCTTTAGATATGCGCATGGATAGGACGCAGGAATTATCAGCTGAAACGGTGATTAATCATTTTCCAGAGAAAAAACTGGTAGAAATTTTCCAAGAATACGGCGAAGAATCTATTGGTCTAGCGAAAAAACACGCGAGGGAAATTGTTACGAGTCGTCCTTTTTCTTCAACTAAGGAATTGGCAGATCGAATCGCTGGAAATGGGTGGCATAAAAAACATCCGGCCACACAGGTTTTTCAAGCTGTAAGAATTTTTGTTAACGATGAGCTTTCGATTATCGAAAAAACTTTACCATTATTACCTAAACTTTTGAAACCAAATGGTAGGGTGGCGATTATTACTTTTCATAGCTTGGAAGATCGGCTGGTGAAGCAATATTTTAAGCAGGAAAGTGCGCTAGGATACGAATCAAAATTAACGATTTTGACGAAAAATCCAGTAATTGCGGGGGAATCTGAACTCGTTATCAATCCGCGAGCGAGAAGTGCAAAATTAAGAGTAGCAAAAAGAAATTAGCGCTAGACAAAATTGAGCATCTTTTCAGCTCCATTGATAAAAATAAAAACAAAAAAAGGAGGCAATATGCCAAAGCAAATCATTGTAAAAAACAGCTCACGTGCACAAAAAATCAAAGTTAACTTTCGTTAATTAGATAAACTTTGGGAGCTTTTTGCTCCCACATGACGGGAAATTCTCCCTAAAGGTGAAGGCCCCGATGCGGTTGTGAGTAAATCGTAGAGTGTGTTTTATATAAAAAATATGACCTTCCCGAAGACCATATTAGCGATGCGGTAGTGCGGTTAATATGGGACTTCGGTCTATGAATATTTTTTGTGTAAAAAGATAGACTCACAGCAATTAGAAAAATAAAAATAAAAATAATTAGAAATACTAATTAAAATCTTTTTTGCGACAAGATTTTAGCGAGTATTTTTTGCGAGGAAAAATGCGAATCACAGTTAATGGACCAAAGCAAAACAGTTATTCAGTCCGTACCAGAATGACAAGCACGCGTACAGCCGCGAGTTTGCCCCGAACGAATTTTTACGCTAGTGCGGTTTCTTCTGGCTATTCAAGAAACCAAAATAGTGTGAAATATAAGAGTAATGTGTTTGGTCGTTTTTCATCGGCTTTGATGATTACGATCATGGTAGCTATTTTGGGACTTTTTTATGTCTCAGAGCAGTCGCAAACTACCGCTTTTGATTATAAAATTAACGAAGTGAATACTCAGCTATCCGATCTCGAGGCAGAACGAGACGATTTACGAGTGGAGCAGGCAAGGCTTCAGTCGATTGCGAATAGCAAAAATTCCACAGTGGCGTCGAATATGGAAACCGCGACCGCCGCAGGATTTACAAGATAAATATTGTTTGTTTTTGGTTTCTCTTTTCGGTAATGGATGTTTGCGAGGCGGAAGTTACCAAAGTAAATTGCTCAAACTGAAATTTTCGGTTTGAGTTTTTTCTTGAATTTTTTAGCTGGAGTTTTAAGGTTAAAATAAATCATTTATGCCTTAGAGGGTTCAGCGCCTTTGTAGCAAAATATAGGTGGTTAGAGAAACACAGTATCGCAAAGATACTAAATCTTACATGTTGTTTTTTGCTACCATCTATAACTTCTGCCTTTTGAGTTTTTCATATCCTTCAACACCTTGGTGGATTCAGGGCAATATTTATCCATAAACTCGTGAATCGGCTTTTCATATTGCTCAAATTCTTCATTTTCATGACCTGGACTATGAACATAGCATCTACTATTGAAACTTTCATCATGGCGTTTCTTAAAAAGTCCTTTTATTTTGTCTAAAAGTTTTGTTGGCTCTCTAAAGTCTTGATTAATCGCTGTTTCGGGATACCCCAGTAGTTTTCCTAATCTATGATCTATTTCTATTCTTTCTTCGGTATTTTTAGTCTTATTGTTTTCCCATAAATCGTAAAAACCTTGTTTTAACTGTTCGGCAGTTTCAGCCGTTTTGGATATAAAGAAGTTGCCACCTTTTTGGTCAGAAGCCATCTGCAGACCCACTTCCGTAATCATTTTTGCAAGATCTCCAGAATCCAAATTCATGTCATCCGGTAAAACACAAATCAATGCGGCAGGCTTTACATCAATCAAAACCCCGGCTAAGTCTACCATATAACTAGCCATCACCTCTTGGCTTATGCTTGTCTGCATGAGATAATGATCTATTTCGCCGACTTTCTGAGCAAAACCCCTCTCTTTTTCAGACTGATTATCTCTTTTTTCTGGTTGCGCCTTACTGAACGCCTCTATCACTTGGGATCTCGCCTGTTCTATACTTCTTTCACTAGCGCTATCTGCCGTTACTTTTAGTTCAGATTGCTGAAAAATTATATCGTCGCTGATGTTATTCCATTTGGTGCTTTTTTGCCTTACGAATTCATTTTTCTTTCCAAATTCAGGATTTGTCATTTTTTGTACCTTGCATAATATTTTAGAATAGACAAATCTCTTTGACTTGAAAAACTACCACTATAATTCCGATCAGAGGCATCCCGTAATTCCATCCCAGCTTTTTCGAAGATTTTTATCGCTTCATCAAGGTCAAGCCAAATTGGTTCAAAACCCTCGTCGATTTCATCTTGCATATACGAGGTTCCGACTTCTTTTTCTGACTCCGCCGCGTAGCAGAACGAAAACGCTCTGAACCATTCGTATTTACTACCGCCACGATATTCAACTGTAACTCCGAGTGGCTTTAGATTTTTAATTTCAAAACCAGTTTCTTCTTTAGCTTCTCGCCGTAAGCCTTGTTCTATATTTTCGTTATTATCGATTCCGCCACCAGGAATTTGATGGTAGCCATATTTTTTAGATTTAACGAAACAGATCTTGCCATCATCTCGTTTTAATATCAATCGAGTGCTAAATCGACATTTATCAGTTGGCTTATCTGGAAAATCAAAACCTAAATCTTTATCGGTAATTTTCGCAATTAATTTCCAGTCTATAGATTTTTCTTCATCAGTTGCGTCATCAGGGAATTGAGGTTGAAAATCTATTTTAAATGTATCACCATCCCTAATATAAACTTCACCAATTTTTCCATCTAAAATACTCAAAATATCCTGATCGTAATTACAGATAGTATTTATCTCAAAGGTATTAAAATTATCAGGATTGTTTAGATATTCTTCGTTTTCATCTCCGGCGAGAAATCTCCATCCGCTGTCATTCAAAAAATTAGAATCGGGTTTTTCGCGGTAAGCATAGCCTACCTTTTGCCCATCAACGGTAATTTTATCTGACGCAAGACAACCACCCTTAAGGTCGGTCAGAGTTTTAATTTCATTTGGTGATAATTTAAATATTTTCATATTTACATTCCCATTTCCATCTCATCTTCTTGCTCTTCTTCGGAGATATTTTCGATATTTTGACGATAAGAGTTTTTAACTCTCTCTCGTTGCTCTAACAAAATCCTTTGACGTTCAGCTTCAGCTTCCGCTCGTTCATCCTGAACTCGCTCTTGTTCTTCGCGCTGCTTCTGTTCGCTCGCTCGCTTTTCGGCCCAATAAGCTTCCATTCTGGCTTGCATTTCGTTATCAATTTTTATTCGACCAGCTTTTTCGCGCTCAATCTGTTCCTTAGATTTACCTGCTGGCATTTCTTCCATCCTTATACTATCGTCACTATCACGCTCGGCAACAGTATTTACAGTTTCTTTTCTAATATATGGTCGATTTATGGTTGGGGGTTTAACCCCAGCGTCACTATGAAGATCAATGCGTAAATCTTGGTGATTTAAAGAGCTACCATACTCTTTAACATTGGCAGGTCGATCTGGACTATCGAATGGCAAAACTTCATTCATTGCTTTTCGCCAAATATTATAATTTCCGCCAGAAGACTCTGATCTTTTTTCGTTATTTACAGGTGAAACTTCTATTTTGCTCATTTTAGTCCTTTCTTTTCGGTCATCATATATCGACCGGCTTCTTGATGTTTAAATCTTAGCTTCATCTTTGTTTTCTCTTATACGCTTCGCTTCTTTTGCTAATTCCTCTACTGCACGATCAAAATCGCTTTCATAATTCTCAAACTCTTTTTGTCGATACTTATCATATTCGGTATCGGCTTTTTTGATTGCCTCTTCATGAGAAATTTTGCCGTTGTCTAGTAGAATCTCGCGACCGACAGATTTTAGTTCCATATCTAGTCGCTCCTTCCAGTCGTTCATCGTCATAGCTTTTTCGGAGATCGCTTGAAGTTCGGCATAGTCAAGAAAGCGACTGACAAGCAAATTTAGGATGTTTAGCTCATCTTCTTTAAGATAATTCTTTGCAATATGTGTATCTGCTTTTGTAATATAATCGCCTTTAAAATTGGTCATACCGATCATTGGTTTTTCGCTATTGACGCGATTATAAATAACTTCAGCGGCGGTTTGTTGATGAACGGCATAGTGCATTTTGTTTTGAACCGTGGCAAAGAATTTCTTTGTTGTTTCAGAATTTTTGTCGTAGTCAATCGAAGTAGCATAAATATCGGTTACTTGCTGCCAGAGGTTACGTTCACTGCTTCTGATGTCGCGAACTCTCTGTAAGAGCTCTTTGAAATAGCGGCCACCGTTTTGTTTGAGACGCTCATCGTCTAAGGTAAAACCTTTAATGATATATTCCTTGAGCCTTAAAGTCGCCCATTGACGAAAAGCAGTAGCAATCTTCGAGTTGATGCGGTAGCCGAGAGATATAATTACATCGAGGTTATAAAACTCGATATTTCTCGACACCTCTCGCTCTCCTTCATTTTGAACTGTCAAAAATTCTTTGACAGTTGCATCTTTTGCAAGCTCTTTCTCATCGAAAATATTCTTCAAATGATAACTGATAAGTTGCTTGGTTGTATGGAACAACTCAGCTAGCTGCGTTTGGTTTAGCCAGACCGTTTCACCCTTAATGAATGCTTTGATACGAAGACTTTTATCTTCCCCCTCATAAAATATGATCCTACTATTTTTATCACTATTCATTAGATTACCTTGATTTTCTCCGCAATGAACTTATAGAATTCCTTATATATAATACTACATAACCAGTATTTTTACATAAGGTTTAGCGCCTTTGCAACAATATAAGACTACCTATATTTTGTTGCAAAGGTCCTGGTCCTTAACGTATGCTTTTTTCTCTCTCTAAAATATGGTAAAATAATTTAGATAAATGTGTCCTCTTGGGGGCGGTAAGGAGTAAGTATGGCAGAAAATCAAGACAAGGTGATTCAGATTGCGGGTTCAATTACCGTAGACGAGCTGGCGAATGCGCTCGGTCTTTCCGTGACATTTTTGATTGGCGAACTTTTTAAGCAGGGAATTGTGGCGACGATTAACCAGCGCCTAGATTTTGATACCGCGAGTATTATTATTGAAGAATTAGAATTAAAAAATGTGCGCTTGGAACGTAAAAATACCTCGACCAAGACTTCGGATTTAAGAAGGGAATTATCGGATAAGGCAGTAGTGCGTCCACCAGTGGTGGCGGTGATGGGTCACGTTGACCATGGTAAAACAACTTTGCTCGATACTCTCCTACATAAGAAAACCGTGGAGGGGGAAGCCGGCGGTATTACGCAGCATATTTCGGCTTACCAATTGAAACATAATGAACGCTTGATTACTTTTCTGGATACGCCTGGGCACGAAGCTTTCGCGGCAATTCGCCAACACGGTGCGATGCTGACGGATATCGTAGTGATTGTGGTGGCGGCCGATGATGGTGTGAAACCTCAGACGGTGGAAGCGATTAAGTTTGCCCAGAGTGCGAACGCGAAAATTATCGTAGCGATTAACAAGATTGACCGCGAGGGGGCAGATATTCCACGTACGATGGCGGATTTGGCGCAGCATGGTTTGAATCCAGAAGAATGGGGTGGTGATATTACGATGGTGCCAATTTCGGCAAAACGTGGGGATAACCTCGAAAAATTACTAGATCTGATTCTTTTGACGGCCGATATTGAGGAGTTGAAAGCCGATGTACAGATTCCTTCCGAAGGTTTGGTGATCGAATCACATATGGAAGTTGGTAAGGGTTCAGTGGTGAATCTTTTGGTGACCGGTGGAGAATTGAAAACTGGAGAATTCATCGTGGCGGGTGGTGCTTATGGCAAGATTCGTACGATGCTAGATTTTCGTGGTAAACCAAAGGGTAAAGCGACGCCTTCGACTCCAGTGACAGTGACTGGTTTTAAGGAACTGCCAAATTTCGGTGATAAATTTATCGAAGTAAAAGATGAAAAATCGGCACGCAAGATGGCGCTACTTAACGCGCAGAATTTGGTGGAAGAAAGCGCTTCGGCGAATGTGACGAGCTCGGATTTGCTACGTATGATGAACAATGCAGATAATGCGAAGGTCTTTAATGTAATTATTAAGGGTGACGTGTTAGGTTCAGTGACATCGGTGATTGATTCTTTGAAGATGATCGATACTAAGGGTGAAGTGATGTTAAATATTGTTTCTTCTGGCGTGGGTGATATTACGGAAAATGATATCTATATGGCAGAAGGTGACAATACGGTGGTTTACGGTTTTAACGTCAATGTGCCAACTAATATTGTAAAATTAGCGGCGCGTGACGGGGTAGAAATTCGTAATTATAAGATTATTTACGAATTACTCGATGATGCGAAGACTTCGATGGAAAATCTTTTGGATGCGGAAATCGTGGAAACCGAAATGGGTGAAATGAAAATTAAGGGGGTCTTCCGTACTGAACGTACGGCGATTATCGCGGGTGGTGAAGTTTTGACGGGCCTAGTGAAAAAAGGCTTGATGGGTCGCGTGTATCACGAAAAAGAATTGATAGGTGAAGTGGAAGTCGATTCAGTACAAAAAGAAAAAATGGATGTAAATGAATTGGTGGCTGGTGAAACTGGTGGTATCGCCTTTAAGTTAGAGAAAAAGTTGGTAATCGAAGTAAACGATCGCGTGAAATTCTTTACCAGAGAATTAGTCAAGAAGAAGCTTTAAAACCAAAAAAGAAGAGAACGCCGCATACCTCGTTCCGGAGACACTCTAGGCCGCTCGGCCAAGCTTATGCTCCGTCAGAGGTAAGCGGCATTCTCTTTTTAAGCATATGAAAAGACAAGACGACATCCTTTTTAATATCAAAAATCCATCCTGTTTATGTTAAAATAATATATATGATTAGCCAAAAATCACAATCCTCAGACTCTCACGGGGGGTGGCTTAATAGAGAATTTAAGCTTCTCGGACTACTTTTGGCTCTAATTTCTTTTTCGAACCTTGTTCTTACTAATAATACTTCTGCTCTCTTCGTCCCGACCTTATCGGCTTCGGTGGATTAAGCGAATCTACAAGTGAACGGCAACCAAGTGATAAATTCTACCGATAAAACCACGGAAATTCCGTTTAGTTTTACGGTAAATACCAATAATCGTACAGGTTACACGGCGACGCTTAGTGCAGAAACCGAAAATACCGCGCTAACTAATGCTAGTTCTATCGCTGGTGCAAAAATCGACTCGATTAGTACGGATCTTTCTTTAAATAATTTGCCGAATAACACTTGGGGTTATAAATTCGGCGGAACTTCGAACTACGCACCAATTCCAGCGTTGTCTACGCCTGCGCAAATTCTCCAAACCACAGGAAGGACCAATGGAAATGAATCAAATCAGCTGAGCATTGGCATGAAATTAGCTGATAATCTTGAGTCAGGAAATTATACGAACAAACTAATCCTCTCTTTTGTTTCAAACCCATACACGATGCGAGCTGTAATGACGAATGGTCCAGATTTCAATAAACGCGTGGGTGCGCTAGATCCAAATCAAACCTGTCATGTCGATCCGGTTACGGGGCAAAATTGTAATTTAAAAAATAAGGATAATGTCGAACATATTAAGCGTAGCAGTGTAGCACCTACAGCTTCTATGACGGCAATTAATATCGAAAATCCAGATAACTCAGATTATGAAATTAAAGCCTGGTTTGATGCTACCGAAAAAACCATCTATTATTATTCCGCTGCCGAAAAAATCCACCTCGCACCAGATTCATCCAGCATGTTCCTGTGGTTTACCAAGGTTAAGGATATTGATTTAGCTTCGTTTGAGACTAGTGAAGTCACTGATATGTCTCAAATGTTCAAGTATTGTAAAGATTTAACTTCTTTAAACCTTTCTAATTTTGACACCGCTAAAGTTACTAATATGGCTCGTATGCTCGAGGCTTTACCAAGTCTTACCAGTCTAAATATTGCAAACTTCAATACGGAAAACGTGGAAGATATGCGCGATATGCTTGGTGGGCTGATTAATCTTTCCGCTCTCGATATCGCAAATTTTCGTACATCAAAAGTGCGTGATACGAGTGGTATGTTCTACAACTTAAAACAAGTTCAAAACCTAGATGTTTCAAGGTTCGATACTTCAAAAGTTACAGACTTCTCCCGAATGTTCCTTGGGAATTCAAATATTCAAAATTTAAATCTCTCGAACTTTAATACTCAAGCTGCCACAGATTTGTCTTATATGTTTTACGGTATGTCTAATCTAAAAAACCTCAATATTCAAAGCTTTAACACGGAAAATGTTAAGGATATGAACAGTATGTTTGCGTTTACTTTGAGGATTCCTACCTTGAATTTAAGTCATTTTGATACTAGAAATGTCACGAATATGTCTGATATGTTTTATGGTTGTGGCTCTACTAATATTGATGTTTCGAATTTCAATACGCAAAATGTCGAAACTATGGCTGGCATGTTTGGTAGTGTTTCTAATGTTCAAATCTTAGATTTATCATCATTTACCACTCCCAAGGTCAAAGATTTTAGTCGAATGTTTTTATGTGATAATGGTCAAGTTTGCGAACTCCAAAAGATTCTCGCTTCTAATGATTTCGATGTAAGTGCAGCAAAACAATACAGTCAATCACACTTAACCGCTAATTATGAAATCTTTCATCGTAGGTTTAGTCTCCGAGGTGGTAAAGGTACCTACTGGGGAAATCCAGATCTCGTTAATCTAGACGGACTCCGTATCGACAATCCAGCCAACGGCCGCCCGGGCTATTTCACCCGAAAACCATAAATTTTTATTTAATATTAAAATCATATTGATTATGGTAAAATGGGGATAATATGGAGAGGAAAAAGTTTAATTATTTACAACTTAATACTAGATTAGGTGGATATTTTTGTTTACTGGTTATTTTAATGATAGCTATCAATATTTCATTGTTTAAGCAAAGATGTTTCGCTGATAGTAAATCCACGCTTTCAGCTTCGGTTGACGAATCTACGGTTGAATTTAGCGGTAATGACATTATTGAATCTGCATCAGAATCAGCAAGTCAGGGTATTGATTTAATAGTAAATACTTCTAATAAATCTGGCTATACGGCCACTATTAGTACAAGCACCGATGAAACAGCCTTAGTAAATACTGAATATCCATCATCGAAAATTGATTCATCCTCCTATAAGAGTCCGTTATGGCGGTTTGAACCGAATACTTGGGGCTATTCATTTGATTATGATAATGATTTTAGTCCAATTCCTGGATTATCTAATCCAGCCACTCTGGTTGAAACTCATCAGAAAACATATAGTGACGACCATCGTAGTATTAGATTCGGTATGAAATTGAATGATAATTTAAGGCAAGGTAATTATGTTAATAAGTTGATTATTTCTATTGTTACGAATCCATATGAGACAAAAGCTCTTGTCACTAGTGGCACTGAATTTAATAAAAAATTGAAGTCATTACTAGAGGATGAACCTACTGAGATAAAATATTTCAGAAGAAGTTCGGTTAGTCCAGTATCGACGGCAAATGTTAAAAACATTGAGGATGAGGACTCCGATTATGAAATTAAGCTTTGGTTAGACCCGACTACTGAATCGGCATATTATTATTCTGATTCAGAGAAAATTTATTTAAATGAAGATAGTAGCTGGATGTTTGAGGGTAATAAATGGTGGGATGGGAGGGGTAATCTTACGAATATAGACATGTCAGGTTTCAATACTGAAAAAGTTAAAAACATGAACTATATGTTTTATGAATTATATAAGCTTACTACATTGAATTTGTCAAATTTTAATACTAGTAATGTGACAAAAATGCGTGGGATGTTCATGGATCTTGATAGTATTACTGGCTTGGATTTATCGACCTTTGATACTAGAAACGTTACTGATATGGCGCAGATGTTTTATGGATTAGATAATATTACTTCGCTTGATTTATCAAATTTTAATACTCAAAACGTCACAGATATGCACCAGATGTTTGCATCCACATTTAAACTTGCAACATTAAATCTATCAAATTTTGATACCAGAAATGTCGAGAACATGAGTGACATGTTTCGTGATATGAGGGTAATTACTTCGCTCGATTTATCAAATTTTAATACCCAAAATGTTAAAACTATGAATAGCATGTTCCATGATGCGTATAACCTCTCTTTATTAAATTTAACTAGTTTTAATACTCAAAAAGTTACAGATATGAGTGAGATGTTTCATGGATTAATAAATATCACTTCACTGAATCTTTCAAATTTCGATACGCGAAATGTCAAGAACATGGATGCAATGTTTTGGGATGTTAGAAGCCTCACCTCCTTGGATTTATCCAATTTTAACACTCAAAATGTTACAGACATGGGTAGTATGTTTAGTAGTATGGAAAATCTAACTACACTTGACTTATCTAATTTTAATACTCAAAACGTCACAGATATTAACGGGATGTTCTCGAATATGAGTAAACTTGTAACCCTAGATATTTCGAATTTTGATACTCGAAACGTAGTTAATGTAAGTAGTTTATTTAAGATATATGAATACGAGCGCGGGGATAATCTCGAAACAATTTATGTTGGCGCAGATTTTAATACGGAAAAAATGCTCAGTTGGAGTTCAGGTATGTTTGAAAATCGCTATAAACTTCGCGGTGGTGCCGGTTCCTTCCTCGCCGACCCATCCACTGCTGATAAATCCTGGCTCCGCATCGACGACCCAGCCCACGGTCGTCCAGGTTACTTTACCCGAAAACCATAACCAGACCTTTAATTTTTTCAAAAGGGAAAGCCATATACCCTTCTCTTGATTTTAAAAAAGAATGTCGTCTTGCCTTTTTCGGACATAGGCTTGGGCAAGCGCCCTAGAGCGGTCCGATAAAAGGCATGCGACATTCTTTCCCCTTATGCTGTATTTTTCCACCAAAATATATTAAAATATCTCTAATATGTTCTGTGATACGGCAAAAGTGAGTTTGAAAGCTGGAAAAGGTGGCGATGGTGCCGTCTCTTTTCGCCATGAAATTTACATTAACAAGGGTGGTCCAGATGGCGGTAATGGTGGCAAGGGTGGATCGATTATCTTCCAGGCCGATAAGGATACGAATACTTTAATCGATTTTCGTTTTAACCCAATCCTCACTGCTCCAGACGGCGGCAATGGTTCCGGTACTCGCAGTAATGGTCGCTCTGGTAAAAACCTCATTGTCGAAGTGCCAGTCGGCACTGTGGTGAAGCGCGATGGCAAAATCATTGCCGACCTCACCGAAGATGGCATGCAGGCTGTGATTGCTAAGGGCGGCGATGGCGGTTTTGGCAATGCCCACTTTAAATCCAGTGTGCGTCAAACTCCAGTGATTGCCGAAGTCGGTGAACCAGGCGAGGCTTTTGAGGCGGAAATTGAATTAAAGCTTCTTGCTGACGTGGGTCTCGTGGGTCTTCCAAATGCTGGTAAATCCACCTTTCTTGCTAGCGTAACCAACGCAAAGCCAGAAATTGCTGATTATGCTTTCACTACACTCACTCCAAACCTCGGTGTGGCTACTATCGATCGTCATGACCTCTTGATTGCGGATATCCCAGGTCTTATCGAAGGCGCCAGCGATGGTCGTGGTCTCGGTCACGATTTCTTGCGTCACGTGGATCGCACTGCTGTGTTATTGCACTTGATTGATGCTTATCAAGATGACGCCGGTGAAGCTTATCGCACGATTCGTCACGAATTAGAGAAATATTCAGACCTTAAGGATCGCTTCGAGGTGGTCGCGCTGACCAAGTGTGAAGGTCTCGACGATGAAATTATTGAAATGCAAAAACAGGCAATTCTCGAAGTTAACAAAGATGCCAAAATTTTTGCGATTTCCTCCGTGGCTAAGAAAAATCTTGACGATCTACTTCGCGCCCTGCTTGCGGCTGTGAAAGAGAACCAAAAACAGCAGGAAATTACCGCCGAGCAAATTGGTGCTAAACCAGTTGAATTTAAAACTGCGGTTATTTCACATCATGAATCAGAAGTTCCAACTATCTCGCTCAGTCATCATGAGCTAAAGAAAGCCTGGCAGGTTACACAGGATGAAAAAGGTATCTATCATGTCACTGGTGAAAAAATTGAAAAATTTGCTCGTCGCACTGATCTTTCGAATTACGCTTCGGTTAACCGCTTGCGTGATATTATGAAAAAACTCGGCATTCGTGCTGAGCTTACTACTCGTGGCGCCAAAGCCGACTCGATTATTGAAATTTCCGGCAAGCGTTTTACTCTCGTAGAGGATTACTAAGAAAATAATATGGCCGCTTAATCTGTCGGTCATGGACTCAAAGCAGTCACCATATCTTAAACCCAAGAAAAATATCCTCTTTCGAGGATATTTTTGCTGATGCGCGCCCACCCTAGGGCACATTGGTTTGTTTTAATCCGTATTTTTGTTTTTAATGAAATCTCCACACTCCACTAATTGCATAATGGAACCCTGTGAAGCGTATCAGCTTATGTTTATCATATCGGTTACGCTCCCTAATGTCAAGAGAAAAACATAAGAATTTAGTTACCTGGTTAAAAACACTAAAAATTGTCGTTACGATAGTTGAATTTTGAACTAAAAAAGGCCAGCAAAGCTGACCTTTTAAAAATAGATTAGTTAGTGTTGAAACGAGTCAACTTAAGAGTTTTCAGCCGCGCGAAGCTTCTTCAGTGATTTGCCAACAGATTTTTCTTCATCGATCAAATCACTTAGCGCCTGCTGCGCCTTATTAAGCTCAACCTCCGCTTTATCTTTAGCTTGCGTCAATTCGGCATGCTTTTCCCGGTAATCTTCCATGTTTGTGTCGAAAAGATCAAGAGTCCGCTTTAGCTGATTAAGTTCATTGTATCGCGGTTTTTGCCGCTCTTCGTAAATTTCCGCTTCCACATTCATCCGGTCTATCACCAATTCGGATTGGTTAGATAGATTTTTGCTGAGTCGCGCCTCCAGCTCATTCAAAATTTTTGAACACGGACTAATCTCTCCGGTTGGACCAGGCGTGCTAATCACACCTAGGTCATCTCTTAGATATTTAACCAGATCAGTCAGAAATACGTTTTCTTCCTTGAGGTTTTCGTTCATGGCTTTGGCAGCACCATTCGATTCTAGTAACATTTCTAGGTGCTGTGGATTGTAAAAACCGTTATTAGATGCCTTGTCTGACATATGATTAACTTCTTCACGCACCTTTGACTGCTCCTCCGTCAGGAAGCTAATCTTGGAGGATAAACTTTGATAATCCTCCATGATTGCATTGAATTTCTGGGAAGCCTCCAGACATGCATTCCGCTTCGGCTCCATTTCTTCTTGTAGTGCAGTTTGTCGTGCCTCAAGTTCTTTAATACGTTTTTGATTCATAGTACCCACCTTTCTAAAAATCATACAATTTGCACATGTTTCCGTAGCTAGCTAATTAAAAGTTTAAATTCGGTAATTCTAGTTTAAGTACTTATTTAATTCCGAGTACGCGGTATTTAACGCATTATACGTTGTCTTCACCGCTTCTGTTTCATTATGTAATTCTTGGAATTTTTTTGTAGCTTCATTCGTAATATTAATCAAATCGAGATGCTTATTTACTAATTCACATTCTGGAGAAACTTGGGATTTTGACATCTCCCTTTGGTGTCCAGCATCAAGGTTATTTTTTTCATCCTTTAATATCTCAAGTTTCATTTCTAAGGATTCTTGTTCGGAATTTAAGGAATTCTTTAGGCTAGAATCATATTTATTCCGATAGTCTGCCGTCGAATCGATAAATTTTAATCTTCGAGTGAGTCTCGAGATTTCATCTTCGATTTGATCGGAACGTTGCTCATAATCCAGCTGCTCCATCAATTTTTCCTGCAGAAAATCTCGATTTTTCTTCTTGATTTCCAGTAGGGCAGAAAAACAGGTTCGTTCCGCTTCTTCCGCATTCAGGAATTCCTGATAAGCGGCTTTTGATAAGGCTTCCAATTCTGTTTTTCGCGGCGTTAACGCCTCCAATTGAAGTTTTAGTTTCTCTTGTAACTCTTTAATGCGTTGATTTGCATCTGACATTTTTACACCAACCTTTCTGTAAAAGAACTAACCGCATTCACGGCTCCAACAGATATATTATGCCATGAAAATTGATATCTGTAAATGTGGTATAATGGATTTATGTCTAAGGTTAAATTTACCATTATTTCATTATTTTCTGACGCTCTTAATCCATACCTAAATACTTCCATGATGTGGAAGGCTAAGGAAAAGGGGATTGCGGAATTTGATTTTGTGGATTTGCGTGAATTTGGCCTTGGTGCGCATAAGTCTGTCGATGATACCCCTTACGGTGGTGGCGATGGGATGCTTCTAATGTGTGAGCCGGTTTTTAATGCCATTGAAAGTGTGAAGAAACATAGTCCGAATGCTAAGGTAATTCTGCCGACTCCAGCTGGCCAAATTTGGCACCAGGGAATCGTGCGTAATTTTGTCGAACGGATTAATAATGGTGAAGAAGATCACTATATTATTCTTTGTCCACATTATGAAGGCTATGATGAACGTATTTTAACTATCGTTGATTATAAGATTTCACTCGGTCATTTCGTCTTGACTGGTGGTGAGTTGCCGGCGCTGATCGTGATTGATAGTATTGTGCGATTACTTCCAGGGGTACTTGGTGGGGAAAGTTCTGCTATTATTGAAAGTTTCTCCGAAGAAAACACCATTGAATATCCACAATATACTAAGCCAGCCGATTTTCGTGGTATGCAAGTTCCAGAGGTATTACTTTCTGGTCACCATGCCAAAATCGCTGAATGGCGCAAAGCTCATAGTCGCCCAGTCGACCAGGGCAATCTTTAATGCAACTAAACTCGAGTCTTGGTGAGATAAAAGGTATCGGTCCCAAAACTGCCGAAGCCCTCGCCACTCGTGGCTTTCAAACTTTTAAGGATTTACTGTATTATTTTCCGCGCAAATATGAAGACTATGCAGCCTACACGAAAATCTCCGAAATTCGCCCCGGCAAGGTGGTAATAAGAGGAAAAATTCGTGGCTTACGCAATATTCACACTCGCCGCCGTAATTTTACGATTACTCAGGGTGAGATTTTTGATGAAACTGGGGCGCTTCGCGTGGTTTGGTACAATCAAGCCTATCGTATTAAAAATTTTAAAGAAGACACCGAATATTATTTTACCGGTGAGTATGATTTTAAGTATAATCGCTATCAACTCACAGCGCCCACTGCAGTTTTAGCTTCGGAAGTCGAAGAGTCTAAGCAGGATGGTGGTTTTCAACCAATTTACTCTGGTAGTGGTCGCTATAATTCCGCCTGGTATCGTCGAATTTTTACTAAACTGCGCCCATTTTTTTATCAAATTCCCGAACTTTTACCGGCTGATGCTATTCCGAAAACTCTCGCCAAACTCAAGCGTAATCAGGCCCTCTTTAATGTGCATTTTCCGGAATCTGAACAGGAGGTCGAAAAGGCCCGCACCTACCTCGGTTACGAGGAATTATTCGAATTGATTCTGGCTTCCAAGCTCAATCAAAACGAAGTTTCCAAATTAAATGCTAAATCACTCAAATTTAATCTCACCGATGTCAAGAAACTTCTTAAAACTCTGCCTTTTGAATTGACTGACGCGCAAAAACGCGTAACTTGGCAGATTCTCCAGGATCTCGAAAAAGTACATCCGATGAATCGCTTGCTGCAGGGTGATGTCGGTTCAGGTAAAACCATCGTTTCGGCCATTGCTGCCTATCAAGCTATAAAAAACGGCGCACAGGTAGCCATTCTGGCGCCGACGGCTATTCTTGCGACTCAGCACTACGAGAGTTTATCTAAAATCTTGCAGCCACTCGGTGTTAAAACTACCCTGCTAATTAGTGCCACCAAGGATAAAAACGGTGTAAAAGCCGCGATTAGGTCTGGTGAAATTAATCTAGTGTTTGGCACCCATGCTATTCTCACCGACGACACTACTTTTTCCAGTCTCGGTCTTTGTATCATTGACGAACAGCACCGTTTTGGTGTTTTGCAACGTCAACATCTTTTGGAAAAATCTTTTCAAAATCAAAATCCGGATTTTCAGCAAATTTCACCACATTTTCTGGCTATGACCGCTACGCCGATTCCGCGTTCTCTGCAACTTACGATTTTTGGCGATCTCGATATTTCGATTATCAATCAAATGCCGAAGGGGCGTACGCCGATCAAAACCCGTATCTACAATGAATTAAATCTCAAGGACGTAATTTATCCAGAACTAGCTGAGCATCTTGCCGCTGATGAACAAGTTTATGTAATTTGTCGCCTGATCGATGAGGCTATTTCCGAGGAAGATAAATCGCGCACAGTTATCGAAACTGCGAAGCTCATGCAGAAACAATTTAGCAAGTATCAAATCGGTATCCTACATGGTAAATTAAAGCCCGCCGAAAAAGACCAGGTAATGCAGGATTTTAAGGATAAGAAAACCCAAATTTTGGTCTCTACTACCGTGGTGGAAGTCGGTGTGGACGTGCCAAATGCCACACAAATCGTGATTCTCAATGCCGATCGCTATGGTCTAGCTCAGCTTCATCAGTTGCGCGGTCGTGTCGGTCGTGGCGACAAACCAAGTCAATGTTTTTTGGTTACCACTGGTGAAAATCCGCCGAGTCGTCGCCTACTCGAAATGGAAAAATCAACCGACGGTTTTTATCTCGCAGAGGTCGATCTCAAACTTCGTGGTCCTGGTGAAATTTACGGGGCAATGCAACATGGTGAATTGAATTTGAAGATTGCCAGCCTCACCGACACGAAGTTAATTGAATTGGCGCGTACTCACGTCGAAAAGTTCTTAAGCTCGCCCGATTCTATGCTAAAATATACAGAGTTAAGCCAAGATATTAAAAAATATCAGCAGCTGACGACTCTTAATTAAGGAAAATATGTATTCAACCCTAGCAATTAGTGATAAATCGAATGGGAAAATTGTTGGCACGCATCAGAAACTCGACCGAATTGCCCGCAAAATTATTGATAAAAATCTGCCACACAATTATTTTTTCCCAAACATTTCAGAAATCTTAAATTTTGAAGGCATGGGCGGACCGGACGGCCTGAAGCGTAAAAGCCCTGGCGTCGACGAGCCGATGCACTTCATTGACCCAGATCATGATAATGGTAAACTCATGACTTTGATTTTGGATCACCAATATAATCTAAGAAAAGCCCTCGAAGAGGGAAATAAGGTGCGCGCCAGTTTCGAGGCTGGCTGGATGGCTCATGCTATTACTGATGGTCTTACGCCCGCCCACCATTTTCCTCTGGAAAATACACAAAAACAACTGATGACCAAGGATGAATTTGTCAAAGTTTTCGGTATTCCGATTAAGGGAATCATGCGTGGTCGAAACTCGCTTGAAACTCTGCGCAATAACTGGCTCTATTGGGGTGCTAATGGTTTTATGACCAAGCACGTGGCTTTCGAATATGGTGTCGCGATTACCCTTACCGCTCTGCCGGAGCGCGCGGTGATGCCGAAAATTAAGAAAGCGGAACTCATAGATATCGACCTTGAAAAAGCTTTTCATGAATCTCTCGCCAAGGTCCATGCTCTCAAAATGTATGAAAATTTCTTGAATCAAGGTTGGAATACCGAGTTAGTTTTTCAAACCAAGAATGTGCTTCTTCCGGAAATCGTCCGTGCTATTACTCTCGGCTGGGCTTCTTCGATTCCATATTTTAATAAAAAACTGCTAAAATAAAACTATGAAGTTTATGGCAAAATCTGGTAAAGTTACGGATCTCAGAATTACCTCCGGAACGCTTCGTGGGCAAAAAATTCTCACTCCCAAGCTCGCCGTCACGCACCCTATGGGCTCACGTGAACGCCTGGCGATTATGAATTCTTTGTCGTCTCATCTCGAGGGCAAAGTCGTGCTTGATGTGTTCGCCGGTACTGGTGCACTGGGTTTTGAAGCTATATCTCGTGGCGCCAAGCATGTTTCGTTTATCGAAAATCACCGCGAGGTTGCGAAGTTAATTCGTCAAAACGCGGAAAATCTCGGTGTTTCGGACCAGGTACGAATTTTTGCTAAAAAGGCGGAAACGCTAACTTTTGATAATCGTTTCGACATTGTTTTCGCTGACCCACCTTACGACAAAATCACCCCGAAACTGGCGGATTATCTCGCTACGTTTCCAAAGCTTGCGAAAGAATTTTTGGTTTTATCTCATCCAGCCACTTTCGACCCCCATCAAATCGATGCAGAAATTATTTCCACCAAAGCTTATGCCGGCTCGCGTATCACGATTTTCAAAGTGTAATTTTATCGTGTTTATGCTAAAATTAGCTTATGAATCTTCAAAAAATTTACGATTATTTCTTTAGTAATAATTATATGACCAAGATGCCGACCTTCGGTGAAGTTTTGGCTTCGAATGTTATTACCTTACTTTTATTGTTAATTATTCTCGGCCTTTATATTGCCGGTAAGGTTCTTCTGATGAAGAAAATCTATGGCGAGAAAAAGATGTGGCAGGGCGCCATTCCGGTGTTGGGTTTGATGAAGCTTTATGACGCAGTCGAGTTAAATAAGTTATTCGCCATCTCAATTCTCATTCCAGTAATCGGTTTAATTCCGTACTTTATTTTCTGCTACAAGCTACCTGCCGCTTTTGGTGAAAAACAGCCAGCCTTTCCGTATTTAACGATTTTCTTCTCGCCAATCATCATGCTGATGCTAGCAACTGACCAAAAATATGAATATCAATACGTGCGCGGCAAAAATGTACCATTCCAAGGCGCTTTCGCTCTGAATAATGTACAGACTACTGCGGAAACTACACTTCAGTCTACTACTGAAGTTGTCAACCAGCCTACTCCCGAAGTTGACACCCAGCCTATCACTGAAGCTCCAACCCAGCCTGTTGTCGAAATCCAAACTCAGCCAGTCCAGGGAACCGTAATCGAATCTCAAAGCCCTTCTACTTCAGAAAATCAGGTTCAATCCAGCGACTTGAACAATCTCCAATAATTTTATATAATATCACCATGCCCGAGTGGTGAAATTGGTATACACGTATGCCTTAGGAGCATATGCCTCACGGCGTGCTGGTTCAAGTCCAGTCTCGGGCACCAAAAGTTGTTTATAGAAAAGCTGCCATCATGGCGGTTTTTTATTGTACTTATTGCCATTTTATGTCGCAAAGATTGTGAACTATTATGAGACATTGACATATTACATAATACTGCTATAATAGAAGCATATTCCGATACGGGCAATTCGAACGGAGAGATACCTAAGAAGAACCCGTTTTTTTGTTATTTATTCTTTTTCTTATATTCAATTTTATTCTTTACGTCGGGATTGTCTAAGAAATCAACGTACCTCGGCGTGAATGGACGATATAAAGAAGAAGTGGAGTGACGATTCGGAGCCAATAGTTTAGCAAAACGTCCTTTTTCTACAAGATATTTAACCATCTTATAATAATCTCCAGGTTCAGTGGTAGTTTTTCATCAAAAAAGGTGGCTAAAAGCCAACCTAAAAGAGGGCGGTGTCCCGCATATTACACTGCAGGTCCTGCCCTCATTACTTATGATTATAATCCTACTACTTCTCAAAATCAAGAGTTTTTCCGCTCTTTGTGATGATTTTGAGGCGTTTTAGACACTTCTTGCTTACGAACTGTTTTTCTAGTTCTCTCAAGCATTTTGTCTGATGTCTCTTTGTGCGTCGAAGGTCTATAATAATGTTTGGTGATTGTTTTAGTGCTCTCTGGATGGTGTTCTCCATCAACTGATTACCCTCGCCAATTGGTGCTTTCATCTCCCACTTGAGCCCGTCCATTTTAATATCAGGAGTGTGCACTCCTTCAATGTTACTAGTAGGGATGAGGTCAACATCGAAACCCTGTTCCGTCAGAAAAACCGCAGTTGCGTTCTCGTGAGTCTTCAAAACTACGCCGTTAGGAGTGATTTTACCTCGTTTCTTCACTACTTAATTATATCACTCCTCACCCCTTATTACTACTTGTTTTTAACGTTGGCACAGGTAGTTGTGTGTAAAGCATCTCCTCTTGGCAACCCCACTCCCGACTAGTTTTGAGATTAACAGATGTGGGTGCAACTCTCTGTGGAAAAATCCAACCCTTCAAGTGCAACACCTTGAGACCTATAGGCCTCGAGTGGAGTCTTCCACTTGAGGTTTTAACTTAGACACCCTTTTGCGTAATCAGTCCAAAAATTGTATAATATATAGGTATGCCAGAGTTTCGTCTTCATAGTAAATTTCAACCCACCGGTGATCAGCCGGCGGCTATTGCTCAGCTCACCCGTGGTCTCAAGATGGGGATTCGTGAGCAGACTTTACTTGGCGTTACGGGTTCTGGTAAGACTTTTACTATGGCGAACCTCATTGCTAATGTTCAGAAGCCGACTCTGATTCTTGCTCATAATAAAACTCTCGCCGCTCAGCTTTATTCCGAATTTCGTGAATTTTTCCCCGAGAATGAGGTACATTATTTTGTTTCTTATTTCGATTATTACCAGCCGGAAGCCTATATCGCTAGCACCGATACTTACATCGAAAAAGATTCCGCCATCAATGATGAGATTGACCGTCTGCGTCACGCAGCCACAGTTTCATTGCTTACGCGTAAAGATACCATTATTGTCGCCTCGGTGTCTTGTATTTACGGTATTGGTTCTCCCGATCATTACACCGAAATGTCCCTGCATCTCGAAAAAACTGGCCATACTTGGCGGGTAGTTTCAAAAAATACCCTTCCTGTGGCGAAACTTAATCAGACTAATCTGATGATTTATCTCATCGCTATGCAATATCATCGTAATGATCTCGCTTTTGAGCGTGGAAATTTCCGGGTTAAAGGCGATACCATCGACCTCTTTCCAGCTTCAGGTGAAATTGCTTATCGTTTTGAGTTTGCTTTCGATGAGCTTGAGGAAGTCAAAATTATCGATCCACTCACCGCCGAAGTCCGTGAAAAACCTGATCAAGTTTTCATCTTCCCGAATACCCACTACGCTACCCCGAAAGATCAACTTGACCGCGCCATTGATTTAATTCAGGCTGAATTTGACGAACGTCTAAAATATTTCGAGGCTAACCATAAATATCTAGAAGCGCAACGTATTTCTCAGCGCACCAAATATGATCTCGAAATGTTGAAAGAAACTGGCTTCGTGAAGGGAATTGAAAACTATTCTCGCCATTTAGATGGCCGTAAGGCTGGTGAACCACCAGCGACTTTGCTCGATTTCTTCCCAGACGATTTTTTGCTACTGGTAGACGAGTCTCATATGACCTTGCCGCAGGTGCGCGGTATGTATAATGGTGACCACGCCAGAAAGTCCACTCTCGTAGAATATGGCTTCCGTTTGCCGAGCGCGCTAGATAATCGCCCTCTTACTTTTGATGAGTTTGAAACACATATTAGACGTGCTGTTTATGTTTCCGCTACTCCTGGAAAATACGAGCTGGAAGTATCACCAAAGCCGGCCGAGCAAGTAATTCGTCCGACTGGTTTGCTTGATCCAGAAATCGAAGTCCGACCGAGTGAAGGTCAAATCGATGATTTGATGAATGAAATCGAAGCTCGTATTGCTAAAAATCAACGCGTCATTGTCACTACATTGACTAAGCGTATGGCCGAAGATTTGACCGACCATCTGAAGGATCATAAGATTAAAACCGCCTATATTCATTCCGATATCGACACTTTGGAACGTGGCGATATTCTGCGTGATTTGCGTTCTGGCGTCTATGATGTACTAGTCGGTATTAATTTACTGCGCGAGGGGTTGGATTTGCCAGAAGTTTCGCTTGTGGCAATCCTTGATGCCGATAAGGAAGGTTTCTTGCGCTCCGAGTCGGCACTTATTCAGACCATCGGTCGTGCAGCGCGTCACGTCGAAGGCCATGTTATTATGTACGCCGACAATATCACCGAAAGTATGGAGCGGGCAATTTCTGAAACTAATCGTCGCCGTGAAATCCAGCAAACTTATAATCGTGAACATGGCATTACTCCGACCTCTATTAAGAAAGAAATCTCGTTGGGTCTTCGCGCTATTATTCCGGAAAAAGCCAAGGAAGATAAGCTGGATCTTAAGAAAGTGCCAAAAACTGAATTACCGTCACTTATGAAGGAGCTTTCTGAGCAAATGCAACTCGCCGCCGCCAATCTCGAATTCGAGCAGGCCGCAAAACTTCGTGATATGATCCAAAAAATCAAAGACGCCGAAAATGCCTAGGATGAATCATAAAAATAGACCTACATACTAGGTCTATTTTCTAATTAATCTATTCTAAAATTTCTCTTATCTGCTTTTGTAATATTGGCACTACTTCTTTTTCGAACCAAGGATTCTTCGCTTGCCAGCGGAAATTGAGTGGACTGGGGTGTACAATTGGGAAATATTTGGGCAGATAATCTTGAAATGCACGTACCGTCTCAGTCAAATTTTCCTGAGCTTTGGAGCCGAGGTAATACTTCATCGCATATTGTCCAATTAAAATCGTTAGCTTAATGTTCGGCATTAATTTTAAGATTTCTGGATGGTATTCTTCGGCGATAAATTTTCGCGGTGGCAGGTCACCAGTTTTGCCCTTACCGGGGTAATAAAAATCCATTGGCAGAATCGCAATTTTTTCAGAGTAAAATTCTTCTTCACTCACCCCCATCCATTTGCGCAGCTTTTCGCCAGATTTATCCGCAAATGGCACCCCACTCTCTTCTACTTTTCGGCCAGGTGCTTGCCCGATGATTAATATTTCCGCCTTATTGCTCAGTTGGTAAATTGGCCCCACATTGCGTTCAGTATATAAAACATTTCTCGGATCACGTCTTAATTTTTCAGTAATTTTATCGAAACTATTCATCGTAATTCGATAATATCACTTTTATGCTAAAATTAAATAAGTTACATATAATTATTTGTTAGGAGGTAAATGGCTAATACAAATAAAATTCTCTCTGTTGAAAAAGTCACTAAGACTTTTGGCAAGGGAAATAGCCTCACCAAGGCCGTCGATAATCTTTCTTTTTCGGTAGAGAAAGGCGAGTTTCTCGCCATCATGGGTGCCTCCGGCTCTGGTAAGAGTACTACCTTAAACATGATTTCCACTATTGATCGTCCGACCTCTGGCCAAATCTTCGTCGACGGTACCGATATTACGAAATTAAAGGGTGAAAAGCTTAACCGCTTCCGTCGCGAATCGCTTGGTTTTATCTTCCAGGATTTTAATCTCCTCGATAACCTCACTGCCTACGAAAATATTGCATTGGCACTTTCTATTCAGAACGTCAAGGCTTCTGAAATTGATGAAAGAGTTAAAGCTGTCGCTAAAAATCTTGATATTGAAGCCATTTTACAGAAATTCCCATATCAACTCTCAGGTGGCCAAAAACAACGCGTCGCCTCTGCTCGTGCTATTATCACTAATCCGAAGTTAGTCCTTGCTGATGAGCCAACTGGTGCACTCGATTCAAAATCTTCTAAACTTCTCCTTGAGCGCTTCGATTATCTGAATCAAGAACTTCAGGCCACCATTCTCATGGTCACTCACGATGCTTTCTCGGCCAGCTTTGCTTCTCGTATTATTTTCATCAAGGACGGTCAAATTTACGATGAAATTCACCGCGAAAAGAAAACTCGTAAGGAATTCTTTGACGAAATCATCCGCGTGATGTCTACCCTAGGTGGAGGCGACGCTGATGTTATTTAAGCTTTCGTTTCGAAATATTACGCGCAGCATCAAGGATTATGCGATTTATTTCTTTACGTTAGTACTCGGTGTTACGCTCTTCTATGTTTTTAATTCCGTCGGCTCTCAAGCGGCTGTGCTTGAATTAAATAATTCCAGAAAACTCATCGTCGATTTGCTCGCGAAAATTCTCTCTGGTATGAGTGTCCTCGTGGTCTTTATTCTCGGTGCTTTGATTATCTACGCCTCCCGCTTCCTAATCAAGCGACGCAATAAAGAATTCGCCATCTATCTCACTCTCGGTATGAGTAAACGTAAAATCTCCCGTCTCCTCTTCTTCGAAACTCTGATGATTGGCGTAATTTCCCTCGGCGTAGGACTTCTACTTGGCATCGGCGTTTCCCAGTTGATTAGTGTCCTAATCGCCAAGCTTTTTGAAGCAAACATGGACAAATTTACCTTCGTCTTCTCAGAGAAAGCCTTCTTCGATACCATTCTTTACTTCGGCCTCATCTATCTCATTGTGATTTTCTTCAATACTATCATTGTCGGTCGCTTGAAAATTATCGAACTACTTCAAGGTAGCAAGAAATCCGAAAAGGCTTTCCTGAAAAACCCAGTATTTCGCGCCATTATCTTTATAGTTTCTGCTTCGGTACTTGGTTATGCTTATTGGTGGGTGAATAATGACAAAGTCTCTCTCATGGATCGTGTCTATAATCTCCTCTGGCCGGTTATTGCTGGTGTAGTCACCACCTTCCTGATTTTCTGGTCGCTATCTGGTTTGATTATGGAAATTGTCACCCGCAGCAAGAAGTTCTATTTCAAGGGTCTGAATTCCTTCGTCTTCCGTCAAATTTCCAGCAAGGTGAATACTGCCGTAGTTTCCATGTCCTTGATTAGTCTCTTGCTGTTTCTCACGATTAGTATTCTTTCACTCTGTTTCTCGATCAATGAGTCGATGAAAAAGGAGCTAGCTTACAATACGCCAGTCGATGCCATGACCGAACTGACCGATTATCTCGCGGTTTACGGCTCGAATAGTACTGTTGGTTATTTATCCCAAATGTCTAACGACCAGGGGAAAGCTGCTCTCGCCACTTCCCAGGCCTACATGAAGCAATCTCTCTATCAAATTTTGATTAATCAAAACCCAGACCTTGCGAAAGATATCAAAGATCATCTGGAGTTGAATGTTTATGCTGATAGTAAATTCACTTATGGTCAAATTTTACCGTCAGGAGTTATGACGGGAACTGTGGAAGCCTTCATGTCGAAAACCACTGTGCCAATGGTTCGTGTCTCTGATTATAATAAGCTCGCTAAGCTCTATCATCGTGATGAAATTCACTTGAAAGATAATCAATATCAGTTCCTGGCCGACTTTAAGACTATGGCGGAGATTCTCGACAAAACTCTTGCAGATAATACCCAAATTAAATATCGTAATTTCACTCTTACTCCAGCCTATAAGAAGCATCAAGAAGGCTTCGTTACTTCATCTGGTTTTAAGTCTAATACTGGCATCCTCGTCGTTCCTGATAACGTAATTACTGATCAGCCAATCGGTACTCAGGCCATGTTGATGAACTATAATCTCAGCGGTACTCGCACTGCCGAAAAGATTGATGATGATTTACGCAAGGCTTTCGACCTCGGAGGCTTATCCGTCAATGGGGTTAATTCATCTGAAGAGGCCACACAGAAATCCGAAAGCTCGGACAGAAAAGCTGATCGTCCAAGCGGTGTTGCCATTAATTTTTACACCAAATTATTAGTAAAATCTGGTATGGTCGGCATGCAAGCCATTGCCACTTTCGTTGGCTTCTACCTCGGTACTATCTTCCTTATTTCTTCTGCTGCGATTCTGGCCCTTAAGCAACTTTCTGAATCTTCCGATAATACTGAAAAATATGCTGCTTTACGTCGCCTCGGCGCCAGTAATAAGATGTTGAACCGTGCACTCTTCGTCCAGATCGCAATCTTCTTTATTGCGCCATTACTTATCGGCATCATCCATTCCATTTTTGGTATCATGTTCGCCTCGAGTATTATTGAATCATTCGGCTCTGACGGACTCCTCGCTTCGATCCCAATGACCGTTTCGATGATTGTGCTGATTTATGGTGGATATTTCCTCCTGACTTATATTAGTAGCAAGCGCATCATCTCTGAAAAACAACTCCGCCGAGATTAAGGAAGTCATTTCCGAAAAGCAAGTCCGCTGCGACTTGAAAAAAATATTAGTTAAGGTTAAAAATCCTTAACTTGAATAGATCAAGAAAGCTACCTAAAAGGTAGTTTTCTTAATTTTAGTATGTAAAACTATCAAGCCAACAATAAATTGCTTGATTTTTTATATAAAATATTGTAGAATATATTTGTTTCTACGTTAAGCTAAAAACATAGCTTTGTTCTTTAAGAAAGGTTGGTGACTAATATGCCAAGAAGTGTCGAATTGGACAATTTATTTGCTCGTAAGCAGGAAGCTTTTGGGCGCAAGCAGGCTGCATTCCAGAAATATGTTGATGCAAGAAATCGTGCAAACGAAGCTCACGACAAGATGCAGTCAGCATGGGATCAAAGAGTGGCTGCTCGAGAAGAAATGAATCGAGAATTCGAAAGTATGCAACAGTCTAAAGATAGTAGGGATGCTATCTGGGCCGACTTTAATCGGCTTTGTCAGGAAAATAGTTCCAGGATTAATCAAATTCGCCAAGAAGCCGACATGGAACATGAAATGATGAAAAATTGTTTCGATAGTGCTAGTGCGGCTTACGAATATGGCAATAAGGCGGATGCCCCAATGTATGCTAGTGAAGGCCATATGCATAAGGATCGGCGAGATGACCTGAATGCTGAGGTCGGAAGACTTATTCAGGAAATCAATAATGCCAAGGCTAATGCAAAATGGCAAACATCTAGTTCGCATGGCAACTCATTTCAGTCTGCTAAAAGCAACTTTAATAATGCAAAAATGTTGCATGAATCTGCTGAGACTGAATTTAAAAATGCTAAGGCCGAAAGAGATGCTTACAAGGCTGAATTTGATTCTGCCCAAGCGGAATTTGAGCGGCTAAAGGATGAGTGTCAAAGAAAGCTGAATGAGATTAAAGCGAATAATCAAAAAGAGCGAGATCGCATTCTGGATAAGGCAGGAGTTAGCTATCTTAATAGACAAGACGCTAAAATCGTTAAGAAAGCAGATGGAACTACTCAAGTTTATCATGGTGGCCTCGGTTCCGGTGATGGTTTATTCCATGGGCATGTCGCATTAGATCAGTCTGGAAATAAGACTTATAGCCGTGATGCATTTGAAAAACATGGTAGCCAAAATTATACAGATCGAAAGACTGGTGAAAGGAAGTCGAATGGCGGGTGGACCGAACTTAGTACTGGAACAATTTTTGACAGTGCTGGAAATGGACATAATGTGATGTTTCGACAGGGATTGGGTAAAAATGAAGGTCAGACTTTAATAAGAGATTATCATGGTTTTGAATCAAAAAATAATTTCCATGAAAAAGGAGGACATAATCACTATGGAAATAGTGATAAACGTCTATATCCAAATGAACCTGATCGTATAGAAGATAGTTCTAAGCATAAAAACGATAATATGTATACCGGTCCAGGTCATTAATCTAATTAGCACATACCGATCATTTAGTTGGTCGGTATTTTTTTATGTAAGCCATTTCATTGATTTTAGATAATCTAGAAAATCTTCGACTCCAGAAGCTATCTCTTCGGGATGAGCATTGTAATATTCTAGGTTATCACTTTTTTCATTGACTGCCATATACGCATAAAAAGATAGTTCACAATATTTTTCATTCTTTTCAGAGAAATCGTCAATAATACCAAATTCGTTATTAATAAAATTTGTATAATTTTCAACTTCTTTGTATAGAGTATCTAGTTGGGTTGTTGTCTTGGCTAGGTTGATTTTATTCGCTAGACTTTCGCCTTGCTTAACTGCTAATTCTATTGCATTGCTATTCATTAATTTTAGTATATCATTTTTTAGAAAATACCTTGAAGTATAATCCATTATATGGCTTAACTAAACAATCCAGAACAATCCTTTCTTTATTTAGTTGTTATTGCTAACTACTATTTTACGGGATTGTTCTTTTTGTTTTAGGGGCCTTTCTTAATTGTTTAACTGAACCAAGTTTACTAGCCTATTTTATTTGTTATATAGTATGACTATGAGAATCTTAAGCAAAAAAGAAGTAGAAAAAATCGCAAACTCTTTTAATGTTGGTGAAAACCTGACTTTTGTAGATATCATTGATTTTGAACCAGATTGTAAGATTTATAAATTAAAAAATATTATTGGCGATAATTATATTTTAATTTGTAGGGATTATCAATTCGACGATATGGACGCTGAGAGGAGGATTTTTGTTAATGAATTAGGAATTACGATTCTGGATAGATTCAAGTGTAATCATGATTATTTCTTTAGCTCTAAAAATTTTGACGATTTTGAATATATTTTCTCATTAGCACGAATCACTTAGTAGGCACTTTTTGAATTTTTCCGTGTTAATATGAATATTAGTATGGACAATCAAATACTTCAGGAAATTCTAAAGCTCTACGAAAAATATCTTTTAAAACTAGCCTCTGAATTTTCGGTGCAGGATTATAATAATTTTGAGCAGGAAATGTGGAGTTTGAAAGATAAATTTAGCTACGAATCTAGTCCATTTTTACTTCTACCGGATCCAGCTAAAGATGCCGACTTCTTTATGATGAATGCATCAAGTGATGGTTTTGTGGAACCAAATTTAGCTGATAAACAGAAATATTTAGCTATGATGCAGGAATCTTATCAAAAATTAAAGAATAAGTTAGCTTGATCCCTTGCTCTATTAATTAATTAATTAATTAATTAATTCCACGCCATAGATTTAAGAGATTTTAAAAAAACTACACCCAACTTTCACCATCAAGTTCATCGATAAAACCATCCATGAATTGCTTCGCAAGATTTTGTGTAGGCTCGTAATCTGAATTTTCTGGGTAAAGTGAATTTCTTTTCCAATCCAGCGCCACATAAAGAGAGGTCATTAAACTGCACCACTTTCCATCACTAACATCGGATGGTTCACCAAAATTTTCATTTACAAAATCAGCGTAGCTATCAATATCGAGTGCTAATTCTTCTAATTCAGAAAGTTTGGAGATAGGACGCATTTTATCGATGATTTCGTGGCCATCTTCGATGACCTTATTAATTAATTTTGCCCTTTCTAAGTAATCCATACTATAAATATACACTAATTTTTATAAAATAATCGAATCAAAAAAATGGTATAATATATCTTATGAATAATACGCGCGATGATATTTTACACTTAGCCAAGCTGTCCAATTTGCAGCTCACGGATGCCGAAATTTCCGCCCTTCAGCAGGACGTCACTAATATCGTGGGCTACATTTCTCAGCTTGACGAGCTCGATACTACAGGGGTAGAGCCGACCTATCAGGTTTTTGAAATGGAAAATGTTTGGCGTGCTGATGAAATTAAGCCTCAGGATGCTACCCGCGAGCAACTTCTCGCTCTTGCGCCTGATCAAGCTCAAAATATGATTAAAGTACAGAAGGTTCTCTAATGAAAATAGCTGATTTACATACCTCTGCGGTTTCTTTGGTAAAGGAAGCCTTAGAAAAGGCCAAAAAATACGCCAGCCACAACATTTTTATTTCACTGAACGAAGAGGAAGCTTTAAAAAAGGCTGCCGAAATCGACCAAAAAATCCAGAATGGCGAATCGGTCGGGCGACTCGCTGGTGTGCCATATGCTCTCAAGGATAACTTCCTGAGTAAACAGGGAAATACCACGGCCGCCTCTAAGATTCTTTCCAATCTCCGTTCGCCAATCGACTCCACTACTGTCGCGAAACTAGAATCCGAAGGCGCCATTATGATCGGCCGTACCAATCTTGATGCCTTTGCTCACGGTTCTTCCACGGAAAATTCTTTCTTTGGTCCTACTCACAACGCCAAAGATTTTGAACGAGTCGCTGGTGGTTCTTCTGGTGGCTCTGCTGCTGCCGTTGCACTAGATATTGTGCCTTTTGCCACTGGTACCGACACTGGTGGTTCGATTCGCCAGCCAGCTTCCTTTAACGGCGTCTATGGTCTGAAGCCTACTTACGGCACGATTTCGCGTTATGGTGTGGTAGCTATGGCTTCCAGTACTGATGTAATTGGTTTCTTTACTCAAAATCCGGAAGACCTTGACCTCCTGATGTCGATTACTAGCGGTCAGGATGAAAAAGATTCCACTACTCTGCCAGATTTTTATAATGAAACCAAGGTCGAGACTGATGCTAAAAAACGTATCGGGGTGATTCGAGATTTCGATAACGATAATGTCGCCCCGGAAATTCGCGAGGCCATGAAAAATCAGATCGAAAAACTGAAAGCCGAAGGTCACGAAATTGTCGAGCTCTCCATGCCAGTCCTTAAATATGCACTTGCCGTCTATTATGTCGTGGTACCAGCCGAAGTGGCCTCCAATCTCTCACGTTATGACGGCATTCGCTATGGCTATCGCAGTTCTGAAGCTCACAATATCGAAGAAGTTTTTGGTCTCAGCCGCAACGATGGCTTTATGCCAGAAAACAAGCGTCGTATCATGATCGGCAACTTCGTTCTAAGTAGTGGTTTTTATGACGCCTACTATCTCAAGGCTCAAAAAGTCCGTACGCTCATTATCAAGGCTTATGAAGAGGCTTTTGAAAAATGTGATTATATCCTCACGCCAGTTTCACCGTCCCCAGCCTTCAAATTGGGTGAAAAAGTTAATGACCCGGTCGCCATGTACTTAGAAGATGTGATGAGCGTACCGATCAATCTCGCAGGCTTACCAAGTTTAGCCATTCCAATCAATCGCGATAAGGATGAACTTCCAGTCGGCTTACAATTAATCGGCCCACGCCGCAGTGATAAAAACCTCTTGCAATTTGCCAAGGAGAATTTCTCATGAATTCCCCAGTTTTCTTTCTCCTAATTGCGGTTCTAATTGTAGGGATTTTGGTTTTTATCTCAATTTCCCAACTCGGTAACCGCACTCATACTTTTGATAAGGAAGATTACCAAGCCAACTTCCTGCGAATTGAAAATAATCTTTCACGGGATAATCCCTTGAGTTTTAATTATGCCCTCATTGAAGCCGATAAGTTGCTCGATAAGGCGATGATGGAGCTCGGTGTTCCGGGCAAGACTATGGGTGAACGCCTGAAGGCTTCCGGTCAGCGTTTTTCTGAATTGAATTCCGTCTGGTATGTTCATAAAAAGCGCAATCAAATTGCTCACGAGCAAAACTTCCAACTCGATTACAATCAAAGTCGTCGCGCTTTAGAAACCTACAAACAAGCATTAAAAGATTTAGGAGCTATCTAATGTCAGAAAATTCAGCTTACGAAATTACTATCGGTATCGAATGCCACGTTCAGCTCGCGACCAAGACTAAACTTTTTTCTGAAGTCGACAATGATGCTCGCGGCAAGGAGCCAAATTCTTGTGTTTCGCCAGTCGAATATGCTCTGCCAGGCATGTTGCCACGCTTGAATCAGGAAGCCGTGCGTCTCGCCACTCGTGCAGGGCTCGCTCTTAATTCTAGTATCAATCTGATTTCACGCTTCGATCGCAAACATTATTTTTATCCTGATTCTCCGAAGGGCTATCAGATTACCCAATCTCTCTTTGCAATAGGTACCGGCGGATTTTTGGGACTCGGCCTTTTTCAGGGACTGCCCAATAAGATTCCTATTGTGGAAAATGACTTTATTTTTTCCGCTCTTTCCGAAGAAATGGGAGGGATTGTTGCCATTTGCCTAATCCTTATCTGCTCGAAATCAATG
>CALHKE010000010.1 GCA_938033695.1 uncultured Candidatus Saccharibacteria bacterium | reverse complement strand
AGTTGGCTTTAATCGCCGCTTTGACCATAACTTCAAAGCGATTAAAACTCGTGTAGAAAATGGTGATATTGGTGAACCACACTTAATTCGAGTAACCTCTCGTGACCCTGATGCACCACCAATTGAATATGTAAAAGTATCTGGTGGAATGTTCTTCGATATGACCATTCACGACTTCGACATGATTCGCTATTTATCTGGTAGTGAGGTTATAGAAGTGTACGCAGCTGGTGGTGTGCTGGTCAATCCAGAAATCGGTAAAGCTGGCGACATCGACACCGCTGTTATCACCTTAAAACTTGCTAACGGCGCTATTGGTGTGATCGATAATAGCCGAAAAGCAGTTTACGGTTACGATCAGCGAGCAGAAGTATTCGGCTCAAAAGGTGCGGTGCAAACTCGCAATGATACCGATTCTACTGCGGTTTATTCCTGTGAAGCAGGTGTGATTGCAGAGAAACCTAAATACTTCTTCTTAGAACGTTATATGCAATCTTTTGCTGATGAAATGGCTTGTTTTGTTGATTCCGTAGTAAACGACAAACCAACTTTAGTGAATGGTAATGATGGGTTACAACCGGTGATTATCGCACTTGCAGCTAAACGTTCATTAGATGAAGGACGCCCAGTCAAATTAGCAGAAATTGCTTAGAACTAAACATATAAATATGGAAAAAGACCTAAAGAAATTTAGGTCTTTTTTTATATCCTAAAACGACAAAAAATGGTGAGAAACATTCCCTCATTTACCATAGAGATTTAGTTTCCAATAAGTCCAGCTAGTATTTCAGATAATTACTACATCATTTCAAAAACACCCTCTTTTTTGACCGTACTTTTCTGAATAAAAACGCATACATGTATTCTATTTATGCTTTAAATTTTAATACCAATAAAAAAGGCTACCATAGGTAGCCTTTTCTGAAATCAGTGGATATTTGTCTACATTACCCTTTTTTGCGACGTTTTAAGGTATCAAGTAATACTGCAATTACAATAATTGCCCCTTTAACAATTTGTTGCCAGTATGGATCCACACCTAACATATTTAAGCCTTTATTGGTGGTACCGATAATTAAAGCCCCAATCACACACATTGGAATAGTACCAAAACCACCACTTAAAGAAACCCCACCAATAACTGCTGCGGCGATAGCATCAAGCTCCCAAGCCAAACCGTAAGATGGGTTACCAGCATAGGTTCGTGATGCAAGTAAAGCACCCGCTAACCCAGATAATGCACCACCTAGAATATAAACCCAAATTAATGTTCTATTTGTGTTAATACCACAGATTTTAGCTGCATTCAGGTTTCCACCTACTGCATAAACATGACGACCAAAGGTTGAACGGCTAAGTAAAATATGAGAAGCAATTACAATTAAGATATACAGCAAGACCAGCCCTGGAAGTCCAAAAATATTCACATCCGCAATCCAGGTAAATGCTTCTGAAGAGGCATCAATTGGACGACCATCAGAGTAAAGCTGTGCGGCACCACGTGCAATAATCATCATACCTAAAGTTGAGATAAACGGTGGAATGCCTCCAAGCGCTGTAA
>CALHKE010000009.1 GCA_938033695.1 uncultured Candidatus Saccharibacteria bacterium | reverse complement strand
CTACGCCTGCGCAAATTATCCAAACCGCAGGGAAGACTAATGGTAATGAATCGAATCAGCTGAGTATCGGCATGAAATTATCTGATAATCTCGAATCTGGGAATTATACGAATAAACTAATTCTGTCTTTTGTTTCAAATCCGTATACAATGCGCGCCATGATGACGAATGGCCCGGATTTTAATACTAGGGTAGGGAATCTTGACCCGAATCCAGCTTATTATTCTGGCCCTGATTCTCCGCTAACTAAGCCAAGCATTAAGGGTTTTAAACGAAGTACCGTAGCCCCAGTTAGTTCAGTATCGACGATTAATATTGAAGACCCAGATCTGTCAGACTACGAAATTAAAGCTTGGTATAATGCGGCGGACCAATCAGTATATTATTATGCACCGGTGGCCGTGACCTATCTAAACCCTAATTCTAGGGGTATGTTTCAATGGTTTACGAAAATTGAGAGCTTGGACTTTTCCAATATAGATACCAGTGAGGTAAATAAGATGCATGCGATGTTTTATTGGATGCAAAATCTTAAGACAATTAATTTTGGCAATTTTAATACTAGCAATGTCACTGATATGACCGCAATGTTCGGCTGCACATTTTCCTTGACTGAATTAGATCTATCTAGCTTTGATACCTCGAGCGTTACACAAATGAGCTATATGTTTCATGGTACATATGTACAGAAATTAGATCTTTCAAATTTTAACACCTCAAATGTTATAAACATGTATAGTATGTTCGAGGCAACCAGTAGGTTAAAGGAAATTAAATTTGGAGATAATTTTAATACAGAAAAAGTGACAAATATGGGAAGGATGTTTACTAATACACCAGTTCTGGTAGGGTTAAATCTGTCTAAGTTTAATACTAAAAATGTAACTAATATGGCTCATATGTTTGGAGGAATGAATGCTATTGAAAACTTAAGCTTAACCTCTTTTGATACAAGTAATGTAACGACAATGAATGGAATGTTTTCTAGTATGCTAAGCTTAAAAATCTTAGACATTTCTACCTTTAATACACAAAATGTGACGGATATGGGGTATATCTTTGCGATTAACAATTATGAGTCTGATAATTTGACAACAATATACGCAAGTGATAGATTTACGACTAATAATGTAGTGGCTAGTCAGGGAATTTTTAATTACCGCAAAAGGCTCCGTGGCGGTAATGGCTCATTCTTGACGGATCCAAATACCGCAGATTTGACTTGGCTCCGCGTGGATCGCCCGGGGGTGCAGGGATATTTTACTAGGAAGTCTTAAATTTACTATAGTAAATAAATAAAGCTTTTGGTTTTTCTGAAGATTCTTATGGTAAAATAGAGTTGTCATGGAGAGAAAAAAGTTTGATATTTTGAATGTCTTTTTAGATAAGATTATTTTTGGATTTTTTATAGGTTTATTATCACTTACGTTAAATTTTGCGTTTAGCCAGAATTCGTTTGCGGAATATAAAGCTACGCTTTCGGCTTCTATTAATGAATCTACCGCCTCGATAGATGGTACCGAAATTATCGAGTCTAGCGACGAGACTGCTGAACACGAAATAAATCTTAAAATAAATACGACCAATAAGACTGGCTATACCGCCACAATTAGTTCTAAGACCGAAGAAACGGCTCTATTAAATACTAATCCAGCTATAAATACTAAAATTAATTCAATTACTTCCACTTATTCTCTTGCTAATTTTCCAGCAAATACTTGGGGGTATAGGTTTGATGATAATGTTGATTTTAGTCCAATTCCGGCACAATCTGCTCCAGTAAATTTGATTAAGACTACCGAAAAATCCACTGAGGAGGAGAATCATAATATCAAACTTGGTATGAAATTAAATAGTAGCCTGAAGCCAGGGAATTATGAAAACAGACTGATTGTTTCAGTAGTTTCGAATCCATATGCACCGAAGGCGGTAATGATGGATGGTTATGAATTTAATAATCTTAAATTTAGGAAATTAGAGACTAGTACTCATAAGGTTAAACACTTTAAAAGAAGCCCTATAGGTCCTACCACTATAGTTAATGCTTTAAACGTGGAAGATGCTGATTCGGATTATGAGATTAAACTCTGGCTTGATGAAGCCGACGATACTGCATATTATTATTCTGAACCTGAAAAGGTTTATCTGAACAGAGATAGCAGATGGATGTTTCTTAGTTATTGGGGCACTCCGGAATTAAAAGAAATTTTAGATATAGACGTTTCTGGTTTTGATACGTCCATGGTGGAAAATATGGAAGAAATGTTCTATGGGTTATCTAAAATTAAAACTATTGATGTCTCTAATTTTGATACATCAAAAGTGACGAATATGGACTCAGTATTTAAAAATATGTCTAGTATCACATCACTCGATCTTTCCAATTTTAATACATCTAATGTAGAGAATATGGAGGAAATGTTTTCCGGGATGACCAGTCTCACTTCTCTTAATGTTTCTAGCTTTGATACTTCTAAAGTGAGACGTATGTATGATATGTTTTATCATGTATTTAGTATCAAAACATTAGATCTTTCGAATTTTGATACTTCAAAAGTAAGGGATATGTCGCGCATGTTTTGTGGTGCAAAAAATATTGTTTCTCTAGACCTTTCGAATTTTGATACGTCAAATGTAACTACTATGGGTGTAATGTTTTATGAAATGCCTAGCTTAACTGCTCTTAATATTTCTAATTTTAATACATCAAAGGTTGAGAGTATGGGTGGTATGTTTGGATATGATTCTAGTCTTAAAACGTTAGACCTTTCGAGTTTTGATACTTCGAATGTAAAGGATATGGGTAGTATGTTTAGAAATATGTCGAACTTAACTTCTCTTAATCTTGCTAATTTTAATACGTCGAATGTAACTGATATGGAAAATATGTTCTCTGGTGTATCTAAGATTACCTCGTTAGACCTTTCGAGTTTTGATACGAGAAATGTGACGGATATGAGTGAAATGTTTGCATATATGCCTAATCTCACTGCTCTTAATCTCTCCAATTTTGATACCTCACAAGTGACGAATATGTATTGTATGTTTTATAATATGCTTAATCTCACTACTCTTGATCTCTCCAATTTTGATACCTCACAAGTGACGATCATAAACTCTATATTCGCTCTTTCAGATTATGATAAGCATAATGATAAGTTAGAGGTAATTTATGTAAATAATGATTTCGACACTACTAAACTCGTGAATACTGGCAATGTATTTTATAATCGCAATAAGTTACGTGGTGGGAATGGTTCATTTCTTACGAATCCACGTGATGCAGATTTAACTTGGCTTCGGGTGGATCGCCCGGGAGTGCAGGGTTACTTTACGAAAAAAGCTTAAATTGTGATAGGGAATTGATAAAGCTTTTGGTTTTTTGAAGATTCTTATGCTAAAATAAAAGTATATGCAAGGCCAAAAATCACATTCTTTTAAATTATTTTTGTGGAAAAATATTTTTGTAGTAGGTGCTGGTTTTTTCGCTTCTTTTTTGGGATTAGGTTTTAATTCGAATGAAGCTTCGGCACTCTTCGTACCGACACTTTCGGCATCGGTAGATCAAGCGAACCTACAGGTGAATGGTAATTCGGTAATAAATTCGACAGATAAAACTACAGAGATTCCATTTAATTTTACGGTAAATACCAATAACCGCACGGGTTACACCGCGATATTAAGTTCCGAAACTGAAAATACTGCACTAACCAATGCAGGATCTGCAGTTGGAGCAAAAATTGATTCGATTAGTACAAACTTAACATTAAATAATCTACCAAATAACACTTGGGGTTATAAGTTCGGTTCGTCTTCAAGCTATGCACCGATTCCAGCTTTGTCTACGCCTGCGCAAATTATCCAAACCGCAGGGAAGACTAATGGTAATGAATCGAACCAGCTGAATATTGGCATGAAGTTAGCGGATAATCTGGAGTCAGGGAATTATACAAACAAATTAATCTTATCTTTTGTTTCGAATCCATATCAGCTACGTGCAATGATGACAAATGGTCCAGATTTTAATACAAGAGTAGGGAATTTGGACCCGAATCCAACTTATTTTTCGGGTTCTGGATGGTCAATGCCGACTAAGGAACATATCAAGAGTTTCAAAAGGAGTACTGTAGCTCCAGCTAATTCTGTGACGACAATTAACATTGAAGATCCGGATTTATCAGACTACGAAATTAAAGCTTGGTATAATGTGGCGGATCAGTCAGTATATTATTATGCGCCGGTAAGTACGACTTATTTAAATCCTAACTCTAAAGGTATGTTTCAATGGTTTACGAAAATGGAAACAATCGACTTGGCCGGCTTTGATACGAGTGAAGTGACTTCGATGAATACAATGTTTTATACGATGAATAGTCTTAAAAGTATTGATGTTTCAGGTTTTAATACCTCTAATGTCACTGATATGTATGCAATGTTTGACCAGACTGGCGTGATTGAGCAATTAAATGTTTCGAATTTTGATACTTCAAAGGTAACTAATATGGGGTATATGTTCTTTAGTTTGCCTAGGGTTAGGGAATTGGATCTGACTAATTTTGATACCAGAAATGTAACCAATATGTATGGAATGTTTGATGATATGACGGATGTTACGAAGATAAAATTTAGTGATAAATTCGATACGAGTAATGTGACAAATATGGGAAGAATGTTTTCTAGAATGAAATCGATTCAGCAGTTAGATTTGTCGCATTTTAACACTGGAAACGTAATTGATATGGCAGCAATGTTTTTAAATAGTTCAGCATTGACGAGTCTAGATTTGTCTAGTTTCGATACTAGGAATGTGGAATTTATGAATCTTATGTTCCAGGGTGTAGCAGGGGTTTCAAGGTTAAGGTTAAATAATTTTAATACGGAAAAAGTGAAAGATATGAATGCCATGTTCGCATATATGAGCGAGCTGGAAGATTTAGATGTCTCATCTTTTGACACCAGAAGAGTGACGAATATGTATGGAATGTTCTCTGGAGTAAAGAAACTGAGAAGTTTAAATGTTGCCAACTTTAATACCAATGCGGTGACTAATATGGGGTACATGTTTACAAATATGGCTGCACTAGAAAATTTGAATGTAAATAATTTTAATACTTCAGCGGTTACAAATATGAATAATATGTTCTCGGGTATGACTAATTTGAGAAGCTTAAATTTGTCTAATTTTGATACATCGAATGTAAAAGATATGGGTGGAATGTTCCACAATATGAAAACTATAACGGAGCTTAATTTGTCGAATTTTGATACGAGTAATGTTTTGGGTATGGAAGCAATGTTTTATAATATGACCGCGCTGAAAACTTTGGACATTTCAAACTTTGATACGTCTCAGGTGGGAAGTATGAAATCAATTTTTGCTACTGCGGATGGTGATAGCTTGGAGAGAATTTACGTAAATAACGATTTTAATACTGCGCGTTTGACGTCATATATGGATTACACGAATATGTTTACGGGTCGAAACAAGCTCAGGGGAGGGAATGGTTCATATCTTTCTAATCCTGCTACAGCGGATTTAACTTGGCTCCGAGTGGATCGCCCGGGAGTGCAAGGGTATTTCACGAGGAAGAGTTAGTTAGTTGAACTTAAACCTACAAGACTATGGTTAATGTCGGGTCATAACTCATGTCGGAGCCTAAAAAATGAGCCTGAGCTGAAAAATCCACCCAAAATGGTTTAGTTCGGTTTTTGTTCGGTTTTGGGATAGAAGTAGAGAAGAGCTCGATTTTTTCATTAATATTGCAAAATCAAATATCAGGAGAGAGTGGGCGGGAATTAGCCGAGAACAGAGAAGAAAAAGCTAGAGAGAGGGAAATACAAAATTTAAATTTTTCCGTGAAATTTGGTGTAAAATACATATTTCACAAGAAGATTTATTTAAAGTCAAGGTGCCTAACAGGGGTGGCGGTGGTGGAGTGATTCTGGAGCTCTTCTCCGAAGCCCCAGAATTATCGGAATTAACCTGTGTATTTTGATATAAAATAGATGAATTTACCCCTGTTAAATGATAATTTAAGTGGTTTTTCGAACGCGTGCGGAGTAATTCTCGGACTTTTAGAAGAGCTTTTTGGGCCTATTTTAAGAGTATTTGGTTAGACATGAGTTGACGGAGGCGGGCCGGAAGAAAAAATCTGATGGTTCTCTGTCTGTGGGTAGAAAAACTGGTGGGCTTGCATGATTATTTATATATGGATGGATTTGTCTCTTTATTGTCGCAAAATAGTTATTGTGCGACATTAAGAATCTAAGAAAAAGATGGGTAAACTATCGTCTAAATTAACTAATAAAATATCCCGCTTATGCTAAATTAGTAGTTTGTGGGCTGTCAGACGGCCGTAGATGTGGTTCTGGGTCCTTGGACGAGTATTTTATCGTTTGGCAAGAAAAAAGTTTCATATGACGGCTCACATGGCCTGATTTTAAATTTAGAGTAATTCCCCTGCGGTATTTGGATTTTGGTCAACCAGTGCAGATTTTTTATTTTTATTTTAGATAAAAACTTTGACTAACAGAGAGGGAAATGTTGGATGAAGGTGGTGTGACGGTGGTGTTTAAAGATAGTAATAGAGGTTAAAAGACTAAATTTCAAGGGGTCTGAAAGGTTTTTATAGTGATAAAACAGAGAAATAACAGGGGTGAAATAGAGGTAAAATGTGGTTGAAACAGGGGGGCAAACATGGGTAAAAGTAGGTGAAAACAGGTGTGAATAGGGGTGATATAGCGCTTAAACAGGGGTGGAGAAGTGTAAAGGAAGAAAAATAAGCCCATTTAGGGCTTATTTTTAGTTGATTGGGGTAGGTTTCGGGCCAGAGACGGGAGTTGGTTTGTTTCCTTTTTTCTTGAAGTTGTTGCGGTTACGGAAATTGCGATTTTTGAAGTTACGATTCCCTTGCGGTTTAGTGTGGGATTCGTGGGTACCGCTGTTTTGGTTCGGTAACGATGTGGATGGAGCTGGGTTTAAGGCGTTTTCAGGCATCTGAACGTGATTTTCGGCTGATTCTGGTTGATTAGTCATATTTGACTGTGAGGACTGTTCTGGGGCCTCTGATGCAGTATCTGCCGTATTTGAACTAGTAACAGGGGAATTAACAGAGGTGGAAACAGGGGTAGAGGTAAGGGCAGAGTTTTTGGCTGATATAGGGGTAGAATTCTGGGTAATTACAGAGGTGGAAGTACCGTGATTGACGAAGAGGGGAGTGTTTCCCTGCTCTGAGCTTTGGCTTGCGACTGGAGCTTGATTTGTGATTTGAACTTGGGTTGGTACTTGAGTTTGAGATGCCGTTTGGGTTTGGGCTTGACTCTGTACCGTGGATTGATTCTGCATTGCGGTTTTAGCCTCTAAAATCTCTTTAAGATCCTTGAGTCCTGGTTTAGCTTGGTTAGTCACAGTATTTGGTGAAAACTTTTTGGTATCGAAAGGCTTAGCGGACATCGAAGGCTTACCATTGATAAACGTCAAAGTCGGAAGATTCTCACGAGGAGCCTTATCGGCTGGTTGACGGCCGGAATTTGAGAGTTCTTGCTTGTATTTTTCGCTCTGTTCAATCGTCTCACGAATTTGGCGCTCAATCTCGGCACGTGGGTGAGAATAGTATTCGCGAGAGTGGGCGACAATTTGATCGAAATTATCGTGTGGACTATGAGGAATATTAAGGGTGGTAGCAGAGAAGGCTGGCACCTTTTCCCCACCGATAATCATGGAAATCACGAAGTGGCGGTTATTCATTTGAATTAAATCAGATTCATCGAAAACTGGGGCGAATTGCTTGGAAAGAATTGGCGCGTCGTCGGCGGAAACACGGAAAGAAATTGTGGTACCGACGTTACCGAAGACGGCATTACGCACATTCTCGGTCATCTGAGAGATATATTGGTTAGCCACGGTGAGATTGAGACCGTATTTACGAGCCTCGGAAAGGATTACGGCAAAAGAATCGGTGGCAAAGTTCTGGAACTCGTCGACGTAGAGGTAGAATGGGCGGCGATTCTCAACCTCAGGAATGTCTGAGCGAGACATGGCGGCAAGTTGGATTTTGGTAACTAGGAAGGCGCCGAGAATACCGGCATTATCTTCACCAATGAGACCCTTAGAGAGATTAACCACCAAGATCTTCCCCTCATCCATGATTTTACGGACATTAAAAGTGGATTTCGGTTGGCCGATAATATTGCGGATAATTGGGTTGGCGGTGAAAGCCCCGACCTTGTTTAGGACTGGCGCGATGGATTCGTTGATCTGTTTGTCATTCCACTGACCGAATTCATGTTTCCAGAATTGCAGCACTGTGACGTCAGTACAGTAATCGAGGGTCTCTTTACGGAATTCTTTATCGGTGAGGAGACGAGAAATGTCGAGCAGGGTAGTTTCTGGGCGATCGAGTAGGGCAAGTAGAGTATAGCGCAAGATATGTTCGAGACGTGGACCCCAAGAATCGCCAAACATACGCTTCAAAACGCCGATAACCTCAGAACAAACATTCGGTTTCTTCGAGGCATCAGAGACTTCGAGTGGGTTAAAACCGACTGGGAATTGAGTGTCCGCTGGATTGAAATAAATGACATCTTTCACGCGGGAAGCGGGCACGAAGCGGAGGTTATTGACCGCAAAATCACCGTGCGGATCGATGATGCAGTAACCTTGATTATAAAAAACGTCAGAAAGGGCGAAAAGCTCAAGCAGACCAGATTTACCTGCACCGGTTTGACCGATGATATAGATGTGACGAGAGCGGTCGCGACGGAGCATGCCAAACTGATGGTTGATGCCGCGGAAATTGGTTAGACCGAAGGCGGAAATATTTTCGTCATTACTGGCAATACCGGTGATGAGAGGGAGTTTGGCTGGCGGTTCGGCGGTTTTAGAGGTAGCCCAGACGATATTTGGGGTTTCTACAGAGGTGTGTGGTAAATGATAAACCGAGGCAAGTTCGGAAATATTGAGAATGAAGCCTTCGTCGGTAAATTGACGGAGTTTGTAGGCTTCGAGGTCTTCTCGGTTAAAACTGCCACCGATAGATTTGAAACCATTGAGGTTGGTCGAGTTGTATTGCTTAAAAGTACCGACTAGAGCCTGCATATCGAGCTGGGCGTTAATCTCACTGTCACCGAGGTAAGCAAGGCGGATTTTAACTTGATAACCGAGTTTGGTAGCCTTGGTTTCAGCAGCGGAAATCTGTGATTTAACACGTTCAGAGAGTTCGACGGCTGGTTTTGGGCTACTAGAGCCACCACTCGGTGGAGTAGAGAGTGCTGAAAGTAAGCCGGCTAACCAGGTCCAATCAATATTAAAAAGCTTGAGTGAAGAAGTGGGATTTTTTTGGGCTTTGACCCAAGCATCGGTTTTTTGGTGCCAAGAATCGGCGACCGGGCGCGTAAGAATTTGGATCCAGAGTTCTTCGTTGCTATCAGGATTTAACTTGGCAAGAGTACCAGTAATGCCAGCTAGCGGATCGACTTCGAAGGTATCGAAGGTCTTAATTGGTAGGACCTCATTTTCGGTGAGTGAAAGCTCCGAGCTGTAGACGACATTGTGGCTATGAACGGTTTCGGTATAATCTTTGTCGACGACGTGAATTTGGACGCTTGGGTATTGTGCGTAAATTTGGCCTTCGACGAAACTCTGCAAAGTTTTCGGCACGTAGACATAAAAACGAATCTGTCCACCAGAGGAAACAATCTCAAAGCTGAGGTGCTCCTGGGCGGTGCCAGATTGGCGTAAAAGCTCAGTATCTTTCAAAATACCGTGAAGCGAGGCGAACATTTGTTCGGCGGAAAGTTCCTTTTTGTCGTTATTTTTTGGAATTTCCAGCATCAAAAGTACCGACTCGAGATTAAGAGTCTTTAATTGATTGATTTTTTTGTAATTTTTGTATGTGAGATATCCAAGGACACCAACGATTGGAAGCCAAACGATAGGCATCAAGATAAAATGAACTAATTCCGCTATCATACTTCTATTTTAGCATTACTGACCGAGTTCGTCAGCATAAGTATAAGTGTTTCGGTCGACACGACGGAAAAGTTTTTTGTTTTGAAGATTTAAGAGAATGGTAGTTTCTTTGACTTTACGGGTTTTGAGAACGCGCTTGACGATTTCTTCGCGAGTAAGAGGCTCACCAGCTTCTTTTAGGATGTCGGTAATGATTTGTGCAACCGTACCGCGCTTGTAGCCCCAGATATCAAGGGCATAAATGCCACGGCCAATCAAGACAAAGCGTGGATCTTTAATTAGTTCGTTGTGAATAGCTTGAGTGGTGACATTTTTGCGACGGAATTTGGAATTAGAAATTGCGTCAGCAATGTCGCTAAAGTGCATCGGCTCGTTTTGGTTCTTCAAAATAACATAGATTTTATCACGAATATTTTTTGGATTGACGGTTGGCCACTTGGCGAGACCCCATTGATCATCTAGTGAAGAAAGCTGTTTAGAGATGGAAGCGATGGCACGGATGTGATTTGGGTGCTCATAATTCAATTTGGCGTCAAGTTCATCTAGGCTCATTGGGAGCTTGTTGTTGCGGATAAGGGTAACAATTTCGTCAGCTTTGCGCTTGATTTCGCGTTCGTTGCCGTACTCAGCGATGCCAGTGGCGTTGTAATAACGTTCGGATTCATCGATATGAACGAGGCGCGCGGAAATTTCGCTAATAAAATTAATGGCAGCGAGTTCCTTTTCGTTAGGATTGTGACCGTAGATTTTTTGGGCAAGAGTGGAAATGCGGGCGATTCTTCCCTCTTCGACGAGGAAGCGGATGATAATTTTTTCGGCGGCACCGAGTTCAGGGATTTGGTTTTCTTCAGCCATGACACGGAGACGAATGATGATGGCTTTTTCCAACTGACGGACGCGTTCACGAGTGATAGAAAGCACTTCCCCGATTTGTTCGAGGGTTTCCTTTTGGCCATTCAGACCAAAGCGACGAGAAATAATCTCCTTCTCACGGTCTTGTTCTATAATATTAAGACTTCCTGTCAAGGCTTTCTGAATAGTTTCCGCATGTTGATCCATCTTATATTTTTTCCTTATCCACCCGATAATATATAAAAATTACTATAATTATAATATAAAATTATAAAAAGTCAAATAGGAATCTTGTGTGGTCGCTTTCCGTCTAACTTCTTTAAATATTTTATCATAAATTGTACATTTAGGACAGAAAATTATATCTAAATTTAAACATTGGCGGTTTCATGGTATGGTTATAGATAATGCTTATGTTTAATGTTATGGCAATAGTAAAAAAGCCGCTTCCTATTAGCCTAATAGACAGGAAGCGACTTTGATTTTATGGTAGTTTTTTTGCGATTTGGCTAGATTTGGTAATTTCTAGCTTTTTGTGGTCTTTTTGGTAGTGGTTTTCTTTGCCGTGGCTTTCTTGGTGGTAGACTTTTTCGCCGAGGTTTTTTTGGCGGCCACCTTCTTGGTTGATGCTTTTTTAGCGGCTGGAGCCTTGGAACTTAAGAGAATTTCCTCAGCTTCTTCCCTGGTGATAGATTTTGGATCACGATCTTTTGGAATTTTGGCATTGTTCGGTCTAGCACGACCCTTGCCACTGGCTGGTTTTATAGCTGGGCCCTTAATATAAGGACCAAATGGGCCGTTAATGATCTTGATATCGCCCCAATCGGCGAGGATGGAATCGATTTTCTTTTGATAGAGAGCTTCGGCGGTTTCGAGCGTAATATGGTATGGATTTTCCGCCTCGTTGATTTTATTAAGTGCGATATTATGCACACCAGCCTTAATGAAGGGACCGAAGGGGCCATTGGCGGCGATTAATTCGGTGCCATCCTTGGCGTGGCCAAGAGAACGTGGGAGTACTGGCAATTCCAATTGCTTGAGCGCCTGTTCGAGAGTCACGGTTTTTACGGTTTTACCTTTTGGCAGAGGAATGAAGATCGGTTTTTCGCCACTTTCTTTTTCATTTTCGCCGAGCTGCAAGAAACCACCATTTTTGCCAATTTTGGCATAAATTTTTTTACCAGTCTTCGGGTCGGTACCTAATTCGGTGGCGGAATTATAGCGGTTGGCCATAGCGGAGGCGCCAATAGCCTCAGAAAATGGACCATAAAAATCACGGAGCATCTTTAGACGGGTAAGTTTCTTTTCGGCAATAAGGTCAAGTTTTTCTTCGATGCCGGCAGTAAAATCGTAGTCGACAATGTCTTTGAAATTCTCACAGAGGAAATTGGAGACTAATTCACCGACTGGGGTTGGCATTAATTTGCCCTTAGTGGAACCAGTTTTTTCTGAAATGGTTTGTTTGGAAATTTGATTCGACTCATCGAGAGTGAGCTGCAAAATATCGCGTGGCTCACCTTCGGATTCGCCCTTAACTACATAATTTCTAACCTGGATGGCGTTAATAATTGAGGCATAGGTACTTGGGCGGCCAATACCGAGCTCTTCGAGTTTTTTGACCAGTGAACCTTCAGTGTAGCGGGCGGGTGGCTTGGAAAAAGTTTGCTTAGCGAGTAAAATGTGACGCTTTACGGGGTCGCCAATCTGGAGATTTGGCAAGGTAGTGTCTTTACTTTTGCCGTAGACTTTTAGGAAGCCGTCGAAAATTACCATTTCGCCAGTGGCTTTAAATAGCTCGTTTGGTACAGTGTCAGCCTCGAGATAAAGACTAGTTTTAGCCACTACGGCGTTTTTCATTTGGGTAGCGAGGGTGCGGCTTCGGATTAATTGATATAATTTCTTTTCGTATTCGTTTTTACCTGCCACTTCCACTTCGATGTGGGTTGGACGGATGGATTCGTGGGCTTCCTGAGCGCTGGCATTTTTGGTATGAAAACGACGAACTTCGAGATAATTCTCGCCAAATTCGGCTTTAATGAGGTTAGCGATTTCGGCTAAGGCCTGATTCGAGAGATTGAGAGAGTCGGTACGGTGATAAGTAATGTGACCGGACTGATAGAGGCCCTGAGCGGCGGACATGGTGGTCTTGGAGCTAAAACCGAGACGGCTATTCGCTTCAATTTGGAGCGCAGCGGTAGTGAGCGGTACTGGGTTGGCTTTTTTAGCTTCAGTTTTTTCTAGATTTTGTACTTTAAAATTAGCATTTTTGAACTGTTCGAGAAAAAACTTAGCTTCTTCTTCGGTAGCGAAAGTAGTTTTATCAAGATTGGCTTCAAAAATTTCAGAGGAATCGAGATCTGAAATATTGGCAGCTTGGTCACTGAACTTGCCGGTGACTTTAAAACTGGATTTAGCGTTAAAACGTTCAATTTCCTGTTCGCGCTCGACGATTAGACGAAGAGCTGGTGATTGGACACGACCGGCGGATTTAGCGCCTGGTACTTTGGTGCGCACCACACCAGAGAGGTCGTAACCTACGAGCATATCGAGAGTCTGACGGGCTTGCTGGCTGGAAACCATATTCATATCGACAGTGCGCGGATTTTTGATGGCTTCTTGAAGAGCTGGTTTGGTAATTTCATGAAAAGTAATACGATGAGTGGTTTTCGGTAATTTTAGCACCTCTAAGAGATGCCAAGAAATAGATTCTCCTTCGCGGTCTTCGTCGGTTGCGAGCCAAATTGTATCAGCGTCCTTGCTGGCCTTTTTTAATTCAGCAATGACTTTTTTATGGTCTGGATCAATTTCGTAAGTCACGGCGAAATTATCGTGCACATCAACTTTGGTATCTTTACGAATATGGCCGACCGAGGCAAGAACCTTAAAATCATTACCGAGATATTTTTCAATAGTCTTGGCTTTAGCGGGAGACTCGACGATGAGGAGATTTTTAGACATATACTTATATATTATCACGCTTGTCAACTAGAAAAAATTTTTCGGATTTTTAATTTGCTGAAATTTTATAGAGATAAATCAGAGATGAATTTTAGAAAAATTTGCAAAAAAGCCAAAAAATCTTGGAAAAAGGACTTGTTAAGTCAAAATGTTTATGTTAAAGTTTAGGTGTGTGAAGGTTTTCTGGCAGTATAGAAAGGAAATATACTGTGAGAATAAAAAATAAAAACCATAAAAAAATTAAAATTGCGACAACATTAATGGTTTTATCTGGTGCGGCGTTATCACCAATGCTGTTTGATTTGCCAACACCAGTATCGGCAGTACAACAATCTGCCTCAACAACAATTAGCGTTGTGATTGATCCTGTGATTTCAATTACTACGCCAAGCTCAATTGATATTAATATTACGCCTACTCCTACCGGTGCGTTTAATACTGGTACTGGCACGGTGAATGTCTCTACCAATAATGGTAAGGGTTACACCACCTATGTCACTTCCAAGACGACGGATACGGATTTGTCTCAACCAGCTGCCTCTGGTGTAGCGGACAAAATCCCTTCAATCAGTCAGACAAATTCGACGATTTCTGGTACGGGCTGGGGCTGGTCTGCTGATGGTACCACTTTTAATCCAGTGAAACAAACTGGTACTGTGGATGCTTCGACGATTTTTGCTAAGACTACTTCGGCAGCTACCTCTGGTAGTGCTAAGACGATTACGGTCGGTGCAAGTGCTACTACCTCTATTCCAGTAGGTGCTTATTCGAATACATTACTCTTTACAGCAGTTGCGAACCAATAACACTTTTCTTTTCGATTCCCTGCGGTCGACGGGATTCAGGGGTCGGAGGAATTATTAAAGGATCTTGTTTTAAAACTGCGTGGAGATGCTTTAGAGACCGCCTTCGGGCGGTCTTTTTCTGGTTGAATTTTCTGGCTGATTTCTGATTGGGCTCTGGTGGGTTTGTAGGTTAGTTTTTTGAGTTTTTAACTTGGGTCTTAAAAATTTAAGCATCAAAAAACCCCAAGTAAGGGTGGGCATCACTTGGGGTTATTAGACCCTACAACGCATCTCTATTGATTCCGGGAGAGCCCCGGAGCGTGACCCACCTCACTCTATTGGGGCCCGCCGGTTATAGGGGTTGCTATGTTCTTAAAAATTGACTTTCAAGTGGAGGTAATACTTATACTTACAACCGATAAAAGAAAAATTGTAAGCCGAAAGTCTTTTAAGAACACGCAACTTCTGTTATATTAGTAACAGAAATTATGATTTATTTAGGTGCGGTTTAGAGATCGTGCCTTTTTCTGGCTCCAACCCCTAACTGACTCGTATTATAGCATTATAAATAAAAATAGTCAATACATAAAATGTAAAAAATATTAAAATCAAGTACAAAATTGGAGGTTTTTGTGCAAGTCAAATCTATTTCCCCTCTAGAAGACGGGTTTTTGCGTAAATTAGAATTCATTGCGCTTAAGCCTAAAATATTGTATTATTATGGAAAATCGCCTGGTGAAGCGGTGAATATTGAAGCTGAAGTGGTGAAAAATGATCAAGAAAAGGTGCCGGGCCAAGCCTATGTACAACCGAAGACGGTGGCTGTCGTGGGGTCGAGAAAATATACTAAATATGGTGAGGAATGGGCGTATAAGATAGCCTATGAACTGGCGAAGCGCGGAGTAATCATCGTGAGCGGGTTGGCTTATGGGATTGATTCGATTGCGCACCGGGCGGCATTAGATGCGGGTGGTTTGACGGTGGCGGTGTTAGGGACGCCAATCGATAAAATCTATCCGGCTCGACATACTGGGTTGGCACGGGACATTGTGAATCAGGGCGGTATGGTGCTATCGGAATATCCGCCACAAGAAATTTTGGCAAAAGATGAGAAGTTATCACGTATGTTGAATAGTCAGTTAGGGATGCGTGCGGCTTTTCTAAAACGTAATCGATTGATTGCGGGGTTAGCCGATCTGGTGGTGGTGGTCGAAGGTGGGGTGAAATCTGGCTCACTTAATACCGCACATCATGCTATGGAGCAGGGCGTGATTGTGTATGCGGTGCCAGGGGATGTGAGTCGTAGTAATTCCCTGGGCTGTAATCGACTATTAGGACGCGGAGCGGTGGCTTTTACCGAGGTGGATGAATTATTAGATGAGTTAGGGTTAAAAATTCGTAAACCAAGGGAGAGTCTAAAACAGATTAGGGAAATGTGTAGTACGGAGAATGAGGCCTTGATGGTTTCGGCGATGCTTGGAGGGGTGAAAATGGGAGAAGAAATTCTGGCACAGATACGACAGAAGAAGGATTTTTCGGTCTCAGATTTTAGCGTGACAATTTTTAATCTTCAAATGAAAGGATTAGTGAAACCGTTAGGTAATAATGAGTGGATGTTATGTGTGTAGAAAAATTTCAATTACCGAAGACGATTACTTGGATTGATACAATGAATATTTTTGCGCGGATGGAGAAGATGCGGCGTTTGCATACGATGGCGGTGGCGAAACGCTTTGAATTGAATTTGACCGAAGTAAAAATTATGAGTTATCTCAAAAATAATCAGATTGAGCGGAACTTAAATGAGATTTTAGAGTGTAGTTTGATCGGTGAGACTAGCTTATGTCGGGCAATTAATCATTTGGAAGAGCGTGAACTGATTAAGAAGGCACTGAATCCGCAAAATCGCCGATATTTGCAGCTAGATTTTTTCGGTGAGGGGAGATTTGTGGCAAGCTATATTGAAATGGAGCAGAAAAAGTTTATCAGTGAGATTTTTGAGGGGTTTACCAGAGAGGAACGCGTAATGTTCGGGCGGATGCTTTGGAAAATAAACTTTAATATTCAGCGTAGAATTCAGAAAAGTTTGGCAACGAAAAATAAGTCATAAATCTAGATAAATTCTTGAGGTGGCACGATGGGCGATTCTGATTCCACCACTGGGGATATCATCGGGGTGTTATTCTTGAATAAAATCGTCAATGCGTTTCGCGATATCAGTGAGAATTTCTGGGAGTTTTTCGCGTTCTTCTGGAGTGAATCGTCCTAGCACGAAGTCCACATCGCCCATCTTTTTGCGCATGGCATTATTGGCGGTGCCAAGACGAAGACGTTTGAAGTCGGTAGTGTTAAGCGAACGAATAGTGGATTTAAGGCCATTATTGCCGCCATCGGTTCCCTTTTCGCGATAACGCAGGGTGCCGAAATCGAGATTAAAATCATCACATAAAATCAGGAGGTTAGATAGTGGAATTTTATAATAGTTCATGAATTCCTGAATACTAGAACCGACATCATTATAGTAGGTTTGAGGTTCGATAAAGATAGTTTGACCGGATTTTTGCCACTTGGCGTGGAATTTTTCGGATTTTTCAAATTCGAGACCGTGGGTTTTAAAGTAAAAATCTAAAGCCAAAAAGCCAAAGTTATGGCGAGTGAGGTTATATTCATTTCCAGGGTTTCCGAGTCCGACAATAAGTTTCATGGAAATATTATAGCAAATCTTTTGGTCGGATTTTTATGGCAAGAAAACTACTGCAAAGTTTTAGAGATAAAAGAATCCATTATGTAGATATTTGGACCATGAAAAAGCCGCCACGGTTGGTGACGGCTTCGAAAAGATTAAGAAATAGTTTCGATGAGATGAATGCTATGTATATATATATTAATCTTCAACATAGTCATTGTCGTTGTCCCGGTCTAGTCCAAGAGGCTTAAGATTATCGAGAATCTGTCCAATGATGGAGCTTCTGACAATGTCATTTTCATCCATAAAAATTTGAGCTGCGCGAGGAATACCCTTTAAGGCTCGGCGCGCATAAAGAATGCCATTGTGATGCTTGTTGACACCTTTAGCGTAAGGATGAGGCTGACTCTCGTCACCCGTGAAGATCATTTTAGATCCCTCTCCGATACGAGTCATAGCAGACAGCATCTGCTCATTAGTCATATCTTGAGCTTCGTCGACAATAATAAAATCATTCTGAAAACTCTTTCCTTTGATATAGAAAATCGGAATAGAGCGGAAGGATTTTTGGTAGGACAGATTAGCTTTGTCTTCTAGACGCTGCTGCTTGACACGAGGTTGAGGGCTAGATGATTTTTCAGAATACTTATTCTTACTTTTATTCTTCTCTTCATGCTTCCTCTTTTTGCTAGTTCGGCAAGTAAAAGTCTCTTTTTTGTCGATCATAGTATACTCGTCATCATCTTCATAGATCCAATTTTTATCATGAATATAAGATTGATGCGTGATTTCTTCATGCGGCTGATCGATTAGAGTACTATTATTGCAGGGGTCGTCATCGTAAATTTCGTGATAAATTAACAATGCATTGATAATATTGGCAGACTTGATAGACATTTTTTCTTCCAAGTCTCCTGGCAAAGTACCAACGCCATCATCACCACGAACTTCTGAAGCAACAACGGAAACGATATCGTAGTCACCTTTTTGAACTTGCTTCATTCCTTCAATGGCGGCAATAAAAGTTTTTCCGGTACCAGGACAGCCAGAAACTAGAATCATATCAATATTCTTATTATAGATAGAGTCTAAATACATGGCTTGACCAGGTGTTTTGGCTTTCAGGAAGGGTTTCTGTTTGCTATTTAGGTAGCTATTAAGGTGGACGATTTTATCTTCATCTCCACTAACATCTAAGCGGCCGATATTCCAAAATTCACCCTTACTTTTCCCGTAGATTTCGTCATCGATGCTATCTTCGCAACTGAATTCAATGAATTCGTTAGGAGCCAAGGTAGGCTCATCTGGCATACGTTCTTCCCATTCTTCTAAGGGGATGAAGCCACCTTTTTGGACGAAGTGACTATAGAGGTCGGGTGGAATGATACATTTGCGTCGGCCGGTGAACTTAAACTTGGGATCGGTTTCTAGCGGTAAGGATTTAATGTTATGTGCTAAAGCGCAAACACGCATTTCCTTATCGTTGGTCACTAAACGAATCTTTTTATTCAGAGCATCTAATTCGTTCTTAGCCTGTTTAGCCTTTACTAAGTAACAGGATAGATCGAGAGTCTGCAAAAAGATTTGCTCATCCATATTGACTGGTTCAAAATCCCAAGAAACCACGGCAGATTCGGTGCTTTTAATAATCATGAAAGCACGGCTGCAATTTTCGAAGGCAATTTGATTACCAATGGCAAGATTAGGATCGCGACCAAGTTTGGAAGATTCATCGGCTAGAACCGATTGAACGAGCTCGTCGATACGGCTTAAAACCTTACCGGCGATGAAGCTACGTTCAGAAGATTCGCTTCTGAAGCTTTTTAGTTCATGAAGTACAGTGTCAGGTATAACGATACATGAGTTTTTCAGGTCGATATTTTTAATAGCTAATTTTTTAAATCCGTTTTTGGTGGGAATAATATCGGGGTTATCAATAATGATATTAGTATCGATAACATAATATTTTTCCTTTGATTCAGTGGAAATGTAAGCCACGGGTTCTGCACTTGAGATGCTTCCAGAGGTCTTCTCCTTAAGACTTGTTTGAGCACTGAGTATACTTTTAATTTCACTCATAACTATCTCCTTTTTAAGGTACGAGAAATACGTTTTAAGTATTTCCGTGGGGTAGGGCTTGGATTTTTGAGGTCCAAGAATAGAGGTGCGTCCTCTATTAGGCTAATTATTACATATTTTTCTAAAAATTCAAGAGAAAATAAGGGTAGTGGTGAAATCTGGATGTGTATTTTTTTGAAGATAGTTTAAAGTGAAATATTAGGACAATTGACGATATAGTTTGAGCAATTTTTCGATTTGATGAGATTGAAGATAAGTCTTTTCGCTGGCGGCCAGATTTTGGCTGAGCTTTTGAATAATTTCTGGTTGGTGGTGGATTTTAAGTAAAAGTTCCGCCATGGCGCGAGGTGCTGGTGATTTGGCGCAGAGGCCACCGTGATTTGGTACGATTTCGGACATGTCGGGATCGGCATAAATAACTGGAAGATTGCAGGCGGCGGCTTCTAAAATGGTGAGGCCTTGGGTGTCAAACTGGTAGGAATTGATGATGGAAAGATGTTGGTCTTTGGTATATTTTTGGAGGATTTCTTGGTGCGGGATGGTGCCGAGAATTTTAATAGATGCTTCGTCGAAATGTTTTTTGCAGAATTTTCGCACTTTTGACATCTGATTACCATCACCGATAATAGTAAAAACAAAACGAAAATCAGGCTCAAGTTCCTGGGCGATTCGAAGTGATTCTAAAAATGGTAGAATGCGTTTTTCTTTAGAGAGGCGAGAAAACCAGAGAATACGAAGTGGTTCGTGGTCTTGGTAGGTGCGGATTTGAGGGGTGAAATTTGCAATTTCCTGGTCATTAATACCGTTTGAAATGACGGAAATTGGACGAGTAACACCGAAAAGTTGAAGTTTTTTGGCAAAATGGGCGGAGGGGGTAATTACCTGGTCGGCCAGATTGGCTTGGCGGACCATCATTTGCCACATCTCACGGCGAGCAATGGTGGGGGCAAGATTTTTAATCTCGGCGTTCTGATAATTGAGGCCTGGTGATTTCTTTGGCTCTGGATTTTGATAATTGAGGCCGAGTGATTTTTTTGGTTCTGGATTTTGATAATTTAGCCTAGGGGATTTCTTTAAGATTGATTTTAGAGTGATGCGATGAATTAGATTAATCCCCGTAGCAGCTAGAGTCTTAAAAGGATGCGGCACGTTAATAGCGATGGCCATATCTTCGCGACCATGCATGGTTTGGATAGTTTTAATGTGATATTTTTTAGCCAAAATCAGACCAGCCATGCTGGTGGTAGCCTCATAATGAATATGAAAAAGATCAAAGGATTTGGTGAGGTTGGGGTATTTTTGCTCGATAAAACGTACGACCTCTTTGGTCCATTTGGAAAAAGGGGCGCCATTGACTAGGAATTTGGCGGTAGGCACAAGAATAATATTTGGGTCGTGATTGGCGCCAAATTGGGATAAAGGATTTTCAAAATCTTGCTGAGTGCCTGGGCAAAAAATCGTAACTTGGTGGCCAAGTGACTCTAACGCAGTTTTTTGGGCACGAATTGAGGATGGAATCCCACCAGGAATGCCGAGAAAAACGTCGGTAAAAATAGCAATGCGAAGCGCTTTCGCAGGCGCAGAATTTTTGAGGTTTTGGCCCGTAAGATTTTGATACTTAAGGCTTTCCGGGTTCTTGGAGTGAGGATTTGACATTTTTGTGATTATCTCATATATGAGATATTTATTTAAAGTAAATCTTTGGTGCGATTGATGGATTTGCGTGGTCCATTCTTGCGGTCATTATGGAAGGAGAATTTAAGTGGGGTGCCGAGGAATGGGAATTTTTCACGAATACAACGCTCGAGATAACGTTTGTAAGACCAGTGCAGTAGTTCCATTTCACGACCATGAATGACGAACCATGGTGGACAGGTGTCGGTCTGAGTGATGTATTGGAGTTTTGGATGGGTATTTTTCAGGCCAGCTGGTGGGTGAGAAATTACCGCTTCGTTCAGAACTTTGTTTAATTCGGAAGTCTTAAGTTCAGTGTGGCGAGCCAGGTCGACTTCGGTAATAAGTTCAAATAATTTGGTGACATTTTTGCCAGTTTCAGAGCTGGTAATAATCACTGGGGCAAAAGACAAGAAATTAAAATCGTGCTCTAAGTTATCAAGAATATTGTCAATTTGAGAAAGTTCCGTTGGTTTAGACTTATCGGAAATTGTAGAAACTACAGGGGTGGAATTGTCGAGCAGGTCGGATTTGGTGATGACTAAGATGACGCTTTTTCCGGCTTCGATAATTTGGCCAGCGAGGGATTGATCGAGCTTAGAATGTGGCTCGGTAGAATCGACGAGTAACAAACAGATGTCGGATTCTTCAATGGCGGAAAGAGTGCGAATGGCAGAAAATTTTTCAATACCAACTTCGCGCTTGCCTGGTTTACGCAAACCAGCAGTGTCGAGAAATTCAATGGTTTGGCCTTTAAATTTAAGTTCGAGGCGATTAATATCGCGTGTGGTTCCCTGTTTGGAGCTGGTGATGGCTTGTTGTTTTTGGCCGAGGCGATTGAAGAGGCTGGATTTACCAACGTTAGGGCGGCCGATGAGGGCGACCTTAATGGCAGTTTCGGTTTTTTCATCCGAATCAGCCTCGTTGGTATTTGGGTAAGAATTTAATTCGCGATAAATACGTGATTTGAGGTCTTTAATTCCCTGTCCGGTAGTGGCAGAAGTTTGATAGGTTTCGTCTGCTTTTATACCAAATTTGATATATTCGGCAAAAGGTAGGGATTCTTTGAGATCTGACTTATTGAGGACTAAAAGAACTGGCTTGCGAGATTTAAGGGCCATGCGGGCAATATCTTTGTCGCGGAAATCTGGGTATTTGGTAGAATCGACGGTAAGCAAAATAAGATCCGCAGAATCAATGGCGTCCTCGATTTGATCCTGGATAGAAGCTTCGAAATCATCTTCAGGATTTTTCAAACCAGCAGTGTCAATAAGAGTAAAAGCTTGATCAATAGTCGCTACTACGCTGTCACGGGTAGTACCGGCCTCGCGAGCCACAATGGCAATATTTTTGTGTGCCATGCGATTTAATAGACTGGATTTACCAGCATTAGTTTGGCCGATGAGGGCGACAATTGGAAGCTTTTTCATGCGTTATATTATAACATCGAAAACGGGATAAGTAAAGAAAAAACCTGAGTTAGCATCTCAAGGTATTGCACTTGAGCGGTTAGGGTAGGAAGTCGAATTAAATATTCGAGCATATGGCGATTAAAAGAAATTTTTGAAACGGTTTTTGATTCCCTTTATGGTAAAATGGTTGAAGTATGAAAAGGAAAATCGCTTTCAATGATTATGGATTTACTAGTTTTTTGACTGTAATTTTTCTTTGTATTTTGGGTCTCGGGGGGGGGGTGCCTCTTTTTAGTTGAAAATGCCTCTGCGCTTTATGTTCCGAGTATTTCCGTATCCACTAATGCTTTAAATTCGGTGAACGGTAATGCAGTTTTAAATTCGACGAATAAAACCACGGAAATTCCAGTAAATTTAACCGTACAGACGAATCATCGTACCGGCTATACGGCAACCATGAGTGCTGAAACCAGTGAAACTGCTTTGGTTAATGCGAGTTCGACTAATAACGCTAAAATTAATTCGATTACGAGCCCATTAGGTTTAGCGAATTTTCCGACAAATTCTTGGGGATATAAATTAAGTACAGAAACTACCTATAGTCCGATTCCGGGAGTGGGTAATCCGGCTAATTTAATTAATACTAGTGGAAAAACTGATGGTTTAGATTCGCGAGTAATTAACGTGGGGATGAACTTGAGTCAGAATTTGGAAAGTGGCCGTTACGTAAATAAGTTAGTGTTTTCGGTGGTGACAAATCCATATGAAAAGGAAGCGGCATTAACGGCTGGTCCGGATTTTATCCAAAAAGTGACCGCGCTTGACACCAATCAAACTTATGATGTGTGGAACGAAAATATGGGCAAGAAAGAAAATGTACGGGCTTTCAGAAGAAGTCATGTAGCTCCAGCGGCGGTTCCGGCCAATGCGGTGAATGTTGAAGATAATGCGTCGTCCGACTATGAAATTAAAGTTTGGTTTGATGCGGCAGAAGGCGTGATGTATTATTGGGCGCCGATTGAAAAAATCTATTTAAATCAGAATGCTTCTCGCATGTTTATGCACTTTACTAAACTTACGGAATTGGAACTTTCGGGATTTGATACAAGTCGGGTGGAAAATATGACATACATGTTCAGAAGTCTCCATTCGATGAAAAGCCTTGATCTTTCAAGTTTTAGTACGCCAAAGTTAAAAGATATGACGGGGATGTTTTATGCTGCGATTGGACTAAAAACGCTTAATTTTGGCAATAATTTTGATACAAGTAATGTAGTGAGCATGAGCCATATTTTCTTGGATGTCATGGGTCTGGAATATATAGATTTATCGAAAATCAATACGCAAAATGTGACGGATATGAATCATATGTTTAGAAATATGTATGCGTTGAAGGCGATAAAATTCGGTAAGAATTTTAAGACCAATAATGTGATGAATATGGGAAGTATGTTCGCTGCGACTTGTAGCTTAAAAGAGTTGGATTTGTCGGGATTTAATACATCCAAAGTGACAAAAATTATTGAAATTTTTTGGTCTAGTGGATTTTCGAGGCAATAGCTATACTTGTCCAAGCGGAGACAAGTTAGAGCGCATTTATGTGTCGGCCGATTTTGATACTTCGAAGGTGACGGAATCTTTCAATATGTTCGCTGGGAGAACTAAACTCAGGGGTGGTGAGGGTTCGTTTGAAGCTAATCCATCGCAGGCTGGGATCGAATGGCTGAAAATTGATAGACCTGGCGTGAAGGGGTATTTTACAAATGTGAATAAGAGGACGATTTCTAGTCTTTCGATAATGCAAAATATGGATGCGACAGTTTGTGCTAATTCAAATTTACATGAAATCGCGACATTAGTGGATGTACGTGACGGGAATTCTTATACGGTTGCTAAGTTAAAAGACGATAAATGTTGGATGACGCAGAATTTACGACTAGTGAATAAAACTTTGACACCGTTAGATTCAGATGTTTCCGTGAAGTTTACAGTACCAGCATCGAATTTGAATGTGGCTAATATTTATGATTCGCCTACGGTTTTGCCGATGGTCTATTTTGACCCAAGTAAGCCACAGGATGGAGCTTACTATAACTGGTTTACGGCAACGGCAGGTACGGGTGGTAGAAATATTCCGGAAGAGTCGGACGCGCTAAGTTCGGTTTGTCCAAGCGGCTGGCGATTGTCTTATGGCGGTAATAGAAGTGAATATTTGACTTTATTAAATAGTTATGATGGTAATGTGGCAAATTTACGTAGTGCGCCATTGAATTTTATAACGCCAGGCTATGTGCATGAGCGAAATCTGATTGGTATTAATTCAAATGGTTTATATTGGAGTTCGACGGCGGGTCCCGCAAATTGGGCACACCGTATGAGTATATGGGGAAATAATTCTGATCAGGGCAGTAGCTGGCAAGTGGATAGTGCTTTGGTGCGCTGTTTGGTGAAGTAGGGTTTTAAAAATAATTTTAATGCTAAGTTTTGCTAAATTTTGCTGATTTTTGATTTTGCTTATGGTAAAATAGAAACATGCCAAAAATCACTTTCTCTCATAATTTTTTGTGGGTAAATTTTCGAAGAAATTTTACTTTGCTATTGGGATTTTGTTTGTCGATTTTTATTTTTAATCTTAATACAGCTGCGGTTTTTGCTCTGTATACGCCAACTCTTTCAGCTTCAATCGATCAATCTAGTCCCCAGATTAATGGAAATCAGGTTATTAATTCTACGGATAAAACCACAGAAATTCCTTTAAATATTACGGTAAATACGAATAATAAGACTGGCTATACGGTAACTTTGAATTCAGAGACTAATGAAACAGCGTTAGTAAACAATAATTCTACGAATGGTGCAAAAATTAGTTCGATTTCTTCCGCTGGATTACTGGGCGACTTTTCTGATAATACTTGGGGTGTTAGGATTGGTACTAGCGCTAATTTTTTACCAATCCCAAAACTCACTTCCCCAATGAATGTTATACAGACAACCGGAAAGGCTAACGGTAATGAAACGAATAGTCTAAAAATTGGCATGAAACTAAGTGATAATCTTGAAA
>CALHKE010000008.1 GCA_938033695.1 uncultured Candidatus Saccharibacteria bacterium | reverse complement strand
TCTATTTCACTCCCCTCCCGGGGTTCTTTTCACCTTTCCATCACTGTACTAGTTCGCTATCGATCAATCAATATATTTAGCCTTGGCAGGTGGTCCTGCCAGATTCAAACAGGGTTTCTCGTGCCCCGTCCTACTTGAAAAAAGATATATAATGTCTAAGACCATTTCGCATACAGGACTCTCACCTTCTTTGGTGTGCCATTCAAACACTTCCGCTATGATCTAAGTTTTATAACATTATCCACTCATTTAACGATGTTGGTTTTTATACTGAAATATCGGATTTCCAATACCTCAGCATAAAAATTATCTTATTTCGCAACCCCTTTCATAACTCTGGCCGTTAAACCGTATGGTTATGTTAAGGTTTAGGCTGCTCCAATTTCGCTCGCCACTACTTTCGGAATCATTGTTTATTCTCTTTTCCTCAACCTACTAAGATGATTCAGTTCGGTTGGTTCCCGTCTAATTACCCTATGTGTTCAGGTAATTGCAATACGACATGACTCGTATTAGGTTGCCCCATTCGGAAATTCCTGGATCAAAGCTTGTTCTCAGCTCCCCAAGACTTATCGCAGAGTTCTACGTCCTTCATCGGTATTGATTGTCAAGGCATCCACTATTAGTGCCCTTATTTACCTTTTTATGCATTGACTTAACTAGTAATCGAAGATTGATTACTAATTCACGTATATACTTCCGAAACCAAGAAGGGATTTCTTTCATATATACAAATGCAAGTCTTTATTTAATTTTCATCGTTGTCCAAATTGTTAATTCAACGTGCGATTTAAATAAATCCTATATATTAAGAATTCTCGCAGTTTCCCTTTTTCGCAGTGGTCATTTCTGACTTGCTGAACTTAGTATTTATCTTATATCAAATTTTTAATTAATGCAAGTCTTTTTTCGGACTTTTTTGAAGATTTTTGAGTTTTTTTGGTTTTTCCCTAATTTTTAGTGGTTTTTCGCATATTTTTCGAGTTTTTGATGCAGTTTTTCAGTATTTTTGGCTAGTAAGGCTAGGCGATTTTCAATTTCATATATACCAATCTTAATAATACGACTCATGGCAGGGTCTTTTTCGAAACGTTTGGTAAATTTCTGGAATAAGGCAAAATCGGATTGATTACGAATAAAACGCGCCATAATCTTCGGGTAGATATCAAGCGATTTGCCATCAACAGCATTTTTAAGATAGTCCCAATTTTGATAAAGCCAATCGAAAGTAGCTTTTCTAGTCGAATGATTAGCCAGTAGGTCACGCACGTAGCCGCTATGGTCCTGCAAGCGAATAATCTTAGTATCAGAGAGCATATCTAATAAAGTCTGAAGATGCTCCTCGCGCTTGGCGTCCGTAATAACATCTAGGAGTAAGGATTTTATGGTAGGCGATGAGGTTTTAATGTAAAGATTTAAATATTCTTTAAAACGAGCCTCTTTGGTGTTTTTAAATTCAGCCTCTAAGTACGGTAGCAGTAATTCTGGTGAAATGGCCGCAAAATTTAGAGCGTCAGTTATATATATATTATATTGTTCATTTAGATGAAGAATGGTCGGCTGATCATCCGCATAAACCGCAAGACTCAAGATGGATTCACGAAGCTTTTTATCATCATCGGTGTCTTCGGTTTTTTCAGAAACGCCAAGACGCGCAATTTGAGGAGAAATCAGTTCCCTAATATAACTCTTCAAATTAGCTTCAGCAGGGGTTTCAGCCGGACAATAGATTTTAAGCTCACCAAGAATTGACATAATAATGGACCAAATCGCAAAGCTGGTTTCATTGCGGAAGTGCATGAGTAGATCTAGACTGGCTGGTAAATCACCACGTGGAGTACGCAAAAGAAGACTCTGGTCAATCAAAAGACGGAGTTGCTGTTCCTGACTTAACTCAGAGAAACGTGCGAGCTTAGCCTGAAGTTCCTCGGAAGTAAGGCCAATAATATAATGCCCGGTCATATCATCGGAGACCTGGACTAACGGCCAAGATTCTTGGTTGCTTCGGCCATCTAGATAGAAGCGTTCCTGTTTTTCTCCTTCAATGATCGGGAAGCCAGGACGCGTGATCCATTGATTCATAAAGTCTGAAACATTAAATTTCGCATAAGCTTGCAAGGCGGCCCAGAGATTATCACCCGTAGTGTTTTGGTATTGATGTTTTTCAAAATAATCTCGCAAACCCTTCAAGAAATTCTGTTCCCCCATCAAACGCATTAACATAAACATCAAATGCGATCCCTTGGCATAGACAATGGCTGGATCAAATAAAGTCTCAATCTCAGAAGGGTGTGAAACTGGCTGCTTAACCGCCTGAATATCTGGTGAAGTATCACGAGTCAGCGCATAATAACAATCAGAAACGAAAAATTCTTGCCAAACTTGCCACTCTGGACGAATTGCATCAAGACAATAATATTCCATCATATTGGCGAAGCTTTCATTGAGCCAGAGATCGTCCCACCAAGCCATCGTCACGAGATTGCCGAACCACTGATGCGATAATTCATGAGTAATCACCGTGGCGATTTGAATTTTATCGGTCAAAGTGGCGGTTTCATCAATCAAGAGACAGGATTCACGATAGGTGACCAGACCCCAGTTCTCCATAGCGCCGGCATCAAAATCTGGCACCGCTACCTGGTCGAGTTTCGGTAATGGATATGGCACACCAAAAGCTTGATCATAAAAATCTAAGGCTTCCCCGGCGATTTGGTTCGGCTCGACGAGAGATTCCTTGGCTTGATTCAATGGGGCGTAGGTAGTAATCGTAACACCGTGCTGATTTTTCATGGTAACACTTTGAAAATGACCGAGACAGAGCGCCAAAAGATAGGTCGACATACGTGGCGTAGTTTCGAATTCCACGATCTTACGCGTCACTTCAGTATTAAGATCCATAGCGTTTGGATCAGTTTTCGGATTGAGCTCACTATTCACTGAGGTATAAGTCAAAGTGCGCTCGGTCTTGATCGGCATATTACTGAGAATCGTGTCAGTCGAATCAGTATCGATAACTTTGAGAGAGAACTTAGCCTTGGCGGCGGGTTCATCGACGCAGGGGAACATCATACGGGCATAATGCGATTCAAATTGAGTAGAGACAATTCGCTCGGTCTTCCCCTCATATTCATAAGTCGAAAGATAAAGCCCGGTCATACCGTGCGAAAGTTGCAAGGAATAACGGGCTTCAATACTAATTTCGGCATCTGAGACCTGCGAAGTAAAGCTAATAGTTTCAGTTGCAGTATCCTCCGTAAAAGTTACCGGGCGCTGATTAATAGTTAGCTGGTGGATTTTAAGATTTTTGGCGTGGAGCTTGATGGTGGAACTTTTGGCAACACCCTGAATCTTCACTCGACCTTGAACCTGTTCAGTGTCTTTATTGATCCTTAATTCAATTTCATATAATTCTGGTGTAAAGTGTTTGGCTAATTGTTCCACCCTATTCTCCTTAATCTAAAATTGCTTTAATACGACGAATGCCGGCGGCTGAGGATTCTTCTTTTTTAATCTTGAAATGACCAAGCATGCCAGTATGTTCGACGTGAGGACCACCACAAAGTTCACGCGAGACGGGATTTTCTGCGGTGCCGATGGTATAAACTTTGACCACATCACCATATTTTTCCCAGAAGCTACCGTGAGCCTTTAAGACATCACGCGCGTAAGCCTTATCATATTCAGCAAACGAAACCGGATAGTCATCTTGAATCCATTGATTGACCTGGTCCTCGATTTGCTTTTTCTCTTCATCAGTGAGTTTGCGATCGAGATTAAAGTCAAAACGTAAACGCTCAGAGGTAATATTGGAACCGGCTTGAGCGATATTCGGGTCGACAATTTTCTGAAGCGCAGCCAGAAGTAGGTGGGTCGCGGTATGATATTTCACCGAGGCTTCACCGTGGTCTTCGAGACCACCCTTAAACATACCTTTGCTGGCGGTTTGAGAACGCTCACGTTGTTCATCGAGACTAGCCTGAAATTCAGCCTGCCAGTTTTCACTGAGATTAATTTGATTTTGCTTAGCTTCTTCGAGAGACAATTCAAGTGGGAAGCCATAGGTATCCTGAAGCATAAAGAGTTCTTTGCCGGTAAGGCCCTGATCTTTAAGCTTATGAAGCTCCTTAAGACCGCGATGAATACTGCGGCGGAAGGCCTGTTCTTCACGAATTAAGACATTCAAGGCCTCAGCACGATTAGTGAGGATTTCACTTGAAAGATCTTGGTAATTTTCAGCAATGATTGGCACGATTTGGGCCAAAAAGTCTTGGTCGATACCGAGATTGGTAGCTTTCATTACCGCACGACGAATCAAACGGCGAAGGGCGTAGCCTTGTTGTTTATTACTTGGCACGAGACCCTGAGCCGAAAGTAGATAAGCACCGCGCAAATGATCCGCAATCACGCGCATTTCTTCGGTATGTTCAGCGTAGCTGAGACCAGAGATAGCTTCGAGCTTAGTAATAATTGGTTTTAAAAGTGAAGTTTCGAAAACATCGAAAGAATCCATAGCGGCGGCAGCGATACGCTCAAGGCCAGCGCCGAAATCGATATTTTTCTTGGTTAATTCCGAGAAGGTACCGTCTTGATTACGCTTATACTGCATGAAAACCTGGTTGCCGATTTCCATGAAGCGTGCGCCATCCGAGGCCGGATGAGATTTGCCATATTTCGCGACATCTTGCTTATCTTCGCCAAAATCATAGAAGACTTCGGAATCTGGACCACATGGATCACCAATCGGGGTAGTTTCGACGCCACCACCACGGCTCCACCAGTTTTCGTGGTCATCGTAGAAAAAGATATGCTCATTTTCCTTGATACCACGCTTGGCACCGTCTTCACTGGAGCCAATTTCAGCAATTTCTGCTTGTACACCCGCTTCGGCAAAGACACGTTGCCAGATTTCGGCCGATTCGGTATCTTTTGGGATGCCGTATTTTTCGTTACCAATAAAGCAAGTGACGTAAATTTTGTGTGGATCGAGACCGACAATTTCGGTGAGAAATTTGAAGAAAGCCGGAATTTGCTCTTGCTTGAAATAATCTCCCAGTGACCAGTTACCGAGCATTTCGAAAACCGTAGTGTGGCGTGGATCACCAACATCTTCAATGTCCTGCAAACGCAAACATGGTTGTGAATCCGCCAGACGCTGACCGGCAGGATGAGGTTCACCGAGAAGATATGGCAAAAGCGGCTGCATACCCGAACCGGTGAAAAGGGTGGTTGGATCATTTTCCAAAACCAAACGCGCTGGAGCGATTACCTGGTGCCCACGACTAGTTTGATATTCAAGAAATTTTTGACGGATTTCACTTGCATTCATAGAGATAATTATATCATAATCTGTGGGGTTCGAGTTTTACACAACTTTACAAAATGCTTATGCCATATATAATGGGTAGAGATAAAACAAAAGGACGCCACAAATGAAAAAATTAATTACCCTGTTCCTGATCGGGGTTGCGGGTATCATCCTCTTTATGGTCGTGAAAAATCTGGCTAATGGCGATGGACTGCTCACTGTTACCTGCCGTTCAGCCAAAAATACGCTCACGATTAAACTCGACCCAAAGGCAGAGAATTTCATCTCAGCTACTACGGATGACGGGGAGGATTTCGACTTGGGTAATCTGGATGAAAAAATTCAAAAAGATGGCCTAAAGAAAGCCGTCGACGATCTGAAGAATAAGCTAGAACTAACCAAGGGTTACGCCTGCTTCGATAAGAAATAAAAAAATAGCCGCGAAAAGCGGTTATTTTTTAAGAATTATTCTGCAATGATGCCGCCACCGATACAGACGTCGCCGGCATAGAAGACTACAGATTGACCGGCTGCCGGGTGTTTGATTTCCTCAGCCAATACCACCTCGTTAGTTTCCGCGTTAAAACTACAGTTAATTAGTGGTGCGCGATGACGTACGCGGCAGGTGAGCTCAGAAAGATTTGGCTGAATATTGCCAGATTCCTGATGAATTTGACGAATGATTACGTCTTTCAATTTCAAAGTCTTGGTCCAAAGATTTAAGTGATTGAGATTTTTTGAAACAAAAACCTGATTTTTCGTCATATCTTTTCCCACCACATAGTAAGGTAGTCCACCACCGAGATTTAAACCGTGGCGCTGACCGATTGTATAAAACACCGCGCCCTCATGCGTGCCGAGTACTTCATTGGTATCACGATCGATAATTTGACCTGGAGTTACTTCGATATATTCCTGCAAAAAATCTTTAATCCCGACTTCGCCCACAAAACAAACCCCCATCGATTCTTTCTTGTAGGCATTATCGAGACCAAATTCGGCAGCTAACTGCTTCACCTCTGGTTTTAGCATTTTGCCAAGCGGAAAAAGCGTCCGCGAAATTGCTTCATCGGAAATTCGATAAAGAAAATAAGTTTGGTCCTTATTCGTATCGGTAGCGAGCTTCAAATTGCCGTCTTCCGAGACAGCATAATGACCGGTGGCAATAAAATCGGCACCCCGACTCATGGCGATGTCGTAAAAAAGCTTGAACTTGATTTCCTGGTTACACATCACATCGGGATTCGGGGTATTTCCCTTCCTGAATTCCTCAATCATGTAATCAACCACCTTGGCGTGATACTCAGTTTCAAAATCAAAAATACGAAAATCAATATCCAACTTAGTAGCCACACGCTTAGCATCAGCCAAATCCTCCGCCCAAGGGCATTTCATACCTGGAAGATCCTTCGACCAGTTCTTCATATAGACCCCGACCACATGATAGCCAGCATTTTTAAGTAGAACTGCGGTGACGGAAGAATCGACACCACCAGACATGCCGACGAAGACGGTTTTTGGTTTTTTTGGAAGACTAGACATGGGCGACTCCTTCGGTTTGACCGAGTCCAATGCGCTTGGCTTCTTGATTAGCTACTTCGGCGATTATCGATGCGGCTTCACGAATTTGTTCTTCGGTGTTTAGTTCACCGAAGGTCACGCGAAGTGACCCGTTAATTTCCGAATCGGTGAGACCGATGGCGGAAAGTACATGAGATTTTTGTCCCTTAGAGGCAGCACAGGCGGCACCGGTAGAAAGCAGAATACCACAATCTTCTAGCTTGAAGATGAGACGTTCAGCATCGAGACCATCGAAGCAGATTGGACAGAAATTAGCTAATTGGTGTTTTTTGTTGCCCAAAAATTTTGGCGTAACGAGGGATTTTTCGGTCAGAATCTGACGGAATAATTGATTATATTTTTCATATTTCTTGCGGCTGGCGGAAATGTGAGATTTCGCACGCACCGACGCTTCCGCGAAACCCATGAGTAATGGCACATTTTCTGTACCAGAACGCAGACCCATTTCCTGACCACCACCATAAGAAATTGGACTGAGTTTAATCCCGCGAGAAATATAGAGCGCACCAATTCCCTTCGGTCCATAAACCTTGGCAGAATTAAGCGTTAGAAGATCGACACCAAGGCGTGCCACCGAGAGATCGAGGAGGCTCGCCGCCTGCGAAGCATCAGAGTGAAGATAAAGTGGTGTGAGATTACCAATAGCTAGACGTTTTTCGCGCGTGCGTCGTATAATTTCGGCGATTTCACTGAGCGGCTGGATGGTCCCGAGTTCATTATTGGCAATCGCGACAGATATTAGCACAGTTTGGTCAGTAATTTTAGCTACTAAATCTTTTAGGTCGATCAAACCAGTTGAGTCGACGGCAATTTCCCCGACTGTTTTAGCATAATGTCTAGCGGATTCTCGCACCGAGGCATGCTCGGTAGACAAAATTAGCGCTTCGGCGTCTGGATAATTTTCTAAAACAGTAAACGCCAGGTTGATCGACTCGGTAGCACCAGCCGTGATGACTAGATCTGGTGATTTCGCGCCAATAGTTTGAGCCAGAGCGGATTTTTTCGCCTCGTATTCACCACGCAAATGTTTGGCTGGGAGATACGGCGCAGAAGGATTGTAAAAGTTTTCACTAAAATAGGGCAACATCGCCTCAAGTACCTTGGGGCTCACTGGGGTGGCAGCGGCAAAATCTAAATAAATCATTTTTTAACTCCTAGATTAAAGAGGGACTCGGAATTTTCAGTAGTAATTCTCGCGACCTCATCAAAGTCTAATCCGAGCTTTTCAGATAGCCACTTGGCTACATAATAAACATTGGCCGGCTGGTTGGTTTGACCACGCAGCGGCACGGGGGCGAGAAATGGTGCATCGGTTTCAAGTAGAATGCGCTCAATTGGTGGCATTGGCAAGGTGGAATAAGTGGCAAGACCATTTACGCCGATATAAAAATCACGTTCGAGAGATTTTTTAAGATTTTTCTTATTATCAGAGAAAGAATGCACGACGCCACGAATTTTGGCGGTAGAAAAATTATCTAAAATCGCAAAAAAATCATCGAAGGCCTCGCGGACGTGAAAAATCAGTGGCAAATCTTCGCGAATCGCGAGATCCAACATTTCTTCGAGCAATCTTGCCTGATCCAATTTATCATTTTCACCGTAATGATAATCTAAGCCGACTTCACCAATTGCCACAGGACGATTATTATGTTCAAATTGAACATCTTTTCTAGGCTTGTCAAATTCATTGGGGTGGATACCATAACTCCAAAAAAGTTTGGTAGGATTTTGGGTGGCAAATTCGGCAGCCTTGAAAGAATCCTCGTGGTCGGTACCGATACAAATGAGCTTTTCGACTTGTTTTTCGGCGCAAACAGCAAGAGCCTCGGTTTGCGCTTCCGGCGCATAAAAATCCAGGTCATGCAGATGACAATGTGAATCAATAAGATACGCCGGATGAGACATTTTAGCTCCTAGCTTCGCGTTTGCGCTTAATTGGATCTAGTTGGCGCTTGCGGAGACGTAGACTCTTTGGGGTAACTTCGAGAAGTTCATCATCGAGCAGGAAGTCGAGACATTGCTCTAGGCTGAGATTGGTATACGGAGTGAGCTGAATAGCACCATCGGAAGCGTGAGTACGCATATTAGTGAGCTGTTTTTCGCGACAAACGTTAATATCAATGTCTTCTTTCTTATTCGAAAGACCGACAACCATACCTTGATAAACAGGAACCTGTGGTGGAATAAAGAGAATGCCACGAGCCTGGACCATATCGAGAGCATAAGCGGTAGAAGTGCCAGTTTCAAAAGAGATCAAAACACCATTACGTTCTGGCTTATACTTACCTTCGACTGGGCGGTAACCCTTCGGAATGGAAGACATAATAACAGTACCTTTAGTATCAGTCATCAGGCCATTACGTAGACCAATCAGGGCAGCGGTAGAAATTTCATATGTGAAACGCACGGCGCCACCAGAGGTAATTTCTTGAGCAATCAGGTCTGCCTTGCGAATGCCGAGCTCTTGCGAAACTGCACCAACATATTCTGGGGTGACCTCAATTGTAAGATCTTCAAATGGCTCACATTTTTTGCCATCAATTTCCTTGTAGACGACTTCTGGACGGCCAGCTTCGAGTTCGTAACCTTCACGGCGCATAGTTTCAATCAAAACCGAAAGATGAAGTTCACCACGACCAGAAACTTTGTAGCCGAGGCCATCTTGGGCGATTTTCAAAGCAATATTAGTTTCAAGTTCTTTGTGAAGACGATCAGAAATTTGACGAGAGGTAGTGAATTCACCCTCTTGACCCTTCAATGGGCTGGTGTTTGGACCGATATAGATGCTGAGGGTAGGTGGTTCAAGTTCAATAGTAGGAAGAGCTTCTGGATTATCAAAGGCAGCAATAGTATCACCGATGTTCGCACTTGGAATACCAGTCACGGCGACGATATCGCCAGCAAAAGCTTCGTTTACTTCTTCCTTACCGAGACCACGATAGACAAAAATCTTATCAACTTTACCATTTTCGGTAGTAATTTCCGGCTCACCGTCGGTAAAGTGAGTCTTCATGATTTTAATGGACTGACCATGCTTAATATTGCCACGGAAAATCTTACCGATAGCATATTTACCGAGATAACTATCGGAAGCGAGAGAAGCGACAAGCAGCTGTAGGCCTTTATCGGTGGCTTCATCAATTTTTGGTGAAGGAATATCATTAATGATTGACTCAAAAATCACATGGAGATCATCATCAAGATTTTCGGTCTTACCGGCACGACCATCACGCGCGATAGCGTAATAGATTGGGTAGTTAAGCTGAGATTCCTCGGTCGCAAGCTCCAAGAAAAGATCAGAAATTTCGTCTTTCACTTCTTCGATACGAGCGGCAGGCTTGTCGATTTTATTAATAATCACAACCGGCTTTAATTTAAGATCAAGGGCTTTCTTCAAAACGAATTTGGTCTGTGGCATCGGACCTTCTTGGGCGTCCACCACCAAAAGTACACCGTCGGCCATATTGAGAGTACGTTCAACCTCTCCAGAGAAGTCGGCGTGGCCCGGAGTATCGATGATATTAATTTTATGATCGTGGTAATAGACCGAGGTCTGCTTGGCAGTAATGGTGATACCACGTTCGTGCTCCTGGTCACCAGAGTCCATAATGAGAGTTTGGCTCATTTCGGCTTGATTATCACGGAAGGTATTAGATTGTTTCAAAAGTGCATCCACTAGCGTCGTTTTACCGTGGTCAACGTGCGCGATGATTGCAACATTACGGATATTTTCTTTATTATTCATATTGCCCTTATTTTTTACTCTGAATATTATACCATATTTTGCTTGATTTTTTTAGAGGGTAGGCATATAATAAGAGAGTACTCTGGGTCGGTAGCTCAGCAGGTTAGAGCACGGGCCTTTTAAGCCCGGTGTCGAGGGTTCGAGTCCCTCCCGACTCACCACAGAGATTTTTTAAAAAGAGCCTTTCGGGGCTCTTTTTTGTTTTCGCCTATCTTCTAGATTTTTTAAGCAAAAAAATACCCGCCTTATATAAGACGGGACCCATAGGAAATGGGATTTGAGCTCACCTTATACAAGGCGGGACCCACAGCAGGTGGGATTTTTTGGAGGGGTATCCGCAGCCTTCTGATGTCTAGAAGATTAGTGAAGCCGAGGCTGCAAGTATGAAAATAAGTTGGGGGCCGAAAAGGTGGATGTTACCAAAACAGATAAAAGCGAGTTTGCACATTTAAGAGAAGTAGTGACTTCGGCCCCAACATGCCGCCAAGGTGGTGAACCTTATTTCTAGCTAAAAGAAATGGCAATAACTTTTAGACTAGAAAGTCTCACGACGCGACACGCAGCGAGGTAGTAATGGTTGGTGAAACTGCATGTTTTGTTGCTTGTTCTTTTTAGAAAATTAAGAGGGGTTTTTCAAATCCTCGCTAAGAAAGTAGCAAAAACCTTGCCGCACAAAATATAATGTGTCTTGTTCATACCCGATACGTTTAATATGCTCAATCCACAAGATATCTGTGTTGCACGATTATATTAACAAAATTCCTTAATTTTTGCAAGCATAAGCGCAATAACAGGGGTTTATTTCTTTTTAGGGTCGACAATTTCCGCTTCTTCAATGTCATCTGGATTGGTTTCGGATTTTTTCGAACCGGAAAATTTGGAGACTAGATTATAACGATCGGTGAAATCTTGGACGTGTTTCTTCAGAACAATAATATTGATTAAATCCGAGAGGCCATAACCAATCATAATAAAGCCGATTAGCGACAAGGCAATGGCGGAAGCATCAAATGGATAGACGATAATAGCGACACCAGCAGTCAAGGACAAAAGATTGGTAATAATAGAGGTGATGTAAGCAGATTTGGAGACGTTTTTTAATTCCATAGTGTAGCCAATACGGGAAATTGCCGAAATCACAATGACGAGACCGATAGTCATCGGGATAAGACTGAGAATACTTGGATAAAAGAGGAAGACGAGGCCAATAACAATAAGAAAGGCGCCGAGAAAATTACTAGAAAATAGACGGACAAAGCGCGAATAAACTCGGCTCATAATCATACTAAAACCGGCGAGCAGAAACCCGGCGGCAAGGAGTAGGCGCAAGAGATTGAGGGCGAATTCCGGAAGCAGGGCGAAAAAGAGGCCGAACAGCACCATTACTACGGTAGTGGAGATTGCGGTATTGAGATAAGCGTTAATTTTATCTTGAATTTTCATATTAACTCCAGTGCGATTTAATTACTTCTATTGTAGCATATTTAGGACATAAGGATTTTAACGCAAAAAAGAACCCCGAAAGAATCGGGGTCTTTTGCATCAAAGATGCTAGGTAAAGAACAAAACTAGTTTGCAGTCTGTCACGATTATGCGAGAGCCTTTTTCGGTTCCCTTGCGGCTTTAATTGCCCTGCTGACGCTATAATACACTGAATTTAGCACTTCGGCAGGTAAAAGCTTATCCGTGACAATATATTCTGGTACCATCATGGTATTCACCGATTCCATAAACTGATTACGGAAGCCGTCAAAAGTCAGATGATCACTCTGTAAGATGGACTTTTCGAACTTAGTACAGTCCACCCCAGCATTAATCGCGGTCTTAGCCCGAGAAACCAAGATCATGTCACTATCAGCATGCAAATAAAAGGATGCCGTAGGTCTAGGCAGCATGGCCTGATATTCTTTTAGCACCGGCTTGGGAACATAAGTAGAACGCGCATACTTCTTAGCTAATTCATAATACGGCTTAAATGAATCTAAAATTACATTTCCAAAATTACCATGCGCTAAGACGTAAAGCTCTTCCTTTGTTAAACTCTGACCATCCATGATTTTCCATCCTGCCCCCAAACGAGACTTTAATCCTTTTGCCAAAGTGCTTTTTCCTACATACGGTAGGCCCTCAATATAAACCAACATAACTTCCCCCTCCTGTTTCATTTTTTGAGTAATAAAAAACTAGTTACAACATATATTATAACACAAAATGTCAAGAAACACAAAAAAACAGGCCCTTAGCCTGAATTACTGGTGGACGATAGAGGATTTGAACCTCTGACCTCGTCTACGTCAAAGACGCGCTCTAGCCAACTGAGCTAATCGTCCAGCAAATTTATTATATGATATTTGAGCGAAGATTTCAACCATAATTTAATTGAAAGAAAAAAGACCCCCGTGAGGAGGTCTTTTAGAATCAATCTTAGCGGCGGTAGCCGGATTTCTTACCTTTCTTCAAGAAGACGACGGCGAGAAGAGAGAGGAAGGCGAAGACGGCAATGCCGGAAGCGAGGAAGTCTGAGGACGAAAGATTCATACCTGCGAAGACGGATCCACCAGTATTAGGTACAGCAGGGGTTTTCTTACCACCATTCTTACCTGGAGCGGCTGGCTTGTCTTCTGGTTTAACTGGTTCATCCTTGCCAGTAAACTTGAAGCTAGCAACTTCTGGTTTTTCGAGATCATCACCAGCACCGTTTAGAGCTACGACTTCGAGAGTGTAATCACCCTTGTCCAATTTATTATTAATATCTTCTGAATTGAGTTCAATAGTACCACCGTTAGTCATTGCAACTGGATCAGTGATTTCGATTTCTTTATCACCAACCTTGTGACCATTTTTATCTTTCAAGACAACTTTTACTTTCGCGACGCCACCAGCGTGAGCAATACGAAAGCCGGTATAACCACGTGGGTTAGTCTGGGTTTTCTCAACTGCTACTGGAACATAGTTAAATTCTACAGTATCAGCAGTCTCAGCTTTGCCGTCGACGGTGACTTTAATGGAGACCTTACCGAAGACACCATTAGTGAGCTGTTGCATATCGAGAGGGATTTTCTTTGAGCCGCTATTAGCAGCGCCAGCATTACTTACGTCAACAGTTTCGTTAGCGATAGTGGTGGTAGTACCGTCTTTGTCGGTGAGTTTGATTTCGTATTCAATAGTCTTAGACTTGGTAAAATCAATATTGAGTGGTACTTGATTTTCAAGAACCTTGCTATCTGAGGTAGGAGACTTGATAGCAACTGATTGACCGTTTGGAAGAACGGTAACCTGGACGGTTACTTCGGAAGAAGTAGCTTCCTGGGCGTAAGTTTGATTGGTGAGCGCCAGGCCACCGATCAAGGTGAGACCTGCTATTCCTAATGCGCCGATGATTGATTTTTTATTCATTTTTCGCCTTTATTATTTTTATTTTCCTTGTGCTTGAATCTAAATAATTAACTTAGATTTTTGAGCACGACGCTTTCTAAGTACGATGATAAACCATACCACAGCCGTTGTCAATAGCATAAACAGAATAATCAGGACAAATATCGGAATAATCAAAACAATCTTGGTAGATTTTTCTTCTTTACCACCAGCGGAGATAGTAGAAGTAATACGGTAAATACCGAAGGCTGGACTGTCCTTCCATTCTAGGTCGACGTCACGGGTGGTATCAGGCAAGACATCGAAGCCTTTCGTATCTTCAAAGATAGAACCGCCAAAGAGCTTTTCAACTTTCATACTGACAGTGGCACGAAAGTCGGTATTACCGGTATTTTCGACCGTAGCAGAGGTGCGAATATTGCCAGAAACACGGAAACCGTCGAGATGGTATTTGGTGATTTTGGCTTCTTCCCTGGTTTCACCCTCAGTTTTACCATAGAGAGTCAAGCCAACGCGAGAAACCGTTTTAATACCAGTAGAATTTAAGTCGTCCTTTGGGATAGCTTCAGCGAAGATGACGGCATATTGACCACCGGCAGGAACGTCTTGAGGGACGGTGACACGATATTTCACAACCTTGGTTTCGTTTGGCTGAACCGAGTAGGTGACGTCAGATACGTAATTTCCGGAAGCATCCTGAAAAGTAGTCCAGCGAGTAATTTGAGTGCGGGAACTTTCTTTCGAGAAGTTTAGTTCATATTTTTCATTGGAGACGGAATATGGAGTAGCATAAACTTTAAAATCAAAGGGATCGGTACCGATATTAGAAACATTGAAGGTGAAGTCGGAAACATCACCGCCCTTGAGGTAAACGGTGTTTTTGACTGGGGAAATTTGGATTTGGACTTTTGGTTTTTCAGCTGGTTTCTCGTCGGCATAAGTAGTGGCGGTTTTTGCTAAACCGAAGAAGCCGGAGAGACCTAGCCCGAAGAGGGCTAGAGTCAAGACATGTTTAAAATTATTTTTCATCAAATACTCCTTTAGAAATCAGATTCGACGCGAGGTGCGGACTTGGTATTAGATTTTTTGTTCTCGTATTTCTTTGAAACAAGCCAGAAGATAACAGAGAGGATAAAGAGAACGAGTAAGACGATAAGCCAGATTGGACAAAGGATCACGAGTTTACGAGAAGTATTGTGGGCACTACCAAAGGTAATGTCTTGCTCGACCCAGAAGATACCGATACCTGGAGATTTTTCCCAAGTTTCCTTACTGAGGCGCTTAGTATTAGGGAGAGTGGTGCGGTAAGTAGGGTTTTCTTCGTTAGTATAGACTTCTTCTTTAGAGAAGAATGGGAAGACACGAAGAACATATTTGACATCCTCATCGGTGTTACCACAGTTTTCGACACGAGAGGTACCGGAAATTGGTGGGTTGAAGAGAATAAATGGAAGATTATTTTCCAAAATCTTAGTACATTGATTGATCTTACCATCAATATGAGAGTAAATTAACATACCGATACGGGTGACTTCGCGAATGGTATTAGATGAATTTTCACTGGAGGCGTTCTCCACCATAATAGAGGCATATTGGCCACCACCTGGAGCATTTTGTGGAACCTTCACGGTGTATTCGATGGTAGTTTCCGAATTTTGATCAAGATGGCCAGTGGTAGTATTAAAAGTAAACCAGTTAGAGATCTTGGTGTAATCCGATGATGCATCGAAAGTTGGGTCGTAGTTTTCGTTACTAACTGAGTATGGTGCAGCATAGACCTTAAAATCAAAGGCGTTAGTACCGATATTCTGGACACGGAATGTACCCTGTTTAGTCTCACCTGGCTTCAAAGTACCAAGCTGCTGAGACGCAGGCGAGACCTGCATGTGATTGGTAAGACGTTCGGTACCGTTATCTGCGTGGACTGGACGTACGATGCCGAAGAAGAGTGGCAAGGCAACTGCCATACCGAAAATTAGACCTTTAAGTTTTTTCATTTACCTCCTAGTTATATGCTATTTATTATACACGAGCAAAAGCGTAATTCAATGAAAAATTAGCTCTAAGTGCCCGGATTTTCTGAAACGGTGAGAACCACTACGTCACTGTAATTACCTGGGATTTGAGTGCCAGTAGCAGCGACATGGTAATTTATATTAGTAGTTTCGTCGATGACCTGCTTGGCAGTATTCAGGTTCTTAAAAATCGAGGCATCAGTGGCCGTGACAGCCTTATGCGTAATGGCGCCAACCGAGTAATTCCAACCAGCCTGAGAACCGTCGAGCGCTCCGTTTTTAGCTGGAATAGTACTAGTAGTAGTCGTATCATGAACAAGGTTGGTATTAGAATCCTTATCACGAATATTAATATTGTAACCAGTGACACTGTTCGTCTTCACGCGAATAGTATTAGTAAGATTCTTAACCTGACCTGGGTTAATCGTATCTGCCACTGTACTAGCGCCAGACGTGATATTAAGAAAAGATGCGATGGTAACATTCACATCCAAGCTGTTCTTCTTTTCAATAGCAAAAGTGCTAAGTGGCAAGGCCATTAACCCACAGGCAGAAGCGACGCCAAGAACGCCTACCACCTTCCCAATATGTTTCATATTTTTTCCTCTACTTATTTGTATCTAGTATAGTTTAGCATTACCTGAATGTCAAATAAAAATCAGCTCCTTTTCAGGAGCTGATTCATCAGTCAATACAGGGAAATTAGTTCTTGGTAACAGTGTAAACGATAACGTCTTCGTAGGTACCTTGGCGTTGTGCTGCACCTGGTTCGATACGATAAGTCATAGCAACCTGTTCAGTTGAAGGGCCAGTAGTGTTCTTAACTACGAGAGCGGTTTCAGAATTTTTAACCATAGCGGTGTCAGCTACGAGATCACCACCCTTGAGGCTCCAAGAACCAGTACCAGAAGCGGCGGTTGGGATGAAGTCTACACCAGCGACAGAACCGGTGATACCAGCAGCGCGAAGAGAAGTGTCTTCATCTTTGTCTTTAACGGTGATTTTAAGACCAGCAGCGTTGTTAGTCGCAGCGGTAAGGTTAGAAGTGGCAGAACCAGCTTCACCTGGGGTTTTGTTACCAGCGTCAGCGGTAGCGTTATCGTTAGCGATAGAGATACCTTCTTGGACGGTAACCTTAACGGTGGTTTCAGAGTTGTTAGCAGCAAAGGTTGCTAGTGGGAGTGAAGCGACACCGAGTCCAGCTAAGACACCGAAAGTTGCCATGATTTTTGCATATTTTGTCATAATATTTCCTTTATTAAATATTAACAGTTTTTTTGTTTTTTACTTGTATTGACCTTCAAGTTACTATTAATTTATCATGCTAATGCTTAGTCGTCAATAGATTTTACTGAAATTAAATTGAATTTGATTGTGGAAAACTTTTGAGGAAATTTTCGAGTGATTTACAGAGGTGAAAAAGCTTTTCGGGATGGGTGAGATTGCGATAATTACGATTAATTTCGAGCTGCAAAACTTCAATATTAGTATTTCCATGGACGGTCTTGGTAATGCCGCCGCCTTTGAACGGATTGTTTTCGGCGACTGGTGCAATTCCCTGATTTTTTAGAGCGGTTTTTAAGGATTCGATTGTTTGATTCTTAGCGCTTACGCCGTCGAGCGAGCCAATTTCGATGGCAAAATCATGATGCGAGGCGGCGCCATGAATATCCAGAACGAGTTGAATTTGATATTGCTCAATAATTTCAAGAAGGCGGCGCTTATATTTTTCCATTTCTGGTTTATTCGGATCAATACCATCAGAATTTTCTTTAATCATGAGGAAGGCACCGGTTTTTTTCGCCAGATATTTTACAATGGCCTTAGTGTAGCCTTCACGCATTTTAAAATTACCATCTTCTTTAAGAAAATTTACAGTATGCGGGGCAGAAAGCAAAATCGGCGTAGTTCCCCGTTCAAAATGAATTAATTCCGAAGTATTATCACGCTCGAGTTGAAAGATTTGACGCTGAAAATCGGAAAGCACGGCCGGATCGAGATGAAGAATTTGTTGCTGAGATTTGGAAGGCACGGCAGGATCGATAGTGTTCATGGTTATATAATACCAGAATGCTATAATAATAACTATGGAAGGCAAATTCATACAGCGCATCGTTCGCGAAGCCGAAAAATTATTATCACGAGATTTCACAGTTTATGCCAAAGGTAGCGAGGGGGATTTGGTGACAGATGTAGATTACCTAGTGGAGAGATTTTTGATTGAAAAGATCCAGGCGGAATATCCGGATTTTGCAATTATTAGTGAAGAATTCAATCCGGATACTGCGATGACAGAAAACTGCTTCATTATCGATCCGATTGATGGGACGAAGAATTTTGCCAATGGTTTGCCGCTTTGGGGGATTCAGGTGGCCTGTCGTAAAAACGGAGAGACTATCGCAAGCGTGATTGATTTGCCGGCACTGAAGGAGTTTTATTTTGCCGATGAAAGTGGCGCTTATCTAAATGGAGAGAAAATCTCGGTACGCGAGGTGCCGATTCTGAATGCATTTTATGCGGCGATTGGCGGAGACGTAATCGAGGCGGCGACCAGAATGCAGAAATACGGCTCCACTCATCGAGTATTCGGCGCAGCCTGTGTGGCTTTCGCGTTTCTGGCGGCTGGGAGGATGCATGGAGTGAGTTTTCGAGCAGAAAACCCTTGGGACTTTGAACCAGGATTATTCTTAGCCAAGCAAGCCGGGGCGGTAGTGAAGAGCAAACCTGGTTTTCATGCGGCTGCGATGAATGAGGAGTTTCTTAGGATTCTTGAAGATATTAGATAAAAAATATACCCTCAACCGTAAAGGATGAGGGGATGGCGGGTATTCCCGAATATATTTATTTTATTTGATTTTATCTTTTATGACAATAATCCAGACTGGATTTTATTAGCCAATGCTTCACCAACACGAGTGATGCATCCCACAACAAGCGCATTACCCATAAAGAATGCTCTCTTGGTATCAGATACACCATCTAGTCTAGTATGGTTATCTGGAAACATATCTAAACGCTCTAATTCGACTGGTGTTAGTCTTCGATACTTGCCACTCTCAGTCACAACCACGTGTTTAAATCTTGAAGGACCAGATCCACCTTCGCCGGTAATAATAGTTCTAGATGGCGCATCGAGATTATCGGGAAATGTAACCGGACCTTCACTATAATGATATTTAAAACCAGTACTGCTAGTTCTTTCCTCTTTCTTTGCTCCTTTTAAATATGTCCAAGTTGGAAGTTTTTCATCATCAATAAAGAAACTTTCTGGGACATCTTTTTCATCAAGAATTATATCTCGAAGTAGAGTCCTTTTACCTTCATAAATTGGAGTAAAATCTGAAGTCCAGACCTCTCTATTTTTTACGTATCCACAGTTTTTAAATGGTGAGATTTTTGGCTTTTCCTTAGAAAAATTCTCAGAGATTTCAGCAAGATCACCATTAATTTCGAAATGACTAATCATTCCTTTTAATTTTGAAGAGAAAGCTTCAGCCATAACTGAGTTATTTTCTAGGAAAGCTTGCTTATCTAAGTCATCAATTGAGGAATTTTTATAACCTACAATATAGGTTCTTTTTCTTCTTTGAGGAAAGCCATAGTCCGCAGCATTCACCACCTTCCATTCGATAATATACCCCAAGTCTGATAATGCAGCCAACATGACGGCAAAATCTTTTCCCCTCTGAGAAGCTGGCGATTTCAAGAGTCTATCGACATTTTCTAAAAATAGAAACCTTGGTGCCTTGTCGCCTTTTTTCTTCAAGATGTTATAAATTGACCAAAACAATACCCCCTTTTTGCCGGTGATTCCCTCGGAGTTTTTTAAAGTTCTAGCTACGCTATAATCCTGACACGGAAAACCACCGACTAACAGGTCGTGGTCCGGTATGATTGAAAAATTTTCATTAACCACCTTTTCAATATCTTCATTACAGAAATTCTCATTACCAAATCTAGCAGAATAAACCTCAGCAGCGTGCTGCCTGGTAGTCGATGGTTCCCATTGATTAGCCCAAATAGTTTCATACGACACACTGGAATTTTTGACAGCATCTAACCCGATTCTAAAACCTCCTACCCCCGCAAAGAGCTCAATAACACCTATCTTTTTCATAAAAAAATTATATCAGACCTTATGCTTTCGATCAAGAGTGTTTTTTAGTAGAATATAGATATGGAATATGATGCAAGCTCAGCACAATCTATCCTGGAATATTCTAAAAAACTACCGGGGCATTCTCTTGATGAATTAATAGATTTTACGGAGCTGGCAGAAAATCTTAAGAATAAAGGCAATTTAGGGACACTCGTTGAGGAATATTTTTTCAAAATTCATCCTGGCAATGAACAGGCTCCGGATTTCAAAAAAGCTGGAGTAGAACTAAAAACTACGGGCGTAATCCGAAAAAGCAATGGGAATTATAAGGCAAAAGAACGCCTGGTATTATCGATGATTGATTATCTTGGCCTGGTAAACGAATCCTGGGAAGATAATAGTTTAATGAAAAAATGCAAACAAATGCTGATACTTTTCTATATTTATGACCGTGATTTACCAGCGATAAAACGTAAATTTGCATTCAGACCATTATTGTGGGATTTTCCAAAAAATGACCTTGAAATTATCCGACAGGATTGGCAAACAATTGTCGATAAGATTAAAAATGGTCTAGCACATGAATTATCCGAAGGTGACACTTTTTACTTAGCCGCATGTAGAAAAGGCTCGGGTGGAAGCAAAGAATCCATGAGGAAGCAACCATTCTCCAACGAACTTGCAAAATCACGTGCATTCTCATTGAAACCTTCTTATGTAAATAAAATGGTAGAATTGGCCAGTACTAAAGAAGATAATCAGAGTGATTCATTATTCTCATCAGAATATCAAGCCAGTGCTGGGTTCGCAAATATTGTTAAGATGAGACTTCATAAATTTATTGGTAAAACAATTAAAGAGCTCGCTATAGAACTGGATTTTTATAACCCCAATAATGATAAGTCTTATTGTAGGTCACTCGTAATTCGAATGCTTGGCGGAAAAACAAAACAACTAAAAGAATTAGTCGAAGCAGATATTGAACTAAAAGTAATCACGGTTAGGAATAAATTTAGACCCAAAGAGGATATGTCCTTCCCGTATTTTTCATATTTTGAAATATCAGAACAGGAATGGGAAGATTCTGATTTTTTCAAGATATTGGAGCATAAATTTCTATTCGCGGTTTTTGAGGAAAACGATAATGGCGAGATGGTTTTCAGAGGTGCTAACTTTTGGAATATACCATATGAGGATAAGCTGGAGGCGCAAAAAGTTTGGGAAAAAACTAAATCCCAAATTATAGCGGGTCGTGCGGAAGACCTGCCAAAAAAATCTGAGAATAGAGTTGCTCATGTCAGACCTCATGCAAGAAATGCCTCTGATACGCTAGATACTCCTCAAGGTATTCAATTAGTCAAGAAATGTTTCTGGTTAAACTCTAGCTATATTCAATCCCAATTACGACAAATTTTCAAAAGTTAAATTAAGATAATTAGCTTAATGGGCTTTTATCTTACAAATCTCAAATGTGCTATAATTAACAGAGAAGAAACTATAAATTTAAGGAGTATTGATTTTGAATTTGAAGATTGGAATTGTGGGGCTACCGAACGTAGGAAAATCAACGCTTTTTAATGCTTTGACCAATGCGCACGCTTTGGCGGCGAATTATCCTTTTGCGACGATTGAGCCAAATGTTGGTATCGTGCCGGTGCCAGATACGCGTCTCGATGTTTTGGCCAAAATGTACGAAACCGAAAAAGTGATTCCGGCCACCGTGGAATTTGTCGATATTGCGGGGCTAGTCGAAGGCGCCTCGAAGGGTGAGGGTCTGGGTAATAAATTCCTTGCTCACATCCGTGAATGCCAGATTATCTGCCACGTGGTGCGCGTGTTTAAGAACGACGATATTTTACATGTCTCGAAAGATTCAAATACGGCGGCGGAAGTGAACCCGAAGCAAGATATTGAAATTATTCAAACCGAGCTGGAACTCGCGGATCTAGAAACGCGCGAAAAAGTGGAAGCGAAGCGCAAGAAAAATAAGGAACAGGAAGAAAAAATTCCATACCTCACGGAAAAGCCGGTGATTTACATGTTCAATGTGGATGAAAACGAGCTAACGAACGAAGAACTAAAGGCAGAGATGCGTGCGCTAGTGGCGCCAAATCAGGCGGTTTTCGTCAATGCAAAACTCGAAGAAGAAATGGTAGGGATGACTTTGGCGGAGAAGAAAGATTTTCTCAGCAGCTACGGCGTGGATCATGATGCGCTTTCAGAATTAATCATTGCGGCTTACGATACTTTAGGTTTACAATCTTTCCTCACGGCTGGTAAAAAAGAAGTGCGAGCTTGGACCATCAAAAAGGGCGCGACCGCACCAGAGGCGGCTGGCACGATTCATACAGATTTTCAGAGAGGCTTCATTGCGGCTAGCGTAATGAAGTATGACGACCTAGTAGCACTAGGTAGCGAACAAGCAGTGAAAGCTGCCGGAAAACTGGCCACCGTAGGCAAGACTTACGTGATGGAAGACGGTGATATTGTGGAATTTCGCTTCAACGTTAGCAAGTAATCTCTAAAGTTAATTTTGAAGTAAAAATAAAAAACAGCCGCCAAAGAGGTTCGGGGATTTCAGGAATGCAAAAAATATATTTGGAGCTAAGCCATGATTTTAGGGATTGACGAAGTGGGGCGCGGACCATATGCGGGGCCACTGGTGATTGGTGCCTGTATTTTGGGCGACTGGCAAAATTCCGAGAATGCGGAGTGGATCGAAAAATTAACCGATTCGAAAAAGTTATCTGCAAAACGTCGTGAAGAGCTGTATGTGCTGATTAAAGAAAAGGCCTTGGCGGCGGCGACCGGCTGGGTGAACAGTACGGAAATTGATGAGATTGGACTGAGTGAAGCTTTGAGACTCGCGACCAGACGAGCAGTAGAACAGATTCAGCAAACCAAAATTCCCTTCTCAGAAATTATCATCGATGGCACCATGAATTTTTTGGTGGGAACGAAGCTGGAGAAATACGTTTCTACTCTGAAGAAAGGTGATTTTCTGGTGAAAGAAATTTCGGCCGCGAGTATTCTCGCGAAAGTGGAACGCGATAATTATATGACGAAGCTCGATACGATCTACCCCGAATATGGTTTCGGCAAACACGTCGGCTATGGGACGGCGGCGCACCAAAAAGCGATGGAAGAATTCGGTCTCACCCCAGAACATCGCCGCAGTTTTCGCCCGGTTCGAGAAATTGCCGAAAATAAAATTAACACCAAACAGCTGGGTGACCGGGGGGAACAAGTTGTAGTGGATTATCTGGTGACGGCGGATCATGAAATTGTTGCGAGAAATTATAAAACAAAATTTTTTGAGGTAGATATTATTTCTCAAAGGGGCCGAGTGCTTTACTTTACCGAGGTAAAATACCGGGGAGGTAGTGATTTTGGTACGGGGTTAGATTTCATTGATCAGAAGAAACAGCAAAAAATGCGTCTTGCGGTAGAGAGATTCGTAGCCGCAAATCCAGAATACGCTGATTTTACACCAACCTTGGCGGTGGCGGCGGTCGGAAAAGATTTCAAGCTGAAAGAGTGGTTCGAACTGGACGAATAATCGGTAATTCGAGAGATAAAAAAATAATCCCTTGTGGGATTATTTTTGTTTTAGGCTTCAGTAGCTTCTGCAGCAGTTTCGGCAACTTCTTCTTTCAAAGTGTTGACGGCAGCGCGGTCAAAGTCGCGAGCGACAAGACGAGCAGATTTACCTGAGCGGTGGCGGAGGTAAGAGAGGTAGTTGCGGCGAACCTTAGCACGCTTGACTACTTCAATTTTTTCTACCAATGGGCTGTGAAGAAGGAAAGATTTTTCGACACCGATACCAGAGGCGATTTTGCGCACAACGATACGAGCAGTGTGAGATTCTTTGCGATCAACACGGATTACAACACCTTCGAAAACCTGAAAACGGAACTTGTCGCCTTCTTTGATTTTCTGGGTAACCTTTACAGTATCACCAGAGCGAACATCGACAACAGCTTTCTTTTTCTGAGCGTCAGCAATATTTTTCAAGATTTGAAAACTCATATTTTACCTTTATTATTTAGAAACTTGGTTTATTTTAACATAGTTTTAGAGAAAATGGAAGAGGTCAGAGCTGACACTGATACTTAGTGGCATCGGTCGGCTCGTAGGTATCTAGAGTGAGAATAGCATCTTGAAGATTTTTTGGCAAATTATCACACTTTTCTTTCGATTCCGTGGCAAATGGTGCGACATATTTCCAAGAGCCACCAGGGAGGTCACGCTCGTAAATATCAGTAGAAGTAGTATTAGAATAAATCGTCCGGTTCGGATTAAGCGGATTGGGATCATTTGGATTATTTTCGGTTTTCACACGACTAAGTTTGGCATAAACCTTGGTGCCATCGGAATTTGTAACAATACGGCCACCAGTAATCGTGTAATTATCACCAACCGTAGTGACGAGTTGATTAAAATTAATATTTAAATCATTCCACTTGACGATTTGTGGCTTACGATCGGACGGGGTTTTCTCATTTTTATCACCGGTATCAGAACCATCGGACTTTGGATCAGAACTTACCACCTTGGTTTTAGTAGCGGATTCGTACTGTGCGATAATTTCATCGCTATGCTTTAAATCATTTTGAAAATTAGTGATGAGCTTGGAATTTTTGGCATTGCTGGCGCCCATGGCGATAAACGCATAGAGCGAAAGGCCAGCGAAGAAGACAGCCAAAATCGAAGCGACGAGAGCGATGGGTTCGGCATTATTCTTTTTCTTTTCGCGCAACTCACTAGAATTATCGATGCTTTCGAGTAGTTCTGGTGGAGTACCATAAGGGGTGGTAGGCTCAACAAAATCACTTTCAGGAGTCAGTGCTTCCTCGGGAGTATCTGGTACAAATGGACGAGAGAAAATATCGTCGGTGGAGGTATGACTAATTGAAGCCTGATTCTGGGTTTCTGCTTCTTGGGGATTAAAATTTGGTTCTTCTGACATAGTTTTCCTTAAATTACACGCGAGACTTCATCGAGAGTGGTTTCCCCACGAAGACAAGCGAAAATACCTTTTTGTTCAAGAGTGATAAGACCGGCTTTTTGGGCGGTTTTTTCGATGAGGTCGGTATTGATATCTTCGACATCACCGCGAATGAATTTTTGTACTTCTTCCGTAACGATTAATTGTTCCATAATCACCTTACGACCATTGTAACCAAAGGGATCTTCGATACCAGTAGGGACCGCTTGATAAAGTACAAAATTATTAGGGTCAAAAGTGAAGCCGAGTTGCTGATTAATCACCTCGTCCGAGAGATTCGAGAGAACATTCAAGACATACTTACGAGTAGCCTCATCCGGCTGGTAGGATTTCTTATTTTCCGAAAGCACACGCACTAGACGCTGCGCCATTACCATACGAATTGAGCTCGAGAAAATTGGATTGGTGCCGATGAGGTCAATCATACGGGAAAAAGCAGCCGCGGTAGAATTAGCGTGGAAGGAACTTAGAACCAAGTGACCAGTAATCGAAGCCTGGATGGCAGTCTTGGCGGTATCAGCATCGCGAATCTCGCCTACCATCACGACATCTGGGTCGAGACGCAGGATACTACGGAGACCGTCAGCGAAAGAGCCACCCTTGGTAGTATTGACCGGGATTTGCGAAACACCAGAAATACCATATTCGATTGGATCCTCGAGAGTAATAATCTTGCGGTCGGTACTATTCAGGGCATTAAGCATGGAATAAAGCGTGGTCGATTTACCAGAACCGGTCGGACCGACCATGAGAACCAGGCCGCGGGGATGCGAAACCACATCATGGATAGCAGTAAGTTCAGATTCAGAAAGACCCAAGAGATCGAGATTGAGCAAAGATTCATCAAAGTTGAAGAGACGAAGCACAGCGTCCTGACCATACATAGTAGGTACGGTTTCGACACGGATGTTTAGGAGGTGAGACGAACCATCGCGGAAAATATCTTTTTGTATGTGGCCAGATTGTGGGGTAGTAGCAGCGGAAGAAACCCCGGCACGCGAACCCAGTTCCCCCATGAAGACACGGTAACGATCGCGTTCAATATTGGCGACTGGGTGCAAAATACCATCGACACGCATACGAATACGGATGTTGTCGCGCAGATTTTCGATATGAATATCGGAAGCGCCGAGCTTGTCCGCCTGATCCAAGAGAAAATCGAAGACTTTGTCGGTACCGACAGAATTCAAGGTTTGAGAAACCGAGGCAATCGTTTCAGAGTCACCCTCGCTGGCAATTTTGATATCGTCATAATGCACTTCTTTCGGTGGATCATAGCGCAGCATCATAGCCTGATAGCCACTATTCGAAATCAAGAAGAAGTCGACGCCGTCGCCGTTGACATTAAAACGATCAGTGAGTTCCTTGATAGTGCTACGCGGCGCTTGCGAGGTGACAAGAAATTGATAAGGCTCCCCGGCACCACCTTTTTGCAAAGGCAAAACGTAGTCGCTATGCATTTTAGCAATATCAATTAGGCCAAATACCAGAGGTAGGCGCTCTTCAAGTGGGCGCATATCGAGGTATGGAATATTAAGGGTCAGCGAACGGCGAGAGGTGGCCTCTTCCTCATTTTCACGCCTGGCTGCCTGGATTTGTGCTTCATTCATTTGCTTAATTATAACATAAGCAGGTTCAAAATTTAGGTAGATTAACAGATTAGACAAGGGGGTAAAAATAAGTTATAATATATTTGTCTTGTTTGACAAGAGTAACTTAAAATTGACATTTTTTCTAAGGAGGGGAACATGAAAAAGAAAGATGCTGACCTGGTGGATTTTAATGCCGACCTAAGCAAGCTCATCAATTTCGAAAAAGAAATGGTGAATCAGATGCAGGCTTTTATCTACTATACGGATGGTTTGCGACAAAAACTGCGGGCGCTCGATGATAATTATCGTTCGTCGCTGCACATGAAGGATGTTTACGAACCGGATGAATTGAAAGCCTACGAAGAGCTCAGCCGCTACATGCAGATAATTTACTATACGGTGCCGCGTCTGAAACAATACCTAGGTAAGGCAAAGGATTCGATTAATTTCATCAACCAAGTAATCCGACCTGATCATTTTTTAAATTATTGGATCTTAATCGGTGAAGATTTGACCGCTGCCGTGAAATTATTTCTAGATTACGATCAGTTTTTGGCGAAGGCGCTGAATATTGAATTAATTCATAATGCAGTACTGGTTTATTCTTCTAAGTTGGCACAGCGTGAAGGTGAATCGATTAATGAAGAAACCGAGCGAGAGTGGATTGATGTAAGTATTAATTCCCTAGCCCAGGCTTATACGGCTTTTTCGGAATTAGTGAATCATTTTAACGATTTCCAGAAGATAAATATTAAATATCGACCGACGGAATCGAAAATTCTCAGCACGTCGCCGTTTTCGATTGAACTGGGCGGACATTGGAATGTAATTATTAACGAATCGAAAATGCCACCAGTGAAGACATGTGATACTTATGTGGCGCAGCCAAAAATTAACGAACAGCGGAGCAAGATTCGCAATCTGAAAGATTATTATCAGGAGCAATTTCTCACACGCAAAGCGCAAATGAAGATGTCGAGCCTGGTGGATACGGAGCGTGTGTTTACGTTTGATACTAAGATGGTCTGGATTATCACTAGCATCAAGGACGCGATCGACGAAACCTTGAAACAGGCGGACACGATGGGCGCGCTTCTGGTTATCAACGATCTGGTTTCGGAAATTTCCGCAAGTATCGGACGACAAAGTGACTTGCCATTAATTTTTAAAATTACGCAAAATCTAAAGAAAACAATCTGATTAATTCAAGTTCTGAACTTACATAAAATTTAGAAAATAGTCTGATTAATTCAAGTTCTGAGCTTACGTAAAACTTAGAGGACAATCTGGTCAATTCAAGTTCTGAAAAATTTGTCAAAAAGGGACGCTTCTCGCGTCTCTTTTTTCTTGCGAGGATGCAAAGATATGCTATAATATTTAAAATATCTTACTAATTCTGCATGGAGAAAATATGGCAGTTAAAAAGAAAAAGATTGTGATTTCTAAATTGAATCGTAATAACAATCACAAGCACAGCGAAAAGCGCAAGCGCAACAAATAAGAAAATAACCTCTGATGAGGTTATTTTTTCTGGCTGGCATGGGAGTAGAAAAGGTGGTGATCTAAACAAGAAGAGACTGTCGGGGCTTTAAAAAATTCTTGAAGTTTGAATAAAAGATTAAGTCAATCCAGATAGGGTTTGTCGCTGAAATATTCCATGAGATCCTGGCAGGGGCCACCCTGAATAGTGTCGCCGTTATCGGCGAAATCGTCACCACAAGTAAGCTCGCCATCGTCGAGGTCGCAGCTATTGAGATTACATTCATTGGGATTGCAGACGGCAGCGGATTCATTGGGGTAGATCGCGACAGACTCGATAGAATCTGAGCCGAAAGTGGAATCATCGTAATCCAAATTATAGAGCACTTCATTATTACTAAGCTTTGAAGCGTAATCGGTGGTTAATTGAGTTTCGTCGATCTGCGAAACGTAATCGGCGAAATTTTGGTTTTCTTCGTTCATTACTTTCATTATAACCTAGATTTTCCGAGTGAACCGGAAATAAAAAAGAGCCGACCGGCTCGATTTGGTTTTGGTACACCCGGGGGGATTCGAACCCTCGACCCTCTGTTCCGAAGACAGATGCTCTAATCCGCTGAGCTACGGGTGCAAGTGAGGAGAAATATAATAAATTTATTTATTATATTTCGACGAACGCCGCACACGAACATTTTTATGTACGGGTGCAAGTGAGGAGAAAGAAAGAATTTATTCTTTCTTTCGACGAACGCAGCATCCGAACCGCCGTAGGTGGTACGGGTGCAAACGAAGAGAAATATGATTAATTTACTCATTTCCCTCTCTTTAATTTTACCATAGAACAAAAAATACGCCGAGAAATTCTCGGCGTATCATGTTTTCAAAGGGCAATTAATAAATTGGTTAATTGCTTAAGGTTAGAATTTGAAGTAAGATCCGGAAGCTTAGAAACTTCCTTGAAGGCGGCTGCGATATGTCCTAACGGAATATATTTAATTTTGCAGCCAGAGAAAAGTTGTTCATTTTCAAGCTCTTGAGCTTGCAATTCTTCGGCATCCTCAATAAGGCTGCCATCGGTTTCATAATTTAAAAATTCTTGATATCTTTGCTCAGCGAGTAGCATGCGCTTATTCTTGAGGTCGTTCTGGAAAGCCTCCACCAAAACATGGTCGATTTTCTCAATCTGATTGCAAAATTCATTAACCAGACCCCAGAATTCCCGACGGCGCTCTTCGGTGCTTCTAACATATTTCAGAAACATCGGTTGACGAATCAAGCAGTCGATGTTCGAATAAATACCATTGAAGCGCTTCCAACTCTTGTTGTAACAATCGATCACATCCTTGAGTCTGCGAATATTACCGGTGTCAATCCAGCGGCGTTTGAAAAATTTGCAAGACTCGGTCGTGAGTGTGATGTAGCTAATGTCGCTTATGATCTGCTCGGACAGGCTGAAGAGTTGATCTTGGTCGAGAATAGTTTTCTGACCATTAGCTGCGGCTTTCTTCCTCTGGTTTTCAATAATTTTCTTCCAGCGTTCATCTGTTATATCATTTATTTTTTCGCGATTAACATTGAAGTCGTTGATATACAGTTCGATGCTTTTTAGTACGTTCTTGTGTTCGTGAAAAATTTTCTCCACGTACTCCAGTGTGTTACAAAGTGATCCGGCCATTAAGGTAATTCCCTGATCCATGTTTTCCCTCCTTTGAAAATGTAAATGTTCCATCTACGAACGTATAGAAAAATTATGCTACAATTCGCAGTGAGGCTATTATAGTACATTTTGGGGGAAAAATGAAGAGGGGGGGCGAATGAGGTTGGTTCCTACATCCCAAATATGATTTATGAGGCCTTTATGAGTCAATACGCAATCCGTAGAGTGTGAAATAAAATTTTATTTTCCTACTGGACGAATTGCGAAAAAAATGATAAAATAACGAAGGAGTCGGGCCGGTAGCTCAGCTGGTTAGAGCACGAGCCTCTTAAGCTTGGTGTCGTGGGTTCGAGTCCCACCCGGCTCACCAAATTTATTTTGGCCTGAATCTGGTCCTAAAATTTGAATTTGAAGTAGTCCTTGCATAGAGGACCTTTTTTGTTTATTAATTTTGAGGCTTAAGAATATTTTTTCGTTGAATAAAGTGTATTAGTGAATATAAATAATATTATTCACTCAGTGATATAGTGTTCCTCA
>CALHKE010000007.1 GCA_938033695.1 uncultured Candidatus Saccharibacteria bacterium | reverse complement strand
ATATAATCAAAATCTTAGTAATCAAAATTTGGCAAATTCCGCTTCCACCACCACCAACTCAGCCACAACTAAGTCACCAAAAAATTCTTTATTTAATTTAATTTCTAAGGCACAGAAAAAACTAAAAGATCTCACACAAACTACCGAAACTTACGCCAAAAATTCTTTCAAACATCCATCTACTGGGGTCTCAAATCCACAAACTTCCACTGGCGCCACATATAATCAATCCTCATCCGCTGCATCCAGCCAGTCACCATCCACCGACCGTCCAGTTTATCAAAATTTTGCCGCCCAAAAATCTCCTACCACGGGCAATCCTTTTCGCCGCACTTATCAAATTCAAACTGGCACCAACCGTTACAATCCTTATCAAAACCAAAGTTCAATTAGTCAAAATTTTAGTAGTCAAACATCAACCAATTTAGGCGGTACCACTGGGAACCATGCGGCCGCCCATCAAACTTACGCCGTACAACCCAATACGCAATACAACGCGCAAAATAACCCACAATACAATTATCAAACCCAACCTACCGGGGGCGAAATCGGTTCACTCAAGCAAGCCCCGGTTAATATGAATCAGAAAGTGGATTGGCAAAATTACCACAGTGCCTGGCAAAATTATTATCAAAAATATTACAGCGAATATTATGCCAAAGCCGCCAAGTCCTACGTTGAAACCGAAAAAACCGAACTAAACAATCAATACGAAAAACGCAACCAAATCGGCCAACTAGCTCTCGATAGTCAAAAGCGTCTAATCGAAAATCTCAAAAACCCAAAACCTAAAAGCCTCGAGACCACAGAACAAAATTCAGAAACCTCCCAAGCTAAATCCGCCGAAACTCCTCCTTCGCTCGAATCAATTCATGTTAAAACCATCGAAGCTACCTTAAAAGAACGCATTCAGAAAAAAGCCAGCAGCAGCTTCCAGCTCTCTAAAAAACATCGCAAATTCATCCCGATTTTCGCCGGAGTTTTCACCGTCCTTTTCATCCTGTTCTTGCAATATAACCGCCTAATCTTCGCTCCGATTATGGCCTATATCGCTCCCGGAAATTCTAATGACACCGAAATCACCGCCATTGATCCGACTATTACTACTGCCCCGACCGCCGAGCCAAAACTCATTATTCCGAAACTCAATGTCGATGTTCCAGCGCACTTTAATATCGCTAATGACACTGCCACTATTGATAACGCAATGAATCATGGTGTAGCTCAATTTAAAATTCCCGGCGCCGATGCACTGCCAGGTCAAATCGGAAACCTCGTAATTTCCGGCCACTCCGCCGGTGATATTTATAGCAATAACCAATATAAATTTATCTTCTCCGGCCTCGAGCGTCTGCAGGATAATGATTTAATCTACGTCAATTACAATTCGGTTCGTTACACTTATAAAGTGACGAAGAAACAAACCGTTGAACCAACTGATGTGGCCGCATTAGTTTACCCGACTAGTAAACCGATTCTCACCCTCATCACCTGTACGCCACTCGGATCCGACCGTTACCGTTTACTAGTGACCGCCGAACAGGTCAGTCCGACCTACGAAGAAAAAGCCGTTTCTACTCCGACTAACACTGATTCTACCACTGCTTTACCGGGGAATAATACTTCTTCCGAATTGCCAGCCAACGAAAAGCCATTCTTTCAAAAAATCTGGGGTTTCCTCACCAACAATCACTAAAAACCAACCAAGGAAAATAGACCCACCACGGGTCTATTTTTGTTTAATCTTAGAATAATTTATCGCGCTTAATTTGCAAGCCATTATCACTCGTCCCCACATAGTAGAGGTAACGGTTATTATGATTAATCACCGCATCGAAGCCATTCGCCACATTTTCCAAAATCGTGCGCTGATTATCATGATCAAAATCATAAACCTGCATCTTACCATCCACCACATCGAACATCAAATAATAATCCAATTGCCTGATCGTATTATTGTTATGTTCAAATTGCAAAAGCTCCATCAATTCCAAATTCACCAGCATCACTTTATTGCCGCTCACTCCCATAAAGAACTCACCATTCGCGGAAGTATAAAATTCTGACGGCGCCGCCTCCAAAGTTTTTTCCAAAGCCAAATTCAAGTTAGTATTTTCACTATCATGATTTGGGTAATCATCTGTATTATAAACACGCAAATTTTGCCCGATTACCGTATTGAGATATTTTTCACCATAAAATTCGGTTAGATTAACAAAAATCCGATTTAGCCCCACAGCCTCATCGACTTCATCGATCTTAATTTCTCCCGTATCTTTCAATTTAAAAATCCCAATTACGAATTTTTTCTCCGCATTCAGCTTCTTCACAAAAGCCAGTTCCGAACCGTACATCGAAAACCTCGCCACATCCGATACCATCGTTTCATAAATAATTTTATCATTCAAGTTTACTTCTCGAATCTTTCCGTCGATTAGCATCATCAAGCGTGTCGCCTGGCCATCCGAGATCTGTACTTCTGAAATTACGTAACTATTTTTCGCCTTCTCGGTCTTAGTAAAATCCTCCGCTTCTTTAGCTTCCAACTTCTTTTCTTGCACCAATTTCTCGATATCTTTATCGACAAAACTACTAATCGTCTTAGTTAGATTCACACTCTTCGTGGCTTCCTTAAAATTCAACAATAACCACTCTGAAGCCTCGCCCGAAACTAAGTTCACTACCGCTTTTTCACTATTTTCATTCCAAATAATCTTCTTCAAACTACCTGTGAATTTTCCGTTCGTCACAAAACTCGAAACGCTCGTTATGTCAAATTCCGAGGTCGCAATATCACCCTCCAAATTCGTCACATACTTAAATTTTGGCGATTCTTTCAAGCCATACAAAATCGCTCGGTGATTCGTCGCCGTTTCAAAAAAGCTCAAATCTTTTTCCGTCGCCAGAACTTCCGTCTCACGCGATTGCTTGAACAAACGTGGATATTTCAAACGCAAAAGCTTGCCAGAAGTAATCGAAATTTTCTTACTCCAGGTATCATAGCCATCTTTTTTCAAGACAATTTCATGCTCGCCAGCCGAAAGTAGCTTCGAAATATTCGTCTCTGCAATTTCTCGCCCATCCGCAATTACTTTTGCGCCAGTCGGCAAAGATTCCGCCTGCACCATACCATATTGTTCGAATTCTAATTTTCGATTCAGGCGCCAGCCCTTCACTACTGCCACTAAAACAAACACCATGAAAATCACGGCAATAAATGAAATTACATCTACTATAACTACACGAATTAATTGATTTCGCTTTTCTTTATCAAAGTCCATATTGTCAACATTATAACACATCAACCTCTATAAAAAATCAAACATAATCACTATTGATTTGCATAAGTATTATTATTATAATTAAACAAAATAAGCGAGGAAAAATGGAAAGAAATTTAACGAACCAGCGCGTTCAGAGTCGTGCCACCCATATTACTGTCAGAAACTCTGGCACTCTTAATCGTCACTTCGTTAAAGCCCCTCGCAAAATTGTCTTTTCTGATGACATGTCTGCCGTCTCAGATATTCGCACCCCAGCCCCAGCCTCATATGCCACACCAGACTCTACTGTCACCACGAAAAAAGTGACCATTTCTTTTGATTCACTTCGCGAATCACTCAAAAATAATGCAACCATGCGCCCAGTTTCAAGTGCTCAAGCCATTTCCACTCCAAAATCTCGCCCGACCACTTCTCGCATCCAAATTTCTGCTCCGTTAGATATTTCTGCGCCAGCCCCAGTTACTACACCACTTAATTTTTCTGTACCAGCTCCGGTTTCTAACCCACTCAATCTCTCTAAACCCGCTCCAGTTGCCAAGCCTACCCCTATTTCCATTCCACGTCCGCTCAATATTTCAGAACCAACATCCACCCCGATAAGCTTTACGTCCCCAGTGGCACCGGTTACGTCTGCTCCATTCACTAAACCAGTTGCGCCAGTTGCGCCAGTCATTCCGGCAGCTCAACCAACCCCAGCTCGCCCAGTGCGCGCCACTACTAAGACTCGCTCCACAGTTACACCTCTGCAGTCACTTGCTGAACGTCGCCGTGAAGCCGATACAATTTCACATTTCTCCGCCAAAAAACTTACTAATAAATCCCGCCAAAACTCCAAGGCCCTAATGTCTGCCATGAAAGAGGAGACTAAGCCAAAATCTGCTCCAATCATGGTTAAAAAACCAAAAGTTTCTAAGAAACATCTCATCTTTGCTGTCGCTAGCTCGATTTGTTGCATGGGCGTGCTCTATGCCACTCTCAAATTCAGTATGCCAGATATTAGCGCCAAGGTCGCTGCCGCCCAAAATGGTGCTTCTTATCCATCTTTTGTACCACGCGATTTTACCGCCCGCAGTGCCTCTTTCCAGAAAAATACTTTTTCTCTTGAATTTGTCGGACCAGACAAGACCCGTTTTACTCTTGACCAAGAAAAACTCCCTTGGGATAGCAATGCTCTCTTAAATAATTATGTCAAACCAACCTGGGGTGAGCAATACGATACTATCCGCGAGCAGGGCCTCACTATTTACATGTATCAATCCAACGCGGCCTGGGTAAATGGCGGAACTGTTTATAAGCTCAATACCACCTCAGGTAGTCTCAGTAAAAAACAGCTTAAAAACATCATCACCTCACTATAAACCACATCGCTCTTTCGGAACTTCAAAAAACTCAACTCCCCAGAATCTCAGCTAACCAAGCTGGGATTTTTCTTCTCTTGATGGTGGTGGTATAATTAAGCCATTATGAATAAGGAAATTAGAACTCGTTTTGCACCCAGCCCTACCGGCTATATTCACATCGGCAATGTTCGCAGTGCCATTTATCCATACCTGATCGCCAGACAAAATCACGGTCAGTTTATTTTGCGCATTGAAGACACCGACCAAAGCCGTTTCGTGGAAGGCGCTGCCGAACTAGTTTTCGATACTCTTAAATGGCTCGGACTAAACTGGGATGAAGGTCCAATGGTGGGCGGTCCAGACGAACCTTATTATCAAACCGAGCGCAAAGATATTTATCTGGCTTGGGCCAAAAAACTACTCGAAAAAGGCCTTGCCTACGCCGACGATACACCTTCCGAAAAAATTGAAGAGTACAAAAAACTCGACAACGAGCAAAAAATTCCTTATCTTTACCGCAACCATCGCCCAACCAATCCACCAGAATGGCACGAAGGTCTGCCAATTCGCTTCAAGACCACTCCAAAGCATTACGAGTGGCACGATGAAGTCATGGGTGACATGCAAACTGGTCCAGAAGTACTCGATGATATTATTTTAATCAAAAAAGACGGTCTTCCTACTTATAATTTTGCTCACATTGTTGATGATACCTTAATGAAGATTACCTACATTACTCGTGGTGTCGAGTATCTCTCTAGCACACCGAATTATCTGGCCCTCTACGACGCTTTAGAATTACCTCGTCATCTTTTTGTCTCCATGCCACACATCCTCGCTCCTACCGGCAATAAAAAGCTCGGTAAACGCGATGGCGCCAAATCCGTCACCGAATATCGTGACGATGGTTTTCTCCCAGAAGCTATGTTCAATTACCTTGCCTGTCTTGGTTGGAATGACGGCACTGAACAAGAAATTTACTCAATCGATGAAATGATTGAAAAATTTGAAATTTCCCGCATTCAAAACTCCGGCGCTCGTTTCGACGAGACCAAAATTCTCTGGATGAATGGCCAATGGATTCGCAAAATTGCCGACGAACAGGGAATTGACGCACTCTACGCCAAAACCTGCCTTACTTCTGGTTCCGAAGATTTCTCTCGCTATCAAGTTTTTAAGCCACTTAATTTTTGGCCAGAATCCGCCGACCAAGAAACTGACGAATACAAAAAATCCGTCCTCAGTATTATCTATGATCGCTTAAAGACACTCTCTGACTTGCGCACTATGACCACCTACTTCTTCGAAGAGCCAACCATCGATCTTGATTTAATTTACAATAATAAATTCCTCAAGAAACTTTCTGAAACTGAATATCGTGAATTATTACACCTCACTATCGAAAAATTAACAGAGATCGAAGAGACTGATTGGACCGACGACAATCTTCAAGCCAAGCTTAATGAGCTTCTCGCTGCTACTGGCAAAAAACCAGCTGAATATTTCAGCCTCATTCGCATTGCCGTCAGCTTTGCGCCGTTTAGTCCAGCACTGCATCAAACTTTGCGTGTGCTTGGTAAAAACCGTACTCTAGCTCGTTTAAACCGTGTTCATACCGCAATCTCTCACGACTAAATCTATCAAAAATAAAAACCCGTTCACTCCAAAAATTTTAGTGAGCGGGTTTTTACTTGACACATTTTTAAGCTTAAAACCTCACCCCCTAATACATCTTTACAAGCCCACATACCTCTGACATAATAGTAGAAAAGGAGTCGATTATGGCAAAATTTTATCAAAACGCGGGGGAACCAAACAGTAAAATGAACTGGGTTTCCGAAAAAGACAATCCAGACACCACAAACGATTCCTGGGACTCTGGTGCCTTCCAAAAAGATTTGCCAGACCACTATCAAAATTACGAAGAAAATGATCCGTCAGATGATGATCACCTCGAGGACGAAGGTGATGAAAACGATCTCGGTGATATGTCCGATGAGGAATTCCGCCTGCGTAATCGCACTACCGACTCCGATACCGACCCACATCTTCTTGATCCAATCGACGACTGCGAATGGAATGACGCCAGCTTCGACTGCGATTAATCCACCGAGCCACTACATCATTACATCATCGCAACCATTCCTTACACTACACCATTACATAACCCATCTAAACTCTTGCGACCATATCAAAAAAATGTTATTATTATTCCACGGTTCCGTCGTCTAGTGGTCCAGGACGTCTGGTTCTCATCCAGAAAATCGCGGGTTCGAACCCCGCCGGAATCACCATTTTAAGAAAAGGCATTTATGTCTTTTTTTGTTTTATAATGAAATTATGCACTCAGCAATACTACATGGCAAATTCATCTATAAAAATATAAAATATCACACAGATTTTTACAGTTTAGTCGGGCAAGCAATCCCCAATTTACCTTGGTCACAAGTTTATATTATTGGTAATTTTCAAAATCTAGTCCCTATCGTAAAATATGCGCACGCTTCAGATAATCTTCCGGGTGGAGGAGTAAAGCTTCATGAGTCTATCATCCAAACTATTTCTCGGGAAGCCAAAGAAGAATTAAACATGGCCATCAAATCCTGGTTTCCACTCGGTTATCAAAAAGTTTATGATAATCAAGGAAATACAGGTTACCAATTACGCGTCTATGCCGACCTCGAAAAGCTCGGTGAATTCACAAATAACCCAGACGGCTCCGTGATTGATTATGAATTAATCAACATCGAAGAATTAAATAACCATATTCACTACGGCGAAATTGGTGATTTTCTCGTAAATCAGACCAAACATCTGTATAAATAATTTGTTCAGCCACTAAGATTTACGCGTAAAGTAACCCTGCACGCCCGGTCGATCCACGCGAAGCCAAGTTTTATCCGTCGTAGATGGATCGGCTAGATATGAACCATTACCACCGCGAAGCGTCTTACGATTTTTAAATATATAAGAATAATCTGTTAATTCGGACGTATCAAAATCATTATTTACATATATTTTTTCTAGTTTATCCTTAAGTTTATTTTCATCTCGAAGAGACAACATACCGTACATATTCGTTACCTTGGAAGTATTAAAATTGGAAATATCCAATGAGATTAAATTAGTCATATCAGCAAACATAAAGCTCATATTCGTCACATTGGATGTGTCGAAGTTAGAGATACTAAGTGAAGTGAGCTTAAACATGTCAGTAAACATACCTTCCATATCGGTCACCTTGGATGTATTAAAATTTGAGATATTAAGGGTAGTAAGATTATTCATGTATGAAAACATATAGCTCATATTTGTCACATTGGAGGTGTCGAAACTAGAGAGGTTAAGAGTGGCAAGATTAGATATATCAGAAAACATATAATACATATTCGTCACCTGGGAGGTATCAAAATTGGAGAGATCAAGATTAGTAAGACTATGCATACCAACAAACATAGAATCCATATTCGTTACCCTGGAAGTATTAAAATTAGAGAGATTAAGATTGATGAGACTAGGTATGTTACCAAACATACCTTCCATACTCGTCACTTGAGAAGTATCAAAATTGGAGAGATTAAGAGTGCTGAGATTAGACATGCCAGCAAACATACCTTCCATATTCGTTACCTTGGAGGTATCGAAGTTTGAGAGATTTATCTCTGAAATATTTTTTATTTTTTGTTCATCAGGTTTTGAATAGAACATCTGGCCGCTATATGCGTTCAAATAAACTTTTTCAGTTTCAGCATAATAATAAGCTGTTTTATCTGTCGGGTCTAACCAAAGTTTAATTTCATAATCAGATTCTTCATCGTCAACGGTAACGGTATTCATATAAACAACTGGTGGTATAGGGCTTTTTTTGAAGTGCTCGATTTTATTCGCAGAAGTTTCCAAGGCTTTTAATTTTGTATTAAAATCCGTTCCTTCAGTCATGATGGCGATACGATTATAATTATTGGTTAGAATTGAAAATATTAGCTTATTTGCATATCTGCCACTTTCAAGATTATCACTTAATTTCAGGCCAATTTTTATGCTATTAGTTTCATTGCCATTGGTTTTTTCGGCCGTCTGTATAGCATTCATTGGAGAGGTGAGTTTCGGAATTGG
>CALHKE010000006.1 GCA_938033695.1 uncultured Candidatus Saccharibacteria bacterium | reverse complement strand
CGGTTTAGCGGTTTTAAAATCTCGACTTCCGCTCGTTTTGCCTGGGTCGAACGCGGATTCAGTACCAGCACTAACCTCACTCGTCTTGCTTCCGATTCCTCCTGAAGCCTCTTTAAAAAATATTTCAATTCATCAAAAAAGCGGTTTTTCCTCAGCTCACGCCAAAAATCCTCACCGCTCTTCTTCATTTATATTAACCTATTCTAAAATTTAAATGCTAAATCCTACTCCGCCGCCCCCACTACCTACCAGCGTAAATTCCCCCAGGTAGCAAGAAGTTTGCGACCCCCCAGAACATTGCATAAACCACAAGCCCAATCACAATGTGAAAAATTCTCGTCTTCACTTTCATAATTACAGCAGGCTCATTTTTCGAAGTCATGTATAAATAACCACACCAAATAAAACCAACCGTTGCAGCTGCCCCAATTCCAAGAGTAAAGATATTAAGCACCATCCCGAGAACTGAAAAAATCCCTTCTTTAGCATCCACGGCATTACATTGCAGTACTGCCGTATCCACGCCACCACACTTCTTACCGGTTGACGACGCCTCACCTTCCGCAAATACAGGATTCATCGTCAAGAGCGCACCAAACGAAGTCATAAAAAGCATCATGAATACCCCCAAATAAGCTTGTATACGACTTAAAATCTTCTTCTTCATGACCTGATTATATCCTGTTTCCTCTTACCTTACTAGATATTATTAAAGTTTGCTAGCTATCAATGTATATACTCGTGTAATTTCTTCGTATCTTTATGCTTACGAAGCTTAGACAAAGCCTTTGCTTCAATCTGACGAATACGTTCCCTAGTTACCGCAAATTCCGCGCCCACTTCCTCAAGAGTATGTGGACGTCCGCCGCCAATTCCAAAGCGTAACTTAATCACTTTTTGCTCACGCTCCGAAAGCGATCCAAGAATTTCAGCAATCTGCTCTTTTAGCATCTGCGCTGCCGCTGCATCCTCAGGAGAGACTCTACCCTCATCTTCGATAAAATCACCGAGTACAGAATCCTCGTCTTCCCCATCATGACCAACTGCCGCATCAAGCGAAGCAATATCCTGCTTGATCTTCATTACGTAGTCGACTTTATCCGGCTCCATCCCCATTTCTTTAGCCACCTCTTCAGTAGTCGGCTCACGATTCAATTCGTTTGTCAATTTTCGAGTTGCACGCAAAACTTTATTAATGGTTTCCACCATGTGTACAGGAATACGAATCGTTCTTGCCTGATCAGCAATTGCGCGAGTGATCGCCTGACGAATCCACCAAGTAGCATAGGTCGAGAATTTAAATCCTTTATCCGGATCAAATTTCTCCACGGCGCGTAAAAGACCAGTATTTCCTTCCTGGATTAAATCCAGAAAATCAAGTCCACGCCCAGAATAGCGTTTTGCGATCGACACAACGAGACGCATATTCGCCTCGACCATTTTATCTTTTGCCTTTTTCTCGCCCTTCACGATGCGATAGGCAAGGTCGGTCTCCTCTTCATTTGAGAGCAGTGGAATTTTACCGATTTCCCTGAGATAAAGCCTGACCGAATCATCAGCAAACTGATCCACGTTTTCCGCAGTA
>CALHKE010000005.1 GCA_938033695.1 uncultured Candidatus Saccharibacteria bacterium | reverse complement strand
TCTAAGAATTAATAAAAAATTAATGCATCCATCGAATATTCTTCTCATGGTATATATTTTTTCTATATATCTTGCTACTTTAAACATTGAGAGTTGGAAAATACAACTACATCAAAATACATTTTTCCTAATACTTTTAGGCTTAACTTCATTTATCTTTGGTAGCCAACTTCCAACAATGATTATTAGACTTAAAGGGAAAAGTCTTAAGATTAGAAACGATTATAAATATTATGAAATTAATAAAGTCTTAAGAATATTCTTATTTTTATTTCAACTCATAACTTGTGTTATTGCATTTTATTTTGTATCTAATACGGTTGGAGGAGTGTCTTTGGCGAATTTTGGTACGGCAATGGAGAAGTATAGACAAATGAGTGCTTATGATACTGAAACTGTACCACTTCCAGGGTATTTAAGTCAAATGATACGAATTTCTAATATACTTGTTTATTTCATAGCTTATATTTTCTTTGAAAATTATTTTTATATAAAAGAACATAAAGAACATAGACGTAATAACATTAAACGATTATTTATTGCTACTATGTTAATGCAAGCATTTTTATCAATTATTACAGCGGGTAGATTTGTATTAATGCAACAGATTATCGGAGTATATATTTTATATTCTATAATATCCAGTCAGAACAACAATAATGTTAATAGAATTAATCCAAAAAAAATATTAGCAGTTATACTTGGTAGCTTTATTATACTTGCTGCATTCTCTGGTATGCGTGGACTAGTAGGAAGAACCAATGAAAGTGATTCATTTGATTATATATCTGGATATATAGGTGGATCCGTGCCATTATTGGACAGCGCGATAAATAGGAATATAGTAGATAGTGAGGATCAGGGGTTTGGATATAATACATTTTTCCCTCTCTATAGGCTTCTTCATAACTTAAATATAGTAAACAGTCATAGACTTGGAAATCTTGAATTTATGCAATCAGGAAGTCTAATTGGTAACGTCTATACGTCACTTTATATATTCTATCTAGATTTTGGAATAGTAGGAGCGATAATTTTGCAGTTTATCTCTGGAATCATCTGGAGTGTAATTTGGTACATCGTATATAATAGAAATGATTTCAAAAAGAAAAAAATTATTTTAATGTTACTTTACTGTCTCCATATTAATTCAATCGCTCTGCATTTTTACTCCGAAGGATTCTATAGTGCAATTATTGCACCCTCTTTCGTATTTGAGTTAATATATATTTATATATTATATAAAGTCATCTTTGAAATAAAAATAAGGTATTACCATGAAAAAATATAAAGATTTAGCAAAAAATATAATACTGTTTGCAATTGGTAACTTTGTACCAAAACTTATCAGTTTTGTGTTGGTACCGATTTATACGGCATTTTTATCTACAGATGAATATGGTATATCTGATTTAATAAATGTAACGGTGTCCTTATTTATCCCAATTATTACATTCAATATTACAGATGCAATATTGAGATATTCTCTTGATAAAAAATATAATACAAAAGATTGCCTTAATATCTCTCTCAGACTTTTATCGATAAATTTACTACTATTACTATTTTTGTGTCTTATTCAATATAAATTTAATATAATAAATATTAACGCGGGATATCTACTATATTTTTATTTAATGTTATCTCTTAATTCTCTATATAATATTTTCTGCGCATTCTGTAAGGGAATTAATAAAGTAAAGATAATTCTTCTCGCCAGTATTATAAATTCAGCCACAACGTTTATTATTAGTATTATTACTATTATAATTTTGCATCAAGGTATTTATGGGCTTTTCATATCAAATGTTGTAGGTTATTTACTTGCGAATTTAATATTTATTTTTGGTGGAAAATTGTATAAATATTTTTCATTTAATTATTCAAAGACGCAAATGAAATCTATGCTTAAATATAGCTTTCCTATGATATTTAGTGCAATCGCGTGGTGGATAAATAGTGCCTCCGATAAATTCTTTATCACTATCATTGCAAATGTTTCCGAAAGTGGAATATATGCAGTTTCTACAAAAATCCCTAGCATACTCACAACTTTATTGAGTGTCTTTATGCAAGCTTGGTCTATTTCTGCAATCAAAGAGTTTGACAAAGAAGACAAAGATGGGTTCATTAGTAATATGTTTAATATTATTTCCGGGCTTCTATGTATTACATGTTCATTGTTAATTATTTTCAACCAGCCAATATCCAGAATCATGTTCTCAAAAGATTTCTTCATTGCCTGGAAAAATGTTCCATTTCTGCTTGTTGCTATTACACTGGATGGCCTAGCATTGTTTATTTGTAATTTGTTATTCGCCATGAAAAAAACAAAAGTCAGAGCTGCAGCAACGATTATTGGAGCTATTATAAATACTGTGCTGAATATTATATTGATAAAAATGTGGTCGTCTTACGGTGCATCTATGGCGACGTTCTTTGGATATCTAGTTACTTATATCGTAAGTGCCTTATATATAAAGAGATACATTAAACTTAATCCAAATACTAGAAGAACTAGCATTGCTATATGTGTAATTGTATTACAATCGATATTCGCAAGCACTGATAATACATTTGTTTTAATGCAAATAGTACTATTATTTAGTTTAATATACTTATATAGAGAAGAGGTAATAAAGATTTATCAAAAAATCATCAAGAAGTATACACTAAGAAGAGGCAGTAAAAGATAGTTTAATAATACTCTATGAAAAAACAAGAATCTAAAATATTTAAAATACTAACAAATATTTTTTCCGCACTATCATTCCTGTCTACTTGCGTAATGTTATATTTTTTGTATCAATCTCATTTACTTAATGCAAACCTATTCATTGTGACCACGCTCATCACTCTCACGTTTACAACTATCCTAATTATTTTTCGCCATCATATCATCTCATTGATTCTCCAGATTATTATCATAATTGCAACAATCATCCTTTCCTTCCTTCTTTTCAAATACAACGACTATTTCTCGAAAATCGGTCAAAATGAAACCTATTTCGAGAAATATAGCCTAATCACACTCAAAGATTCCAACCTAGCAAAATCCACACCAGGAAACATCACGCCGCTAGGACTTTTAACTAACGACCCCTATTTCGAAACCGTCAAACAGTATCTCACATCCGCTAATGGTGACCGCCCAGACCTCCTCAAAACCTCTCTCGAAGAAACTAATCTCAAGACCTACGACAACCTCCTCGCCCTCACTACCGCGCTCACTAATCCTAAAACTACCAATGACCAGCTCCAAACTATTTTTCTTGGTCACACCTACCTCGACGCTTTGAAAGATAATAACGAATCCATCTACAACCAACTCCAAATTCTTGCCGATGTCGAAATTAAAGTCAATCCCAAGCACGTCGAAACCACCACTCACGCCTCACTCGACTCTCCATTTACTATTTATCTCAGTGGCATCGACAATCGTGACCACACCCTACCTTTTGCCGCCCGCTCCGACGTTAACCTCATTATGGTAGTCAATCCCGCCAAACACAAAATACTCCTCCTAAATACTCCGCGCGATTTTTATGTCCCCCTCGCCATGAATGGCAAACTCGACAAGCTCACCCACGCTGGCCTTTATGGCGTTAATGAATCCATCCATACTCTAGAAAATTTCTATGGTATTAAATTCAATTACTATGCCCGTATCAATTTCGATGCCACTTCCACCATCATCGATCAACTCGGCGGTGTCGATATCCATATACCTTACGTCGTGAACACTTATCATGGCCACCGTCACTACGAACCAGGGAATTATCATCTTAATGGTGACGAAGCCTTAGATTTTGCCAGGGAACGCGTCTCAATTAGTTGGGCCGGTGGGGATTGCGAGCGTGGTCGCAATCAAGAAAAAATTATCACCGCTCTTCTCCAGAAACTTCAACAGGACAAAACTAACCTGACCAAGTTAGATCAAATTTTCAATTCCATCGCTAAAAATATTCAGACCAATTTCACGCCTGACGATCTTAAATATCTCGTCCAGAAACAATTGACGAATTTCTCTAATTGGCAAATCGAATCAATCGACGTCGATGGTAAAGCTGATATTACCTCTACTTATACTTATCCAGAGCCAAAGCATTTCGTTTGGCACCCATATCAAGATTCGGTCGATAAAGCCAAAACCAAGCTCCAAGAATATCTCACAGAGTAATCTAATAACATCTCCAAGAATATCTCACGCAGTAATCTAATTCCAGTTCCAAGAATATCTCACAAAATGATAGAATAGTTTAATGACAATCAAAATTCACCGACTTATTCTACCCACACTGTCTATTTTGCAGATGTGCTTCATTTTTATTATGTCCTCCTTCGGTCACAACTCTTCCGACGCCCAAAGCAATCTCTTCGTTGATTTTATCGCCCAAAATTTTCCGCACGTGCGTCACGGCCTAGAAAATAACTTAATCAGTCTAAGCACCCTAATTTTTCTGGTGCGAAAAACCGCCCACTTCACCGAATATGCCATTCTAGGCAGCCTCTTCTTCCTTAATCTAAGAAACTGGTTAAAATTAAACAATCCACTCACAGAAAAATCTAAACTTCAGACTACAAAAACCTTCGCAAAGAAAGCTCCCCTAGACCCTCTCAAATATGCACTCGCTATGAGCGTTCTCCTCAGTTTCCTCTACGCCTGTACTGACGAGATTCATCAAATTTTCGTTCCTGGCCGCTCCGCTCAATTTCGTGACATCTTGATAGATACTCTCGGTGCCAGCATCGGCACAATTATTACGTATTTAATCATCAAGCTTTTTAATAAAATCAAAACACGATCTCATAAGTAGTTCACTACACATCAAAAACCCCATATCGATCACTAACCCAAATATCTAAATAAACTAAATCTTAATTATTATAGTAACTATAATAATTATTCTTCCCACCACGGCGCTTATCCACCACCTGGTTCAAAATCACCCCAGGCATATTAATCTCAATCGCTTCCAGCGCGCGCTTCGAATTTTGCAAATCTTCAATCGTGGTTTCGTTCGCCGCACAAACCATAATCACTCTATCAGCTCGCTTCGCCAAAATCAGAGAATCCGAAATTCCTTCAATCGGTGTACCATCGATTAGTACGTAATCATAGTGCTTTTTCACTTCAGAAAGCAACATTTCCATCTTCTTTGATTCCAGAAGCTCACTTGGATTTGGTGGTACCACGCCACGCGTGATCACCTCAAGATTTTTTACATTCGTCTTCAAAGCGTATTGACGCAATTTCTTTAAGTCCCCTTCCGCCAAAATATTTGAAAGACCAAACTGATTACTTAATTCAAAAATTTCATGTTGACGACCTAGGCGCATATCACAGTCAATCAGGAGCACTTTCTTGTTAGTTTTCGCAAAAGCCACCGCCAAGTTTGCAACAATAAAACTCTTACCTTCGTGCGCTCTCGAACTACAAAACAGCACTGTATTCGAATTCTGATTATTTAATGAGAAGTATAAACTAGTACGAATCGTGCGAAAATCCTCCGCCACCGACATCTTCGGGTTGTCACGTAGTACCAGCTCCGAATCTTCATTAATCTCCACCTTTTCCACCTCTTCCACATTGGCAATTTCCGCTTCTTTTTCTGCGGCAATTTTTTCTTGCTCTAAGGCAATCTTCTCTTGAATCGCTTTTTCTTCGGCGATAATCTTACGCCCTACCGCCTTAATCTCGACAAAAGGTCTCTCCAGCGTGCCCTTCGCTTTTTCAGCCTCTTCAATAGCCTTCTTCGCTGCCTCTTCGGCTGCTTTTTCGGCTGCCTCCTGTTCCGCCTTCGCCTGCAATTCAGCTTCTTTTTCTGCTTCCTTTTGTTTCAATTTCTCGAGTTTTTGCTGTTCTTTTGCTTCTTTTTTCAAACGCTTCGCTTCGAGCTTAGCCAGCTTCGCTTCCAACTTTTTACGCTTTTTCTTCTGTTTTTCTGTTTCTAATTTGTGCACCTTGCCAAAAATTGGCAACTTGAAAATTTCCTCAATCTGCTCCGTGGTTTTAATCGTGCGGTCGAAATAAAATAGCACCAAAATAATCCCGCCGCCGAGCACCATGCCAGCCACCATATAAATAATTTCTTGCTTCACCACATCGACATTATATGGACTCTTCGGCTCCACCGCGTGATCGAGAATATTCACACTCGTATCGTTGTAAATCTGCGAAATTTCTTCCTTAAAAATATCTGCCACCCAGTTCGCAATCTCGTAACTTCGGTAAGCTTCCTTATCCACCACAGAAATACTGATAATTTCCGTATTTTTCAAAGAAGAAACACTAATCTTCGTACTTAAAGTTTCAAAAGAATCCGCCAAATTATTTTCACTAATCACGCGATCGAGTACACGATGTGATTTCACCACCTCAGTATAGGTATCAATCAAATTTTTATTCGCAGTAATTTCGCTCTGCACCGTAGTCTTCGATTTATCCGAGCTCAAAATAATCGTCGCCCGTGATTTGTATTCAGGTTTTTGCACCAAAATCGTATAAGCAGTGCCGGCCGAAACACAAAGAATCACCATCGCAAAAAATAACAGCAGGTGCTTCCTAAAGTAAATTAACAAGTCTCTCAAGTTAATCTCTTCCATATCAAATATTATAATATGATAAGACTCATCCGTAAATAGTCTAAATATATTTTACCACAAAACGCAAATGCTTATTTTATAAAACAACAAAAAAACAACCTCACGGTTGCCTTCATGCGAAATATTTGGTGGAGCATATGAGACTCGAACTCATGACCTCTTCAATGCCATTGAAGCGCTCTAGCCAACTGAGCTAATGCCCCAAACATCTTGCGATAGGATAATTATATCAAACCTCTAACTTTTTTGTCAATTTTAAGGTATAATAAACAGCAGAATTAAAGGGAATTGATATCTATGTACTAATTTTTTCAGTTTATTAACGTGATTTATTTAACGCACATCTAATTTAACATGGAGAAATTATGTCAGATATCATCTTTTCACTGATTGATCAAGAAAAAATCCACCAATCTAAGGGGCTCGAACTCATCCCGAGCGAAAATTATGTTTCCGCCAACGTCTTAAAAGCTATGGGCACCGTTCTTACTAACAAATATTCCGAAGGTTACCCATCTTTTCAAGATCTAGAAAACTACAATCCGGCCGATGAATCAAATATCATCGCCGACCTACCAAATTATCGTTATTATGGCGGTCAAACCAATATCGATAAAATCGAACGCCTCGCCATCGCCCGCGCGATGAAGCTTTTTCATGCCGACCACGCTAACGTCCAGCCCCACTCTGGTGCCAATGCTAATGAAGCAGTTTATTTTGCCTGGTGTCAGCCTGGTGACAAAATTCTGGCCATGAATCTCGGTCACGGTGGTCATCTCACTCATGGTTGTCCAGTCACTCGTTCCGCCAAAATCTACAACTTCATCAATTACGGCGTCACCCCAGACGGCGACCTTGATTACGATGAAATTGAGCGCCTCGCACTCACCGAAAAACCTCGCATTATTCTCATCGGCTACTCTGCTTTCATGAAAATTCCTGATTTTGCCCGCATTGCCAGAATTGGTCAAAAAATCGGCGCACTTCTGATGGCTGACATGGCTCACGTCGCCGGCCTCATCGCGGGTGGCGTCCATCCAAATCCTTTAGATTTCGGTTTTCATGTTATGACTACTACCACTCATAAAACTCTTCGCGGCCCACGCGGCGGTCTCATTCTTTCCAAAGGCAATGTTGCCTCACCTTTGAAAAAACCCGAGCACACCCTCGAAAACATCCCGATTCTCATCGATCGCGCAGTCTTTCCAGGTACTCAGGGTGGCCCGCTCGAACACATTATTGCCGCTAAAGCCATCGCTTTTAAGGAAGCTCTCTCCGATGATTTCAAGCAATATTCCGCCAAGATAGTCGAAAACGCCAAGGCTCTCGCTAAAGCACTTCAAGATCACGGCTTCATCCTCCAAGGTAATGGCACCGAAAATCATCTCATCCTCGTCAACGTTAAAAAGAATTTTGGCATCGATGGTAAATTCTATGAACGCGCCCTCGACCTCGTCGGCCTCACCCTAAACGCCAACGCTGTCCCAGAAGACACTTCCGCCGCCTTCCGTCCATCCGGCGTCCGTCTCGGCACTCCCGCCATCACCACCCGCGGTATGGGCATTCTTGAAATGCAGCAAATTGCTGATTGGATGAAACAAGTCATGGATATCTGTCTATCCGTAAAATCCGAAGAAAATCTCTCTACCGCCGAACCCCAGCTGACCGAAATCCGCCGTCAAGTCGAAACTCTCGCCGCAAAATTCCCAGTCCCCGGCATTAACTAAACACGCGTTACCAAAATTAATAAAAATCACCACGCCAATAATCCGAGCAAAAACCATCCAAGCAAAATCGCACAGGTGTATAATATATCTAACCATGGAGGTAAAATGAAATTAGAAATCAAAAATCTCACCAAAAAATTTGGTGACAAAAAAGTCCTAAAAGATCTTAGTTTCACCGTCGAAAGCGGCAAAGCCTTCGGCCTACTCGGCCGCAATGGCGCCGGTAAAACCACCACCATCCGCATTCTCATGCAAGTTTTCCAGCCAACTTCCGGCAAAGTACTTCTCGACGGTAAGCCTATTGATTATTCCAAGGTCAGCCTCGGTTATCTCCCAGAGGAACGCGGTCTCTATCCGAACGACAAAATCGTCGATCAGTTAATTTATTTAGCCGCACTAAAAGGCGTCGATAAGAAAACCGCCATCGCATCGATTGACTACTGGCTAGATTTCCTCCAAATGACCGATTATAAGAACGCTAAGCTTAAAACTCTTTCCAAGGGTAACCAGCAAAAAATCCAGCTCATTTCCTGTATCGTTCACAACCCAGATATTGTGATTTTCGATGAACCATTTTCCGGCCTCGACCCTGTCAACTCTCAGCTTCTCGAAGAGGTGGTGCGCGAACAAATCAAGCGCGGCAAAATCGTCCTCTTTTCCAGCCACCAAATGGATTACGTTTCTGAATTTTGTGACGATATCCTCATCTTGAAGGAAGGTGAAATTAAACTCCAAGGCAATCTTCGCCAAATTCTCAAGAATCATCGCAAAAATAAACTCCTCGTCAAATCCGATGAAGTCGAAAAAATCCACGCCGCCCTCCCAGAACAAACCGAGATTCTGCGCGAAGGTGAATTAGTTTATCGCCTAAAAAAAGACGAAGACCGCACCAAAACCATGAGTGACCTTATCAAAAAATATCCGATCGACCAAATTGGCGACCTCGAATCAACTCTAAAAGATATCTTTATCGAATATGCGGAATAGAAAGGGAAGTATGCAACAATTTTTCACCGTTTTCAAATATGAATTTAAGAAAATCGTACTCAGCAAGGGCTATCTTATCTCCACCGGCATTATGGCCATCATTCTTGCCGGCGTTTTCTTCTTGCCTCAACTGATTTCCGACCTAAAACTTTTCGGTTCTTCCGATAATACTCCTGTCGCTCTGATTAAAACCGATTATCAAAACTCCGAAACTCTCATCCAGACCATCCATGCCGCCCTACCAAATTACGAAGTAAAGCTCACTGATAAGTCCAATGAAGAGGCTAAGCAGGAAGTGATTGACGACAAGGCTAAATTCTTCATTGAAGCTAATCATAATCTCACGGAAGTTACCGAATATTCCAAGATTGGCTTTAGCGATGCTAGTGTTCGCGAAGTTCAATCTATCGATACGATCGTCAAAAACATGCGCCAAGCCGACCTACTCGCCGAACAAAATCTTGCACCGGCCGCCATTGCTAAGGTCTTAAATCCTGACGTAAAAATCAATCTCGAAACCGTCAATAAAAACGGCGCCGCCTCTGTGATTTATACTTTTGTTCTCATCTACGCTCTCTACATGGCCATCACTTTCTATGGCTCACACGTTATGAATAGTGTAGTCACCGAAAAAACTTCTCGCGCCATGGAAGTCCTCGCTACCTCAGTTAAGCCAAACGCTCTGCTTTTCGGTAAAATCATTTCTACCAGCCTCGCCGGACTCATCCAAATCGCCGCCATCATTATCGAAGCTTTCATCTGCGTGAAAATTTCCTCTGCCAACAACCCAGACTTTCCTGTAAATCAAATTATTTCTAATATCCCAACTCAGATTCTCGTCTATATGTTAATTTTCTTCCTGCTTGGCTTCCTAATTTACTCCTTCCTCTATGGTGCCTTTGCTTCCACCGTCTCTAAGATTGACGAACTCAGTTCTGCAATTATGCCGGTCCAGATTATCATCGTCTTCACTTTCATCGCCACAATGTCTGCCATCAATTCCGGCAATGCCGATACCCCATTCAATGTCTTCCTCTCCTACTTCCCATTCACCGCACCGATGATGATGTTTACTCGCGCCATTATTTCCAATGTTTCGACCCTGGAAATTATCCTTTCAATCTTAGTTTTAATCGTCAGTACCTACTTTATCGGCTGGCTTTCCGCCCGCATTTACCGCGTCGGTATTCTAATGTATGGCGAAAAACCAAACTTCATCAAGCTCATGGGTGCTATTTTCAAGAAACAATAAAACTAAACAAAAAAACGAGATTACATATCTCGTTTTTTCTTGCACTTCAAAAATCAAATTAAAAATAAAATATATCTTCGAATTTTTTATCTAATGCCACACAAAGCACTAATGCCAATTTTGCCGTAGGGTTAAATTGCCCAGTTTCAATCGAGCTAATCGTATTTCTAGATACACCCACTAAGTCCGCTAATTGAGCCTGTGAAAAACCTTTTTTATTCCGCACCTCTTTCAGATTATTTTTTAAAATTAATTTATCACCCATAAATAGACTCTTACTCTAGCAAAAGAATAGAAACCAACCACTAAGAATCAGTAGTACCAAAGCTATGGCTAATTCATGTTTTTTCTTCAAATAGAAAAACTTCACCAATAACATTGTTGCGTCCATCGCAAAGAAAATAATCCATGGGCCGTTATTAATCTTTCTCATCAAAATCGATTCAAGCAAGGGAAGACAAATACACAGAAGCCCACCCACGACACTTGCCATATACCCAGCTCGATATAGCGCGTCACGCTCCATTTCATCAAGCTTTTTATTCTCTTTACGGCTTTTATCTAAAATTTCGTTTTTATTCATAAAATCTCTCCGTTATTTTGCCAAGTATACTTGGTATAAGTCATATTATATCGTTGCCAAGTTTTCTTGTCAATAGTAATAATATTTGAAGATTTTTTGATGAACGAGTATAATTGATTAGTCGGGGCATTAGTTCAGTTGATAGAATACATCATTCGCATTGATGAGGTCGGGGGTTTGAATCCCCCATGCTCCACCAACAAGTACTTAAAGCAACCTTAACAGGTTGTTTTTTTATATTAAGAACCACCAGTTAAGGTGGTTCTTTTTTCTTTCAAATGGGGAACAAAAAATAGCATTCATTGACAACTAACCACATTTAGACTAGAATCCGATAAAAGAGACCGTTCGCTAGGTTTTGTTCCTAGGACAAGAGGGTCTCTTTTTTATATCTATTATTGACAAACCACCACTCTGGCCATAATATATAACCAAAAGCTCGACCATCGTATGTTTTTGGGCAGGGAGCTTTTTATCTCCCCCCCGATATGGTTTGGGACTAGGGAGATTTTTTCTACTTCAAATTCCAATTTAAGTCTATAATATAACCATGATATTCTACACCAAATCAGAAAAAGCTAACTACACCCACATTCATGCCTATGCTTTTTATGATTTATTTTTGAGTGAACTAAAAAGACAAAATCTGACGGATCCTGATTTTCAAATTAACATCGATATCGATGGTAATGTCGTCACCTGGACCCTCGGCATCACAAATTCAAAAATTCAAAATCTTTTCCAAAATCTAGCCATTCACCAGAGTTTTACTGACCATCAAATTAGTGACGCTATTGCTAAAATTTGCCATAAGAATAACCTAAAACCACATCTTAAAAACCTCAATCTCCTAAAATCCGAGCTAACTCATATTAAATTCCAGGCCGAAAAACCCGAAATTTCTGACGACTCTCTAACTTCAGACGCTATAGACTTCATCAAACCTCGCACCTAACCCAGAAAATCCTGCTATAATAGATTTATGAAAACAATCTTGACCGGCATTCGCATTAACTCCGACCTCACCCTCGGCAATTTTCTTGGCGCCATGCTTCCGATAGTTCGCCTTGCCAATCAATACTCTAGCACTCATCACGTCAATATTTTCGTCCCAGATCTTCATTCCATTATTAGTGAAACCGATGGCGATCTTCAGTCCAACATGCTCCGCACTATTCGTTATTATCTCGCTGCCGGCCTCGAATTAAACAAAAATGTGCATTTTTATCGCCAATCTTACGTCCCGGCTCACTCAGAGCTAGCCTGGATTTTAAATTGCCACACCACTATGGGTGAGGCTCTTCGCATGACCCAATTTAAGGATAAAAGTCATAACGGCAATCTTTCCACCAATGTCGGGATTTTTGACTACCCAATCCTCATGGCCGCCGATATTTTGCTTTATAGCGCCAATTATGTGCCAGTCGGGGAAGATCAATTCCAGCACATCGAACTCACCCGTAATATCGCCGAACGCTTCAATCATAAATACGGTGAAATTTTTACCATTCCTGAAAATACCGAAAACCAGGTCAAATTCATGTACGGCGACACTCAATCTTTTGCTCTGCGCATTCGCGATTTAATGAATCCAGAAAAGAAAATGAGTAAATCCGCCGATTCCGACAATAGCAAAATTATGCTCGCCGATCTCCCAGAGCGCATCCGCAAAAAAATCATGTCCGCCACCACCGACTCGCTTGCTGATATTAATTTCGATTTCAAAACTCAGCCAGGCATTTCCAATCTCTTGCAAATTCTCGCCGCCATTACCGACACCCCTCTTCGCGATCTCATTGCTTCTTGGGAACACCGCTCGCAATATGGTGAACTCAAAAAACTCGTTGCCGAACGTCTAGTTGAGCATATTTCAAATTTCCAAGCCAAAGTCCAAAACATCACCGACGAAGAAATCTATCAGTTGCTCGAAGAGGGCGAAAAATACGCCAATCAAGTCGCCAACCAAAAACTCCTCGAAGTCCAAAAAGCCGTCGGCCTGCGCTAAATATTTTTAAGTCCAACACGCCCAGCAGTGTTAAATCGTTTTAAAAATTTACAAAACCTCAACCTATATTAAGAAGAAAAATGAGTCGAGAACTAGAATTAGAACTTACCTTCCTTGCCAAAGAAATTCCAGAGGGAATTAAAGACGCTATTCCGACTCGTATTACCGATGTTTATATTCCTGACACTGCCGAGCACTCACATCTTCGCCTGAGAAAACGCGGTAATCTATATGAAATCACCAAGAAAACTCCCGTCAAAGATGGCGATGCCTCTGAGCAAATCGAACAAACCATACCTCTTACAAAAGATGAGTTCGAAGCTCTCATTAGCTGTAGTAAAAAGCGCGTTTCTAAAGATCGCTACAATATAATAATCGAAGGTCATAATGCCGAAGTGGATGTTTTTCAAGACCAACTTAAAGGTTTAGTCCTAATTGACTTTGAATTCAAAACTATTTCCGAAAAATCCTCATTCAAGACGCCGAGTATCGCCCTAGCTGATGTCACCCAAGAAAGTTTTACCGCCGGCGGCGTCTTGGCTGGCAAATCTTACCAAGACATCAAACCAGAATTAGCGCGTTTTAATTACCAAAAACTATAAAAATCTGATAGATATATGTATTTATCGAAATCAGAACGAGAAAAAATCATTGCCGCGTATGACTGTGAAGGTCTCGTAGAAAGCGATCATTATCAAGTTGAACCTGATACCTGGGTCTATCTTTTTCGCGATAAAAATGAGAAAAAATATGTCTTAATTGATGCCGACTATCTCGATTTTGATTTCGAAGTCTATCCACATCTTTTAAAATTCAATGATGGCGAGTTTATAAAACTCGAATTCGTTCTTCAACGTGAAGTACCAGTCAAAAACAATGCTTCAAAAGAGCAGACATCTGGTACACTTTTATTTGAATATACCGACTAAAATCTTCTCATTACATCCATTAAGTCTTCAATTTTATTAACAGAGCCAAGAACAATTGATATCTCTATTTTGCTGCTTAATGTTGCACTTGAGATGTTAGTTCAGGATTATGATTGACATATAACCATAAATGTTATATAATGTCGGCAGATTTGGTATACCCCGAATAACTTACACTTGCTATTCTGGTCATACCAGGATAGCCCTTTTTAGAAAGAGGTGAATTATGATTAAAAAAAGTATTGTAGCAATGTTGGCTGTAGCAGTTTTATCTTTATCAACTGTGAATGCATTTGCCGCTGAGGCTGGTGTTTTGGGGTTGAAGCCCAGTGCCAACCAAAGCGGACAAAGCTCCACCGATACTACTGCGAACAAGGAAGTTCAAAGTGATATTCAGTACGATACTGGCAAATACCAGTATCCCGCGCAGCAGCTCAAGGCTGAGAATCGTCAGTTCGATAAATATAACTGGAGATTATATCAGCGTTTTGCCGACGGTCAGTTTGCATACATCGACTGGGCTGCCGATAACGGCTTTGTTGCAGATGAGTATTCCGACAACAATGTCACCATTGAAAATAATCTATTCATAAGACATTTTAATCTAAAAGATTGGAACGACCCTAATTTAAATGGATTGGTTATACTTGAGTCAAACAATTCCAAGCAATATTACACTGACAATAGTATAGTATTTCGGAAAAAAGTGTCTGATGAATCAATTATGAAGGATTGGACCCTTACACCACGATTAGAAGTTGAAATAACATTTGACCCTCAAGGATGTTGGGAAGATCACAGGGAGATTTATACACCTATGTATTATATGGATGGCTATTGGCATAAACACGCCGCTTTTAATGAAAAATGGTGGATCGATGCTAAAGAAGCTTCATTTATTACCAAGGAAGGCGCTAATTGGTGGAATGACAATATTGCTCATCCAAAAGACCCCGTCCAAATTTATTACCCAGAGAGACCCGACTTAAAACTCTACGTCTCTGGCTTCAATATGGATAGGGTTGCTAAGCATAGTCAGTATATAAATAATATTTATACTGATGATAATCCAAGTCTAATTGCTGAAAGGGCAAAAAGGCTTCAAGAATTCTATTTCAGTCTGCCTGAATTCATTAATACTACTATCTAATTCTCAAAAATCACTTCTTCAAATTCTATATAAAACCATCTCAAAATGAGGTGGTTTTTTCTATTCTTTTTATGCTAAAATAAAATTATGAAACGGGTTATGGGATTAAAAAATTTCTCTATCAAACGTAAGGTAGGGTGCTTATTCACTCTGCTATTTTTATTTGTTATTGGATTCTCTTTAGTCAAATTTCTTCCCATTTATGCCGTAACCAAACCTGGAGCTCCAAGTAAAAGCGAGGGTGGCACTGGAGATAAAAATGGTGACTGTTCTAATACTATTTGTTACAGTATGTTTAAATCTTATGCCGGTACTTCTTGGGTGCTATACAATTTCGACAAAATGGGTATCGACAAGAATGCTCGCGATCATATTCCATACTCGCGATTCTTAACCAATACGGATCCGACTTATCCAACTAATAACTCTCCGACTAAACTAAAACCTGGCGACAATGAAGTTTATGGTTGTGGCAAAAGTTCTGGTGTTTATATATTTGTCTATAATTTCTATAATAAAAATACCAAGAAAGCCACTGGGGCCGCCGCACTTCCTCTTTTTTATAAAAACTTTTTAAAAAATCGCTCTAGTGCACACTATAATACATTAAAAGGACAAGGTAATCGTAGACCAGAACAAGAAGTTATGGACCATTACACATACAAAGATCGTGACGGTAAACCTGATCCGATCGAAGTCGAAAAATGGAACCGTGGTGAATTTTCTTGGTTCTGCACCAGAGACACCATCATTGATGAAGATGACGATAAAAACAAACCAGAACCCCCATCCACAGCTACCAACACCACCTGTAGTCAAATTTCTGGAGTTGAAGGTATGTACTACAAGGGGGCTACTGGCGCAGATACTGGCGTGATCAATCATTCTTATACTGGATCCCTAGGCCATAATTCTTGGCAAAAAAATCTCAAAGGTAAAAATTTCGTCCTTGCAAGACCAGGCGATCGCGTGCAATTTTATGAAACTTTTTGTTTCCCAGTTCAGCAAGTTGGGCGGCAAACCAAAAATCAGCAAGTCAAATACGCCGAGGCTCCCCCAGCTAGTCAATTTGAAATTTTTGCCGAAAAGAATGGCGGTAGAAACAATAATTATCTTTTTGGCGACTCACCAGTTCATGATGGACAAATTCACTCCATCAATAATAGTAGCGTAAGACCTATAACCGGAAGCGGTATCAATGCCGAAGATTATGGCTTTACTGCACTATCTCCTACCCAAAAAGCCTCCTCCAGCTATTCTTGTGATACTCGTTATTATAAAATCAATACACCTAAACTCACCGTTGGTTACCAAATACCTGGATTCCTCGATTATCAATCCGGTTGTGATTCTGCCGCCAAGACTGGGAACACCACGGAAGTTGGCACTGTAATTTCTCAAGGTATTCGCTATAACAATCTTCGTGCTTGGTATCATGAATACACCACCTGGGAAAAAGAAAATAAACAAGTCAACCATTATCAAAATGATTCCTATGAAAGTGCTGTAGATGGCGGGAGTTTGGGTTCGTGGGGTCATCAGACAAATCTCAAAAAAAGGAGACCTGTACCCGGCTCCAAATGTACGCCAACCCCTAATGGATGCAGTAGGCCAAAAGAAGATTATTATATTAGAAAATACATTGACGATACCGTCTCCACCCGCTCCGACGGCCAAGATACCTACCTTGAGAAAAAATCCTCTGTCTACACCCCATATAATTTCAATACCTCTATCCATAGCTATATCGAATCTTCCGAAGGCGGTGTTGGTTTTATCGGTAATAAAATCAATATTAGCGCCAATTACGGCGTCACCCCACGTACTAATGAACTAATTTCTAAAACCCCATACGCTACCCATACTCGTCCCGATCAAACCGTCAAAGTCTACGAAATGATCGTCGATGAGAATTATCCAGAATCTAGGCTTCAAGAAGAAACTCGCGCCAGTAATACTATCTGTAGTGGCACCGAACAATGTAATCTAGTCGACGAATTTTCAAGAACCATAAACACAAGCGGTAATTTTTCCGGTGAAAAAAATAATACTGAGTTATACGAACGTACCATCCCAGACAATCTCCCTGGCGCTGGCCTTGGTAAAAAATATTGCACCCGCTCTGTCATCTGGCCAGCCGCTTCTCACGACTCAGCCGAAAATACCATTGAAAATAACACCAGTGGCTCCGCGATGAATGGCGGCAATAATCAATATCATATTTCCGCTGCCTCCTGCGTCACACTTGCCAAGAAGCCAAATTTCCAAGTTCTCGGTGGCGGAATTTACACCAATGGCTCCATTATTACCTCAGTTTCCAATAAAGCCGTCGGTGGTGGTCTCGGCGCCTACCCATCTGCTTCCACTAAATTTTTCGGTTCTTGGACGGAATTTAGCGCACTTGCTGCTGGCAAAGTTAACGGCTTTGGCACTGGCGCTATTCAAGGCTACGAAGAAAATTACAACTTCAATCTGCCAAATGGTGGTGCAGATTCCGCAAGTAACCAAATCGCCTTAAGTCCACTCACAGTTTCGAACGATAATAAATCTGGCGAATCTGGCATCTCTCGCATCGGCTCCGCCGTCCTCGCCCGCCTCAAAGCTCGCTTCCGCGATACTATCATCCGAAATTCTTCTAATACCATCACTAGCCTCACCTCTAATGAGACCTCTGCGAAGAACTATCTCGGCCTTTCTCAGCTCTATCACCAGGGAGATACCAGTCTCAGCGCTATGAACAGTACCGCCAATTTCTATCAATTCGATCGCGGCGGCAACCTCATCGCAAGAAGCAATACCACTGGCGAAAAGCTCATGAATACTCTCGCCATGTATGTCGATGGCACTCTTACGATCGATCGCAATATCAATATCGCTCACGAAACCTACAACGCCGTAGACGACTTCCCGCAAGTTCTCATCTTTGCCAAGAAAATCAATATCACCAGCAACGTCACCAACA
>CALHKE010000004.1 GCA_938033695.1 uncultured Candidatus Saccharibacteria bacterium | reverse complement strand
TTTACGTACACCAAAAGCACGGAACTCGTCATATGCATGAAAAGTGGCACCCATATAAATTCCATGATTCGAAAGACTATATGAGATAATTTGTGAACGATCAGATTTTCGAAGAACAAGAATCCCAATCGAAGATACAATTATTAATGCAAGAAAAGTCCAGCTTTGAGCCCAAATTGCAAACCCACACAATAACAAGCTAGCTAGAAAAAAGAACAAATACCAAACTTCATTTTTATCGCCAATAATTAAGTCTTGAGCCTGCCAATTTGCAATTTCTCGTTCCTCAGTTATATTGTCAGGATTCTGTATCTCATCATTTTCAACAGTCCTATATTCTTGCGTCTGGAAAGATTCATTTTCATAGCTGCGGTCCGTATTTTCAGCCATAAAATGACCCGAACTTGGAGTTTGAAACTGTGATTCAGGTAGTCCAGTCACACGAGGGACATTGTTTTGATTCTCGTTATCAAAATTCATAATATTTTTATTATACCATAAGCTATTTAAATTTACAAAAAATAAAAAAAGATAAAACCCCACCAAACGGTGAGATTCTATCTTCTGGCGGAGAAGGAGGGATTCGAACCCTCGATACGTTTTACCGCATGCCGGTTTTCAAGACCGGTGCCTTCAACCACTCGGCCACCTCTCCAGATAAAAACCATTATACCATACTTTTTTTAAAAGCTCAAGTTATTTTTCTTGTTGAAGTAGGTAAAATGCCCAAATTTCTTTTGCACCGTTTTTGCGGAGAATTTTCGCAATCGAATTTAAAGTTGCACCAGTCGTTCGAATATCGTCAAGAATGACATAGATCTTATCTTGCGAAAGCCTCTCGCCGATAAATTTATAAGATTTTTTAGCTTGAATTTGACGAGTTTTAAAGTCTGCGCCCCGTTGTGAAGTTTTTTCATTTTTTTGAACAATTTGTATTTTCTGAACATCAAGCATATCCGAAAGATTTTTCGCCAACATCTCGGTATGATCAAATCCACGCTCACGAATATGACTCGAGAGTGTTGGAACAGGAATTAAAACTAT
>CALHKE010000003.1 GCA_938033695.1 uncultured Candidatus Saccharibacteria bacterium | reverse complement strand
CTTTCCTGGCTCTTGTGGTTTTTTCGGTTTCTTTTTATGACGTTCGTCATAGTTTTTTATACAACGATTAGTTAAGGGATTACGAATTTTCCCTTCTGGACAGGGTTTAGGGTCCGGCAAAACACTGCGATGTTCGGCATCGGTGGGGGCTTCAGCAAAAATAATTTCAGAATATGAATTCCCCGTCAGAGAGCCGAGACTGACAGATCCAAGTAGCTCGGCCCTCTGTGGAACTTTACCGATATTATAATAATTTTGGGGACTTCCATCTCTTTTTAGACTTAAAGGATTCCAGGCGTCATCCTTTTTGACGCTGAAAAAATCTAAAAATAAGATGGACAAAAATAATAAAAATAGACTAGTGGCAAAACACCACATAATCGGCTTTTCTGGTCGCTTTCTGAATTGTACTTTTTTCATATTTACCTCACTTAATTTGTTTGACTGCAATTTAGCAAGTTTTATTAAAAACAAGAAGCATAAGCGGAAAGATTTTTAATTTTATAGATAGAAAAATGCCTAAAATTTTTTTAGCATAAGCAAGTTATAAATTGTCATAAGCAAGATATGATTGACCATAAGCATGATATAATATAGCTAAATGGAGGTTCAAACTTTATTATTGACTTTCGGGGTGATAATTTTGAGCGCCCTAGCCCAGTCTTCCATGCAATTAAGCACGGGGGTGTTTCTTTTGTTATACCGAGAAAGTGCCGGAAGATACTTGAAGAAGAAGACCAAAAATCTTCTTTCAAATTACATCGTGGGTTACATATTTTTGACCAGTTTACTCCTAACCTCTATCTGTTACGCCCTAATGGTGTTATTTGGTGGCAATTTAACCATCCTGTGTCTGACGATTTTAATTTGTTTGATTTTTAGTCTTGCAATTTGCGTGTGGTTCTTCTATTATAAAACCAACAGATCCACGGAACTTTGGTTGCCAAAGTCAATCATCCGATATATCCGCAAACGCGCGGCAAATTCATCTAGTAATATTGAGGCCTTTTCACTAGGTGTTTTGTCGGTGGTGGCGGAACTACCATTCATTCTAGCTTTAATGTTGGTTTCAGCCGATAGTTTTTTGAAGCTACCAGCGCTTTGGCAGATTGTGATGATTTTAACCTATACGGCGATTTCGGTAATGCCGCTAGTAGTATTAAAGTTAAGCATCCGCCATGGTAAGACAGCTGCGGAGATTCAAAAGTGGCGTCTAGATAATTTAGATTTCACGAAACTGATTTCAAGTATTCTCTTTATTACTTTAGGGCTTTTTCTGATCGCTTTTAAATTAGTGGCAGGAGGTTTTTAGTGCGTAAGAAAAATAGCGAAAATCTACCAGTAACAGATAAGTTAATTAAAAAGATCTTAAAGACAGAATGTAAAATTGAAAATATTCCAGAACTAGATGCGCAAACTGTCGAGTTTATCGTAAAAAAAGTAGTGACTTGGGCAGAAAAGAAAACTATTGTTACCCAAAGTGAATTTGATAAGAAATTAGCGAACGAGGTGAGGAAATTTAACACCGACTTGGGATTCATGATTGAGCAAAGAAACAAACTGGTTTAGAGAAGGATGAATGATGAGTGAAAAATTTGATTACGATTTGATAATTATCGGTAGTGGTGCGGCAGGAATGTCGGCGGCAAGAGCGGCGGCAGCTAATAACATTCGCGTAGCAATTATTGAAAATGAATTAGTCGGCAGCAAATCTGATATTTATCGTGTAGCACAACTCTCGGCTTCTGACATCGCAAATCAATATTATGATGCGAAGAAGTTTTTACAGCTGAGCAATAATCAAGACACTCTGACCTATAACTATCCTTCCCTCTTCGAAACCATTCAGAAGCGGGTGAAAAAATATATCCTAGCCAAGAAAAAATCTTTCGCAAATTTCAAAATCGATTTGATTCATGGCGATGCTCATTTTATTTCACCTTACGAGGTAGCCGTAGCGAATAAACGATATTCAGCGAAACGTTTTTTGGTCTGCACTGGCAGAAGTATGGATCTTAGTGCAATTTCAGGAATTGAAACTACAAACTATTATTTGCCGGAAGATATTTTCATGCGTGTGAAAAAATTACCAAAAATTGTTTTAGTAGTGGGGGCCGGGAAAAAAGGAATTGAAACTGTGGAATACCTGGCGAAGATGGGATGCAAGGTAATTCTAGTAGAAAAGGAAGAAACGATTCTAGAAGGTTACGATAAAGAAGCGGTGGAGGTAGTAACCAATAAATTAACGTCGGGACTAAAAATTAAGATTCTCACCAATACAAAGGTCGTGGCGATTCAGAAGGACAAAAATGAAACAGTCTCAAATGGACGTCGGGTAGCCACTGTGAAGGTAACAATGAAGCGCGGCGCTGACGAGAAGACGGTACGCGTGGAAGCGATTGTTTTTGCGATTAGTAACCGACCTAATACAGAGCTCGGTCTGGAAAATGCAGGTATTAAATTCAGCGAGCAAGGTATCGTCGTGAACGATCAACTCGAAACCAGCGTGAGCCATATTTTTGCGGCCGGCGACGTAATTGCGAATCCTCTGAAACAGTCCGTTGGTCATTCGACAGAAAAAGCGGCTTACGAAGGAACACTAGCGGTAAATAACATCTTAAAACGTAATAAGCTGACCTTAACCTATCGTCATTTTTCAACCGTATTAAATACGACACCAAAAATCGTAACGGTAGGCCTGACAGAAAAGGATTGTTTGTCGCGCGGTATCAAATGTAAGATCGTAATTGTACCGGAAATTGAAACTACTCATTCCCTGATTGCGGGAGAGAAACTAGGATTTTTGAAGTTAATTTGCGACAAAGACAAGAAACTTCTAGGTGCGACAATCGTATCCAAGAATGCAGATCTTACAGTGATGGAAATTGTGGCTGGCATGTATGGTGACTTAACTCTCTTAGAGCATGCTTCAATGCCACATATTAATGAAAGCTTCTCAGATATTGTGAGAATTGCTGCCAAGAATTTGATGTAAAAAACTACAGATACGAGTAGAGTGGTAGCTGGATTTTGCTCTGAATATAAATTTCAGATGAAAGGTCTAAATAAAAAAAGAACCTGATGGTTCTAAAACTTGGTGGCGGGGGTTCGATTTGAACGAACGACCTTTTGGTTATGAGCCAAACGAGCTACCAGGCTGCTCTACCCCGCGACGTATGTAGCTATTATAATCTACAACGATTTTTCTGTCAAATTTTTACACCAAGAATTCAGTTTCCGTATTTAATTAAGTTTCAATACTTAATTTCGTAATTAGCTCTTCGATTTCTGATTTTTGAATTTTGGTCCAATAATCTTCTTGAATAATTGATCCGCTGTTATCAAAGATTAATTCATCAGAAATTTGCGGCCCAGATAGAATATTTTGATAAATCTTATCGACGAAGTCATCCTCTCTAATGATTTGCTCAAAATTTAATAAAACTGAATCTAAATTTATATCTTTGAGCTCACCTAGACTAAAGATTTCTTTTTGTAGGCCGATAAAATTTTCATCATCTGAAAAATCCGAATAATTATCGTCACCTAAAAAATAGATATTTTTATCTAGATAGATCAGCTGGTCTAAAATTAAAGAGACTCTATTCAAAAGATAGGTAGCTAGTGGCTTTAGCTCATGAGTTATATTAGTAAAAAAGATGGTTAGATTGAATTGATAATTTTGCTCTTGTTTTAAATTGAGCGAATTAACCGTATCACTAATTTGATTCTGTGTCGACCACGGGATGTGATGCAAGTTCTTAAGTTCACTTTTTAGATCACTGGCACTAGTTTTATCGGTTTTAAAAATAATCGAGACTCGCTCGATGGCGCGTTCTGCTAGTTTTTCGTCAAATATTGATTGGTCGAAAAAAGTTGCGAGAGTAAATTTTAGGTTCGGATTTTTGCTGCTATATTTTAGAACAGAAATGTTCTCGTAATTGTCGGCGGAATAAATAAAATCGAGACCGTCAAAATTTCCGGTACGAGTCATTTCTTGGTAAAATTTTTCACTCAGGTAATGATTGTAGATATTTGCAAGAATGCGACTGGGAGCTGGTTTGATTAGTTTTTGAAGATTATCGTCCATAATACAGATGATTATTCTGGATTGGCATAGTCATCATTTTCGAGATAGTCAGGACAGGTGTCCTTGTCGCCGTCTTCCATATACCAACAGTTTTTGGTGGTATAGAAAGTTTTACGGGTGACATTATTCTTGTCGTCATTTAACTGAACAGCAAATTCTGGGTATGGGAAGTAATTATCGATCAATTCGACACGAGCCTCGATACGGCGATAAAGAGTATTAGCGCGACCAGTCGAGTCAACCTTAGCCTGCACGCCAGTGAAGTCAATCGGATTGCGCTTGGCGTCGTAGAGTGAAATGGCAAAATCAGTATCAGGTGCGCCATAAGGCAGTGACAAAACTAAGAAAGTAGCACCGGTGTTGCGGTCATTAGAATTATGAAAAGTGTTCGGAACTTCAAAAGTCAGTGAACAGAAGAAATTACCTTCCTGACACTTAACATAGAAAAGTTCATTCTTGTGCTTATCAAAAGTACGAGAAACTTCACTAGCTCTAATTTCATTAGTGCCATTCTTACTTGGTCTTAGATACATCGTTCCTTGGTCGGTGGAATTGTCACCACTAGCCGTAATCAGATCACTCATCCTAAAATTACGGTCAGCTTGATAAAATGAGGCATTGATTAGTGGTGGTACTAAGGAATACTGACCGGATGGAAGAGAGGCGTTTTCGCTCCAAGATAGCTGATGACCGTTACTTAGGAGCTTAGCGTAATTAGTATCAGAGAACCACTTAATATTAATATATTTCAATTCTTTGATTTTATCACTACGAATTGGCACAATACGGAGACGATTTTCACTGCTGAGTGAGGAACGATAATCACTAAGGTCTTCCTGAAGTGTTACACAGGTATAAGCCTGCATCATATCAGCACCACGACCCTGATCAAGATTCTTATTCTTTACTTCTTGGATGGTTACGCCTTTTTGTTCATCAGTAGTGCGACTGAGGACATTGGCGACAGTGTTGCAGTCTTGATTTTTGATACCATTTTGCATGGCTTCGATAATTTCTTTACAGTTGGTATCGGATCCACCTTCTTGGTAGCGGTTCAAACATTCATGATATTTAAGAAGTGCAACCTTGGCATCTTCTACGCCAGCAAGTGCGGAATCGTAGGCGGATTTGGAAAGGTCAGAATTACTAGTTTGGCCAGCTTCAGAAAGAGTGAGACGCACAAAACCAACCACAATAATACTAAATAAAAGCATGGCAAAAATCGTCACAATAATGGAAGTAGAGCCGCGTTTAGTGATTAATATTTTTTTCATTATTCCTCTCCTTTTCTATTTTGACCTGATGTCCTAGCGGAAAAATTAAATTTATTGATGGCGCAATAATTGAAGCTAGAAGACAAGCCCATTTCTGGTGGCGTCTTGCAAAATTCGCCGGTGCCAGTGATATCCACATTGCCACGCAAAGTAGCTAAAATGAAAGTACCACTATAAAAATGCTGCATGGTGAGAGCATGTTCGGTCGGCGCAAAGATAGTAAAATCATACAGCGCAATATCTTCGTTGTTCTTCTTCATGACCTCTTTATATTCAGCGCCAGTAAGCCTATAAGTTGGGGCGATGTCGGCCACTTGATAAACACGATTATTATTAGCGGCGGCTTCCATATGAGAACGACAAATAGCACGATCAGAATCTTCAATTTTAATTAAACGATAATCGTCAATTTCCGTATCGCCATTACTGAAAGTAGCGCGACTACCGCTCATAATTTCGTAATCCGTGGAATTTAACACATAACCAGTATTCCAGAGATAGGTGAAACGTCCAGAACAGAAGACGCCAGAAAGCGGCACACTCTCGAGAATCTTGCCAGTTTGCTTGGCCTTGATAGTGCCATAATTTTGCTGATAAACATAAAGTCTAGCTTGGTTCTGCAAACATTTATTCATCTCGTTATTATTTGAAGCATATTCGACACGGCAAATATCAGAGAGGGAGCGGGCGGGGGCCGTAGCAATTCCACGCTGAAAATCATCCACAAGTAGGCGTGAAGTAGAATTAATTGCGTTCATAGTATTCCCCTTTTGGTAGATGGTGGAAAGATGTACTGCGACAAAAATTACCGAAAGTAAAAGAATCGAAATAAACATCAAGGAGAGAGTCACTTCGATAATAGTAAAGCCAGAAAGGGGTCGATTGTTGGTTTTTGGTTGTATGATTTTTTGACGCATAAATTAATCTAACCTCTCTTCATGTAGTCCGGATTATATAAACGAATGATTGTACCAATAGTGGTCGGGACAGTTTCTCCTGGACCATACCAACAGGTGCGAATATGAAAATCATAAAATTCTGGAGGGTAATTTTTATCCATATCTTCACGATATTTGGCATCAAAGTGTGCACTGGACGGAACGTTAGTAAAGTCACGAACGGCGACAATCCAAATACCTTCGGCACGATAGAGGTTATTAAAAACTGGAGTGGTTTTGTAATTAGTACCGTCATTAATTTCATTCAGATTAGTAGTCTCAGTGTCTTCCCCGTTCGAAGTACCGGCGGTATTGGTAGAGGAAAAAACTAGGCGAGGAGAAAGTGGTGATTCTTGAAAAATTTCTGGATGATCTTTGGCAGAAAGAATAGTATTTTCTGGATCAGAAGCTTTGAGCTTACGGGTATTTAGAATAAAGGCCTTATCGGCAAAGATATTATGATTGTCACCCACGATATTATTTTTATCGTAATATTCGAAGCATTTATTGGCTTCAAATTTAGAAATTTCAGTTGGACTATTTGACATCCCATTATTGAAGCTAGTCAAGCGATCCCAAATCGCACGATATTCTTGCCATTTACCAGAATCATCTTGGCCACTAGACTTAACTAGAGCACGTTCGGAAATATAAGATTCATGAATAAAACGCAGAGCCTCGGCTTGGGCATCAATCTCATTACGCACCGTGGTAATTTGCAATGAATTTTGGATTTTTGCGTAACTACGATTCATCATGGAAACCGAAATGGCAGAAACCAAAATAAAAACTACAAAACAAAAAGTCACTTCGATAATAGTATCGCCGCGACGACTAATGATTGGCTTTAGCTTCGACATGGATTTTCCTCACTATCAATATCAATCAATTCAACAGCTGTAGAATTACTACCATCGGCATGAATGCGAATAGCACGGCGACCGATACTGTTCAAAGAATGATTTTCCGAACCAACGCAAATATCAAGATCTTTTTTATTCTGAAGTTTGGTATTTTCGAGATAAAGGCCTTTAGATTCAGAGCGGTTCAGAGTGCCAAAGGCAGGATAAAGACCAGCATCGGTCACCACACTGGTGACGGAACCAATGCCACCATATTCACAGCTACCATTACCGACATATTCACTATTCACTTTTCGCATGAATTGATTAATGTTAAAAGTTTTGCCTTTTTCATCATAAATATAGGTGTGGACAGTACCAGAAATTGGTGAGCGGGTAACCAAAAAAGCCCCGACGAACGGATCATGATTTTCGGTATTCTCAATACGGGCTTGCCAAAGTGGCTCATAAACATCGTGATTCCCTGCGGTAGTCATACGACAAGTATTGGCTTCACTTTTCATAGTGACTACATTGGCGCCGATGCTCTTTAAAGAAACCAGAGCGTTATCACCAGAGGCATTTTCAATATCGAGATTTTGAGTATAAATATGACCAATTACATCATAAATATGGACATTATGATCAGGCTGATTAGTCTCAGGATTGGCCTCGCCAAAAGTAACCAATTTACCATAGACGGCACAGCGAGTACGCCCTGGAAAATTGTCCGAGGTAGAGTTAGAAACCAATCCACCGTTTTCATTCCACATGGTATTAAGTGTGCAATAAATACTACTACCCTCATCAGCTTCACGGGGATTTTTTACATTAATTACCGAAGAATAGACCGACTTAAGCGTAGCAGAAAGTTCATTATAAGAATCGATATAACGGCGATTATTAATATTGCCGGAAAGAAAACCCATGACGGAAACGACGAGCAGACCAGTAATCGCCAGCACAAGAGTTACCTCAATAATCGTAAAGCCTGACCTCCACCAAGTTTTCTTTTTCATAACTAAATTATAGCATAAGAGGTTATAATATATAAAAGAAAAATACTAAATTAACCTGGAGCTTTATGGCGGAATTTCCAAATTTTAATCGGTTTGAAAATAATAATTACAAAGAAAATACTTTTGAAAAATTAACCAATCTTGAAAATCAATTTGATCCAGAATTGGCACGCGAAAAATTTGAGCAAGCGAGCCAGGAAAATAAAATCGAGAGCGCTAAGGAATTTAATTTTGATGGCCTAGAAAATACAGCAGAAAAATTAAAAGAAGATGAAATCTCAGAATTAATTGCCAGTGCAGACCTGACGGTTTACGAACGCCTAAACCCGACTAACGCCAAGGAAGCGAAAGAAGAATTTTTAAATAATCCGGATTTAATTCATCCGAATTATGAATACGGAAATTTAGATAAGCAAGAAATTGAAAATAATTTAGATAACCTAGAGAAAGCAAAAGCAGAACTCGAGAGCGCAGAATTATCGAGCGGAAAACGTAGGTTGTTGGAATATTTAATGGATGACTGTTTTAAGAAAAATGATTTTTTGGTAGCTAATTTAGCTTATAATACAGTCACGCAACCAGAGACAAAGAAACTTGCGGCAGAACATCACAAAGCAGCTAATGAGTCACTTTATGGCAAGCCAGACGAAGGGACTTTTTACGCACTACTAAATGAAAAGATTGACCAGATTAAGGCGCAGGATTTGACCGAAGAGCAAAAACAAAATTTTGCCGAACTGCTCGATAAAATTGGACCAATGCCAGAAACCAGAAGCGAAAGATTTAAGCCGAAGCCAGAAACCATTGAACGTTTCGCGGAAATGACAAACGAATTTTTTGGTAGTTTCTTGCAACATATTCCAGAAGACCAAGAAAAATTTAGCTCACAAGAAATGGTAAATATCGTCAATGAAATTATTGAAGAAGAGCTAAACGAGGATGGTAGCAATCCGTATCGTGCAGAAATCAAAGCTGGGGCAACCAATGCTTCGGCAGATCATGAGGAACGCCGGATTTATTTTCCAGAAGACAAGACCTATAGTGCCAAGCGGGCTCGCGGTCTAATCGTGCATGAACTGGGTACCCACGTACTGCGTGCGGTTCCCTATGTAGATCATGAAGTGGAGGCATTTTCGACAGGTTTTCCAAATAATGAAGAGTTTGATGAGGGCGTAGCGAAAGCGGTAGAGCAGGCGATTAACGGCAAATATGAAGATTCGGGAATTGATCATTATATTAATATTGGTTTAGCTAATTTTAAGGGCAAGAACTTTCGCGAAGTTTATGAAATTCAATGTAAATTGCGTGAATTAACGGGTGGTAAAATTGAGCCAGTTTTCAATGCGGTACAGCGATGTTTTCGTGGAACAGGTGAGCTACCAAATAACAAAGATTTAGCCTATTACAATGGCGCGAATCGAGTTTGGAAACACATCGAAGACCATATCGATGACATCGAGTTATTCGACCAACTTTTCTTGTCGGGAAAAATTGACTATCAAAACGAGCAACAAGAACAGATTTCCTACGAAGCCAGAACCAAAGGAATTTAAGCAGAAAAAAATACCCCAAATTCGGGGTATTTTAAGTTAGGAAAAATTACTAAAGATTAGGACTAGCACACAAACAGGTATCGACGCTGCAATTAAAACAATGAACGTTAAATTCAGGATACGCATTGCGGTGGCCCATTTTCTTATGAACTGATTTGATGCGTGAAAAACCATATGAAAATAGCCCATTGCAAAAATAACAGCACCGAAGAAAATAATCGTCATCGCAAATCTTGAAGTAGTCCAAACCTCAAATCCAGCTACAGCAACTAAAGTTACCATAGTGGTAAGATTTGCGTAATAATAATTACCATCAACCTCTGGATCATGAGCCCATTCGAAATCTTTTTCCGGTAATCGATCAAGTAGTACTACTGAGATGCCGGCCATTAAAATTGAGCCCATAGTTAGAACCATAAAACCAAAACCCTCTCGATAAAGAAGATTAATCGCCATAAGGATCGGCGTGCCAATAATTCGGAGCAAATTAGATGCGTCGAAAAGATCAAGCTGTTCCTTCAGCTTTTCGGCTTGGGTTTTTTCTTCCTCGTATTGTAACTTTCTTAAATTCTTGAATTCATCAATTTCTATCATTTTTTCCTCCCCCTATGTAAAAATTAAAAGTGAATTAGAAACAAGTTGCACCTGATACTTTGTGGTATTTTTTCCTCCTTTCAAGGTGCGACTTTATATAAATCAGTAAGTAAATTTATATAATAATATCTACATATTATACATTAAAATGCTTATTCTGTCAATAAAGATGCTCGGCTTATTTAATCTGATTTAAGAGTTTATATTGATGTTTTTATCATATATAAAATATGTTATAATATTAAATGGAGGTTGCACTTTAACAGGAGGTGATAATAATGAAGGATATTAATATTCTAATCATTCCAGCAGAGGGCGACTCTGTGGAAACTGAATCATGGTATGCTAAAGATGTTTCTTGTCATTACGACACAAGTCAGGTGCAAATTTTCCAGTATAACGGCAATAGGTCTATTATTAACGGTATACAGGAGAGTGTGACTGATTTTTTTGATCAGAATGAAGGAAAATTCGAAATTCATGCACAAGGTGGCTTTGGTGCGGCTGTCGCATACGAGATGGCTATGTACCGACCGAGCCAAATTGAAAGAATATTTTTTATAGGCGGAGCACCCTGCACTGCTATGCGGTTTATTCAACGAGTGTTCCATAGGTATTTATCTCGTTTATGGTATTTTAGTAAAATTCCATTTTTTGCCGATGATCCGAACCCGCACAATGACGAAGTGATAGCTGCAATTAAGCAGTCTTCCACCGATTGCATGAGAGCAGATCCGCTACTTTACTGCAATCAGCTCAGATTAATTGGAGAATGGAAACCCAAAAAATGCCTAGAGGATATTGAGGCATATTTTATTCCAAATGGTGATTCCCCTCGACCGGACTGGTGGGACAATAGTTATGATAATAAAAAGGCGGCTCAAATATGGGAGAGCTATGGCGTTAAGCCTCTACCAAAACCAGGTGGAGGATTTAGCTTTTACAGCCTAATGCCATCCGAAGAATTATTTAAAGTATTAGATACTGTCAAAGATAATCATTGCAATTAACCTCCAAAAAAGGCTGCACTAAGCAGTCTTTTTTTATGATTCTCGCCATATAAAGTTATTTAATGTAATCTGTAATACCCTAACTATTATCCGTAGTTTTACATAAAAAATACCCGGACTAAACGCCCGGGTACATCGGTTTTAATAAAAGGAAGTTTTCTTAATCAGTAATCAGAGTGAAAGTTCCCTTACGACTTCTGGCATCATAATATGCCGAAAACCGACTATACCGATACCGATAAGTATTCTCCTTACGAAGAAGATAATCCTTATCCACATTACAGTAACCCTTTAAAATAAAGGACTCTCCAGAGCCGTCTTCATGTTCAATCCCGGTTATCTTAATATTGGTCACCGGTAATGGCAGATACAGCCTTGTTGCATCATTAGTGTCGTTTGAATATCCTTGTGAGATAGTAAAATTCACAGCAATTTTCGCGTCTTTATTGTAGACGTACATGCACGCGTCGAATAAAGCGCTTTTGCTCGGACCACCAATGATATCGTAACGATTTACTACACTCTTTTTTACTTCGTTCATACGAACCTCCTTAATGTACTACCCAGATACATTCGTAAAATGGGTTGGTCTACCTAATCCACTATTGAATTAGTTATTGTATTCTATCATGTTTATGTTATTTTGTCAATATGAGTTACAGCCTAGTATCATTTTGTCAAATACTACTTGTGGAGTTAATAAGAATATTCTTTTGTGGTTAGTAGTGGGTGTGGTGCTACAATAGGATTATGCAGCGACTTTTTACGATTGACCTAAAAGATTATGATTCGAACTTGGAAAAATTTTATCGCCCGTCGGTACGTGGAATTATTTTAAATCAAAACGGTAAGGTGGCAATGATCTATAGCGAGAAATATCATTTTTATAAATTTCCGGGTGGTGGAATCGAGGGTAATGAGACCCATCTTGAAACTTTGGAACGAGAAATTAAAGAAGAGACCGGCATGATTTTGAAGCCGGAATCAGTGCGAGAATTTGGCGAAGTTTTGCGAACACAAAAAATGCAAAAAGATGGCAAGGATGTGGTTTTGGTGCAATATAATTACTATTATTTGTGTGAGACCGAGAATGAAATCGGTACACAAAGTCTGGACGACGGCGAAAAAGAGTTGAGATTTGTCTTAAAATTTGTGCCAATAGACGAAGCTATACGAGTAAATAATAATTTCCAAGGCGAAGCGATTGAAAAGAATACAGTCGAGCGAGAAAATCGTATTTTGGAATTGGTGAAAAATTTATAACGCGATTTTAGATTTCGGCATAAAAAATCGGCTAAGGATGCCGAATGAAGTAGTTCGCAAGTTTGCCGTTCCATAAAGCCCCACAGGAGCTTTATGGTATGTTTCCTTACTCACAAAAGTTCGTAAGTTTGCCATTCCAATTAATCTCTACCAGAGATTAATTGGTGGGGGCGGTTGGGCTCGAACCAACGACCAAGCGGTTATGAGCCGCCTGCTCTAACCCCTGAGCTACGCCCCCAAGGTAGTTTTATTTTATCATAAAATGCTATAATAGGGGAAAGGATTAGGGTGGCACCAGATATTCTTGAGAATTCTAATTATGAAAACAAATAACAAAATTCAATTACATCTGAAACTTAATCAGTTGCGTTACTGGGTAAAACACTCTTTATTTAGTAAAGAGCGAATTATGTTTTTGTTGCTACCGACGATGTTTGTGTTTTTGCTTTATTTTTCCGTGCAATCGATTACAAAAAATTGGAACCTGCAACAGACTTTGAATACGAAGTTGCAAGAAAAACAACTAATGGAGCTCAAAGTTTCAAACATGAAACTGGAAAACCAATACTATGCTTCCGAAGAATATCAGGAACTGATGGCGCGAAAATTACAGGACAAAAAAGCTAGCGGTGAGACTATGGTGATGTTGCCGATTAATAGCGATATCGCGAAACAAAAACATGCTAATCAAAAGTTTAGTTCGAACAAATCAGAACAAGATAACTCGAATTTCCACCAGTGGATGAGGTTCTTGTTTAGGATTTAGCTTTTATTTTAAGTTTTAATTTATTTCGATAAAAAATCCCCTAATTTGATTTAGGGGATTTTGTAATCGGCTGAAGATTATTTCTTCTTGGAAAGAGTCAAGAAACCGTTGCGTGGGTTTTCGTTGACAACGCGATCTTCTGGAAGATCAACTGGGGTACCCTTAGGGTTGTTCTCAGTCTTAGTGAAGAAATAGATAGTTTGTGGCTTGCCACCGCGAAGGGTTACTTCTGACTTGTGTAGGTAGTAGGTAATTCCCTTGCTGTTTTTATGACTATAGGCCATTTGTCCTCCTTTAAATAAGTATAGTTTTATATTAGATTAGATAAAGATAAGTGTCAAGAGATTTTATGGGGGTGAAATAGGGGTGGGAAAACTTTTATGCTTTTAACAGGGGTGGTAATCTGGAAAGTTGGTGGAATTATTTCAAAAAGAGTAAGGCGAGACGAAGGAAGGCAAAAATAATTAGACGAATCACGATGGTAATAATGATAACGACACAAAGCAGAACTGTAATCCCAGAGAGGCTTGGGGTCCAAATCGGCGAAACAAAATCGTAGCGATAAAGGGCGGTTGGCGGTAAATCGGCGGTGAGATTGGTGGTGAGCTTGTCAGTGGCCGGATAGCTATTGATTACGCCGGTCATACAATTAAGATAACCTGGACTATTCCAACCCCAACCGTTACGGATAGCTTGCGGCTTGCAAGTTTCCATAGCTTTAGCGAAGATATTACCATTGGGGTTGCCATCGGGATTTTGAGCAAGTTTGGACTCGGCTTCGCGCAAGGCAACGGTGGCCTGGCGGTTATATTGATGTTCCAGATAGATTGGACCGGTGCCGAAGGTCAGAGTGGTGTGACCATTTTTTTCGACAAAATTCACGATAGTGTGAGAAGAGCTAAAATCTCGCAGGTTTTTCAGGGCAGTGCGGATGTTTTGATCAATTTCAGCTTGTGGCAAATCGGTACCGTCGGCAGCCTTGCCCTCGTCAGCTTTTTCGACCTTAGTTTTTAAGTCCATCATTTTCAGATGATCAAAGCGCAAAAAAGTGGCGGAAAGAAAAAGTAGTGGCAATAGACTCAAAAATAATTGCCAGGTCTTGATCTGTTTTAAGAAGGTCAAAAAGCGCTTCCTCTTGTCTTCCTGACGCTCCTGCTTCAAAACACCACCCATACTGAATTTAATTATATCATAAGAACTTTTGGCGGAACCATGGGTCGGCGTCACCAGCGGACATTAGGATGACCAGATAATTATCGTCAAGATCTTGGCGAAGCTTGGCGGCAAGTGTGTCATCCAGCTCTACTGCGGTACCGATTTCAGGATTATCTAACGAATTAAGAAAATCACTTGGGGTAAGGATTTTTAATTTAGGATCCTCGCGCGAAAGATAAGTTGGCAACCAATAAAGTTTTTCGATACCCTGGAAAATATCCCGATATTCATCGAAGAATTCGTGCTGGCGGATATTTTGATGTGGTTGATAAAGAATTACCACGCCTTTTTTCTGCGTACGTTTGGCTTCCTCGAGGGCAACATTAATAGTGGCACGAATTTCCTCTGGGTGATGTGCGTAATCGGAATAAAGTCCGTCAGCTAGGCGCTCAAAACGACGTCCGACACCTGGGAATTGATTGATCGCCTGGATAATTTCAAAATGATTAACCTCGCGACCGAGCGATTCAAGAATTTGCTGTACCGCTTTAATGGCGAGCGTAGCATCAAGACGACGTGCTTCACCCGGTAACATTAATTCCTTGGCCGACATTAAAACTACATCGGGATGTTTGTCAGCCAGAAGTTCAGCGTGGTGAAGATTGGCGTGTGGACCAAAAATGAGGTGCTCGCTCTGGGATTCGAATTTTAAAAAGGCTTCTTGATATTCAGCCGCCGTGGCAAATATATCCGAATGGTCATAGGAGACAAAAGTAATGAGCGAAAGCCAAGGATGGAAAGCGAGGAAGTTACGGTCATATTCATCGGCTTCATAAAGTAAAAATTGATCGTCCTGATTATACTTAGCAGAAGGGGCAAAATTAAGAGTCGAGCCGACCATATAGGAGGCTTTCAAACCGAGTTTTTGGCTGAGCCAAATTAGCATAGAAGTAGTAGTGGTTTTGCCATGAGTGCCGGCAACTGCTACCATCTTCAGATGATGTTTTTCAACGAGAGTTTCGATTAATTCGTCACGCTTAGAAATCTTCAAACCCAGTGACTTGGCGCGTTGATATTCGGGATGTGATTCGGTAATGGCTGAAGTATGGACATACCAATCAATCGGAGTCTTCTGATGAATCTCCGCCAGATAATCACCAGTTTGTGGACCGATAGCAAAGGTGAGATTTTTAGCTTTTAGTTCCTTAGTAATCGGGCCTTCGTGAAGGTCGGAGCCAAAAACTTGATGTCCAGCATCATGAGCAAAAAGGGCGAGGGGCCCCATGCCAGTACCGGAAATACCAGAGATAAAAATGTTCATAATTTTTTCCTAAAGAAGTTAGTATCGTAAATTTCGGCACCGTGAGCCTTGTAAAACTTCTGAGCTACTTCACGACCATGACCACAGGTGAATTCAAGATTTTTACAGCCTTTTTCCCTAGCCCAATCTTCATAAGCCTGGAAAATTAGATCACCCACACCTTTGCCACGAGCGGTACTATCCACCACAAAATCTTCGAGGTAAGCATTCTTGTAGATTCCCGCCCCAAAAGTCACCGAGACCGAAGCCATGCCGAGAATCTGTCCATCTTCCACGGCGAAAATGAGATCATGATATGGAGAGTTAACGACCTCTGTGAACCAGTCTGGGCTAATTTCACCTTTATCCTTGCCACTACGAGAAAGTTGAATCAGAAGCTGACGCACACGAGTGGCGATTTCTGGTTGATACTGTTTAAGACGTTCAATTTTAACCATAATTCCCTTTCTTTATTCAAACATGGTTTTAGTCAGGCGCTCAGCAATAGCGTCGGCAGTTTTTTGAATTGCCGTAGCATCGTCGCCCCAGATTGTAATGCGGACTAAATCTTCGGTACCGGAGGCGCGAATATTGATTGACCAACCGGCAGGAAGATTGGCGGTTTCAGTGGCGATAAATTTCTCAGCAGTTTCCGTGAGGTTACGAAAAGCTTGCTTGGTCTGATTATCGACTGGTTGGTTCTTGATGGTTTGCGGAAGCTTTTGGAAGTTTTGACAGAGGGTTGATAGGCTCGGCAAAATACGCTCAATATTTTCAGTAGTTTGACCGGCTTTTTCATCCTGAATAGTCTGATAGCTCGTAAGTAAGGTATCTTCGTTCTGGAATTTTTCACGAGCTTCAGAGAGAATCTTAGTGATTACGAGCGCAGTAAGCACACCGTCGCCCATTGGTTCACCGGGCAGAATAATATGCCCACTCTGTTCGCCACCCAGAAGAATACCGTCTTCACGCATTTTAGCGGAAACATTTTGATCACCGACGTCGGTCATGGCGATTTTAATGCCAGTTTTTTCTGCCCAACGCAGTAAGCCTTTGTTGGCCATAATCGTGACACAGACTTCTGGAACACCCAGATAATTTGCCAAAATCACAATCATATCATCACCATCAATAATCTGACCATTTCGATCAATCATTAAGCAGCGATCACCGTCACCATCGAAGGCCGCGCCAAAATCGAGTTGTTTCTCCTTCACCAGCTTAATAAGCGGTTCAAGATGAGTGCTACCACAACCAGCATTAATTTTTTCACCGAAATTAGCGTCCTCATGAATAGCAATAACCTCGGCACCGAGCTCTTCAAAAATTTGTTTAGCAGTAACAGAGGTGGCACCACAAGCGAGATCTAGGCCAATGCGAAGACCAGAAAAATTAGGCTTTTGGCGTACTGAGGTGGTAGCTGGACCAAATTGAGTTAAATAAGTACGGAGATGATCGAGATAACGTGAAAGTGCATCCTCATGGAGATTCTCACGGAATTCCGGGCTATGCACATCAAAACCAGATTCATTTTCCAGGGCATTTTCGATCGCATTGACCCCGGACTGCGAAAGTTTAATACCGTAGGGATATTTTTTGACTAGATGTGCGAGATTTTCGCCAGAATCATTAGTGCCAGTACCGGAAAAAGCGACACCGCCTGGCATAGTAGCCTCGAGCCCACCAATCGTATCACCGCGTTCGAAAATTTTAATACCATTATCAGTGTAGGGATTATGAGAAGCGGTAATATCAATAGCTAGGTCGTAACCCATTTCATAAAAAGCGTAATTAATCGCTGGGGTAGGCAAGACACCCACCGTACCGTGATCAATTCCGACAGTTTCCAGGGCTTCCTCAAAATAACGAATCATCCATTCAGTGGATTCACGCGTGTCGCCACCAATTAAAACCCGAGCTGGACGTTCGAGACCACTTTCATCCTCTTTTGCATTACCTAAATAACGCACAATACCGAGAGTAACAGCTTGGATAAAGCCAGGGGTAAAAGCTTCTGCCTTTTGTCTAATACCGTCAGTACCGAAATATTTGATTTTACCTTTCATAACACTCCATTTTCAACTAGTTTCTATTATACATCTTGGAGGTAAGCGGCGCAAAGATTAGTGCTTAGACAGAAGCATCATATACTCGATAACTTTTAGGACGTCTTCTTCGGTACTGCCACGAGAGAGATCGGAAATCGGCGCATTGAAGCCCTGAAGAATCGGTCCGGCAGCCGTAAAACCACCAAATTGTTCCATGGATTTATAGAGGATATTACCAGTGTTAAGATCAGGGACAATTAGGGTGTTAGCGAAGCCAGCAACTGGAGAATCTGGGGCTTTTTTCTGGCCGATACGCGGATTAATCGCGGCATCGAGTTGTAATTCGCCATCGACTAGGAGTTCAGGGTGAGAAATTTTCAGCTTAGCGATGGTTTCTTGGATCAAATCAATGGTCTCATCGCGACCACCGGAACCTTTGGTAGAAAAACTCAGGAAGGCAACCTTCGGAGTCGGGAAAATTTTGCTCGCGGTTTCAACGGTTTGCACGGCAATATCATAAAGCTGATCAGGGGTAGGATGTTTACAGGCGGCCGCATCAGCAAGTACATAAGTTTCATTTTCACGTTCCAGGATGAAACTAGCGGAAAAAGTCGGTTTCAAGAGATTACGCGGATTCTTCACCCCGATAAGGTCGCGACAAGCTAAAATTACGTCACGTGAGGAGTAATCGATGCCCGCAATTAGAGAATCGGCAAGCTGATTTTTCACCGCAAGACAGGCGTGCTCGAGAGAATCAGCACCGACTAGTTCAAAATCGGGAAATTTTTCGCGAGCTTTTTCGATGGCAGATTTAATAATGGGATTTTCTAATTCGGGGAAGACGATGCGTGTTTTCATGTTCTAATTATAACGAAGAAATGAAAAAAGAGGCTAAAACTTAGCCTCTTTTAGAAGTTACATGATACTTAATTTTGTCATTTTGAAATTTTTAGCCGACATTGCAGCTAGGTTCGCGGCGGTAGGACACATCATAGTCATCCTCATTTTTAATGGCGGTGATATGACCGTGATTTACTCCGTCTGGATGCCATTGACCGCCATAATAGAGGTCAATTCTACCCTGTCTAGAAACTAGCTTAAATTCGCTACCGGTAGGCACTCCAAACAAATGAAGTAACTTATCGAGATAAGACTTAATCCTAATATCTTCCGAGGAAGTTAGGCTTTCAATGAAGCTTTTCTTCTTCCGATAGATGGTGTCTTTCTCGCTATATTCCTCCTTTCGTTGGGAAAAGATTTTTTCCCAAGTAATTTTTTCTTGCTTAGTCTCCTCAAACTCATCCCTAATCCTGCAGAGTTGGGGGTGTAGCTTGGGGTTGTAATAAGCATTCTTCTCGCTGATCAGCTGATTTTTTTTCTTGATAAGATCAAGATGTTCCTTTTTTAGATCCTGATTAGCTGGGTCCTGTTTTTGAGATTCGAAATTCTGTTGGATCTGAGTGATAATTTGCCCGGTTTCATCGTAAAGCTTTGCAACTTCATCTCCGCCAAAATCGCTCATCATTTTCCTTAGTTTTTCGATCTCGGTGTTAGCTTCCTTACACTTCTTCTCGGCTTCGTCCATCAATCTTTTCGCAGATTTGACTTCCTGAAGCAGAGCATCAAGCTCGATTTTCTCTTCCGCTAGAGATTTCATGACTCCACCTCCCTTTCTTGCGAGTCAATAAGTAACAAATAAGCATATAAAACTCCTTAAAGAACTAGCCGTAGCTAATTTGTCACTAGAGTAACACAGGTATTATATCATATTTTTATAAAAATTCAAAATTTTTGGCAAAAAGTGCTGAGTAGAGGACGGGAACTAAGTAAATATGCAAGGCATTCGGAAGGCCCGAGAAGAAACAAACCGAGGCGGCATAGGCCAAAATCAGAGAGGCAAAATAGAGTTTGGCTGGAGCAATACTAGAGATTAAGCTGGTGAAGTTGGATTTTTTCATGGATTGCTTGGAAGATTGACTAGAGGATGGCTTTACAAGTTTTTGGCGAGAATAACAGAGATAAAATACGCAAGTACCACTACAGAAAATAATCAAGATACCGATAAAACCGGTCTCGACTAGGATAGCGACATATTGGTTTTGAGTAATTTCTTTAGTGGAGCCAAGTTCCGGAAATGCTTGATAGAGGGCAACACCAGAGGAGCCGAGGCCAGAGCCGAAGAAAAATTGTCCTGGGTGGCTAAGGGCGAGTTGCAGGCCCATTTTCGAGAGCTTGACACGAATATCGGTTGATTCTGTAATATAGCCGTCAAAGAGCGGGGCATCTGAGATAGGATTAGCACTAGTATTAGTACTTGCATTAGTATTAGTATTATCGTTAGGTGAGAGATTAGACGATTCATTAGAGGTGGTTGAAGGATTTTTAGCTTCGGGAAGAGGAATCTTGATGCGGCCGAGCGTCATCTGACTAAGGGAACGACTAACTCCACCGAGAAAAGTATCAGAGGTGGGACCGAATTCCGACATTAAACCTTGAATAAGCGTGACAAAAACTAGAGGAAGTAAGATTAGTGAGATGATCTTCGAGGCGGCAAGAAGCTTCTTTTTGGTGTGAAATATTTCATAAAGAAAAATCACTGCGATAGCCAGGAAGAAGGAGTAAGTTGCACCCCTTGAAAAAATCAAGAAAAGTGTTGAAATAATAAAGCCAGCCAAAGCGAGATAGAGAATTTTAGACTTGCGAGTTTGGTGGGTTTTCGGATGAATTACTCGAAAGACCAGAAAGATAGCTGGGGCAAGTAAGAGATTACCCATAAACTGCGGTTCAATAGCAAAACCATTGGGGTGAGGAAAACCAAAAGAGAGATTAGTACAACCAAGACAGAGTAAAATTCGATCGCCCGGAATATTAAGGGTATTTAAAATAGCTTGTAGCCAACAAAAACCGGAAGCTAAGGTGGCGCCCAAAAGAAAGGGTTTTTCGAGTGAGAGGGGTGTCTTTTTTAATATAATATTTTTATAAAAAGTCAAGAGGGAAAGATAGAGACACCAGATAATGCCAGCGGTCATAAGGCCGCGAAATTTATTGGAACTCCAGAGGAGAGTAAGCGAAAAGTAGAGTGGAATACTACTCAAAATCAAAGAAATCTGCACGGGGACTTTAGTGAGTGGAGTTTTTTTCGTAATGAGATTACAGAGGTCAGCGAAAAAAATCGGCAACGATAAAACACCCATCAAAAGTAGCCACAACAGAGGTAGGGAAAATTCATAATTGGAGGATTCGGTAGAAAAAAGTGGGATAACTGGGTAGTAGGAAAAGAAAAGAACGATGGGAAGCACCCAGAAAAAAGCACGGTGAAGGGGGAGGAGTTTTTGATTTAGATCTTCAAGTTTGGTTTGGAGGTTTTTTAACATTGTTTTACCTGTGGGTTAAGGTTTTATTTTGGTTCTTTTGGCGTTTTTTGGACCTTTTCGACAAATTGACGGATTTTGCGGTAAAAATTCTCAGTACTAAACTTGGTAGCCGTAGCAGAAATTTCTTGAGGCGAAAGAAAAGAATTTGCGGATTTTGCTTCAAAATTTTTCAAAGTTTGAGCAAGGGAATCGACAGATTGCTCTTCAAAGAAAAGACCGTTTTTACCATCCTGAATGTAATCCATGGCGCCACCTTGCTTCAAAGCGATAACCGGACAGCCAGAAGCCAGAGCCTCAACCGGAGCAATACCGAAAGGCTCATTAGACGGAAAAATAAAGGCCTTGGCGTATTTAACAAATTCCTTGAGATCAGATTGAGGCAAAACATCGAAAAAGACCACATGCTTCGAGCCGGCAGCTTGATTAACTAGTGATTCATGCGCCGCACCGTTACCAATAAGAACTAAATTAAGCTTGAGCTTCTTGCAAGCCGCGAGAATTAAATCAAGCCGCTTCCAGTTGACCTGACGAGAAAAATTTAAATAAAAGCCTTGGGTAAGAAAGCTTTCTGGAAGTTTTTGTAAAATTTTTGGGAGTTCCCTAGCGGATTTCTCAGAGATAATTTGACTTTTACTATGTTTTATGTTGTTTTCTAGCTTTATCTTCGTTTGCTTTTTCTTTGAATTATGTTGTGATAATATTTGACAATTTGACTGAATTGTTTCACGATATGGAGCGGCAGGTTGGAAGTTTTCCACAGCCACAGGTGGATAAATAATCGTGCTTTCCCTTTCGTAAAATTGTTTGATTTCCTGCTGGGCAAAATCTGAGATGGTTAAATAATAATCTGGGCGAGCCGCAGCCTCAAGGTCTTTTTTGCGTAGATTTTTCACCATCAAGCGAAAAACTGGACGAACCAGAAAATTCAATTTGCCGAAACCAGGGTCCTCGAGGTATTCCCTGTATTTTCCCCAATAGTACTGGGTCGGGACATGGCAATAACAGATATGAGCGCCGGGTTTAGTTTTAACGAACTTAGCATCGCAACCAGAGACCGAAATAACCAAATCATAGGCGGTGAGGTCAAGATGCTTAAAATAACTCTGACGTAAGGGAGCGATAAATTTTCGAATGCAAGCTGGTAGGAGATTCAACCAACCGGTTTTAACTTCGGCATCGAGAAACCAATTGATTCCCTTTGGACGATATTGAGAGGTATAAATTGGGGCATCTGGATAAATGCGGTGTAATTCCCTTAAAACCTGCTCAGCACCACCGACCACCGTGAGCCAATCACAAACTAGGGCGATTTTTGGCTCGCTAATTTTCGATTGGGCGGATTTTGTATTGGTGGTTTTAGATTCAGCCATTTATTTGGCACCTTTTTGAAAAATTACGGCGCGAATGGTTTGGAGCATAATCTGCAAATCGAAGAGTACCGACCAGTTTTGGATGTAATAAAGATCAAGGGAGCGACGCTCATCAAAACTAATGTCACGACGACCAGAAACCTGAGCCAGGCCAGTGAGTCCAGACTTAACCGTAAGAAGAAGTGAGCGGTCACCGTAATTACGCAATTCTCCTGGCACTAGAGCACGTGGACCAACGAGAGAAATATCACCGCGTAAAACATTAAATAATTGAGGTAATTCATCAAGTGAAGTAGCGCGCAAGAACTTACCAATACGAGTAATACGAGGATCTCGCGTTAGAAAATCTCCATTTTTACGATACTGATGAGAGAGTTCGGCGGCAGAAGTAATCTTCCCTTCTTTCTCCATTTTAGCGAAGGCTTCCTCCGGGGTCATACCAGAATAAGCCGTCTTCATACTACGGAATTTGAGAATTTTAAACTTGCGATTATATTGAGTGAGACGATATTCACTATAGATAGTCTTGGACTTCGGGTCAGAAATTTTGAGGCAAAGCCAAATAATTAGCATTGGAATAAAGGCCAAAATAATACCGATAAGACTAAAAATAATATCCATAAAGCGCTTAACGATGCGGGCGTTCCCCACGAGTGGCGTAACCTTAACTAAAATAGCTGGCGTGCTACCGATAAGCTCAAGTTGTCCCATATGCTGAGAAAGTGCGGCCTCGGACGGGATAAAATAATAGAGGAGATGGTGGTTAATCGACTGACGGTAAACATACTCAGTTTGACGTTCATCAGTTTGAAAAATCACATCAACTGTCTGGTCTTTTAAAGCATCCTTCAGAGAAGAATATTGAAAATGACGAAGTTCTTTCGGAATATATTTACTGCCAGCTACTACGCCAACCAAACGGTAACCATCTTCAGGATAGGCGAGAATTTGATTAATTAGGTAGGTGGTATTTTTTGAATTACCGACGATAATAGCCCGCTTGATACCGATTTTTTGCAACATAAAACGTTTGCGGAAGAATTTTAAAATTATTCGCATAAAGAGGAGCGAAATAAAGCAAGTAAAGACCGCATAAACCGCAATTAAACGGACGGGAAAGAGATTTTCTTGAATAAAAAAGTCTAAGGTAATAATACCCATGATGCCAACCACCGAAGCTACAAAGAGACGGTAAAGTTCGCCCCACCTGGATTTGGCAAAAATCACATCCTTACGATAAAGTCCCATAATAAAGAGCATAATAATCCAAAGCGGGACCAAGAAAACCAGCGGCAAAATAAATTCCATAGAAGTGAGCTCAAAATAATATGGGCGAGTGTCGAGCTTAGTGCGAATCATGTAGGCAAAAGCAAAAGAAGCGATGATTGCAATAATGTCGCCTAAGATGAGAAATAAACGAAAAATAAAATCGGAATTTTTCTTCATTAGTTTTATTTTAACCCAAGAGAAAGCTTTTTTGAAGAGAGAGAAAAACTATGCAGATTGGCTGCATAGTTTATTTTCGAGTGAGGTGGGTCTTAAATTTGTTTATTCGACGGTAACCGACTTAGCAAGATTACGTGGCTGGTCGACATTATTACCACGATAAACTGCTAGGTAATAAGCAAACATCTGGCTCAAGAGATTAAAGAGAAGTGGCGTGAGTAATTGAAGTTTAGTATCAATTTTTACCACACCCTCCACCGGCAGATCAACCTCAGTATCAGAAAAGACGATCACATGGCCACCGCGCGCCAAAACTTCTTGAATACCAGAAACGGATTTTTCGAACAAGAAACCAGATTGCAACATCACGACTTCGAAGAAACGATCATCAATCAAAGCGATAGGTCCGTGCTTTAATTCCCCAGTCGGATAACCGTTAGCATCAATGTAAGAAATTTCCTTGAGCTTCAAAGCCCCTTCGAGGGCGATAGGGTAATTCACATCACGGCCGAGATAAATCGCGTGCTCGTAATTCGTATAGTTCTTGGCGAGCTTAGAAATTTCATCCTGCTTCTCATGCAAGATACGCTTGATTTCCTCTGGCAGAAGACTAATTTCGTCTACCAAGGCGGCAACTTGACGAGCGTTCAATCCCTTAGCTTCAGCAATAGTAAGGCCGAACATTAAAATGGCAATGACTTGAGAAGTGTAAGCCTTGGTACTGGCGACGGAAATTTCTGGACCGGCATGAACATAAGTACCACCATCGACTTCACGCGCAATGGTCGAGCCGATAGCATTAACGATGCCAATAGTTTTGGTGCCCTGAGATTTGATTTCGCGAAGACAGGCCAAGGTATCCGCGGTTTCACCAGACTGAGAAATAATGAGCGCCACCGAGTGATCTGGAATATAAGCATGGCGATAACGATATTCGGAAGCGATCACTGGCTCAATAGTGACACCAGGCAAAACTTGCTCGATGAGATAAGCGGCAGTATTAGCAGCATAGTAAGCGGTACCACAACCAACCAGAATGATGTGCTTAATTTCTTTTAGTTCCTTGACGGAAAGATTTGGGCCACCGAGATGAACAGTATGTTCTTTCGCATTGATGCGTCCACGCAAAGTTTCTTTCAAACTATCTGGTTGTTCCATAATTTCTTTAAGCAAGAAATGATCGTAGCCACCTTTTTGAATAGCTGAAAGGTCGGTGAGAATTTTTTCAACTTTCACAGAAACTGGCTGAAGGTCGAGGGTTTTAACTTCGACATGATCTTTAGAAATGAGAGCAACTTCCCCATCGTTAAGATAAATCGCATTCTTAGTATTACCGATAAGCGCGGAAGCATCTGAAGCGATGAGAGTTTCATGTTCACCCACGCCTATAACCAGTGGCGAACCAGAACGAGCGACCACGAGATGCTCAGTATCATCTGCAGACATCACAGCGATACCATAGGTACCAGAGACGAGCTTGAGTGCCTGAGTGACAGAGTCGAGCAAATCATGCGATTCCTGATAAAAACTATCGATGAGCGCCGCCAGTACCTCTGTATCAGTCTCGGACTTAAATTGATATTTCTCAGAGAGCTCTTTTTTCAAGGCTTTATAATTTTCGATAATACCATTATGAACCAAGAAAATACTACCAACATGATGTGGGTGAGCATTGGTCTCGGATGGATTACCGTGAGTAGCCCAACGAGTATGACCGATACCAATATGATCAGATGTATAATGATCTTTAATTTTAGCTTCTAGATTGACGATCTTGCCAACCGCACGTAACAACGTAGGGTTTTGGTTTTGATCAAGAGTTGCCACACCGGCTGAATCATAACCACGATATTCTAGGCGCTTAAGGCCTGAAAGTAAGAATTCTTGAGCGTTATTTTTTCCAACATATCCGACAATTCCACACATATAACCTCCTTTTTTTCGATTATAACAGAAAAAACACCGCATGAGCGATGTTTTATGAGAGATAGGCGAGTGATTCAATAATTTTAAGAACACTAGGGTCCACTGGTTTCATGGGACCAACTCGCACCGATAGATTTTCGGAAAGATTATTGAATGATGATTTTGCTAATTTTGGCTTAGAATTTTTCTGAGAAAAGAGCCTGCGAATAGTTTGGCAGACCGGTCGATATTGAAGACCGTCGGTCAAACGATAACTCTTCTCCATGGGAATACGCCGAGCTAAAAGCATTGACCTAATATCTGGCTCTATACAAATAATCTGAGTCGAAAAATATCTTAGTTGCCGAGCTAATTCCCGCCGAGCCTTATCGAGATCATCCATTTGCTTGCGATTTTGCTGAGGTAACTCCGTATGGGATAATTCCTTCTCTTCATTTCTGATTAAAAATTGCTCATAAAAAGCATATAGTTCAGAGAGTAGGCGTGCACTCTGGGCCAGATTCTCGTAAATAGCCGAGAAATTAGTTTCCGGGCTAAGTGGACGTGTGAACTCATGACAACGAGCATGATAAAAAGCTAGACGATTAAAAGTCTGATGACGTTCTTCGGTGGAAAAAAGTTTTTCTTCATTACACCGATGCGAATCCAGCGCAATTCCCTGCGACTGCAGCAAAGTATTATCGATAGTTTGAAGTAATTTATAATGTAAACGGTGAACTTTTTCCGCTTGCGCTAAATAAGATTCTTCCAAATAAACGACAACTTCACGATCTAAAATAATCATTAGTTTCCCCCTTTCATATTTTCCAAAAACTAGTAATGTACTAACAAGTCTTTTTTATTATAAGACAGGGGTGGACATTTGCCAAACAAAAGCGTTATGAAATAATTTTGAAATTGTTTTTTCATGATGTTTATGGTAAAATCTTGGTAGTTAATTAAATAGTAAAATATTAAAAGAGAGGTGGGTATGGATCTGGCATCAGGGACAGATAATGGCAATAACGCCGACCTAAATCAAATACAAAATCAATTCGGCATCCCTCCGATGCCACCAGCTGATAGCGCAATGCCGGCTTTTGACCCTAGCGCAACATTTGGCGTGCCAACAGAAACGATCACTAGCAATAGTGCTAATTCTGCCCCAACTTTCGAAAATAATGGAGCCTCACAAGTCATGCAAGATTTAACCAATCAAGGTCCAGCCCCAATTTTGGAGCCAACCGAAAACACAGGTGCGGAAAATGCTTTTGCAGCCCCGGCTATGGATTTAAGCAATCTAGGTGTCGAAACCCCAGCAGATAAACCAGTAGAAGTAGCTACCGAAGTAAATACCGAAGCTGCAACGCCAGCAATCAATCTCGAGACTGCAGCTCCAGCAACTCCTGAAGCTGCAATAGAAGACAGTAAATTGGAAGACGTAAAGAAGCAAATGCTTCAAGATCTTTATCCTTTGATGGATAAAATCAAAATTAACCCTGATCAAAAATTCAAGGTTTATAAGCAAATGATTGAATCGACTGGTGATAAAGAAATGATTACTGCCGCCTACGATACTGCTAAAAGCTTAACTGATGAAACCGAGCGCGCCGAAGCATTGCTCTACCTCATTGAAAAAGCTGACAATTAAATAAAAAAGGAGGCTAACGCCTCCATTTTTTATTTAATACATGCCTCCGCTCATGGCTTCTGGTTCGGATTTTTCTGGAATATCGACAATGAGAGCACCCATAGTAATCGCAGTAGCCGAAATACTAATGGCATTCTGAACAGCTTCACGAGTAACACGCGCTGGATCAATCACACCGGCTTTCTTTAGGTCTTGCAAACCTTTTTCTGGTTGCATAACATTGATACCAAAACCTGGTTTAGCTTTTTCGACTTCAGAAAGCAGCGCTTGAGAATTCAAACCAGCATTTTCGGTGATGTGAATAAATGGGGCCTTGAGGGCATTCTTAACAATCTTAGCACCGAGATCAGAATCATCTAAGGTGTTAGCGAGATTAACCAAAGTGACACCACCACCAGCCACGATTCCTTCATCCAGAGCAGCCTTCGTGGCGGCTACGGCATCATCGACGCGATATTTTTTCTCATCGATTTCGGTTTCGGTAGCTCCACCAACTTTAATCACGGCAACCTTGCCAAGAAGAGCGGCGGCACGCTTATTGAATTGCTCACGATCGTAATCAGAGGTAGCGAGGTTGGCTTGAGATTTAATCAACTCAATACGAGCCTTAACCTCCTTATTATCACCATTGCCACTAATAATAGTTGATTCATCCTTGGTGGCAATAATTTTCTTAGCAGAACCTAAGAGGTCAAGATCAGCATCTTCAAGCTTCATGCCACGTTCCTCGGAGATAACAGTGGCACCAGTGAGCACAGCGATGTCTTCTAGAATTTCCTTGCGGCGGTCACCGAAGGCTGGAGCTTTCAGAACGAGAGTATTAAAGACACCCTTAAGTTTATTCAAAACGAGGAGTGAGAGAGCTTCCCCGCTAACTTCTTCAGCAATAATCACGAGATCCTTGCGACCAGATTGCATGACTTTTTCGAGAATTGGCAGGATTTCATTATTGGAAGAAATTTTCTTATCGGTGAGGAGGATAAGAGGCTTGTCAAAAATTGCTTCCTGACGATTTACATCAGTAACAAAGAATGGAGAGCTGTAACCTTTGTCATAGCTGAAACCTTCAACGATTTCCTGCTCCATTTCGAGACCTTGACCTGGCTCGACAGTCACCACGCCGTCTTTACCGATTTTAGAAATTACACCAGCAATCAATTCACCAATGGCGGCATCACCAGCTGAAATAGTGGCAACTTCGGTAATTTTCTTACTATCACCAGTGATTTGCTCGGCTGCTTGATTAATCTTCTCGACGATTTCAGCACCAGCTTTCTCAATACCAGCACGTAGTTCCATAGGATTTACACCGGCAGTAATTAACTTATTGGCTTCACTTAAAATATTGTAAGTCAAAACCGTAACGGTGGTAGTACCATCACCGGCAACTTTATTTAGTTTCTGGGCGGCGGATTTGATTAGCTTAGCGCCGACCTGCTCGCCGAGATTGGCTTCGGTACTGCCAAGATCGACAGCCTCAGCGACGGTCACACCATCGTGGGTAATAGTTGGATTGCCGTAAGACTTTTCGATGACGACGTTCTGACCCTTAGGACCAAAAGTTACTTTCACGGCGTCATAAAGTTGCTTGGCACCACTCAAGATTTTTTCCCGAGATTCTTGTGCATAAAAAATTTTCTTAGCCATAATGCTCCTTATTTAATAATTGCTAAAATATCCTCTTCACGAACGATAAGATATTCTTGAGATTCAAATTTTACATCGGTAGTAGAGTATTCTTTGAAAATAATTTTGTCGCCGGCTTTGACAGATTTTACATCTGGACCAACGGATTCAACGATGGCGTAGGCTGGTTTTTCATTTTGATGGCCAGCGAGAAGAATTCCAGATGCAGTTTTTTCAGCAGGCTCTGCTTTTTTTGCAACGACACGGTCACTTAATGGATGTAGTATCATGTTCCTCCTGTTTGATGGTTATATATCTATTGTAATCGAAAAATTAGCACTGTCAAGCTTTGAGTGCTAATTATTGCAAAAATCTGGTGTGGTATAATTTAATAAAGAGGTATTATGAAAATTAAAACATTTTTGATGGATAATTTACCGGATTATAATCGCCTAGTAATCCCCTATCATTTGGGAAAAGCAGTGCTAGCGGCAGAAAAATATCATTTTCCGGGTAAGAAAATGCGCGTAATCGCAGTAACAGGAACGAATGGCAAGACTTCGACCTGTTTTTTGATTTGGAAGATGCTAAATCATGCGGGCTATAAAACCGGTTTAATGACCACGGTGGCTTGGGGGGTGGATAAACTCGAAGAACAGATTGAACACATGACCACTGTGGATGCGGAAACGCTAAATTATCGCATGAATGAGATTGAAAAACAGGGGGCAGAATTTTTAGTACTGGAAGTCACCTCACATGCATTAGCCCAACATCGCACTTTTGGCGTACCGATTGAGATTGCCGTGGAGACCAATGTGACTCATGAACACCTTGATTACCATAAAACTTTCGAAAATTATCGCGCCACCAAAGCTAGGTTATTCAAAATGGCGAAGGCTGGAGTGATTAATGAGGATGATGAGTCTTGGCTATACTTTGCCACCAAAGTTTCAAATTATATCACATATGGTATAAAACACGGGATGTTGCAGGCGGAAGAAGTGGAAGAATCAGCGAGCGGCGTAAAATACATCGTAAATCCAAATACGCGTGGCATCAATCATCAATGGAAAAACACCACGAAATTACCTCGCTTTAAGATTGAAACCCAGATTCCGGGGACCTTCACGGTTTATAATTCCCTAGCCGCTACGGCAGTGGGATTAATCCTCGGACTTTCGGAAGAGCAAATTCATGATGGTATCTATAGTCTAGAATCAGTAGAGGGGCGCATGAACCGCATCGATGAGGGGCAGGATTTTACCGCGATTGTGGATTATGCGCACACACCGGATGCATTTTTGAAAGTCTTTGAAGCAATCAAATCCGCACGCACAGAAAAAACCAAGGTAATCTCGCTCTTCGGTGGAGCGGGCAGACGTGATGAATCGACACGCGAAGAACGCGGAGAGATTGGCGCAAAAAATAGCGACTACATCGTGGTGACCGAAGATGATTCACGCGACGAAGATCCACAGATGATTATGGAAGAATTTGCGAAAGGTGCAGAAAAACAGGGGTTCGTGCGCGGAAAAAATCTCTTCCTGGTTCAAGATAGAAAAGAAGCCATTCGTAAGGCTCTGAGTCTGGCTAAAAAGAATGATATTGTATTGGTACTCGGTAAGGGTCACGAAAAAACTATCTTGAGGGGAGATAAGGCGGTACCTTTCGAAGATATCAAGGTAACAAGTGAATTACTAAAAGAAATGCAAAAGTAGCAAGTGGTAAAAAGTAAAAAATAGACACCGTAAAGGTGTCTATTTGATTATTCAGTTTCTTCCTGATCAACTTCGAAGTCGGCGATACCGTTGATAATATGTTCTTTCGAAAGATTGAGGGCTTGGCCAATTGTAGCAGCGCAGGCCATATAGGAAATATTTGGTTCCCCGGTGAGGAAGGAGGCGACATTGAAGCGATAGCCGTGATAGTTTAATTCAGCTTCCGAACCCTTCTTGTAGAGTTTACTATTTTCAATACGCAAATCTGAATTATAGTCCGTACCGTAAGTCAAAGTATTAGTCACACCCTTAAAGATGGCAAAATCAAGATAATGACGATCATCACGATTAAGCACGACAGAATCTGGATTCATGGAGAATAAAGTATTTTCCGCTTCGAGATATTCCTCAGCAGTGAGATCAGAAAGACTAGCTGGGACAAAATCCGTCAAAGCAGCGACCTGAATCGGCATCTTATAAAAGACATCCTTACGTAAAGAATGCGCTGGAGCCGTCAGCACGAGATAATCTACATCAGCTTTCCAAGCATCCTTAATGAATTTATAGAGATTACCAACCTTGATTTCCTCATCGGAAGCGAGAATAGCTGGGCGAAAACCGGCTTGCTTCAACATATAGTAAACATAGTAAGCGGTCACGGTTTTACCAGTAGTACCAGTGACACAAATGATTTTAAGGTCCTTCAAAATTTTTTCGTAATAGTGCGCGAGAAGTCTAATCTTGAGACTCTTCGGACGAGATTTAAGATTTGCTGCATTGTCCATATCTTAAATATACCACAGTTCAGGGCAAAAAATAAAACCAGAGATGAATTCTGGTTTTATTTATTCATTTTAACTTTAGCGCCAAAGTGATTCTAAAGTATTCAAACTATCCGTGATACTATTAGTGCTACTTTTAATTAAGGAAGCGGTGATCAAAGTGATAGCAAGGGCGATGATGGCGGTAATGATAATATTAACGATAATCTTTTTATCATCCTTAAGCTCAAGCTCTTGGCTCATAGCTTCGTAAACCACGAGACCGGAGAAAATCATACCAGCGTAACCGATAGCACCAGCAATCGGAGCAGAGACATTCAAGATAAGTGGTGAAATCAGGCTAGCGGTAAGAATCCAAGCGAAGGAAGCCACAGAAACAATAGTAACCAAGCGGAAGTAATTCAACTGAGTTTTCTTCATGATGAGACCAGCGAGGTAGTAAATACCAGCAATAGCAGCAATAGTGGCTAGAACAATCAAGAAATTACCGATGGTGTTTTGGAACCAATCAAATTTATTTAAGAGACTGAAATCAAGGCCGGCTTTCTTAGTACCGAAAAGTGAAGCTGGACGAGAAACAGTTCTAAAAATAGCAAAAATTAAATTAAAGACCGTGTAGGTACCGGCAGCAATAACTGGAAGGAGCCAGCTATTATTAAAATCAGAATAGCCTGCAATTCCCTTTTTTACACCAGTGACTGGGTTCTTAAAAACCGAGAGAATAAAAGAAACGGCTGGAATCTTTTTAAATTTCTCGAAGTTTTCATTAATTTTTTCTTTGGCAGCACTCGCAGTGTTTTTGACTGAAGTGGTTTCTTTGGTGCTTACAGGAGCTTTTTCCGAAGCGGTTTTTTCCATAGAAATCCTTTCTGAATAATTAAATATGTTTTAAGTATAACACAATCAAAATAGAGGTGAAACAAAAATCGGCTAGTGGTTAGCCGATTAATTTTAGAGATTTAGGAATTTAAATTAAATGATTAGCAGATCAGTTTTAGGGATTTAGGAATTTAAATTGAAGAGCTTGAGGTAGGCTTCAGTAACTTTGGCGGGTTCACCTTCTTCGATAATTTTACCTTTTTCAATGAGAATGGCACGATCACAATAAGCCATCACGTTTTCCATAGAATGTGTCACCAAAATCACGGTTTGCTTGCCATGAAGTGAGGCGAAATAATCATTACATTTCTTCTGGAAGGCAGCATCGCCTACAGCGAGGACTTCGTCGAGAATAAGAATATCACCACGCGCACGAATGGCGATAGAAAAGGCAAGACGTACTTGCATGCCGGAAGAATAATTTTTTAGTTTCTGGTCCATGAATTCTGGGAGTTCGGCAAAATTCACAATGTCGTCATACATGGCATCCATTTCTTGATTAGAAAAACCGAGCATGGCACCATTGAGATAAACATTTTCGCGACCTGTGAGTTCAGGATTAAAACCGACCCCAAGCTCAATAAATGGCACAAGTGAACCATCGATCTCAATCCTACCCTTGGTAGGGGTGTAAATCTGGGAAAGTAACTTCAAGAGAGTAGATTTACCAGAACCGTTACGACCGACAATACCAAGAAATTCACCATCATAAACCTTGAAACTAACATCATTCAAAACTTGCTGTTCAGTGTAGCCCTTAATGCCACGCAGACGATTAAAAATCACTTGCTTCAAGCCAAAAGAGCGCTCGGTGGGAAGTTTAAAAGTTTTGGAAAGATGCGAGACGGTAATGACGGCCTTGCGTTCGCTAGTTTTAGTTTCAGAGACAGAGTTAGACTTAGTTGATTTAGAGATTTTTTTAGACGATTTTTTAAACATTAGGCCTCCTCCGCAAAATATTTAGAATGTTTTCGGAAATAGATACTACCGATAGTTAAAATAAATAAGGTGATTAAGACTGGCAAAAAGCGCAAGAAAATATTATCAATAAAATTCCAGACAGTGATGGATTGATCGGTGATCAAAAGATATCTAGCATCCTGGATAACCTGGGCGATAGGATTAAGCAGTAAAACCTTGGCCGCTATAACACTACTAGCGGAAACCATGGTGATCGGATAAATAATCGGTACGGCGTAAAAGAGAGCCTGCATCAAAACTTCCCAGATGGAAGAAATGTCGCGATATTTAACATTGATGGAACCGAGGAAAAAAGCAATACCAAGGCTAAGTAGATAAAGTTCCAGAATCACGAGTGGCGCAAGAAGCCAAGTGAAGGAAGGCGTGACACCATTAAGCAAAGCAAAAACGATAATAACGCATAGGTTAATCAAAAAGTTAATCAAGGCAGTGATGGTAGACGAGACGACGATAATCCACTTGGGAAAACTAATTTTACGAAGTAAATCACTGCGACCGACGATAGCCTGAATACCCTGGCTAGTACATTCCGAAAAGAAACTCCAAAAAACCGTACCGGTCATAAGATAGACGGAATAATGCGGGATATCTCCACCCATTTTCAAAATTTTAGCAAAAACAGTATACAAAATAGCAAATAAAAGCATTGGACGAAGGACGGCCCAAAGATAACCGAGGACGGAACCTTGATAGCGAATTTTAAAGTCAGTCTTGACTAATTCCTTCAGAAGAATGCTATTTTTACGGCTCCAAATTTTTGGAATATTCATAAATAAATTATATCATATGCGAGTTTTGACAAGGGTGCATGTTATAATCAAAACAAATGAAACCATTAATTTCTGTAATTATTCCAATCTATAATACGGGTGATTCGGCAGTCAAATTGCTGAATAAATTAACCAAGCAAAGCTACGAAAATCTAGAAATCATTTGCGTGGATGACGGTTCAAAGGATGGTAGTTTTGACTTGGTGGCAGAATATATTAGGCAGAGTAAATTAAAAAATAAAAATCTAAATATGACGATTCTGCGTCAAAAAAATCAGGGCGCCGCGGGCGCGAGAAATTTGGGGCTAAAAAAAGCTTCAGGAGAATATGTCACCTTTATCGATTCGGATGATGAAGTGAAGAAAACCCATATTGAAGATTTATTTAAAAGCCTAGAAAAAGATCCGAGAAATGCGCTTTCGGTTTGTGGCTACGTTTATCGTCGTTTGAGAATGCAGACGGAAAAAAATTTCTTTACTAACGAAATTTGGACGGGTCTGGAAGAAGTGAATTTTCGCGCTTATATTTTAAGTTTACTGGCGAGTGATGGCCGGATGTATGCAGCGATCAATAAACTGTTTCGACTTTCGGTGATTAAGAACGCGAAGGTGGAATTTCCAGTGGGTTGGGATTTTGCGGAAGATACGATGTTTGTTTTACGATACTTGAAAGCGGCGGAAGAAGCCGGTTTTAATCGAATCGGAATGGTTCTAAAAGCCAATTATATTTATAACTACGGCACGGAAACTAGTACAGTAGCAAGTTCATCAATGAAATTTAGTAACTGGCAAAAATCTTTCCAAAATATCACAAAATGGGTGGAAGATAAAAAAGACTCGGCAGAAATTAAAAAGCTGAAACAGAAATGGCTAAGAAAATTATACTTGCGTTTTAAAATTTCCCATGCCTTAGCGGTGGCGAGAAGTGCAATGCCGCTGACAAAAAAATGGAAATACTTAAATCCATTAGTGCTTCCCCTGGCAAGTCTGGCCGCGAAAATTCGCAAGTAATTTACTTGGTCTTAAACTTAATTTTGGGAAGGACGCGTGGGGTCCGCTTGGCATATTCTAGATATTCTCGACCAAATTTTTTAGTTAACCATTTTTCTTCGGTCTTTTGCATGAGAATTGTAAGATATAAATAAAAGAAAAGAATAAATCCGAGCATAAATAAATTATGAGCGGTAATTAAAACTCCACTAAACACAAAGAAAAACGCAGTATAAATCGGGTGTCGCGTGATTGAATAAACTCCAGTAGTGACGAGTTTACCAGATTGAATTTCGTGGGCGATATTTTGAATTAACACGGCATAAATCCAGAAAAAGACGCCAGCAAAAATTAAGATAATTCCAAAAATTTGAAAAAATAGATTTAAAAAGGTAATTTCGCCAGTCTGAAAAAATCCCTGCCGTTTTAAGTGAAAAGCCAGTACGGTAATTAAACTACAAGTGACTACATAGATTGGCCCTACACCGAAAACTGGCAAGGATGATTTTTTCATAAGGCTCCTTTATTTAGCGGAATCGAGGAAGTTAATCGTATCGCGCATCGCATCCTCAATAGTGTGCGTAGTTTCCCAGTTCAATTCCCTCTTGGCCTTAGAAGGATCAGCAAAGATTTCAGCAAGATCACCTGGGCGGCGATCAGCAAAACGGTGTGGTAAAGCGGCATGATTAGCTTCTTCAAAAGCGTGCATAATTTCAAGCACGGAAGTACCGCGACCAGAACCGAGATTATAGATGGAAGTACCAGTCTTTTCGAAAGCTTGCATAGATTTCAAATGACCGAGAGCGAGATCGACGACGTGGATGTAGTCACGAATACAGGTACCGTCGCGAGTATCATAATCATTACCATAAATAGCGAGCTCTTTAATTTCGCCACTTCTCACTTTCATGACGATTGGCATGAGATTGTTTGGAATACCGTTTGGATCTTCACCAAGGAGGCCGGATTCGTGAGCACCAACTGGATTAAAGTAGCGCAAGATCACTACGGACATTTCTGGACGAGCCACGGCTTCAGCTTCCAGGATTTTTTCGATCACATGTTTGGTTTCACCGTATGGATTGGTAATGGCTACACCAGTAGTAAGATCTTCGCTAAGTTTGCCAGAATTCTTCGCGCCATAAACGGTAGCAGAAGAACTGAAGATGATTTTATTGACCTTAAATTCAGCCATACATTTCAAAAGATTAACCGTACCCTGAACGTTAGTTTCGTAATATTCGAGAGGCTTTTCAATAGATTCAGCTACTGCTTTGAGGCCAGCAAAGTGAATGACGGCTTCAAAATCGTGAGACTGAAAAAGTTCACGCATACCATCAAGATCCAAAATATCAATCTTGTGAAATTCCGGCTTAGTGCCGGTGAGAGTGGCGATTTTATCTAAAACTTCGATTTTACTATTAAATAAATTATCGATAATTGTAACTTCGTGACCAGCCTTGATTAATTCTACGACAGTATGTGAACCAATGTAGCCAGTACCTCCAGTAACGAGAATTTTCATGTGGGTTGACTCCTTTTTATTAATTATAACCCCTCAGAGTGATTTTTCGAAAAATTTGATAGAGGATACCGCGAGGACTATGAATTAATTTCAAATAAAAACGAAGTTTTTTGGTGAGAAATGGATTTTTAAATTGAGAGCTGGCGAGTTTTCTAGTTTTCATCAAATATACATCGTAATGTGATTTATCAATTTGGCGACTTATCGCATGATCCAAAAAGGCAAAATACGATAACAATAATGCTACATCCGCAGCTAATTTCAGATTAGAATCTTGAAGATATTGACCAGCTTCGATTGCCATTTGCTCCTTAACTTGGAGACGTTTTAAGGTTTTTTCTTCAGAATAGCGATTTTTAGTGATTTCTGAATGCGTACGTTGATAAACGTATAGTTCATCTGAGATATAGGCAATTTTTTGCGCATGAAAAAATACTTTATAGGTAGTGAGATTGTCCTCGTGAATTTGCCCCACTGGATATTCAATCTTGTAATCAGTAAATAAGCTTTTTCGATAAAGTTTGTTCCAAGCTAAGACATTAAAATCCTGTTGCTTAATTAAAAGATCCTCAGTAGCTTGAGCACCTGTGATTTTCTGAGATTTCAAGACGTGATTGATCACTGAATTTTCAAATTTTTCTTGATAACCGCAAACCGTAATATCTACACCTGAATCTTCAAAAAACGGTACCACTAATTTTTCTAAATAATCAGATTTTACCGAGTCATCACTATCAATAAAACAAACTAATTCACCATTCGCTAGTTTAAGACCCTGATTACGAGCGGCAGAAAGTCCACCATTTTTTTGAGAAAAGATTCGAATTTTAGGATTAGATTCATATTCATTTAACATCTTTTTAGTCTGATCAGTAGACCCGTCGTTAATTACAATAATCTCAAAATTAGAATAAGTTTGAATAATTATAGAATCAAGACAAGCTTTGATATATTTTTCAACATTATAGGCTGGAACAATAATAGAAATAAGTGGGGCGCTATTCATTTATTTAACCTTTTTATTAAGTAATGGAATGAGTTTTTCGTGTATGGTTTTTTCATAATCAAATTCCTGAAGATATTTTAATCGCGATTGATAACCAAATTTTTCCACTAATTTTGGATTTGATAATAATTTTTCTATAGCTCGAGCTAGCGCGTCGGAATCTTTAGCTGGAATAAGTAGACCATTTCTTTGATCTTCGATAACTTCCGGATTACCATCAATATTAGTGGCAATGATAGCCTTACTAAGCATCGTGGCATCAATAAGTGAAAGACTAAGACCTTCGATATAGGATGGGAGAATAAAGATTTCCGCTTCAGAAATTTTCTTTAATGGCTCATCAGTAAAACCGTGATAAATAATTTGGGAACTAGAATGTTTTTGACAAAAATTAGATAGTGGACCAGTACCATAAATATGTAATTTAGCTTCTGGAAATTTTTCAGCGACTTTTGAAAATCCAGCAATTAGTTCCCTAATTCCTTTATATTCTTCTAGTCTTCCGAGATAGATTAAAGAATGTGGAGATGGTTTTATTGCTTCAAATTCCGTATATCGATCAATGGCGCCATTTTTTATGGTAATCAAATTTTTTAATTTTTTAATCTTGGTGTGAGAAATTAAATCTTCAAAATAACTTCGTTCATAATCAGAAATAAAGATAATCTTTTCGACATTTTTGGCAATTCGGAGAATTTTTTTACCAATATAATTTTTATATTTTCGGTCGACATTTTGCAAAACCCAACTACGAAAATCCATATGATCTAACCAAAAAACCGGAATGTGTATTTTTTTTGCAGCTAAAGTAGCGGAGATTAAATCGTCACGCGACTGCACAATAATGGCCGCTGGCTGATATTTTTCAAACTGTTTTCGATACCAAAAAGAAAGGTATTTTTGCCACAACAAATAAATTGGTAGAAGAAAATTCCTTAATCCACTCCAATTTTGTTGACGCAAAAAGGGTGATTTTTGAGCTATGATTTTTTGATCTTGAGTAGATTTAAGAAGTTTTTGAGACGAAGTAAAAACAACTGGCGTAAAATTATTTTTACTTAATATGCGAGAGATAGTTAACTGAAAAGTCTCCCCACCGCCATAAAATTTTGGATTCGTATTTCGAACCAAAATTATTCTAGGCTTTGATTTTTGACTTTCAGAAGCTTTATCCATAAGTTAATTATATCATTAGATAGACTGTGCTATAATAAGGCTTAATATGAAGAGAGTTGATTTATCAGTGGCGGTGACCGCGCATAATGAAGGTATTATTGCGCACAAAACAATATTGAGCCTATTTGCAGCAGTCGAAAAACTTGAAGAAAAAAATATTAGTTACGAATTTTTAGTTCATATCGATAATGGTGACGAAGAAACTATTAATTATTTCAAACAATACGAAAAAAATAAAAAATTTAGAATTTTCCAAAATCATTTCGGTGATTTAGGTTCATCACGTAATTTTCTTTCCCAGAATGCAGATGGTGAATGTATTGCCTTCTTGGATGCCGATGATTTAGTTTCCGATAATTGGCTCATAACCGCTTATGAAACATTACAAAATTCTAAACAAGAAGCCGTAATATACCCTGAAGCAGTCTTAACATTTGGTCTAGATATTAAAAATGTTTTGATGATGCAGAAGGATTCCTTAAAACTGACGGAGCAAATCCCAATTATGGTTGGTGAAAATTGTTGGGGCTCAGTCGTGATGGCTAGAACCGAAACATTTTTGAAAATTCCGTACCGTAAGTTAGGTAATGGCTATGGCTACGAAGATTACATTTTTAATCTCGAAACTATGTATGCCAATATTAACCATCTCGTAGCAAAAGAAACTGTGCTTTTCTATCGAAGATCAAACACCTCGATGCTCTCGACTAATAATTCAAATAATTTTGTAATTCCTTACGTGGATATTTTTGATATTGAAAATATCCAAAAATTATATGAAAATTATGATATTTCCAAAATTGGTGTTCCGGTAAGGACTAAGGGTTATGCTCTATATAAAAAAATCCGTAATAATAAATTTTTAAATTTCTTTATTACACCAGTAGCCAAGCTTACTCTAAAAATTATGGATAAGCATGAAATAAAGTTAAACCATAAACGTACTCCAGATTTCTTAATCCGCGAATGGACAAAAATCAATCATATTGAAACTCAACTTTATCCACATTGGTATCTTTTGGAAAAACTTACACACTATAATCCAGTTGGACACGTAATTGTGGGTAAAACATTCATTCAGATAGTACAGAAACTAAAATTTAGTAAACCTGATTTTGTTTTTGTAGTGCCTTGGGTAATTAAAGGTGGTGCTGATAAAGTATTATTTAATATGATTGAGGCTTTAAAAGATATCCATCCAGATTGGAACTTTACTGTATTTTCCACACTTCCAGCTGATAATATTTGGGCGGAGAAATTGCCTGAATATGTGGACTTTATTGATTTTGGCAATGAAACAATTGGATTATCTGGGTATCAACAAGATAACCTTTTTTCCAGATTGATTACCCAATTAAGCTGTAAAAATATTCATATTATTAATTCTGAGTTTGCTTATAACTGGGCAGTAAGACATACTTTACTGCTTAAAAAGAATTTTAATTTAACCGCATCAGTGTTTGCTTCGGTTTATATTGAGGGTAGTAATCATCAAGGACGAATGTCTTATGTGAATCCATATATTCTATTGCTAAGGGATGTCTTAAAGAAAGTATTTACAGATAACCAAACCGTAATTGATGAATACAGAAAGGAACATTACCTAGATCCTGAATTATTTAAGGTGCATTATCAGCCGATTACCGATCAATGTAAAACACCAGTAATCCACAAAGAAAATAAGCTAAAAATTCTCTGGGCTGGCAGAATTACCTACGTCAAACTACCAAACGTAGTGAAGGTAATTGGCGAAAAACTTCCAAGTAGTAAATTTGAAATTGACATTTATGGGAATTTTTCAGAAGAAATTAATCCAAACTATTTTGATGATATTGAAACGATAAATTATCGTGGACATTTTGATGGATTTTCAAGTATTCCAACCAATAACTATGATTTATTACTATATACTAGTGAAACTGACGGCATTCCAAATATTATCTTAGAAGCAACTGCTGCAGGTTTACCAATTATCGCCAGTAATGACGGCGGGGTTAAAGAATTTATTCAAAATAATAAGACTGGTATTCTAATTGATGATCCGACGGATGTAAATAGTTACATTAAAGAATTAAGAGATATTCAAAAAGATAAATCCAAATTAGAAACTTACGTAAAAAATGCTCAAAAATTACTCAAGAAAAATCATTCGTACGAGGTTTTTAGAGATACAGTTGCAGAAGATTTTAAGAATAAGTAGGAGGTGTTTAGCAATGAAATCTAAAATAAAAAAAATAATAGATTTATTAAAGTCTAGAGATCAGGATATAAAAACTATTCTAAAAGTATTCTTTATAGCTTTTATTTTTAATTTATCTTTATTATTTATAGTTAATATTTTTTCCAATCATTCAGTCAGTAACGGGGTTTTCTTTAACGCAGATACAACACGTGTGTATGACGATATGACAAGCTTTGAGGCTAATCATTATCGAACTAAAGTCCATCCACTATTCGTACTTTTAACACAGCCTTTTGTGTTAGTACTTAAGAAAATCTTTGGTGAATTAAATGCGGTCGTTATCTATCAAGCATTAATTGGGGCTTCCTGTGTTGTCCTATTTTATCTAATTTTAAGAAAACTTAATAAACGTGAATTTAAACTAAAGCCTTTTATGGTTTTGTTTATTTTATCCTTCCCTCAAGTAGTTTTCTCAGTAATTTTCGAAACTTACATCTATGCAGAACTAGGCCTACTTTTTATGTGGCTTGTTGGACTATACTTAATTAAGAAAAAATCCTTATCTTATCTAGATTTACTGCTTTTAATTTTAGCTGGTGTATTCTCAATGAGCATCACCGTAACAAATTTTGCTCAATTCATTTTTCTTCTATTCTTTATAATCTTCTTTAATAAATCACTGAAGAATAAATTTATTACTTTTTGCTCAATCATCTTCTTCTCAGTTACAATCACAACATTCTTTGCCTGTATTCAAAATTTATTTTGGAAATCGGCGCCAAACTTTTTTACAGTATCAGTTTCAGACTTCTTAATTAATAAAAATTCGGAAGAGTTTCTGTATGTTAGTAAATCATTTTCTCTAGATAATGTGTTATTGCAAATTAGAACAAGCACAATTTCTCAGATGAGTTTTATGTTTGAAAAACATCCGATGGAATTTCTTTTTCATTACAATCTAGGTGTAAATATACTAGCAGTTACACTATTTTCAATCTTTATATTGATGAATATTCTATTTATTAAAAATCATAAAGATGAGATTATTAAACATAGATTCTATTTAAGTATTCTAATTGCCTATTGTTTCAATTTTATCTTTCATATTTTCTATGGCTATGGGACCAATTTCCTTTATTGTCTAGATTACACCTTTTTGATGTTACTAATAGTTTTTTATATTATCTCCAACTATTACGGTCCACTTTATAATAAATTGTTCAAATTTAAGCGTTTTTACAGCTACGCTTACTATATTTTTATTATCTTGCAGATACTCGGTATTATCTATTTCTTACACTCGACTTATGTAGTTTTAGGTTTTGCTCATACGATGCCAAAAAAGTTATTTATCGTAATTTTACTAGCTATAATTGCATTAATTTTAGTCTCGGTTAAAAAACGTCACGTAGCATTAATCACAATACTATTAATTTCACTTTGCTTAGTGGGTGGAATAAAATTAATGAATAATAAAATGGCTAATAGGCCAATCAGACACATAGAATCGCTAACTGAGGCTGGTGCGGATTTTAAGGTTTTCACGAACAATCCAGAAAACACTAGACTAGTTGCAAGTCTTGCAGATTATTACTACGAATTAAATACAGAGTTAACTCATGAAAACTTCGAATTAAAAAAATTCGAGGATACTAATAAAAAATATTCTGATATTTTCTTCTTCGGTATGGTAGACCGCGAAAAAATTCTCTATAAAGGCGGAAAACTAATTGATATGAATACTAAGAAGGTATTAAAAGAATTTAATTATACCCATGAATTGATTATTCCAAATGAATACACTGTACTGCTCGCCAATAAGGACGGCGGGATTACAAGGATTTACGAAAATGAAGATGGTGTATACATAGAAGATGACCATCATAAAGAAATAATTACTAAGGGTAATACTAAATTCAATCTACCACGTCTTGAAAATAAAAAATATGCTAGTACTATGCGCGTATTACATCAGGAGATCTTATTTAACTTTGATGGCGTTATCCCAAAGCCAAATCTAATTGGTTACAAGAAGAATGTTAATGCCTGGTATAGAGATACAATGTTAGTCACTATGGTATTAGAACAGACTAATAATACTCATCTACTAGAGCCTTGGCTGGCCTCAGTTAACGATATTTACGATTGCCAGAGATCGTATCTCAATGGCGATAAAAATTGTTCGCTGAAGGAAGCCGATAATCCTGGGGAACTTCTTTATATCTTAGGTGTAGTAAAAAACAATCGTAAAGATTTAGTTGAAAAAATTATTAAAGAGGTAAAAAATAAGTCAAAGGACGGATTATTCATGGGTCCAGTAGACGGCGAGCAGATGGATTATTATCCAACAAGTCTACTATTACTTGGCGCTAAGAAAAATAATATTGATCTAAGCAATTATCTAAGATTACCAGAAAAATTAGATCTATATGGTAGCCTAAGCTGGTGGGATAAAGATACACCAAGATTCAATATAAAAACCTACGAAAACAGACTCTATCCTTATCTTGAATGGGCACAAGTACATTATGGAACTGGATTTTATGGAACAGTCCATATCCTAGACGAATACTATCCACTTTCATATGAATCTGGCGTTTACGATTTCGTACCAGAAGCACAAATGTTTATCTCTGAACATTATAATAAAATCCAAGATCCCGTATTACTATCTCACACTTGGCATGCATCAGAGATGTTCCTATTAATGAATGATTTATAATAGGTAAATAATATTAAAAATACCACCTTAAATAGGTGGTATTTTTATTTACTTCCATTCTTGAAGTTCGTTACCTTTTACAAGATAAGCCTGTTTGGATATTTGTTTTAGAGGAATATCACTTTTACTGTCAGAATAAAATTTGTTAATTTCTACATCAGGATAAGATTGATAAAAGCGTTTAACTTTTTCTTCAGCTCGACAATTTTCACCATCAATTTTACCAGTTTGAGGATTCATTCTGGTACCCATTAGTTTAATATCTAGACGATCTGTCATCTCTTTTAGGATAAATTCTGGCGAAGCTGAGATAATTAAATCATCAGATTGTTTTTGTTTTAAATACCAATCTTTAATTTTAACTTGGTGTTGATCCCAGAATTCAGAGATATGTAAATCTTTAACCGAGATGAGAAAACTAAAGAAGTTTTCCTTGAACTTTTTTCGGCTAATAATCTTAGCTTTGAATAATACCGCGGAAAAAACTTGGTATGGCAAGTAAAGCACTAATGACGGCTTTCTTTTGACGGAAAATTTCCAAAAATCTAAGGACGCATCGCCATCATAAATTGTTTTATCAAAATCATATACATTCATATTACAACCGAATAATCACCATTAAATACATAATAAATAAGAAACCAATAAGCATCAAAGGTTTATTTTTCATAATTACATCAGCTGGATCGCCGTATTTATCTTTTTCAGCGACATAGATATAAGAAATAATAAGAACAATTAACATTGGCACACTAGCTAAGAATAGATCGCGATGCTCAGGATAGGCATTGCTACACCATTCAGTGTAAAAAACAATGATTAATACCAAGAACATATTCATGATGGATTTTAAATATTCCACATTATATTTCTTTAATACAGAGCGTGTCTGATTACCGGTTTTAATGATTTCATTGTAACGTTTTGAAATACCAAGATAAAATGCACCAGACATTACTACAAGGTAAAGTAATGGCGAAACAGCAATACCAGATAAACTACTTCCTAAAAATAATCGAATCATAAAACCTGAAGTAAGGATTACGACGTCGAGAATTGGAATATTTTTAAGTCCCAAAGAATAACCAAGATTCAAGACAAAATATCCAGCAATTAGACCGATTGATGCTAAAGGAAAAGTAAAGGAGATGATAATTGCTATAAGCAGCAATATAGACAGCGTAATCCAGGCTTCTTTTTTCGTAACCGCACCACTAGCAAGTGGGCGTTTTTTCTTCACCGGATGTAGACGATCTTTTTCAATGTCCTTATAGTCATTAATAATATAAATAGATGAAGCAACTAGACAAAAAACGATAAACCCGAGAATGCTGGTTCGAAAATCTTTTAACGTAAGATCTTTTAGGCCAAAAATCAATGGGAGAAAGATTAAGAGATTTTTAACTGAATGTTTAGGGCGAAGAAGTTTAATAATATTTTTAATTTTTTCCATACAATTCCCTATTTAGTACTAAATATTTGATAAATATTTTCTGCAAGAATTTCAGATACATCAATAACGTCTGCTTTCTTAAAATCTGTTTTAACCCCAAGCGTATTGGTCACTACAACGCGATTTATATCATCATTAGCTAAATTTTCATATGCATTACCACTAAAAACTGGGTGAGTAGCCATCACGCTGACATGTTTAGCGCCATGCTCTTTTAAGGCGGTAGCAGCATGACAAATAGTACCAGCCGTATCAATCATATCATCTACGATGATAATATTTTTATCTTTTGGATCGCCAATAATATTCATAACCTTGCTTTTGTTTTTCACGTAACGATTCTTATCAATAATAATGACATCATTGCAATGAACTAAATCCGCAATCTTTCGTGCACGTTTTACACCACCTGCATCTGGTGAGGCAATAGCGAAAGTGCTAGCCTTAAAATGACTATTAATATAATCTGCAAATTGTTTTTCAAGGGTGATATTTTCAATAGTCATATCGAAGAAACCTTGAGTTTGAGCCGAATGTAAATCAATAGTAATAATATGATTAATCGAGACGGAGTATAAAATATCCGCAATTACCTTTGAACTGATAGGAGTATTTGGCTCCGCCATACGGTCCTGACGAGCATAGCCAAAATATGGAATAACCAAATTAATACTCTTAGCAAAACCACGTCTAGCAGCATCAGCTAATAAGAGTACTGGAAATAGATGTTGATCAAGTGGTGGATTAGTGGACTGGATAATAAAGACGTCTTTACCTCTAATATCATCAAGAATTTGTACATGGACCTCCCCATCACTAAAGGTATCGGAAGTACGTTTTGCAAGTTTAAGGCCGAGGTGGTCTGCAATTTTCTGGGATAAGTTTTCGTCTGTGCCGGAGATGAGCACACAATTTTTTAGACAATTCTGTATTACCTTCTTCATACTTCAATTATATCACGCTAACATAAAGAGTATGGATGGTATTAATCTATTTTATTTACAGTCCAAACCTGAGCCTTATTAGTATCTCCCCACCTGGACCAGAGTTGGACTTTATTATTGTCTACAGCGAGTGCTGCATTCACGTCCATCACGAGAATTGGATTACAAACACTCTTGAAGATGAAACCATTTTCATGCTGGACAGCTTTCCATTTTTGAGAGCAGGAATTTAGATTAGATGGAAGAAGGAATAATTGCTCTCCGTTTAGTACTCTTGATTCATTGACACTGATAGCTTTATTAGAGAGCTTACTGACGATTTGATATTCGTTGTTACCTAAGTGCTTAAACTCCCATTGCTGAGCGGGGTTATTTTCACGCCATTTATGGAAGAGTTGTACTTTAGCATAATCTGCGACGTTAGCTCTTGCGACATCCAGATATTGAGCGTTACTTAATGCGGTATTGAGGTTATAGATACCATTTTGGATGAGTTGAGGGGTTTCTTTAGTGTCTACTTTTTCCAATGACCAAGTTTGCGCCTTATTGTTATTAGATTTTTTATAAATCTGCACTGGTGTTTCGTCAGTATTATTTGCACCTTTAACGTCAACCGCATGATTTACATCGCAGGAAGTAATAATATTAAATTCACCATTCCCGTTTCGTTGAATATTCCAACGCTGCGCACAATCTTCTAGATTTTCAGGTTTAAGTTTTAATTGCGGTGAATCACTAATATCGTTAATGTCATAAGATAAGTTTAGACCGGAAAGCTTACTTTTAATCTGATAAATTTCATCTCCAATACTTTCAATATCCCATTTTTGCGCTGGATTATTTTCACGCCATTTACGATATAACTGAACTAAAGCGTTTTCATTCTTATCAGCACCTCTTACATCAAGATATTTAGATTGATCAATAGAAGTTTTAATTTCATAATCACCATTTTCAATTGAACCATCACGGCTAGAGTTATTACCTGGTTTAGCAATCGGTGATAATTCAATTTTTTTAATAACATTGCTAGTTGGATCACCAAACCAACGAATAAAGAGAGCATAAAAATTACGATTACCGTAAGCACCACAATAAGAAGTACCAGGGTAATTTGCTACTGCGGCGGCGTTTGGCTGATACGGGGTATAACGATATAATGCAGAAGTAGCGAGGTTTTCAATATAAACTTGAGATCCACCACAAGCGAAGTTTGGATTATAATAGATGAAATTTTGACCAACTGGATAATTCGTGTAGCCACCATCTAAGACATCGCGGAATAATTTAGCGGCGTGCCTAACTTGATTTCTAAAGCCGTAATATTTCGAATCACATTCTGCAGTATCTGGACAACCAAAACCAGTGGCACTACGATATTGAATACTATTCGGCCAAGTATCAGAAACTAGACTCTGCTCTTTTTCAATTAAAACCAAAAGAACCTGCGGATTAATACGATAATCACGCGCGGCTTCATAAATCACCTGAGCGGCGGTTTGCTTAACGCCATTATATTCAAAGGTCTCCTGAGATAAACAAACAAATTTTCCGTTTTCAATATGATATTTATAACCAGAATAATAATTAGCCCGCCAAATATTCGTATCGCCACAAGGATTTTTCTTAGTTAAGAATTCCTGAATTTGACTTTCGTTCATAGTAGAAGTATTTGACATAATATAGTCAGAAATAATATTTCCAGCGCGAAAATCAGAGACGCTAAGGGCAATAGATTTTTTCAAATTCTTGAGAATCAAAAAACTTAATGCAAAAACCATAAAAAAGGCAAAGAATAATAGCGGTGTATTTTTCTTAAATACAATTCGTCTTTTTGGGGTTTTGGAATTTTTCTCTGGGATAATTCGTACAGTTTGATTAATCATTAAATAGTAACCTTCCCTTCAATAATGCCTGTTTTTTGATTGGCGTTAATTTCAATTTTAATATCATATTCACCAGGAGATAGTTTTGTAAGTGGAATATCAAATCCTTCACAACTACCAGAAGATGGATTAGAAACAATATTTACGTAATCGGTATACATCACTTTACCGGCAGAGATCACACTAAGCATACAGGTGCCTGGTAGTTTAAGGAATTGATCGATATTTACACGAATGCGATATTTATCAGTAGTCTTAGCAGAGTATGTAATGGCACCAGTGAGTTTTTCTAACTTATTTACATCTTGACCCTCATATTTTTCGGGGGTTTTGGGAGTACGCCCAGCCGCTGCATCTTCAGGAGTACCATCTTCAGTTTTAATAGTTTCGGAATTAGTTATGCCTGCATTTTCAATCTTAGATTCGATTTTTTCAGTTTTTTCAGGCAAAACTGAGTCTTTTAATCTCTGATTATTATCTTTTGAGATTTGATAAATAATTACACCTGCTAAAATAACCAATACTAAAAAGAAGAGTAACCAAACAATAATCTTATTTTTGTGTGATTTTTTCTGAGAAACTCGTTTCATAGCAAATATTACCTTTTATGGTTATATTTTAACATAAAAATTATCTAACCACAAAAGGCTCGGTGATGTCAATATATTGATTTTTTATTTAGACAGCTGCAAATTAAATTTTTTATCTACTTTTAAAATGATTTTTTGATAGATTTTATCGAAGGTATATTTCTTTATGATTGAAATAACTAATCCAGCTATAAAGAATGCCAAAGAAATTAAAATAATGGTTGGAACTAATCTTTTGGCTGCATGTAAATTATTAAGCCAGATAATACCTTCTGAAAAAATCACGTAATTATATGGTGAATCGTGGAATAGATATACGCCAAGCACGTGTGGTGAAGTATTTTTTATAATTTTTGTTAATAATCCTTGTTTAACAATACTAATTTTTGTAAAAATAATAAATATCACAAGACTAATCAAAAATACAATTACAGAATTTGGTGGCCACATATAATTAATTTTAAGATCTGGCATTTTATGTACTAATAAATATTTAGCTGCTAACATAAAACCAAATAAAAGAACAATTAATAATATGAGGAGTTTAATAAAATATTTACGATTTTTAATTAAAATCTTGTCCTTGTCTTGATATTTCGAAATAAATGCACCCAAAAAATAGATATAAATTAACCAAGCAAAACGGCTATAAACTACACCATTTTCAGTAGTACCAATAGAAAGTCCACTAATAGTTGGAATTAAAGAAAAAACAATGAAAAACATTATTAGCAGTTTCTTATGTTCAGAATAATTAAGATTTTTTATAAGCTTATTTAGATATGGAGCAAGCAATAAAATTACAATATATGAAGTGATATACCAAAAATTACCAAGACTAACTGGAAAAAGTGCGTTATAAGTTATAGTGTAACCGCCTTTAACGAAAATTAGAATAATAATATTAAATATGTAATAAATCCAGATATCATAAATAAGACGAATAATCTTTGATTTTTGATTCTTTTCACTTTTATAAAGGAAGTAGCCAGTAATCAACATAAAAAGATTAACGCCAATTTCACCAAAATGCCAGAAAAATCCAACAATAATCTGATTAAGACCTGTCAATTTACTAAAATCCAAAGACTTATAGCATACGTGAAAAACTATAATTAAAATAATAGAAAAAATCCGTAATAAATCCAATGAATAATTACGTTCGTTATTTTTAACCTTTTCCTCCATAATAGTTTTATTTTACCCTATTAGTAGCCTTTTGGCGAGGCGTAGACTAGACGTCTTAAATATTCGCGTGAAACGGTTTCGTCGATAAGATAGGTCTGAAAATTTTCATCGTAGAGGGTAGGCGAGATACGGGTTTGCAGATATTTCCCTTGATAGAAATAATGGGTTAAAATCAAACTACGCATGGTATCCGGCCAACTAATCTGATCAAAGAAGAGATTGCCCAGTCCGTAATAGATTGGTTTATCCTTATAAAGTTCATAAGTTTGAGGTTGATGGGCGGAAGTACCCACTACCATATCAGCACCGAGATCAATAAAATGGCGGAAGAATTCTTTTTGATTAGGAATTGGCTTATCACACTCCGGGAAGGCTACCTTACTATTCGGATAAGCATAACATTCAAAGTACTGAACATTCACAATGACGAATTTATTCTTGGCTTTCGCGGCGGCGAGTTCGGCCTTAAATTCTTCTTCACTATAAGGATTGGCGCCAGCGGAATTTTCAGTGGCAATTTGACCATTAGCTACACTACTAGTGGAATGATTAAAAGCAAATAACTTAATCTGATCATTCACATCGAGTGGGATTTTAGCAGCAGCGAGATTTTCTCCGCCACCGACAAGTTTAAGATTTTTCTCGCGATAAGCAGCGATCGATTTAACATTATTTTCCGCACCATAATCATTATTATGATTCCCGGTTAACTCGACAATATCTGTGCCGAGACTAGTGATAGCGCCCATCATTTTCCAATCCGCGCAGAGAGTAGTAGTAGTATAACCACCCTGGCAATTATCCGCAAAACTTACTTCATTACTAATATGGGTATAAGTTTTACTACTGAGAAAATCTTTAATTTTTTCGGTAAAATATTCGGCATTACCACCCACCTGGCCAAGTTTATAAGTAAGACGGCGTGAGAGTGCAGTGACGCCGGTTTCAGTAAAACTCACGACATTAGATTTGCTTGGAGGATTAGAAAAACTAAGACTCTTTAAAGCTTCCTGAACGGCTGGGAAGGTAGCTGGGTTGCCAGTGAGATTCCAGGTAATGAATTTGGCACCAGAAGTAAAATCATCAAGAAAATATTTTTGATCAAGGCTAATTACCTTCTGACTAATAGTGATATTACGAAAATCTACTAGTTCAACATTATATTTTTTAATAATTTCCGCATCCTTCAATTCACTCTGTGAAATATCGCTAAGTGGACTATAGAAATCGACTACTGGAAGTAAGATTTCCGTAAGGATTGTATTAGATTGATTAAAATTACTGAGATCAAAAGAGGAACTTTCAGAAATTTTAAAATCGAGGCTAGTGAGAGACTCAGAAAGTTTTGTGCAAATTTCATCACTACCGCTAATCGAGGAATCGATATTTTTCAAACAATCTTGCTTGGAAATTTTAGGAATTTCATGTTTTTGATTAATGATTTTTAACCCAATAATCGTACCAAGAAAAACTGTAAGAAAACTAAAGAAAACTAATTTAGAGCCAGTGGATTTTTTCATGAGGAAGCTTTATAGAGACCGTTATGTTTTTTACCATCGTAAATTTCGACTGGGATGCCCTTGGCACGGATTTTATCCTGAACGAGAGATTGCATATTTTTAGCTTCAGTTTCTAATTGATTGGCGAGGTTTTGATTGAGTTCACGTTCCTTAATTTTAATATAAGGAATATTTTGGTTTTGATGCTTATCGACAGCCTGACTAATAATGCGAACTTCAGCATCGCTAACGTTATAAAAACTATAATGTTGACCGAGCATAAAGGTTAGCTGATCGGTTTCGTATTTGTAATTGAAGGCCTGATAATTTGGTACACCAGATTCTTCCCCGCTATAAATTTCATTAATCAAGAAATTTGGGGCCATAATAAGTGACATTAATTCGGAATTATTTTTTATTTCATCATTAGAAAGATTTTTAATACGCTCCTTAATACGAAGTACGGTGGCATAGAGATAATCACGGATGAAACCAGAATTTTCAAATTTATATTTATCACCATTTGGGATAGCGTAAATATTGGCGAGAGTAAAGTGTTTATTAAAGAAACCAGATTTATTTTGAGCTTGGTAAGATTTCGCACAAACCACACAGCCTGGATCAAAGACGTCTACAGCAATCGATCCACTAGTAGTACTACCATCACGATAATAGTTAATGATCGAATCAAAAGAGTCCGCATAGTCAGTAAGTTTTTTGTCTTCTTCCATAGTAATCATCGGAATAGAAACATTGGTAATATAATCTTTGGCGTCCCAAGTTTTGAGACGATCCGGGATGGCGGTAAAAATTTCGCCCCATTCGGCAAAACTACGGCCGATTTTACCGATTGGATCAGTCGGCTCGGCTTGATCAATACTACAAACTTCCGCACCGAGGCCACACTGACTTGGCGTTGAAACATTACAGGTACCAAAAACCCAAAGAGCAAGAAGAGATTTAATGGCAATCACCAGAGACCAAACTGTAACAAAAACAATCACCACGGAAACAATTTCAATCAAAGCACTGAGAGGTTTGACGAGTTTAGGATTTTTTAAGACCACTTTCTTTAGCAGACTATTTTTGACTTCATCCTTAAAATTAGTATCACATTTTTGCAAACGCACCTTCTTAAAAACACAGTGCCAGGCCTTCTTAAAAGTGGCCCAATATTTTTTCCCGAGAGCTTTATTGAAGAGGCTAAGAAAGCCAACAAAGACCGAAAGAAGCGCTAAGATAATAAATGCTGCTATACAAACCATGTTTTTCCTTTGTTAAATTTTTGATAATACCTTAATTAAATGTGCGACATCGGCGGTGGAATTATGAAGACCGAGAGAAACACGAAGAAGAGGTGGATATTTTTTGATTTCAGAAAGATAGTAATGAACACAGAAATAACCGGTACGCACCATAATTCCCTGGTCAGATAAAGATTCACCAAGGAGATGCGAGCCCAGACCTTCAACATAGAAAGACATCGTGGAGGCAGGTGCTTGATTCAAGAGATGAATTTTTGGATGATTTTTAAAAAAATCATAGAGCAGATTAATATTTTTTTCTAAACGTTCATGGTCGGATTTTTCTAAAGAATTCAACCAATCGAGACTGGTACCAAGAGCGATGATTTCACCCCAAGCCTGGAGGCCCGGCTCAAATTTAGTGTGCAAGTGATCAGGATTATCGGCGGAAAGAAGATAGGAAGATTTTTTTACATCATCTACCATACCACCACCAATAAAGGTTGTGTCGAAAAATTTAGCAAAAGATTTTTTCATTACAATGACACCGAGAGAGGCGCTATACATTTTGTGTGCAGAAAAACAGATGGCATCCGGTTCGATACTATGGAGAAGCTCGGAATTATGCGCCATCGCTTGAGCGGCATCGACAATAATAAAACCATTTCTCGAGTGGACATATTCGGCCACTTCTTTAAGGTTGAGTTTCGCGCCATTAAAATTACTCATAGCATTCATCACGACGATAGAATTATCAGGAATTTCGGAAACTTGGACTGAGCCGTCATTATCACGAGTAAGAACTATTCGCTCGATTTTAGTAGTTTGTGAAGCTGATAAAGCGGAAAGAAAAACTGAATTATGTTCAATATCAGAAGTAACAATAGTTTTAATATTAGCCTGCTTAAAATTAAATTGATTAAGCAGAAGATTAAGTCCGTAAGTAGTATTCAGGGTGAAGCTAACAAAATAATCCTTGGACTTGAGCTTAAGGAATTTCAGAATTTTTTCGCGAGTTTCCGCGACTTTTTGGTCGGTTTTCTGACCCCAAGCGTATTTTACCCGTTCACCGCAAGAATTATATTCCGTATAATATTCCACCAAACTATCAATGACGGGCTGTGGGCGAAGAGATTGACAAGCGGCGTCAAAATAATAATCGTGTGGTTTTAGATATTCAAAACCAGGCGCACATAAAGAATCGGATTCGGAAGAAGTTGTTTTTGGTTGAGTTTCTTCTGTCCCACCAAAAATAGATGACGCAGACTTACTAAGCTTAGCTTTCAGTTCAGAAAAATTCATCAACCTCCTTTGCTTAATTTTACCACAAAAAAGATGAGAAGTTTTCCACATATTCACATTGACAAGTTTTAGGTTTTATATTTTAAGATATTTTTCTTGTTCGGTTTTAATTTCCACGGTTTTACACAAGCATTTTAACTTTTCCACATTGGTGTTTGGTTTGATAAAATCTTGTTCGGTTTTAGTGTTTGGTTTTGTTCGGATTTAGTAATTTAACAGAGGTATATTGTATGTTTTTAGGATATAACTAGTTTTTTAGGCTACAAAAAAATACCCCAAAGTTTGGAGTATTTTAGAAGTTTAGAGATTTTCCGATTCAAGCTCTAGGCCAAGAATCTCGGCGGCTCGCTGAAGAATTTCAACCTCTTCATCGGTAGCAAACTCGAGGCGTTGCTTAAATAATTCCGTAGTTTCCGGAAAAGAGCGGTCAATAATCACCAGTGAACGCGCAGAACCTTCTTCACGTTTCAAGAAACCTAAAGCAACTAAATTATCAATATGTTCCGCCACGGAAGCTGGACTCTTCAAACCTAGACCAGAGGCGATTTCTCGATAGGATGGTGAGTGGTCATGCTCAGTAATGAATTCAGCAAGAAAATCCATTAAACGCTTTTGTTTTTTAGTCAATTTGTAACGCATATTTGATATAATTATATATTAGATGAGGATAAATAAAATTAGATTTTTACAGAGCATTTTGTTTATTGATTTATTTTTGGTAAATAAAAACTTAAGGATGGGAGGCAAATAATGAAGAGCGCTTATATTGATGGTTTAGCCCCGAGACGTAGTAAGGTGGTCTCCCAGAATTCTAAAAATACCACTGCAGTTTTTAAGAAAAATATGACAAATCCTTTACCGAAGAAACAATTGCTTGATCCATTAGAGATTGAAAAAATTCAACAAGAAAAACGTAGTCGAACAAGAATCGCTAGAGTTGAGACCGTATCGAATGAACCAGAAGTGGCAGCGGAAGATTTCTCTCAAACTGATAATTACGACGATTTTTTGGAACCAATTTCAGCTTTTAATCTCGAAAAAGACCAGAAACAAAACGAATTTAGTTTGGATCACAACGATAAACGTGGTTTTCCGAATGATGAAGATGAAATGGATATCAACTCCGAAGAAATTGATAAGGAGCTGAATAAAAATAAAAAGCCCAAAAAGAAACCGTTTATTTTCCGCCATAAAAAACTTTGCTTCTTTTTAGTTTTCCTACTGGTGGTAGGTGGAGTTGGCTATTTTTACGGTAACCAAATAATTACTAAAATCACCGGTGGTAAATCCAATCTTTTTGATTTCGTCAGCACTATAGTAAGTGAAAAATATACTCCGCTCAAAGCCGATGCAAACGGCCAGACTAATATCGCAATTTTTGGTACTTCTGGATACGATATGAGCGGCAACGAAGGTCGTGGCGTGCATGACGGTGCACAACTCACCGATTCCCTGATGGAAGTGACTTTAAATCAAGAATTAAAAAATGCGAATATGATTAGTATTCCACGCGATTTAAAAGTCGGTCGTGAGGCTTGTTATGCGGGTAAGATTAATGAAGTTTACACCTGTGCCAGTAATAATGGTAAAAACGAGGAAGCTGGTGCGCAAGCGGTAATGAATGTGCTAGAAACCGTGACCGGATTGAAGAATCAATATTACATTCATTTGAACTGGGGTTCACTAATCCAAATCGTTGACGCACTGGGTGGTATCGAGGTGACTTTTGATGAAGATATTACTGACTATGGATGGACTAACATCGTAATTAAGAAAAATACACCAACTACTTTGAATGGCGAAAAAGCCTTAGCTTTAGCACGCGCTCGTCACGGAGTAGCGGGGGGAGATTTCTCGCGTGGTGAGAACCAACAACGTATCTTGACCGCAGTAAAAGAAAAAATCGTGAAAAAAGGTATGGATATTCCGGCTATGATCGCTCTAGTAAATGCATTAGGTGATAATATTCGTACCAATATTAAGGTCGATGAAATGAAAACTGGCGCACACTTACTTTCTGGATTTAATTCAGAAAATATGAAGACTCTCCCACTAGCTAATTTACCAGATGGCACAACTTACGTAACAAATGCTAGCTATCCAGTGCAAGGTATCAATATTTCCTACGTAATTCCAGCGGCAGGATTAAATAACTACACAAAAATTCACCAATACATCCAGAAAGCTATTACGGAAAACGTAGATAGTGTGGCGACAGCTAGACTCCTAGTTCTGAACGGTTCTGGTGAACGCGGCGCGGCCAGTGATGAGAAGCTGAAACTAGAAAAAGTGGGCTTTAAGAATATTGAGACGGATAATGCGCCAACTTCAGATTATCAAGATATAACGATTTATCAAATCGGTGAAAAACCAGTGGCAAAGAAGGGTCTGACGGATCACTACAAGATTGAAGTAAAAGGTAAATCTGAGCTGCCACAGAGCGTTAAGAGTCATGGCTATGACTTTGTGATTATCCGCGGTAAAGAAACTACCAAGAAAACTACGAACTAAAATGTAAGTAAAAAACTACCGCTAAAAGTAGCGGTATTTTTTTTAGAAGTATAATCTAGATTAATCAAGATTCTTCTTCGAGATAATTAAATGTCGCTCGCGTCCTTCCCCTTCCGAGTGAGTATAGATATCAGAATAATCTTCGGCTAATTTATGCACCACACGGCGATCAGCGGCGTTAAGTTCGAGAGTGATAGATTCCCCGGTCTGGCGGACCTTATTAATCCAACCTTCAGCCTTCTTTTCGATACGTTCCATACGTTGATGTTTATAATCAGCAATATCGATATTCACACGAGTAATTTCGGCATTTTTCATAGTGAGGCCCATCGAAACAATATGTTGTAAGGCACGTAGATTACCAGCATTCTTACCGATTAAAAGTGAATTTAAACTGGTGCTAGGGACACTTAATTGAATAACTTGGTCATCGATAGTCGACCAGACTGCGACGTTAATTCCGAAGAAAGATAATAAATCTTCGAGATATTTTGTAGCAAAGCGAACCGATTCATCACGATTCATAAAAACTCCTTCTCCTAGCTTTTTGAATCTAGGGATGAGTTTTGATGTTTCTGTTTATTTTGAGATTTTGAATCACGAGCTTTAATACGAGTGATTTTAGTACCAGTTTTCTTATTTTCAATAATTTCGGCTTCTTGGATTTTCTTATTAGCAGATTTTAATTCACGAAGAATCGCACGATCTGTATTATCATCCATTTCATCATCGACATGAGCGAAAACAATTTTTTGCTGAATCACTGAGATGAGATTAGATAAGAAATAATAGAGGACGAGAGCACCCGGGAGATTCATGGTGAAAAATAACATCATCAAAGGCATCATGAAGCTCATTTGCTTGGAAACCATATTATTAATATCCGCCTGATCTGGATCTTTACCGGCCTTAGCATCTTCCATCATTTTCTTCCAAGTGCTCTGCTTATTTTTACTAGAGCGAGCAATTTGCATATTAGCCATATAATAACTAGTCACAGCGACCAATAGGACTAACGCCATTACGAAAAGACCACTCTTAGTCTTCAGGTCGGCACGAGTAGAAAGATCGACAGTACCGAAGAGTTGAGGCTTAAAATCATAGGATTTTTCCCCAGTATTTTCGAGGAAAGATTTTTGAAGATTAATTACTTCATCAATACGTTCGAGTTTAGCGACTACTGGATAGGCACGTTTTTCCACATTATCAGAAGTTGAAGGCAAAACCATCACGCGAACAGCGAAAAATAGCGCAAAGAAAATTGGTAATTGAATCAGAAGTGACCAGATGGAAGCCATTGGCTTAATATTATGTTTCTTATAAAGGTTCATCATCTCGAGAGATTCGAGTTGCTTGTTACCATTGGCACGCTTGCGAATTTCGACGAGTTCTGGTTGAATTTTTTTCATCAATTTAGTCTGATGATATTGTTTTTTGACTAGTGGCCAGGTAGCAAACTTGATCACCACAGTGAAGATAATCACAGCGAGACCAAAATCACCGATGTAGTTATAGACTACAAAAAGAATATTAATAATAGGATTAACAATTAAAAAATCAATTAACTCAAACATTTGATTAATTATATCATGAAAGATATTTTATTTCTTAGCAATCTTCGCCTGTTCGGTAAGTTTCAAGACTAATTTTTCAAGTTTAGTGAATTCCATAGTTTTAAGATCTTTGGAAAAGACAATAAAAATATAATCATAAGACTCAGGAATCTCAGCAAGATTCAAGCGAATCGCTTCATAAACACGGCGGCGCACACGATTACGACCAACCGCAGATTTAATCACTTTTTTAGAAATCACTACAGCAAAACGTTGTTTTCCACGTTGATTAGGTGCAAAAACCAGGGAGAACTTCGGTGTGCGGATAGTCTTCCCTTTTTGATAAGTATATTTGACGCCACCTCTGGAATGAAAACGATATTTACTGGCTAGCATTAATTTATTTTATCATAGAATTAGAGATAGAATCGAGCGGAATAATATCGGAAGAGCGATCGCTTTTTTCGAATTCTTTTTCATCATCAGAATTTTCCACAAAGGTAGCAGTGCGAAGTGTACGATAAAGAGCAGACTTCGAAAGCACATCTTTATTTTTACCTTTAGAGATAATCTTCCCTTCTTTTAGAACAATCACTTGATCAGCAATTTTCATCATCTCTGGACGATGCGTAACGATAATAATTGTGTGATCCTGCTTTAGATCTTCGAGAATTTCTACGATATCTTTAATCGTCTCAGGATCAGCATGAGAGGTTACTTCATCAAAAATTAAAATTTCCGCATTAGTCAGAAGAGCGCGAGCGATGGCGAGTTTCTGAAGATCACCGTCACTTAAAACTTTCGATTCGAGATCGATCTTGGTGTTAAACTGATTTTTTAAGCTAGTGATTTTTTGATAAATTCGCGCACGCTTCAGGGCCTTATTTTGTTCCTTAATATTGGGATTAATAATATTGAGATTTTCGCGAATTGAGGCAGAAAAAACGAAAGGATTTTGAAAAACCCCAGAGACATTTGAGGCATAAACTTTTTTCGAATAATGATAAATTGATTCATTATCGATAAGAATTTTACCGGAATTCACAGCATAGAGGCGATAAAGCAAATTAATAATTGTAGTTTTACCAGAACCTGGACGGCCAACGATGGTGGTAATTTCATTAGGGCGAGCACGGAAAGAAATATTATCAAGAATTTTCTTATTTTTTAATTTGAAGGTAACGTGATCAAAAACTACTTCCCCTTCGATATAATCATTATCTAGATCACCATAATCAATTTGATTATCACTCTTAAATTTCAAAATATTATCGATACGCTTAATACGGATACTATAGTTGCTGAGATTTAAAAGTTCCTCAAGTACACTATCGGTATTTCGGATGACCATTTCATAATAACCAACGAGAAGCACAAGTTTATCGATCGTGAGTTGATTATTAAAAACTAGGTAACCTAAGAAAACATAGATGGAGATCTTACCAATCTGAGTAATTAGCGGAATTTTACAATAACGAGTGCTGAGAATTTTATAACGCTTGGAATTTTGAATATCAAAGACTTCGTTATTGGAAACAATTTTAGAAGTCAGACTCGGCATGAGACTGAGACTGGTGATTTGTTTTAAATTATTGAGAATTTGAAAAAGTAGATCCCAGTTTTTATCCTGGCTCTTACGAATACCATCAAAACGTACGGCGGCGGCTTTAGAATTTTGATTCATTAAATAGATATAAATAGCATCGACAACGAGAGCGAGGAGACCGAGAAAAATATTATTGGCACTAAAAATCAGGAAGATCAAAAAGAGCTGGAAAAAACTAGTTAAGGCATAAACGCCAGAGCGCACGGTACTATACATATAACTGACATCTTCCGTAAAAGTATCGGTGATGCGACCCTTAGAAATCGATTCGAGGATTAGAGGATTTTTTGCAATATGATTAAACAGAAGGTGCTGAGTGGTGGAATAATAATAGCGAACCAGACCAGTTTCCAGGTAATAACTCCAAGAATTTACCGAATAATAAAGAATCGTAAACAAGATAAATAAAATCACATAGAACCAGATGGCATTGAAATTAGAAGCGCGCGTAACCACGGAAATAATACCTGCGGTAGCGAGTGGTGGAAGAAGTTTAATAATATTACTAATCGTGTAACTGAGGATTAATTGAAAAACTTGCAGACGTCTGCCAGGAGCAATCCGCATCACGGTTTTAAAGACATTAATATAAGTTTTCACTAAAATAATTATAGCATAAGAGGTTTTTGTGATTTCAAATAAAAAAAACACCAGACTAGCTGGTGAATTTTTTAGTAAGTTAAACGAGCGCGGCCTTTAATGCGACGACGCTTGAGTACCTTTTGACCGTTTTTGGTCGCGTTACGCTTCATGAAACCATGTTCTTGCTTGCGTTGGCGCTTGTGTGGTTGATATGTACGCTTTGGCATTATTTTTCCTTAAAACTAATAAAACTATATTACAGAGTTTTATCTGATTTGTAAACTTTGTATAATTATACCTTAGTTTTCCACTTTTTTCAATAAGTTTTCCACATGGGTATATCTATTAGATAAAAATTGTGGAAAACTCCTTCCCTGTTAAATTTTGTATAGCTATATAATAAAAAATATATTTTTAAACCTGTGGAAAAGTCTGAAGGTCTGTTATAATAGAGGTAATCAAGGTTAGTTAATGTTTGGAGGTAGCGTCGGTGTTTGATGTGTGGAATAATGTGCTTGCTGAATTAGAAAAGAAACTGCCAGAATCACATTACTTAACATTCTTTAAAGACTCGAACACCTCCTTAATTTCCAATAAGGATGGTCATATCCAGATTAGTGTGCCGAACACTTTTATGCAGACTAATATCTGTAAAAAATTTGATGCCGACATTCGAACGGCTCTAAAAAATAACGGAGTTGAAGTTCTAACTACTGAATATATAATTGCAACTAACAAAAACAATAAGTCTCGCGAAACTACGAATTCTCGTGGTAGTAATTTTAAAAATCTCTCGGATCGTGTAGGAACAGTGCAGCGGATTGACTTGGAGAGACATTCTTCTTTGAATGCGCGCAGTCAAAATCGGACCGGCCTTAGTGAGAAATTCACCATGGATAATTTCATCATCGGTACGAATAATGATCTGGCAGTTTCGGTGGCGAAAAATATTATTGAAAATCCAGGAATAAAATATAATCCGTTCTTTCTCTATGGCGGAGCGGGTCTCGGTAAGACTCACTTGGTGGAAGCCATCGGCAATGAACTGGCGAGAAGACATCCAGAATTTAAGATTTTATATATTCCGATTAATCATTTCTATAATGATTTTATTCAATCAGTACGTAATGGTAAGATGGATGATTTCCGTAGGCGTTTTTCCGAACTTGATGTTTTGATTGTGGATGATTTTCAATTTATCGTGGGTAAGGAAAAAAGTCAGGAAGAATTCTTCAATATTTTTAATGATATGCAGCAATTAAATCGCCAAGTCATCATTACTTCCGACCGTTTGCCAAGTCAATTAAAGACCGTGGACGAACGACTAGCTTCGCGTTTAACTCAGACCGGAGCTTATGATATTCAATTCCCTTCTTTTGAAGATCGTTGCGCGATTTTACACGCGAAGGCGGAATTTAATGGGGTGGAAATCGAAGATAAGGCGATTGAATATATTGCAAAAAGTGTGGAAACCAATATTCGCGACCTGGAAAGTATGTACAGTAAAGTCATTGCGATGGCGGATGTGAAGTGTATTTCCCCACTAATGGTAATTAATGAAGGAATGGTGGGAGTGGTCGGTAATACGACGCGTTCGAAGGTATTTTCGCCAAGCACGGTGATTGAAACGGTGGCGAATTTCTTCAATATTTCTCCAGAAGAAATCTGTGGACGCAGCCGGGTGGCACATATCAAAACCGCGAGACAGATCGCCATGTTTATTATGTCGCGTGATTTACAGATGAGTACGACAAAAATTGCCAACGAAGTGGGATTAAAAGATCACACGACAGCAATGCACGGGATTAAAAAGATTGAAACCGATACGAAGACGGATTTTGTACTACGTGATCAGCTAAATGAAATTCGTGATCTATTAAATAATGGCATCGTTTAAATAATTGTGGAAAAGTGGTGAAAAACAATGTGGAATAAAATGGAAAAGGTTGCTAAAAAGTCAGGAAGATTTGAGGAAAAGTCTAGGTTTTACACAGTGAGTGGAAAACAAAATCGAGTTTTCCATAAAGTTTTCCAAGTTTTTCCCACAGTTTTACACAAGCAAATTTTAAAAATTACCCCTATAAAAAGATCAGTTTTCAACTTTTACACATAGCCTACTAATACTACTAATAAATATATAAGAAAGGAGAGTTATGGAAATCAATGTTGAACAAAGTAAGTTAGCCAAAGCATTAAGTATTGTCAGTCGAATTACGGGAGGAAGCCGTACGACTTTACCAATTCTGAATAACGTCTTAATGGAAGCTAAAGACAATAAAGTAACTTTAGTGACAACTAATTTAGATATGGCAATCAATTATTACTTGCCGACTACTTTAGCTAAAGATGGAAAAATTACTGTACCAGCCAAACTTTTAGCAGATTTTGTGAGTAATTTACCGAAGGGTGAGGTGAAAATTCAGGTAAATCAGGAAAAATTAACTGTGAGTGAAGGAAAATATAAATCGGTATTTAATGGAAATGCGGCAGAAGATTTTCCAGAATTACCAGAATTTGATGAAAAATCAGCAATTTCCTTCCAGATGGGGATTGATGATTTTCGTCTCGGAATGAATGCAGTAAAAATTGCCTGTTCATCGGATACGACACGTCCGACTTTGACTGGAATTTACTTTAATAGTTTCGAGGGTGGGCTTTATGTGGCAGCTACCGATGGTTACCGCTTAGCGGAAAAGAAGTTGATAAATAAAATCGAGAGTGAAATTAAGGCAATTGTACCAGTGCAGTGTATCGTGGATGTACTCGGAGCAATTTCAGATAATATGGAAAATATTGAAATTTTATTTGATGAATTTCAAGTGCGTTTTCGTCTAGGTGAAATTGAAATTATTTCAAAATTAATTGACGGGGCTTTTCCGGATTATCGTAAATTAATTCCAGAAAAATCCCAGGTGGAAATCTTACTGAATAAGGCGGAATTATTACGTGGTGTGAAGCTTGCGGCGTTGTTTTCGCGCGCGACAAGTGGATCGATTGTTTGTGAGTCGAAAAAAGATGAGCAAGTTTTTGTAGTTTCTTCAGTCTTAAATGAATTTGGAGAAAATAAATCGGAAATTGAAGCGGAAATTTCGAATGATGCCAAAGTGGTTTTAAATTCAAAATACTTAAATGATGTTTTATTGGTATTAGACGAAGAGGAGCTAAAATTTGGTATTTCTGGAAAACTTTCACCAGTATTAATTCAGAATAAGAATAGTTTTGATTACACTCATATTATTATGCCTTTGAAGAGTTAGATGTTAATTGATTATATAAAATTAAATAATTTTCGCATCCATAAGGAATATTATTTAAAAATTAAACCAGATACGACGCTGATTTTGGGGGCGAACGGCATTGGTAAAACTTCGGTGATTGAGGCGATTTATTTGGTATTGCGTGGAAAATCTTTTAAGGCGACTGATAAAGAAATTTTAAATCGCGAGAGTGAATTTTATCGTGTCGAACTAGGTAAAACCGACGGTGAAAAAATCGTGGCGACTTTTGACGGAAATAAAAAACAATTTTTAATACAAGATAAAAAAAGCGCGAGGTTGCCAAAGAAGGATAAATATCCAGTAATTCTCTTTTTACCGGAAGATATGCACTTGATTTCCACAAGCCCGACGAAACGACGAAATTATTTTGATCGAATCCTGGAGGAATTTGATTTAAATTATCATCATAATTTATTGATGTATGAAAAAACTTTGAAACAACGAAATGATTTACTAAAGAAGATTGCGATTTCGGAGCAAGAATTCGGTCTGGAGAGTGAAAGTGTGTTTTTTTCGCTGAATATTATGTTGAGTAAATACGGTACGGCGATTAATCAAACCAGGCAGCGGTATATTGGAAAAATTAATGAAAAAATGACGATGCTGTATCGTTCGATTGCGCAAAATTTAGACGAGATCGAGATTTATTATGACTCTTTATGCGGATTAGATCAAAACAGCTATTACAAGCGCTTAGATGCAGAATTTCGCATAGATTTAATGCGGGGTGCGACAAAGTTTGGTGTACATCGGGATGATTTTTTATTTAAGTTTAATGGAGTACTGGCGGACGGGACGGCGAGTCGGGGGGAAACACGTTCGATTATTTTGGCACTGAAATTTAATGAGGCGGAATTAATCGAAACGGAGACGCGAAAAAAGCCGGTGATTCTACTCGATGATGTTTTTTCGGAATTAGATAAGGGACGACAGACTGCCCTGGTGGAAAAATTCAAAAACCATCAGGTGATATTGACATCTGTGGAATAAATGGTGAAAAAATAACTACTTATCGGTGGCTTTAAAAGATTGAACTTTTATGTCTGTTGGGTTGTTTTTGCAGTGGGTATAATTAATTTTATATTTAGATAAATTAATTCCCTTTTGTTTAAAATAAGATTCGGCATTCTTTTTTAATTTATCTACACGTTCATCATAACAGGTGATAAGATCAATACTTAATGTAATTTTATTAAAATCTTTCTCGTCTCGGGAAGCCGAGGCAGTAAAACCGAGTTTGTAGTTAGCGACTGGTGTAACTTTAAAAATTGGATCATTATTATACTCATCTAGTTCTATTGAAAAACCAGATTGTTCAATAGTCTCTCGTAGTTGCGATTCTTCTTCATGATTGTCATAATAATTTTTATTATCGTTAGTCGGTTCTAGCCATTCATAAATAAGTGTGGTTTTTTCTTTAGAAAAATTTATTTTTTTATTATATTCTAGAAAACCATCCGCTTTTATAAGAACTTGTTTTTCTCCGGGAGTTAATGTGATATTATCTGAATTTTTATATTTCTTACCGTCAATATATAATTCTGCAGTTTTTGGTGCAATAAGAATTTTTACTTTGGCGGTATAAGTGGATGTAAAATATAGAGCTGTAAAAATAATAAAAATTAGTAAAATAGGCAAAATAAAAACTAAGAGTTTTTGAAGTTTAGTTAAATTTTGAAATTTATTTACCCACATATTTTATCCTAATTATTATTGAGAAATTGGAATATTTTCAGTGTTATTAGTAGCTTTATTTTCATCCTTATTATTTTTAACCGTAGTATTAGTATTATTAATTGGTTTATCTCCAACATAACGCCAAATTTCAAAAGGAGCACCATAAACACCAGTTACGGCGCCGGTTCTATCGGTATGTGAGGCATGAATCATATGTGGTACTTTTGCTGAATCACGATAGAAAATGGCAATATGTCCACGTCTCTCTCCATTACCATTCCCTGAAGTTTTTAAAAGAATATCGCCATTTTGAAGGTTAGGATCGTTGTAATTTGATTTGTCGCGCAGAAAATTATCATCATATGGTAAACGCTCATATAATGGTGAATTATGTACATATGTATATGTGTCTCCACTAAAAGATACTCCGCAGCAATGTTTGGCAAATTCTGGGTCTATTCCAGAAAATGAAAAAACAGAAGAAACAAAAACATCACAGGATGCACCAATTGGACTTACTCTGTTAGTTAAACCGTTCTGTTCCATAGCAAGTTTATACGAATCTGTTAATTGGTGAGCTTTAGCTTTTGCGATATCGGTTTGTGGCCAGGCTAATTTAAGTGCGGTATCGACAATTAGATTACCGGTCTCACCACCAATACAATTATTACCTCCAGCTGATCCGCGTCCGCCTAGGGCTTTGTAAATCAGAAATGCACCAGGTCGAATAGTGGCTGGTAAAATACATCCATGATCGCATCTAAATTCGCGCCACTCTTTGTCATTACGTGAATCACGAGATGCATCAGCTAAATTCATAACATATGGTGATCCCTCACCGCGATTTACACCAGCCTCATCAAACCCACGTACTCTGGCCTGCATTTTATATCGATCTGCGGTACCATTATAACGGAAAAATGCTTCCTTAATACCATCTTCTGAGGATAAATCTAATTTTTCAGCATATCTTTTTCGAATTTGTGCAGCAGCCATTTTGGTTTGTTTTTCGAATTCTGCGGGTGAAATTTTTTGTCCAGGTGGAAACATACCATCAAGTTCTAAAAACTGATAAACACCTTGTGCGTTATCTGTTGGATTCATATTATTTACATAGCTAGATTCCATGCCGTGAATGGCTGCTAATATTTGCCATTCAAAACCTTGTTCATTAGCAGCAGCTTCATAGACTGGTTTATTTTCTTCAATTTTCTTTAATTCGTATTCTTTTAAGACTGGGTCACCATTATAAAGAGTGTTATTCGATAAGTCTAATGGTGAGTTGCAACCACCACTAGCTTTACCATCGTAGTAAAAAATATTATTACTATCATAGAAATCTAAAACATTATCGTCATTTTCAGCGTGGACGTAGGTGGCGTTAATAATGGTAAAAGTTAGAAGAATGAAAAAAGAGACTAAAAAACGGGGGTTCAAAAAGAATTTTTTGAGATTTTTAGAAAGTGTTTTGACCTTATTCATGTGGTTTAATTATAACATTAAACAAGAGAAGTTTGTGTACGGAACTTATATTCTAAAATATATTTAGTTTCTTTTTCTTGATTAGATTTTGTATCGGAGTCTTGTTTTAGATGATTAATTTGACTTGCTAGGGTGGAGCGGTAAAGTGATTCCCCACTAATTAAAGTCTTGACTGGTTTTACGAGAATATCAGCTAAGGTTTCTGGTGGGCGATGTTCGGCTAGATAATTGTAATAATCAATAGTGGCGAGAACGAATTCTGCATCAGTTTTACGAAGTCCGGAGAATCTAGCAAGTTGACCAGAAGCGGAATTATCAATTGGATTTTCTTGACGATATCTGGTGGCTGCAGCTAGAACTGGATCTTGAAGATTACCAGCGGAATCTGTGTTATCTTCACATTTAGTTTGGGTACAAATACGGTTACGTTCGACAAATTTTTGAAGATAACGCATTTCTTTCCAATGTGGATTGGATTCGCCCATGACACAGTTTTTACCAGAAGCCCAGGCTTGGGCATCTGGATCAGCGGCAATAAGTTTTTCGATACCATCTTTTAACCCCATTAAATCAGGTATAAAACCGAAGAGATTTTGATGAATAATTTTACCAAGAATACCACTATTTTTTAGGGCATCTTCTTTTTTCTGAACTAAATCATCCATGATATTTTGGTCGAAGACACCAAATGGAGATTCACGGTTATCACAATAACGAATCTTATTATCGAGAAGACTGGCTTCAATAACTTGAGTCTTATTGTCTTTTTTAGTTGTATATTTTTTAATAATGCTTTGATAGGTGGAATCTGATTCATCGAGATTTTTTAGACTTGGATCAGAAGCACTGATGTCTGAGCCATACATATCACAGACGGCACCAATATTAGCAAGACGCTGACAAATTTTGGAATCTTGTCTCTGATTTTTGAAATTTACGCCAGCAATATTGGAATCATAAACTGTACTAACTACACCATTGGCAGCAAAAGTATTTGTGGCGGTAATGTTTGCGAGTGAACTAATACTTCTAGAGGTATTAGTGGTGAGATTGGAGAGATTCTTTAGAGGACTATTATTATATGGCATATAACCAAAACGGACTACAAGATTACCGAGGAAAGTATTTGGACTAGAAACGTCAAATGGGCTACGATTCATACGATCGAGTTTAGCCTCTTCATTAGCAGCAATGATAGTTTCTTGAAAATAAGCATCAGCAATTTCTTTTGAGGCGGGACCTTGACCAGCAGCTTGGCGACCAATACGCCCGTTCATAATATTCGCGCCACCAACAAAGCTTTCGCCGCCAGGAATACCCTGTAAAACAAGAGCTGGGTTACTAAAAATAGTTTTTGCAACATATGGAATAAGTACGGCGAGGCCAGCTTTGATAGCAAAACCAGCAATAATACTGAGAGTTTTTTGGGCGGCAAATTTTTTAAGTACGGTTACAGCAACAATACTAGTACCAGCACTAAAAGGTGTAGCAACCACAGCTGCAACATTAGAAGCAATATCAACTACAGAGGCAGCGAAGCTAGCAACGGCACATCCGGCATTGGCGGTAGTGGAAGTGGCAATACTGAATTGAGCCGCATTAAAAACATTTTCAATGGCATAGTTTTTGGTTTGACTGAGTTGAGCTTTTTCACCTGAAAGTACAGAGTAGGCACCTTGGGCCTGAACTGGAGCGCCTTCAATTTCTTTTTCTTGTCCATCGGAGGTATCGATATATTTGGCTTTTTTTGATGTTGTTAACCTTGATAAAGCTTCATCTATCGGCGAAGTATTTCCCTGTCCAGCCTTGGCCTTACTGAGTGGTTCGATAGTGGAGGAGAAATGATGTACCATATTGATAATTTGAGAGGCAGCTACGGCTAAACTTACCATATTGGCGACACGTAATACGCCACAACCGAGTGCCGCACCACCAGCCACTACAGATAAGCCGTCGATAAATTTTTGGGCTTTAGTGTTGGCGGTTTTAAGATTGGCCTTTTCGGTTTCAATAGAACTTGGTTTTTGTCCATCAGTATCAACGTCTGGAGTGTCAGAGTTATAAGACTTACTCTCTACGGATTGAGGTTCATTTTCGACGGTAGTTTTAGTATTACCATCTTTATCGGTTTCTGATACTTCTTCTTCAGTGACATAGCGACCCTCAGCTCCTTGACCTTTATATTGATTAATATCGGTCTCTATAAAGGCTTTTTCATCAGCAGCTTTATCATCCGATCGTTTGAAAGATTTAAAAAGATTCCTCGTGACTTTAATGGAACTAAAAGTAGCAGCGGCGCCTGGATCAAAAAAATTTGCAGAGCGGCCGCGCTTGGATTTAGTGAAGGCTAGCTGAAATTTTTGATCAGAATCATAAACAGATTTAAGTTTGTCAGCGGTAATGGTTTTATTATTGTAGATAAGTACATATTCATTGGATTTTTCTTGTACTTCGATATCGTTTTTAGCGAGACGTTGCTTGAGATAGTCTGGGAATTTGCCATGTTTTTTTTGCATGTATTCCTTAGTCATTTGGAGAGAAGTGGCGGAATAAGTTCCGAACATGGTGTCGGTAGCTCGAGTGATAAGAGTTTCGATATGATTGGCGATATTAGAGATGCCAAAAATTACACTAAAAAGTCCACCAAAAAGGAGGACGATAAGACCAATGAGCGGGGCATATTTTTTGAGTTTTTTGACTTTTTCTTTGCCGGAAAGTTGGTTTTGATTTTGGAAATTACCGGAGCCGGTATAGAAAGATTTTTGCTCAAGATCGCGAAGATTGGCTAAAGAATTAGTCTCAGAATTCGCGACAGCGCTAGAATTTTCGAGAGATTGTAGGGCGTTTTGGCTGGAACTAGTGTTTTGAGAGGCAATTTGGTTTCTAAAAACAGCGGAATTATTATCCGAATTTTTCGACACAGAAAAATCAGGCTTAATATTATCTTCGCCGTAATAGACCTTTGACATAAGAATATTATATGAAATTTTTGGAAAAAAATCGAGTGGGTTAGACTGATTTTTAGATAAAAATAACTCTTTTTTCAGAGTTATTTTTATGCCACTATGCTGAGTTTATTTTTTTAGAATGGTCTTTATCTTTTAAATTAGTTAGTTTTATCGTAACGGGTTGGGTTGGTGGAAATTAGACTGGTTTCGGTATCAGAAGCGACGATTTGGATATGGACGTGATTTTGACCAGCAAAGAAAAGACCGTGACCGATTGGAAAACTCGATAGACGCTTTCTTTCCTCTTCAGTAAGTTTGAAAACATCAGACAAAACATCAACGGCGGCAGCGGATTGTTTTAAGAGGAGCTGCATGGAAGAGTTCATGACGATGGCACGACCCATTTTATTACTCATAAAATCTTCGACGTCCTGAGTAATAGTAGTGAGACCGAGATAATATTTACGAGCACGCTTAGCGAGGGAGAAAAGGAAGTTCGCCGAGTCATCATATTTCATGAGTTGCCAAGCCTCATCCACGATGAGAATACGGCGTTTTTGTTTGGCACGCACAATATTCCAGATGTGATTGAGTACGATATACATGGCAACTGGACGAAGTTCATCTTCGAGGTCACGAATATTGAAGACGACCATTTGGTTATTAATATCAATATTGGATTGCTGAGAAAAAATACCCGCAAAAGTACCAGTGGCGTATTTACGAAGACGTTGGGCGAGTTGTGGGCCGGAACCTCCCATATGAGCGAGGGTGTCGTAGAGATTAATAATGGTAGGTGGGGTGGATTGATGAGTGAGCGGATCGGAAGTAATACCAGCACGAGCATAAGTATCAATGAGAGCCTGATCGAGGTCAGCTTCTTCATTGGCCGAAAGTGAAGAAATTGGTTGACCATTCGGGCCGATTTGGGTACCGCCGAGCATGAGGCGGAAAAGACCATGTAAGGTGACGAGGTTAGCACGCAAGGCGTCAGAAGCATCTTCAGAATCGATGACTTTTGGTAAGTCGAAAGGATTGATACGGACATCAGAATTAAGAGAGAGACGCACATAAGATCCGCCGACAGCGTCACTAAGTTTTTGATATTCGTTTTCTGGGTCGATAATAACAATTTCGGTACCCATCATCATGGAGCGAATAGCTTCAAGCTTCACAGCAAAAGATTTACCAGCACCAGATTTAGCAAAGACCACGAGGTTGGCATTTTCAAGAGTAAAACGGTCAAAAATGACTAAACCTTGGTTATGCATATTGACACCATAAAGAATACCGCGCTCCTGAGTGAGGTCGGCAGAAGTAAATGGGAAGGAAGTCGAGATGGCGCTGGTATTCATGTTGCGACGAATTTGCAATTGATCGGTGGCCATCGGCATAGTGGTGTTCATTCCCTGCTCTTGCTGAGAAGTGGCAACCTTAGAAAAAATCATTAATTGACCAAACATGGTTTCAATTTTATGTTGGACGTAATTTAATTCATCGAGTGAATCAGCCCAGAGTGTAACATAAAGGCCGAAACGGAAGAATTTTTCGTAACCAAGTTGTAATTGGTCACGAAGCTCTTCGGCGTCCTGGATGGCAGCATCGGTTTCTGGGTTACGAATGCGGCCTTTTTCGGCATTAAGTGAAATGTCGGCTTCGAGCTGAGTGACTTTTTTACGCAAGTTTTTCATCACGACAGTGGTGTCGACCGGGTAGATGTAAATAGAAATATCGAGCACCTCATCGATATTAATGAGAGGACTGAGCCAGCCGGTACTGAGAGTACGAGGATAACCATAGACATAAATAGTGCGACCATATTTGGTGCCAAGACGGAAATGATCGGATTGAATTTCAATAGAAGATGGAGAAATTAAATCGCGAAGGGTGGTAATACCCTGCTCAAACGCGCGTTGAATTTCTGCTTCTTCCATCGATTGTTTTTGAGCGGCGATTTCGGCAGCGGTAAGTTTTTTAGCCATGTGTTTCCTCTATTATGTTTATAAAATTATTTAAAATTATCTTGGTTGATTTCCCGGGTAATTGGTGGGATTCGGATTCATTGGTGGCTGAATCGGATTTTGCATCGGAGCCTGAGCTTGGTTTTGACCTGGGGTTTGATTTGGGTTTTGGATAGGAGCGGCTACCGGTTGAGGTGAAACTGGAGCGGCCGGGTTAGGCATAGGATTTTGACTGTATGGGCTTGGGGCTTTTTTGGTATAGATAGTGCCCAGTTTATTAAAGTCAATAAATGGCTCACGTACGGCAGTGTCAGGATTATTAAAGTTATAGAAGAGCTCAGAAAGTTCCTTAGTATTAAGGCGAACAGCGTTGACGCCGATACTGAAGAGACCACTAACAATGGTTTCGACACGCTTATCGATTTCGGCAGTAGCCTTGTCATAAGTATTGCGATCGATTTTGGTAATGAGATTAGTGTCGTTACCACCGAAAAAACTACTAAAGATATTTTTAGTTTGAGTGCTAGCTTTTTCGAGGTCGTTATTGATAAAATATGGCACCACGATAAAGAAGGATTTATCCATAATATTAGCTTCTTGAGAAAGTAGGTCGATGAAGTTGATATAGTCATCCATCAAAACACCGAGCAGCATATTGTCATTGTTTTTACGAATTTCGGTAAGCTTTTCGATATATGGCGCAATATCGATACGCTGGGAGCGAATAAGAATCTGGGTGGTGAAATTGAGTGAGTTAATAAAACCCTTATAAGAATACTCGACACCTTCACGTTCTGGTTCAGACATGAGGTCGAAGTTGATGGATTTACAGGCGACCACAGCACGGAAAGAACCATCTTTCATAATAATTAAACCGTCACGAAGTTCGGAAAAAAGTAGTGTAGATTGAGTGGAAGAAGGGTCGACAATTTGACGTGGAGCAGCAGCAGCGGCTTGAGGTGACTGTGGAATAAACTGACTCATAGAACCCATAGTTTGAGGATTCATCATTTGAGGATTATTAGCCTGTGGATATCCCGGCATGGTTCCCTGATTCATTTGGGGATTGGTTTGGTTTTGGTTAAAATTATTTTGATTCATAGGCGCCTTTAATGTTGAATAAATGGATTTTGATTAATATTAGGAGGGGTGGTCGGTGGCTGAGTAAAATTCGGAGTGTAAGGGGTTTGGGTGACGAAGGTTTGAGGAGCTGCATTTGGCGCAAGGTTTTCGCGGTAACGATTCGCCTCTTTGCTAATGGTATTAATGGAAAAATTCTGATTATTGGCGAGGTTTTGATAATTAGAATTTAGAATTGATTGGTTGCGGTTAGCGAGAGTATTGGTGTTTTGAATGGTCTGATTTTGGGTAAACGGATTTGGCGTAGGTTGGTTCGATGAGGTTTGACTCATAGTAGTTTGATTTTGACTAAATGGATTAGAACCGAGGGTGGCTTGATGGGAAGAAATCGTGGCAGGACCCATGGCATTTTCCGTATTATTGATAGCGGCTTTCATTTGATTAATGATTTCAGCATGACGAGCAACTTTTTCTTTTTGCATGAGATTAATCAGATTTTGGTTCTGACTATCATCCATAAAATCATTGACATCTTCAGTGTCTGCGATGAAATTCTCGGTAAAATTACCATTGTGATTACCACGAATAGCATAACCTTCGGAATCGACGAGGTTCGAAAGAAAGCTCAGGCGGTGACTGGCTTCTTCCTCACTAATATCGCGCGTGCGAGATTTTTCGACAATTTTGGGTGCAGTGATTTGAATAGTGGTCTCACCTTGACCAGGACGCCAGAAGCGCTTGTTAGGTTTCATATAAAAACTAACGATGGCGGCAAGGTAGGTTTCCATAGGCTGGTCTTTTTTCAGAGGTAGGGCCAGGATTAAAAAGAAGATAATGACCGGTAATGGTAAAATCGCAAGTAACGGGAAAATTTGAAAGAGTGCAGCAGCTAAGGCGCCAGCAATCGCGGCAATCAAAAGATAAACGAATTGACGAAAAGTGAAGGGGCCAAGGAGTCTATCCTCTGCCTCAACGTCTTGTGGGACCTTATATGTAGCCATAATACTATTTTAGCATAAAAGGCTAGAGTTAATTTAGGGATTACTTTGAAGATTTTTTGTGATTATATTTCTTAGCGTCTTGCTCGAGGCGGCCTTCTTCTCTATTTTTCATGGTCTTAATTTTTTCGGCTAAATTACCATGTTCATCAGAGAAGACGAGCGCACGGACATTGTTATCCATTTGAGCAATGGCACCACTCTTCTGGCTGGAGAGAATAACATTACGAGCATCAGAACTTTCAATTTGCTTGACAAAGATTTCTTTGGCAGCATTCTTAGCTTCAGCAAGTTTTTCTTCGTAGTATTTCTGTTTTTCGATTGGATCGGTAGGAATTTCAGATTCATCGGCAGTGAGATCCTTGAAAGATTTAGCGGTGAAGAGCTGCATAATACCATTAAAGACATCAGATTTCATGGAAATAATATTGGCAGCCTTCTGCTTAGAAAGGAAGGTAGTGGCTTTCTTTAGACCAGTTTCGAGAATACTACTCTTCTTAGGATCTTGAGTGAGCTCGAGAACCTTATCGTCGCGAGTATCGGCGTTGTTCCAGTCGGCAGCATCAAGACCAGTGATCATATTAATGAGAGAGTACATTTGATCGCCACCAGATTGGAAGTTAAGAGCGGCACTAGAGACGTTGGAAAGTGTGGCATCGAAGAGGTCGACACCGTATTTTTGAGAAACATTATTAATTTCACCGAAGACGGTACGTTCGGCTTTAACGAGAGAAGTACCTTTGAGAGCTTGAGCAAGATTAAATTTAGTAGTCTTTTCCTCGCCATCGAGGTCTTTAAGTTTACCAGTAGCAAACTGCTCGAAGGTAATACGATTATCTTGACGTTTACCAGTACTCCAGGCAGCGGTTTCAATATTACCGAACTTACCAAAGCGACCAAGGACTGGGTCGGCATCCTTAAAGGCCATCAATTCCTTGAAGAGAACGTTGGCATTTTCAGTACCAGCAATGATTTTGCCATTATCTGAAAGGTCTATGATACCTTCGAGAACCTTATCGTAGTCACCACGAGTAGCCATGACACGCATCGTGGCAATCACGCGTTCGAAATCAGCGTCATTAATGGCTTTCTTGAAGTCATTATTAAGTACACCGGAGTGAATACGGCTGTAATAAGTAGTGCGGCGGTTGAGACTGGCTTGGTATTCCCTATCGTAATCGACAGAAATATCACCCAGTACATTATCGATGGCGTCAATGACATGCTTAGGATTTTTGATATTGAGAGCTGGATCATAATCCCAGGCACTGGTACCAGCGGCGCGAACAATATACCTCTGATAATCTTTATCGTTTTTAGCAATTTCAGACTCGGTAAGATTGAAGCGTTTAGCACTGTTTTCAGAATGAGAATCAATATACTTCTCGTTAATTTCTTTCATCTTATTGAGATAGAATTTATCGGAAGCAACATCATTGTTATGGATTTCGCGATCGACAGTCTTTTGCTCGAGGAAATTTTCGGTCTGGCGTTTGGCAAGATTTTTTAATTCCCTGTTTTGGTAACCATATTTATCGATATAATCTCCCATGTTACTCATGAAGTTCTCGACACGCTTACCAGCATTTTCGGTACGGTATTTAAGTTCACGGTGGCGATATTCGTCCAACATTTCAGAGTTTTTCTTGATTGGATCGGCTTTGGAATAAATTGGCTTGCCGTTTTTATGATAACCGATAATTGGTGTGTTATTTTGGCGGGCCAAAAGTTGTTCAGTTAGTAAGAGTTTTTGATCTTCTTCATTACGCTTTGCTCTATGTTCGCGGAAGGCTTGATTTTGCATAGCAATACGACTAATAGTCATGTCTGGACGAAGAGCGCCACCTTTACCCTCGAGGGCACGTTTTTGGTAGTTGGTACGAGCGAGATTGGCAGCGGTAGAAAATTCTTTGGATACGGAGTTATTAAGTTTACTACCAATACCACTAAGCGCCTGGTTGACGTCACCAAGAACAGATTTGGACATACTGAGCATTTTAACAGCGAACATAATTGGTAAGACTTGGACGGCAATACCAATAATTACACCAAAAGGGGTTTCAGAGCTGAAAATAAAGAGGTAGCCAAGTACCTTAGAAACACCAAAAAGGAAGCTAAAGGCTGGGAAGAAGACTAGCATTTGAGCAAAAATTGATTTCCATTTTAGATAATACTTATGAGTATTTGGCAAGACGTAGAGTGCAAAGATGAGTGGTGAAGTAATGGTAAGTAGAATAACTACGGCTTGGCGAAGTGAAATAGTAATGAGACCGATAACGACGGCGATAAAACCAGCGAGGACGATTGGGATGAGTGTAAAGAGGGCGCTAAGTAAACCACCAGAGGCAGCAACGGCAGTGGCGATACCGACGCCACCCAGAATGGTGAGTGAAGTACCACCGGCGATAGCAAGGAAAATATCATAGAGATTGAGAGGTTCGTCGAGCTTGGCTTCGGGATGTTGGCTTTGAATAGCAGTGGTGGCGATGCCTTCAAGGAAAGATTTGATGGCGTTACCAATAATATTACTGACATCGACGAGAACCTGACAAATTAGATAGCTAAAGTTAACCAAAATAGCGGCAATGATGAGCTTTGGTAACATCTTCTTGATATTGTAATTAGAAAAACCCAGGCCAGTAACCTGAGAGTAAACAATCAAAAGCAGGAAGATAATGAAAATAATATTAGCGATATTGCGAACGTAAGACCAGATGATGTAAATCGGGGATTTATTATCGGTGGTAATTGGCTTGATAACGAGGAAATTTTCAATGGTAGAATAAAGTGCATCGATTCCCTTCGCGAGGAGCCCAGTGGTAGGACAGACGATAAAAGAAAGAATGCCGATTTGTTCGGAACAACTCATCTCGTTCTGTTTTTCAGGATTGGAATTTTCAGAATTGGTGGTTTCGGTGGTGGTAGTTCCTGAGTTTTGATTTTGGGTTTTGGTTTGTTCTGATTCGTGATCAGAATCATTATCTTCATTTTCGGAAGTTTCGGAAGAATTTTCGGATGAATTAGAAGAATTGTTTGAATTATTTGGGGCTGCGTAAGTATTTAGAGTGGTTAATGGAGAAAAAAGAGAAAACAAGGTAAAAAACAAGACAAAAATTGCCGTGCTGAATTTTCCTCTATGGTTGATTCCCTTATTCATAAAAAATAACTCAATTAATGCTTATTATTATATCACATAACGGTAATGTAGTCAACATTGACCACTGAAACGACCGAATAATAAAAAGCAGAAAAATCTATACTCATGATATAATATATGTATGAAAAAGGTCAATCGACAGCTAGGTGTAAAATTTTTGAAGAATTTAGGGGTTTTTTCTCTGGTATTAGCCGGATTTTTAGGACTTACGACAAGTGATTCTGTGAGTGCCTTAAGCTTGAATGATTTAGGGGCTTCAGGTCAACAAGTTTTGACTCAGGTAGGTGCAGTGATTGACGGTGACGTAGATGAAAGCTGCGAAGCGAACGTTTTCTTGGGATTTCGCCCTTGGTATAAGGGTTTAGCTACACGTGATGATAATGATAAATGTGTGATTGGCAAACCAGCTACCTCAGATAGTGGTACGACGAACTGGGCGCCTTTTGTTTGGGTAGTGGTAATGAATATTATTTATGATATTTCTCTGGTGGCAGGCCTAACCGCAACTGGGTTTATTATTTATGGTGGTCTTTCTTACGTCATGAGTGAGGGTGACCCAAACAAGGCGGCGAAGGGTAAGAATATTATTCAGGGTGCAGTGATTGGTTTGATTTTGACAATTTTTGCCTCGGTGATTACAAATACGATTATTAGTGTAATTATTAGTGCAACCTAAGGAGAGAAATGAAATACTTTGCAACAGTAGATTTGGAAAATATCGATTCCCTAAATGAAGGTTTAAATAGATTACCAAATAAAGAAGGTAATTTTATGCTAACCACGATTTTAAATTATGTTTATGCTTTAATCGGGTTAGTGGCGGTCTTTTATATCGTGCTGGCGGCAGTAAATTTTGCGACAGCGCATGGGGACGTGGGTAAGGTGACAAAGGCAAAAAATACAATTGTTTTTGCAGTGATTGGTTTGATTATTGTGGTGCTAGCTGCTGCAGTGACGAATTTTGCTTTAACCGCATTGAATTAATTAAATATAAGTAAATTAGTTAAGAATAGGAATCAAAGATGAAGCAAGGTATGAAAAAAATAGTGACGAGTTTAATGCTCTTTGTGGGGTGCTTCGGATTTTTATTTAGCTTAGTATTTTCTAGTCATGTATATGCGGAATCATCGCATGAAAATTTTTATGGGGTCTGCGATGATATTGAAGATGAAGATATGAAAAAAATCGCGGGCTGTGATGAGCCTACCGGGAAAAATAAAGATGTAGTAGAAATTGTACAGAGTGGGGTGAATGTAGTGATTTCACTAGTCGGGATGCTCGCGGTATTTTCGATTATTTACGGTGGTTTCACTTATATTACCGCCCAATCTGATCCAGCGAAAATTAAGCGCGGTAAAGATATGGTGGTCTATGCCGTGGTGGCATTAGTGGTGGCTTTCTTGGCTTACGGCATTGTGCTGTTTGTGACGAGAAATCTGAAATAATTACAGATTGATTCCAGAGAGAAATGTTTCTGTTTTTCTAGAAGATATGTTATAATTTTGGTAAATTAATATTAAAGGAATAATATGAAAATTTCGAATAAACTAAAAGCTTTGGCAATGGGTGGCACGAGCGTAGTGGCAGTTCTAGGTAACTCCGTCAATACTTTTGCTGGTAAGGTGAAGTGTCCTGATGGTAAAGATGCTACTGGAAATAGCTTAACTGAATGTGGTGGTTTAAAAGGTAGTTCAAATCAGAATGATTTAATGGCACAAGCTAACACTATTATTAACGTGGTGATTGGTGTGATTGGTTTTGTGGCTGTGGCTTTCATTATCTTCGGTGGTGTGCAGTATACGACTTCTGCGGGCGATCCAGGTAAGGTGAAGAAAGCTAAGGATACTATTCTCTACGGAATTATTGGTCTTGTGGTTTCTATGCTTGCTTACGCAATCGTGAACTTCGTGCTTGCTAACGTTTTTAAGGGTTAATTAATAAAATACCCCTAAGGGGGTATTTTTAAGATTTAATTTTAGAGAAAAGAGTAAATGAAAAAAAGTTTTAAAAATTTTCTAGCCGTATTTATGTTAGCTGGATTATTCGCGGGTGGAGCTTTAAGCGGCTCGGTATTTGCGAAGACACCAAAACCAGCGGCAGGTGGTGCTAGTGCAGGTAGTTCTAGTGACTCCGGTTCTGGTGGGTCTAGTGGTATTTGTCCTCCGGGATCGAAAAATCCAGGTGCAGCAAATATTGCAGCATGTAATATTGACCCTGCGCATAAGGGTGATGACCTCATTAATGATACGAATAAAATCATTAATGTGGTAATTGGTGTGCTCGGTGTAGTTGCAGTTGCAGTGGTAATCTATGGTGGTTTCCTCTTTCTGACTGCTCAGGGTGATCCGGGTAAGATTAAGAAGGGTAAGGATTCAATTACTTGGGGTATTATCGGTTTGATAATTGCATTATTATCTTGGTCGATTATTAACTTTGTCTTAAGTACTACGATGAGTGCGCCAGCAGCACAAAATAGTACTACCACAACTACAGCGCCATGATTAAAAATAGTTTAAGAAATATCATCTATTCCCTACTGTTTATCACTTGTCTGGTGTTTGCCAGTTTAGTGAAACCAGTTTCTGCTTTTACTTGTCCAGAAAAAACGGTACGTGTGGGTGAATCGGTATCGGCACTTTCGGAGTGTAATGTAGAAAAAACTGAAGGCGATAAATCACTAATGTCGAATGTAAGCATGTTGATTAATGTGTTTGCTTCAGTGATGGGTTTTCTGGCGGTTGGTATGATAATCTATGGTGGATTTATGTTACTCACCGCACAAGGTGATCCGGCCAAAATCAAACGCGGAAAAGATGTAGTTACCTATTCGATTATCGGTGTAATCTTAGTGATGCTGGCTTACGCAATCGTAAACTTCGTAATGAATAGTGGAATAAAAATTTAAGATAAATTCCTAGAAAAGACCTCTATAATAGAGGTCTTTTTTTAATAGTCTGGTGATTTTTGAGTTTAGATTTTTGGCTAGATTTAATTGATATTTAATTCCCTCATGCTTGCGGTATTTGAGAAACGGCATATAGTGAAATTAGTGAATTCGAAAAAATATACCGAATTCACGGTATATTTATTTTTAGACAATGAGTTATGCGATTGGGATGCGGATAGGTGCTTCGGTCTTTTCTTTTTCAAAAGAAATGGTGAGCACGCCGTCTTTTAATTCTGCTTTTACGCTACCTTCGTCCTCGCGTACTTGGACTGGAAGAGCGATAGTACGAGAAAATTCTCCCCAATAACACTCTTGGATGTGCCAACGAGTGGTTTGTTCATCTTCGCCGCCGCTAAGGACGCCGGAGATGGTTAAGATATTGTCAGAAATGGTAACATCGAGGTCCCCTTTGGAGATGCCTGCGGTGCGAGCTTTGACAACTAACTTGTCGGCAGTTTCATATACATCCACTGCTAATTGTCCTGGAAAATCACCAGGTTCTTCTTCCCACGCCTCTGGATCTTCTTCTGCTGGAAGTGGACTCGGTTGTTCTTCTAGAGCTGAAACTGGTTCAGAGTCTAGGCCATCATTATCCAGAAAAGCGGCCGCGAGTTCATCTTCCATAAGCATGTCTTCGTCATTAGTACGAGCCATTGCTTGTATTCCTCCACATTAACTATTGTTCTTAACTATTATAAGAGTGGTTATGGTAAAAATCAAGAGTAAACAGCTTTATCGTGTAAAAATTACAATAGAAAAATTTATTTTAGATATGGTTTTGCCAAACAGATGTGTGCGATGCCAGAGAGAAGGCGGGATTTTTTGTGAGCGTTGTAAAAAATATATAAGCATAATCAATCCGGGCTATGTAATGAATGATATGTATGGGTTTGAAAAATTATTGGTAGCGGGACTGAAAGAGGGGTGGTTTGAGAGGATGGTGCGAGATTTCAAATATAAGGGGAGGCGAGATTATGGAGACTTTTTGGCGGATAAATTGGGAGAGGTAATTTTTGGTGAAGTAAAGAGAATGAAGCTTGATAACAGGTCGAGCGAAGTTGAGAGAATAAGGCTTGATGATAGATCGAGTGAAGTTGAGAGAATGAAGCTTGATGATAGGACGAGTGGTAAGTCGGGTGATGTACCGGTTGAGGTATCAAGAATGATGGATGTCGAGATACAAGAAATTCGAAAAATTGTTTTAGTTCCCTTGCCGACGATTCGAAAACATATTCGGGAGAGAGGGTTCGATCATACTTTAAGATTATGTTTTGAGCTGGAGAATTTTTTACAGAAAAGATTAGACGATTTTGGAATAAGTGTGGAATATCAAAGTCTTTTAGTTAGAAAAAATAAGACGGTGCAGGTGGGTAAAGAAAAGAAAGAACGTGTGAAGCAGGCGGAAAAAGCATACGGAATTCGGGAAGGGGTAGAAATTGAGAATAAGACGCTCTATATATTGGTGGACGATGTGACGACGACGGGTGCTTCCCTTGCGGCAGCGAAAAAAATACTGCAGGCTAACCTTGTATGGGCTGCAGTATTAATGAAAGAACGTTAATTAGTTGGTGGTACCGACACCGATTACGGAGTTGAGGACGAAATGAACGATGGCGTAAGCGAGCATTGAGATAATGAGACCGATAATGGCATAAAGGATGGTGTTTTTGGCGTCTGTAACCTTTTTAGAATCACCACCAGAGAGAATATAGCGAAGGCCACCGTAAACCAGCATAATGACCGAGATGAGGCCGACAATGAGTAAGACGGTATTAGTGATGCGGCTAAAAACACCATTATCGCCAATGAGTTCAGTAGGCATACCATCAGCACGGGCAGCATTCGCACCTTCTTGGACGCTAGTAGCAGAAGCTAGAAGACGGCTCGAAAAAAGGCAGGCAAAGGCGCCAAGACCAGTAAAAGTTTGTGTAATAATTTTGGTAATTTTTTTCATGAAATATAGAATCTCGCGGTTAAATTCGACAATATTATTTTAACACAGATGTGCGAAAAAGCAACGAATCGCCTGAATTTACCTTACAAGGTGTTGCGTAGATGGGGTAAAAAATTTTAATAGTAGAGATATTTGAGGAATATTTGGAAAAACTATTAGAGATGTGGTGAATTTATGATAAGATAGAGGTAGACGGAGAGTTACCCAAGTGGCTGAAGGGGGCGGTTTGCTAAATCGCTAGTGTGGGGAGACCTGCAGCGGGAGTTCGAATCTCCCACTCTCCGCCATAAATGTCGGATCGTAATAGACTCTAAAGAGTCTATTTTTTAAGATAAATCTTAAAAAAGATTCCCTGTCTTCTGCGTCGTCGTCTCAAAAATGCAAGCACTTTTTCGAACTCCTCCTTGAAGGCGAATCTCCCACTCTCCGCCATTACATGACGTCGATTGGAAAAGATCCTTGAAAGGGTCTTTTATTATTCTAAAAATTCTTTTTAGAATAATGTGATTCTCTGTCTTCTGCGTCGTCGTCTCAAAAAAATATTATTATGTTATAATGTTAATAGTTAAAAGGTGCTAATATGGACGAAAAAATTGTAAAGTGGGAAGGTGAAGAATATATTTCACATAATAATGGTGCGGGGTGGTATGTGGGATTAATTTCTATAACCTTAGTATTTAGCCTACTCTCTTTTTATTTACAGTGGTGGACTTTTTTGGCTTTAGTGATTGTGTCGGCTTTGACGTTGTTGATTCTAGCGGTGAGACCAGCCAGAAAAATTTCCTACACTTTAACCGATAAGGGTTTTACGGAAGGTGACAAGTTTTATGCGTTTTCTGAATTTAAATCGTTCGGTATTTTACAAGATGATGTACATTTTGCGATTGTTTTGACACCGAGAAAGCGCTTATCGCCCGCGGTGACGATTTACTTCCCGGAGAATAAGGGTGAAGGGATTGTCGATATGTTTGGGGCGAAATTACCAATGGAGCCAGTGGAGTTGGATTTATTAGATAAAATTGTAAAAAGACTGCGTATTTAAAAAATCTAAATTTCAGGGGTACAAATCAAAAAGAAAATATGTTATAATATGAGTGTCGTAGTAATACGATGCTCATTTAATTTCTAGGTGAATATTACTTTATGTGGTATTCACACATGCACCCGTAGCTCAGCTGGATAGAGCGTTTGCTTGCGGAGCAAAAGGTCGTAGGTTCGAATCCTGTCGGGTGTACCAAATGAAATTATGAGAAAATCAGTTCCCTTTCGGAGCTGATTTTTTTGTGTGAAATATTTTGACGCAGTAAAGTTTTTATGAATAAGCTTTTTAAGTAAAAAATGAATTGAATAATAATGATGGAATTTTTTGTTGGTCCTTAATCTGTTGTAGTTAAGAGTAATTTTTGTTAAAATAAGAGGTGGAAGCGTGGCCGAGTGGTTGAAGGCGCACGACTCGAAATCGTGTGGGCCGAAAGGTCTCGGAGGTTCGAATCCTCTCGCTTCCGCCATAAATGTCGGAATCGAAAAAGACTCTATAGAGTCTTTTTATCTTTTTAAGTTGAAACTTAAAAAGGAGGATTCTCGATCTTCTGCGTCGTCGTCTCAAAAATGCAAGCACTTTTGCGAACTCCTCCTTGAAGGCGAATCCAAATTTTCCGAGTGAGGAGGAACGGAAGGCTTTTGCGAAGCAAAAGTCGAATCCTCTCGCTTCCGCCATAAATGTCGGAACCAAATAAGATTCTAAAGAGTCTTTTTAGCTTTTTAAGTTAAAAATAAGGATCATGTAGATCCTTATTTTTTATTCGCTTCCCTTGCCAGTGAAAACGGCAGCGACAGTTTTGATGAGAATTTTAATATCGTAGGTGATGCTCCAGTGATCAATATAGTAACAATCGAGACGGACGATTTTCTCAAAGTCGGTAATTTCACTGCGGCCGGAAACTTGCCAGAGTCCAGTAATGCCAGGTTTGATACTAATACGACGTTTATGGTGGGCGGCATACTGATTATATTCGTTCACTGTTGGTGGACGAGTACCAACGAGCGACATGCTGCCTCCGAGTACGTTAAAGAATTGAGGTAATTCGTCGATGCTGGTTTTGCGAAGAATCTTACCGATTTTAGTAATGCGTGGATCATTCTTCATCTTAAACATAAAACCTTGCATTTCATTTTGCTCTTGCAAATCCTTGAGGCGTTCTTCGGCATTTTGATACATGGAGCGGAATTTATAAATGTTGAAGAATTTACCATTACGGCCAACGCGTTTTTGTTTGAAGATAATAGGTCCTGGATCTTCTAGATAAATCAATGGTGCGACAATAATACCAAATAGAATACAAATCAGACATCCGACTAAGGCACCAAGAATATCCATGAGGCGTTTGACGATTAATTCCCCATCGGTAAAGATACGAGGTGAAAGGCGAATTACGCTGGAGGTGCCGAAGTCTTCGAGTTTAGTTTCAAGGGTTTCAATCGCAAAACTATCGATTGTGATTAGTGAATCGATCCCCATTTTACTAACTAGTTCGATTAATTTGCGGATCTTTTCGCGATCAGTATGAGCAACACTAAAAATTACAAAGTCGACCTGATGACGTTTGAGATATTCAATGGCCGGGGTGGTGAGCTCTTTTAAATCGTAAGCTTCGGCTGGATTAGTAATAGCTTCAGGGGTAAGTTTATTTTTGGTGATGGGTTTTAATTTATAAAAAAGATCTTTACATTTACCAGAGAGTGAACTAATACCAATAATTTCACAATCTTCAGCGTCAAGTTTTTGGATTTTACTAATTACATTACGAAGGTTGCAACTATCAGTAAAAATTACAGTCTTTTTGGTATGATGTCCAAGATATTCGCGTTTTAGGAAATGAATTAGATAAAGCGTAATAAAGGAAACTATGAAATTAACTGAAAAAAATGTGCCGAAAAAGAGACGTGGAATACTATTGCTCGTATGAGAAAGGTAAACAATGGCGGAAAAAATAATGGCCATAAATAGATTAGTGAGGAGAGCGGATTTAGCATGGCGAAGAATACCACGTTTTTTAGTGTCAGGATTACTGTGATAGAAAGTAAAAACAATTAGATATGAAAGAAGAAGATAGAGATAAATAGAGACGGTGCGAATGTTATAAAAGGCGATATCGTTAGGCTCCCAGCCGAAGCGATAAAAGTAGGTAATTAAAAAAGAAATGGTAATGGCAAAAAGATTAGCGGTAAATAACTCAACACGACGATGATTTGACATATTGAATTTATTGTAACATAAATATTCAGATTTTACAGATTAAATAAAAAAATCACCCCTGTTAATGCTTATGATTGCAGAAAATACAAAATTATTTGCTAATAAAATATATCAAATATGAGATATTTTGGTTTGGTTTAATTTTAAGATTTTTGGTGTTACAGGTGGAAATCAGGGGAGAAATTTAGTATAATCAAGAGAGAAAATTAATTGGATGGTGGGGTGAAGGAAGGCAAAATGGCAAGTATTTTTTCAAAAATTATTGCAGGTGAGATTCCATGTTACAAAATTTACGAGGATGAGAAAACCTTGGCTTTTTTGGATATTCACCCAGAAACTAAAGGTCACACTTTGGTGGTGCCAAAACTTGAAGTCGATAAACTTTACGATTTGCCGGAAGATTACTATCTTGCGGTAATGAAAACTGTGAAAAAATTGGCAGCCAATATGGAAAAAGTTTTGGGGGAGAGGACGCTAATTAAAGTGATTGGTACGGATGTGCCGCATGCGCATGTGCACCTTACGACTTTTGATCCAAATTACAAATATGGCCAGGTGGTGGAAGTTTCCGAGGCGGAAATGGCTGAAATTAGAGAAAAATTATTCTTAGAAAGTGAGGAGAAATAATGAAATTTGCTCCGGCATATAATCCGGCGGATTTTGAAGCGGATATCTACGCGGCTTGGGAAGCGGCGGGTAAGTTTTTGCCAAAAAAAGATGAAGTTGAGGTGGATGGCAAGAAATCGAAACGCTATTCGATTGTGATGCCACCACCAAATGCGAACGGAAATTTGCATATTGGCCACGGTTTAACAGTGGCAGTGGAAGATTCCCTGACCCGCTATAACAGATTACGCGGACGCAGGACTTGGTACGTGCCAGGAGCGGACCATGCTGGTTTTGAAACTTGGGTGGTTTACGAACGTGAACTTGAAAAATCGGGTCGTTCCCGTTTTTCGATGAGTCGTGATGAAATTTATAGTGAAGTCTGGAATTTTGTACAGAGTAAACGCGGCGATATGGAACTACAGTTGCGCGCGCTCGGGGCTTCTTGTTCGTGGCAGGACCTCACTTTTACCCTGGATGAAAATGTAGTGCGCCGTACCTACAAGACCTTTGAGCAGATGTGGAAGGACGGTCTGATTTATCGTGGTGAAAAATTAGTAAATTATTGTACTAAACATCAGACGGCTTTCGCGGATATTGAGGTGGAATATAAGGATGAGAAGGGGGTGCTTTATGAAATTAAATATCCATTCGGGCCGGGCGTGGACAGTGACGCTAAGGTGGAACTTTTAGATGAAAATGGTGAAGTCGAGAGAGTAATTGAGGGGGGTGTAGTGGTTTCAACTACGCGTCCAGAAACCTTATTCGGCGATACGGCGGTGGCGATCAATCCAAACGACAAGCGTTATGAATTTTTGCATGGTAAGACTTTAATTTTACCGCTGACGGGTCGTGAAATTCCGGTAGTATTGGATGAACATGCAGAGATGAGCTTTGGTACAGGGGTAGTGAAGATTACGCCGGCACATGATAATGATGATTTTGAGGTGGGATTACGTCATAATCTTCCGAGAATTCAGGTGATTGGATTCGATGGTAAGATGTTGCCGATTTGTGGTGAAGAAATTGCAGGATTGACTGTCGAAGAAGCACGTAAGAAGACGGTAAAAATGCTCGATGCGGCGGGATTGCTCGTGGGCGAGAAGAAAATGCAACATTCTGTGGCGCACTGTTATAAGTGTGGCACGGTGATTGAGCCAATGTTGAAAGAACAGTGGTTTATCGATACCTCAAAGCTAGCAAAGATGGCGATTGAGCGCTTAAATAATAATGAAATTAAGTTTTATCCAGAGAATAAACAGAAGGTTTTGATTAATTATCTCGAGGGGTTGAAGGACTGGAATATTTCACGTCAGATTCCTTGGGGGATTGCAATTCCGATGTTCCATAAGATTGATCCAAATGCAGAAGGTGAGGAATGGGTGTTTGATACTAGAACGCATCTGTTTGAGATTGAAATCGGCGGTGTAAAATATCGTCGCGATGAAGATACTTTTGATACATGGTTCTCTTCTTCGCACTGGCCAATTGTTTGTACGAACTGGGAAGAGGGCTTCAAAAATGAATTCTATCCGTTAAATGTAATGGAGACCGGGGCAGATATTTTGTTTGCTTGGGTGGCTAGAATGATTATGATGGGGGTTTACGTGACGGGCGAAGTGCCATTTAAGGAAGTCTATCTACATGGTTTAGTCTTGGACGCTAAGGGTAAGAAGATGTCTAAATCTAAGGGTAATGTGATTAACCCGATGGAATTGATTGAAAAATATGGTTCGGATGCCTTCCGTATGGGGATTTTGCGTGGCCGCTCAGCGGGATTAAACCAAGCTTTCTTAGAGAATTCAGTGATTTCGAGCCGTAATCTTTGTAATAAATTATGGAATATTTCACGCTTCGTGCAAGGAATGGTGGATGAGTCTGAAACGAATTCTACAGAGACAAGCGTTGTGGAATATACAACGGAAAATGCAGGTGAAGACTGGATTTGTCATGAAATTAACCGGGCCAGCTCGATGCTTGAACAGGCGATGAGTGAATATCGTTTCTCTGAGGCGGTGGAAATTGTTTATAGTTTGGTTTGGGATAAGTATGCAGACTGGTTCTTAGAGAGTCAGAAGATTTTCAAGAATATTCCACTTCTTAAGAAGACTTTAGAGAATGTTTTGATGATGATGCATCCTTTTGCGCCTTTCGTTACAGAGGTGATTTGGCAAAATCTTTCTTGGACTTCTGGTATGGTGATCGACGCGGGTTGGCCTGAAACTATGAAGTTCGACGAGATTTCAGCGATGAACTTTGAACGGATGATTGAGGTGGTGACGAAGATTCGTGCGACGAATAATTCCCTGTCGCTTCTAAATAATAATAAGAAATTTGGCTTGCTCTTCGGTGAGGATGTAATGGCGATCGAAAATACCTTGCTTTTGAAATTCTTATCACACGTGCCTTATATTTCTTCGACAAACGGTACGCCGAGGGGTCTGAAGTTAGCGATTGCAAACCACGAATTATACCTCGATGTGACGGCTGAGGTGGTCGCTAAATATAAGAATGAATTGACGGAGAAGATTTTGGCGGTAGGTCGAGAACTTGATGGATTAAATTCGCGCATGATGAATCCAAGTTATGTGGAAAGAGCTCCGGCGGAATTGGTAAGAGAGACGCGTAACCTGATCGCAGAAAAAGAAAAACTGATCGAAGAAATGAAGATGCAGCTAAATGTGATCTAAAAAATTCAGTCATTCTCTGCTGATTATTAGGGGTAGATATAAATAATTTAGAGAAAAACTTCGGTGATGAGCCGAAGTTTTTTGTGATGTTTGATTAGAGACTGGAACTAAGTTTAATGCGTGTTTTATATCTTTAAAACAAAATAAATAGTGTAATTCCCTATTAGTCTATAGTTTTATAGAGGTATACTAGCATCCTTGATAGAATTTTAATAATATATTTAGCCTTATTTTAACATCCTAGATATAATTTTCACGAAAAATTTAGCTTATTTTTAGCATCCTAAAAAGAAGTATTTTTTATTTTATAAAATTTAGACACAAAAATAATGTGCGCTATTTTAAGGTTATATGATTTCCTCACCTATGTGAAAAAATGGCTTGAAAATACTATGCTTCCCTGTTAAGCACATGAAAAATCTTGTACAGTGTAAAATACTAATGTTTAATGCTTGACAAATAAGCATAAACATTTCCTAATAAGGTACTGATCTGTTCTTTTATGACCCAATTACCGAGGCGCTATCGTAGTTAAAATTATGTGTTCCGTTTTAAAAAATTCGATAATTGTTATGTCTATATTAGCGTGAGCGGGTTGCTAAGTCAAGTGGGTTCTAAATATAGGGAAGAATTGAAATAAACTTATGCACTTTCTGGAAAAGTCGGGGGAATAATGGTGGAAAAATGAAGTGTGGCTCCAAAATTAGGGGACGCATTAGGTTAGGGAATATTAGGATAGGGAACTAGTGTAAAATTTGCACGGGTTGAAATATCTAGGTTTGGGTTAGGTTATTAGATTGGACTTTATAGGTGTGTTCAGGTGGGGAACTTATGTAAAATTTGCACGGGTTGGTCGATAATTTCTTGATGTAGGTTGGAAAATGTTAGGGTGGGTTGGAAAAGGGAAGAAGGTTATGTTAAAATGTGGTTGTGGCATATATTAGAAAATTTAAGACAGCTTCAGGGGCTACTGGTGTACAAGTTTGCTATAAAGAGCATGGCAAGGTTGTGAAACTGGTGCATGTGGGTTCTAGTAACTCGGAATTGGGGCTGACAAAGCTTCTAAGAAAGGCCCAAGATATTATCGATGCTGGGAAGCGCAGGCTTTTCTGATCAGATGATCGCAGATTAAGGTTATTTTTGATTGATTTTTAAATTTGTTTGAAGAGCAATTTAATAGGTGCGGTTAAAAATAACTAAATTTGGTTTTTTTTGATGGGTTTCCGTCAAAAAATTTTAAATAGCCACTGCAAAGAGGTTTATTTTTGATGCGGTTCTTTTGATTTTATTGGTACTGGATTTGGTCTTTAGGGCAGATTTATTTTTACCTAGATCGGTTTGGTCTTCTAGGCAGTTTTATTTTGACTTAGATTGGTTTGGTCTTTAGAGTAGTTTTATTTTGACTTAGATTTTTAGTTTTTACGAATTTTGTTTATGCTTGAAAAATTTGAATTTATTGATATGATTTGAATTAGCTTGAATTATTATTCGACAGAGAAACGTTGGTTTAGTACATTAGGAGGTTGAAATGAAAATTACGGAAGCAAGTGCAAGATTGTTGAATCCATTTTATGATGAGATTAGTGACGATCTTTATCTACAATTACAATTAAAGCATGTAGAAAAATGTGGCAGAATCTGCTATCTGAGTGAACCGAAGGATCCGGAGGGAAGCACTGAGAAGTTTATTCGGATGCTGATTAAGAATGGTCACGAGTCTCCGCTGGAGCATGGGGTCTGCACATTCAAGATTGTGACGGATCGAGCGATTTCACAGGAAATTGTGAGACATCGTTTGGCGTCTTATTCTCAGGAATCTACGAGGTATTGTAATTATGCGAATGGGAAATTTGCAAGGGAGATTACAGTGATTGAGTCGAGTGGCCTGGCGGAAAATGAGGCGAGGGAATGGCTGAATTTAATGGAGATGTCGGAGAGGACGTACCTACATCAAATTGATGCTGGCGTGAAGCCGGAAAAGGCGCGGGATGTGTTGCCGCTTTGCCTAAAAACCGAACTGATGATGACGGCGAATTTTAGAGAATGGCGACATTTTTTGAAATTACGTGGTTCAAGAATGGCGCATCCAGAAATTCGGAAAATTGCTAATCAGATCTATCAGATTTTCCAGCAGGCGATTCCGGTACTGGTGGAAGATATTGAGATTTTTGATGATGATGCTGCTGAATAATTTTGCAGGTAGAATTTTGTTCAACCAAAAAGACTCGCGGAGGACGAGTCTTTTTTGCGTGCTGAATTTTCTCGGAGAGTGAGAGAGGGAAGAGGGGATTATCAGTTCATCCTCACGGGGAGGCTGAGGGGGTGTACATAAATGTATGATCAAATGTTCGGGAATAGGGCTGAAACTATGGTGCGGCCTTGTAGGTGAAGTAGCCAGGCTTGCTGTTAGATGGGTCGTCGACACGGGCATAGGTACGGAAATTATCGTAGTTACTTTGATGAGTGCCAGCACCACCAACTAGTTTTGGTGTATCGGTAAATAGATAATCGGTGGAGTTGTAATAGGTTACGCCATAAACAGCTGGAACGAATTTTTCTGATGTATAGATTGTAGTGAGTTCCGGGTTTTCATAGAATGCGCCGTACATATCGGTAGTACCGGAAGTGTCAAATCCAGGAATGGAGATAGTGACAACTTTTTTCATTTTATGGAAGGTATAATACATAGTTTTAAGAGTATTGGTCGTCTTGACATGACTTAAATCTAATTCGGTGAGAAGTTGAGAACCATTAAACATATAGTTAATATTCTCTGCTTTTTCAAGATTGAAATTGTTGATATCTAAGGTCTTAAATCTATTTCCATCGAACATATACTTAAAATCTGTAACTTTTTCAGTATTAAAGCTAGAAAGATTAATATTTCCGGCATAGCAGCCTGTAAACATATACGCCATGTTAGTAACATTTTCGGTTGTGAGAGGCATATTAAGAGTGTAATTGTCTGGTAAAGAGGAAAGACCAAAGAAGGCACGCTCCATAGTAGTAACCTTGGATGTATTGAATGGATTTGGCAAGATGAGTTCGGTAACTGGAACACTATCAAAGAAGGATTGAAGTGAGGTAGCTTCAGGGAGGCCTACGAAATTGGTGAGATCTGCTTTTCCAATTTTGGCGGCTCTAAACATATTTACAACGTTGGTAACTTTTTCGGTATTAAAATCTGCGCCGAAAATAGCTTCTTGGCTTGGCCTTTCGGTAAAGGCTTGATCGAACATGCTTTCCATATTGGTAACATTTCTTGTATTAAAATTGAAAACTTGTGGACCCTGCATATATTTCGCTTTATAGAACATGAATCCCATATCAGTGACAGCCGAAGTGTTAAAGCCGGATGATGGTAAGCCATTAACGAGAGATTCACTGAACATGTGATTCATATTAGTGACGGAACGAGTATCAAACCCAGCGGAAGGTAGATTTCTAATATAGGATTTGTTAAACATGTAGGCCATATTGGTAACTTTACTGGTGTCAAAAACGGCTGGATAGGTAATAATAGGACTGTAGTTGAAATAATCATTAAACATATAAGACATGTCAGTGACGTTTTTGGTGTTGAAACTTGAAAGATCTAATTTTTCAAATCTAGTTCCATTAAACATATAGCTCATATTGGTAACTTTTTCAGTATTAAAGCCGGAAGTGTTAATAAAATTTCGAAGACTGCCTGCATTTGAGAACATACCATACATATTGGTGACGTTTTTAGTATTAAAACCGCTTAGGTCAAAGTCTTTCATATTACTACAACCTGCAAACATCATATTCATATCTGTGACATTTTCGGTATTGAATTTATTACCAATCTTAAAGGTTTCAACACTGTTAGCGTAGAACATTTTAGCCATATTAGTTACTTTACTGGTGTCAAATTTGTCACCAAGATCTAGGTTTCTTAAATTATAAATTCTAGAGAACATACCTTCCATATTAGTGACGTTTTTGGTGTCAAAATTTGAACCTAAGGTTAAGGAATCTATTTGTTTACTGCTATTTTCGGTGTCAGTACCAAAAAGATAGCTCATATCGGTAACATTTTCGGTATTAAAAGATGACAAATTGAGATAATTATAACTACCGGTTTTAAGGTTTTTGAACATGTTTTTCATTTTTGTAAGCCTGGAGACGTTGGATTTATTTGGCAAGTAACGAATTGAATTGTAATAACCGCCATAACTTTCAAACATACTTTCGGTGTCATCTAGTACAGAGAAAGTGGCTTTTCCAAAGTCGATCATATTGGATTCGGAATTTTTGTACATCGAGTTAGTTGAAGTTGTATATTTTCCGAAGTTTTCGGTAGCCGTGCGAATGCCGTATGAAAATTCGATGATACTACCTTCAAAGAAGGATGTCATATCTGAACTATTCTCAAGGAAGTTGCCGGTAAGAGAGACGGAATATTTTCTCTTGCCATTATTTTTAAACATAGAATTTGTTGAGACTGGACCAGTTGTGTTAATGGTGACGTATGGTTGAAGATTGGAAAATTCGAACATTGAATCAAGATTAGTAGGATTTGCTTTTGCGATTGAATTAACCATATTGGACGAGTATTTAATATCGTAATATGCAGATTCATTCACATTACCTAATTTATAGAACATATAGGAAAAATCTTTAGTTTTTGAAAAACTTATTTGTGAATCATTTGGCCAATTATAAAAGAGTGCAGTAGAAACATTATTGAGCCCAGAGAACATATAGGAAGAGTCGGCGTTAGTGTAAATATGATGGGAATTGGACCAGATAGTTAAGGCGTAGCTATTGGTTGAAGATTGAACGGCGGTAAGATAGACTGGTTCTTCGGAATTTTCAGTAGAGATTTTAACGGTCTTTTTTGGAGTACTGGTTGGTTCAGTTTTTGCAAAAGTTAAGCTATTTATATAAACTGGTAGTTCAGATTTTGGATCATTAAGAATAGTAGGGTCTGTAGTATTGACGGCTTCACGGAGTAGCTTATTGAATTCACGACCAGTGACTAGAGTTGAGGAGATTTCTTCGTTAACGATTAAAGAGAAAGTTATGTCACCGTTATAACGACCGGAGATAATATCCTTATTGGCGCGAGCAAATAGGTTGGCTTTATAAGTGTAACCTTCGGTTGGAGCTGCTCCATCAGATTTTTTAATTAGAGTTGGATTACTGGCGTTTCCTAGTGGATAGTAGCTACTATCACATTTTGTTGTACTACTATAATACTGACTACAGATTCCCCACATATTAATTTGGTCTTCAGCGAAATTATAATAGGTGTAATGATTGAGAGGTTTTAGAACGGCATTTGGTGCTTGAGGGTTGGTAAAATTACCATTACTATCTCCGCCAGACATGTATAGGGAATACCCTGCAATACTATTAGTCTTAACTGTGGCAGAAAAACCGGTAGCACGTAAAACTACCTGCTCGGTACCTTGTGGCGTAAGATCGAGATCAAAATTACCGGTTACGGTGAGTGAAGCGCCATAAGGTTCTTCAGCATGAACCGATGTTGGGGAATTAAAGGTAATAAAAACCGACCCAAGAAGGGTAAGCAGAACTAAACTTCTCTTAACCAAAAAATTAATTCGGTTAAGACCTAAAAGTCTCAACACAAATAAACCTCCAATAAACTAATTATGCTTAATTATATATGAAACTGATCGGATTTTCAAATGAAAAAAGAGATTGAGATTAAAAAATATCCCCTGTATCGGGGGTATTTAGGTGGTAAATTTGGTGATTATTTAATCTCGGAGCGGGGAAGGATGTTGAGTTTGTAAGGGTCGGAGGGTTTGATGCCGGATTGAATTTCGTAGTAAGCGGCGGAGGCGACCATGGCGGCGTTATCGCCGGAGAATTTAGGTAGTGGGAAATAACATTTGAGATTTTTGAATTTTGATTCAAGTTTTTTGGCATCTTCACGAAGAGTTTGATTGGCAGAAACACCACCAGCAATGACGAGAGATTTTGTCTCGGGATTTTGTTTAATAGCGGTAGTGATTTTTTCGAGGAGAATATCGGTGACGGCTTGGTCGAAAGAGGCGGCGAGATCGGCCTTAGTAGTATCGTCGAGTAAGTCAGCGAGCTTGGAAGAAGGATAGGAAATCGGAACGTTGACTAGATTTTGGACCGTGCGAAGGAAGGCGGTTTTGAGACCAGAAAAAGAAAAGTCGAGGGAATTGGCGAGTGGGTGAGGAAAAGTGAAACGATGAGGATTGCCGGATTTAGCAAGATGAGAAATAGCTGGACCACCTGGATAGGGAAGACCTAAAATTTTGGCGATTTTATCAAAACATTCACCGACGGCATCATCACGAGTAGAGGCGATAATTTTAAAATGATTATGGGAAGACATGTGGATGATTTGAGTATGACCACCGGAAATGACGAGGGCGAGGAGGGGAAATTCAGGTTTTTCGGTGAGCCAGTTGGCATAAATATGAGACTTAAGATGGTGCACTGGGTAAAATGGAATATGATGCAAAATGCTAATAGTGCGAGCGGAAAGAGTGCCGACTAGAAGTGACCCGAGAAGCCCTGGGGTATGAGTGACGGCAATGGCGTCAATTTGTGACCAATCGTTCGGTTTTAGGCCGGCATCAGTGAAAGCCTGGTGGATGACCGGCTGGATGGCTTCGAGATGGGAGCGGGCGGCAATTTCAGGAATCACACCACCGTAATTTGCGAAGATATTGATTTGAGAAACTACAACATTGCTCAAAATTTGATCACCATTTTCAACAATGGCAGCGGCAGTTTCGTCACAAGAAGTTTCGATACCCAAAATTTTCATGAGTAAATTATATCACGAACAGAGAAGAATGGCCTAGAGCGGGAGTCGAATGAAAGAATGAACTAGATGAAGCGAGCATGAGCTAAATGATGTAATATTAGCGATTTGGCTGTTTGATGGAATCGATAGGATTCTTACCGGCGGCTTTGAGTGACGGAATAGTACCAGAAATAAAGCCGGTGAAAATGGCGACACCGAGAGCGATGGCAGGAATTTCTGGTGAGAAGTAAATTTTGAATTCAGTGAGAAAGGCGGTGACGAGAAGTGCGGCATAACCGATAATAAAACCGAGTACGGCGCCAGAGATATTGAGCAGGATGGATTCGAAAATAAATTGTAGGAAAATATTAAAGTGGGTAGCACCGATGGCTTTTCGCACACCGATTTCATGGGTGCGTTCGGTGACTGTGGCAATCATAATACTAGTAATACTAATTGAGCCGACAATAATAGAAATAATCGCGATAATGGAAAGTAAGACGGTGATAAGTTTAATATTAGAAGAGGCAGGATGAGAAATTTGTTCTTCGGATGCGAGTTGGAAAGTACCGGAGAGATTAGGATTTTCGGAAAGTTTTTTATTTAGAGAATCTTTCACGGAAAGCATGGTGGTATGATCCGGTAATTGAATAAGCACTTTTTCGATAATAGGATTCAAAGTAGCTAGTTGATCAAAATTCACTAGGCCGACTTGGTTGAAATTAAAGCGAGTAAAATTACGCGGATTGTCTTGATTTTCAAGAACACCAGTGACAATGTAGCGTTCGCCCTTAATGTTGACGGTTTTACCGATACTTTCGGCGGTGCCAAAAAGTTGAAGGGAGAGATTGTGACCCAGGACGATAGTTTTGAGGCTGGCATCACTCTGGAAAGAGCCAGTTTTAACTTTAAGGCCGAGGGTTTTGAGAGCAGATTCGTAGAGGCCAATGATATTGCCATTGGCGACAAGATTATCACCGGAAAGATTACAGGTGATAGGGGCAAAAGGTGAGATAGCGGCAGTGGTATTGATAGATTTTTGGACAAGTTCAACAGTTTCTTTATTAAAAGGGGAAGAGATGAGGGGTTTGGCAGTGAGGATGGAGGAAATATCGGTGGCTTCATCGGATTTTTGTTGAAGCACCAGGAGGGCGTCGTTAGTTTCGGCCTTAACGAGATTTTTGAAACTGCCAATAATACCAAAAGTATAGACGATGCTAGCGATACCAATAGCAATACCAAGAGAGGTAAGAAATGTACGCAATTTTTGACGCTTCAAGGAAGAGCGGGCGATGGCGTAATTCGTGCGAAGCAACAATGACATTATTTGTGACCTTTCTTTTTTGCAGATTTTTTAGTGTGAGATTTGGTGTGGGCGGAATTATTTTTAGCGGATTTTTTGCCGAAATTAAGATTAAATTTGAGTGCTGAGTTAGATTTATTACGCTTGATTGGAGTAATAGTAGCAATTTGAGAAACGCGTTCAGTCTTTTCTGATTCAGTTTCTAAAGTCTCGGTGGCCTCTGGTTCGATTACTTCGGTTTCAGGTTTAGCTGGAGGGAAATATTCCTTGACTGGAGCAGAGGTTGGTTTTTTAGTAGAATTTGGAAGTTCGGAAACGGTACCAAGATTGTAAGAGATGGGTTTATCGAAAGGTTTTTCTGGAGTATTCGGAATGAATTTTGGTTCAAAAGGATTAACGGTGGATTCTGGGCTACGGGTAATTTTGGGACGAGGAATTTCAAGTTTTGGTTCTGGTGCAACGCGAGGTATCTCAGGTTTAGTAACGCGAGGGGTTTCTGGTTTAGTGACGCGAGGTGCTTCAGTATTAATAACTTGAGGAGCTTCTGGTCTAGAGGTTTTGGAATTGAAATGAATATCAATGCGTTCTGGCAGATTATGGTCGGCGACGAATTTGAAGTCGCGATCGATCGAGCCATCAATCATATGAAGGACACGAGTGGCGTACTTAGTAAGGGCTGGGTTGTGGGTCACCATAATAATAGTATTACCGGCTTGGTGAACACGGTGAAGTTCTTGCATGACGGCTTCAGAACTTTTGGTATCGAGACTACCGGTCGGCTCGTCGGCAAGAATAATTTCCGGATTAGCAACTAGGGCGCGAGCGATGGCGACGCGTTGTTTTTGACCACCGGAGAGTTGGTATGGATAATAATATTCTTTGGTTTGAAGATCAAAATTTTTTAGAGTTTCGGAAGCCTTAATGATAGCTTTAGTGTGGCTGACGCCAGCGTAAATAAGAGGTAGAGCAACGTTTTCGAGGACTGTGAGGGTAGGAATTAGGTTATATTCTTGGAAGATAATGCCAATTTTTTGGGAACGAAGTTTGGCGAGACGACGACTGCTAAAATGAGAGGTCGGAGTTTGATTTAAGAAATATTGGCCAGAGGTCGGATGATCGAGGAAGCCGAGAATATTAAGTAGGGTGGTTTTACCACAACCGGATGGACCCATAATCATGATAAATTCGCCGGGTTTGACCTGCAGATAGAAATTTTGCAATGCGTAAGATTCCGCTTCGCCGATGCCAAAAACACGATTAATATCATGTAGTTCGATCAAGTTGTTTGGGGATGTTTGTTGATTGTTTACCTCTTGTGCCATTAGTCTTATTATAAACTAAAAAGAAAAATATGTTATGATTATGTAGAAAATTATTGGGTTTTTATGGCAAAGAAAAAAAAGTCGAAAAAAAGTGGTGTAAATCAGAAGAAAAATCATAATCACACTAAGAAAAAAATGGTGGTGAAGGATTTTTCTAATGCTAAAAATTATGTTGAAAAAGCAGAAGCGGTTTCGAATGAAGTCGACTTAAATGTAATGCCGAAAAAAGAAACTGAAAAAATAGCAAAAGCGGAATCGAAAAAAGCGGAAGCGATTTCAAAAAAAACAGAAGCGAAATTAGAAAAAGCGGAAGCGATTTCTGAAAAAATGGAAGTAGTTTCGGAGAAAGCGGAAGCAGAAACTGAAAAACCAAAAACGGAAAATATTGTAAAATCCCAAAAATTGAAGACGAAAAAATCAGACAAAAATAAAGTACCGCTCTGGGCAAAAATTGTAATGATTGCCTTGTCGGTAATTTTAGTTTTGATTATTACGGCGATCACTTTGGTTTATATGCTACTTTCACATTCTACGGCGGTATTTAAAGGTAATCCGATGGATATTCTGATTAGCTCGGAATTAAAGAAGGACGAAAATGGACAGACGAATTTTTTGATTTTTGGTACTTCGGAAGATGCGAAGGGACACGGTGGGCAAGAATTAACCGATTCGATTTTGGTGGCTTCGATTAATCAGGAATACAAAACGGCGAAAGTTTTTAGTGTGCCACGTGATTTATGGGTGAATTATTCGGTGCCTGGCAGTGAGCCAATGAGCTGCACAGTGGGGAGTCAAGGAAAAATTAATGCAACTTATCTTTGTGCGCTGGAAGAATATAGAAATACAATGAACGGAACTAGCGCAAAAGAAGCAGCTTCGTTATATTTTGCGAAAAAAATCTCTGAGGTGACGGGTTTTTCGATGCATTATTATGTGGCGGCGGACTGGAGTGCGGTAAAAATGATTGTGGATAAAATTGGGGGAATCGATGTGGATGTTTATGCGGACGACGAGGATGGGATTCATGATTCATGTCAAGGAATTGATCTGAAAAAAGGCATGTACTACAACATGAACGGGGATCTGGCGATGAAATTAGCGAGAGCGAGAAATGCGGCCTGTAAACCTGGGGATTATGGTTTATCACGTAGTAATTTTGACCGCGAGATTAATCAGCAGAGAATTATGAATGCGATTAAAAACAAGGTTTCGAGTATCGGAATTTTGATGAATCCGGGTAAGGTGATGAGTATTATTGATGGACTGGGGGATAATCTGCGAACTAATATTGTGATGTCGGAAGTAAGAACTTTGATTGATTTTGGTACGAAACTAGAAGAGGGAATTCAGCCAATTTCGACGGTTGATCAATTTGGTACTGGTAGAATTGGTTTATCGAGTGTGGTAATTCCGGCGGGTGCTTCGACTTATTCAGAAGGTTCGCTATATAATTACACAAATTTTCAGAGATATCTGCGTAGTCAGATTGTGGTGCTGAAAGAAATTAAAACGGAGACTAAGACAGAATAATTTTAGAAGATTGCGGAAAACGCAATCTTTTTTTTGTGAGGAATTTAGTATAATGAAGAAAAGTAACCGTAAGGAGAATAAATGGCGGGAAGAGAAAATAATAAGAAACGTTTTGTGGTTTGTAATACGGTGCTATTACTAATTTTAGGATTTGTGTCGGGTGGTTTGACGGTTTGGGGTGTGAGCCAAATTAGGACCGCAATGCGTGCAGGAGTTGAGGTTGATAATGTGCCAGCGATTTGTTTTGATAAAAGTGAAAAATTGGAAAAAGTATTCTTAAAAAATGCCCGACTTTGCGAGAGTTCGGAAAAAGAGGATGCGTCAGATGTGACGAATAATGAAGCTGCACTATTTATTTATAGTCGCTTGGGTCATATGACGGAAGAAAGTATTGCTGCAACAATGATAGCGACTACAGCAGTAGGTAGCATGGTAACACTGGGAGCTTTCGTTTCGGCGTTGGTGTATTTCTTGCACAACAAAGGGAATCGCTAAAAATAATTAAAATAAAATAAGACCCTCTGGGTCTATTTTATTTTAATGGCGGAAGCGAGAGGATTCGAACCTCCGATACGGTTCCCCGCATACACGCGTTCCAGGCGTGCTCCTTAAACCACTCGGACACACTTCCAACAATTTTCTATATTATAACAGAATTTAGGGAGAAAATGAAGAAAAGTCTGAGAAAATAGACTATTTTTATTTAACGTTTATGCTAATATGAAGGTATGTAAAAGTTAATGGAGTGGGCGAAAGGAGAGGTGTCCCATGAAAAATAAAGACGAAAAACAAAACGAGAAGCATAAATGTAAATATATCTTCGTGACCGGCGGAGTACTTTCTGGAGTAGGAAAGGGAATTACGGCGGCTTCGATTGGGGCTATTTTGAAGGCCAAGGGTTTCAAGGTGACGATGCAAAAGTGCGACCCGTATCTGAATGTGGATGCAGGACTTTTGAATCCGGTGGAACATGGTGAATGTTATGTGACCCATGATGGTGTGGAGACGGATCTTGATCTCGGGCATTACGAACGCTTCTTGGATTTTGAAACGAACCGCTATTCGATTACGCTTTCGGGTTCGATTTTTAAAGAATTGATTGAAAAAGAACGCGCCGGAGGTTTTCATGGTAAAACCGTACAGTTGGTGCCGCATTTTACGGAATTAGTACAAGAAAAAATTATGAATGCTTCGAAAAATTCGGATATTCATATCGTAGAAATTGGTGGTACAGTCGGTGACTATGAGGGTCTGTCGTTTATTGAAGCGATCAGATTGTTCGGAAATAAGGTGGGGCGTCGAAATTGTCTTTACGTAAATGTAGTTTATGTGCCATGGATTAATACTTCGAAAGAATTGAAGAGTAAACCAGCACAAAATGCGTTAAAAGATTTACGTGGATTTGGGATCATTCCAGATGTGGTGGTTTGTCGTACGGAAAAACCAGCGCCACGCGAAATTTGTGAAAAAATTGCTAGATTTTCGGGAATTCCAGATGAAGCAGTCTTGAACCTACCAGATATTGATTCGGTATACGATGTACCATTTAATGTTTTGAAATCTGGGGTGCTAGAGATTTTGAATGATTTTGTGGGGGATGACAAAGAGCCGGATATGTCTGCTTGGGAAGAATTTTCGAAGAAGCGAGCTCAGAAAAACGCGCGAACCGTGAAGGTGGGGTTGGTGGCGAAATATGTCGGGAATGAAGATACCTACATTTGTGTGACGGAAGCCTTGAAGGCGGCAGCGGCTTGGAATGATGTGAATTTGGATCTTAGGTGGATTAACGCAGAAAAAGTCGATGAAAAAATGTTGTCGGAAGTCGATGGTCTAGTGGTGCCAGGTGGTTTCGGTAACCGTGGGGTGGAGGGGAAAATTGCGGCAGCAAATTACGCTTTGGATCACGACGTGCCTTACCTCGGATTATGTTTAGGGATGCAAGTGGCTTGTATCGCGAGCGCGAGAAGAGCAGGACTAACGCAAGCGAATTCGGAAGAATTTGATAAAGAAACTAAAGAAAACGTGATTTATCTGATGGATGGACAGGAGGGGAAGGAATCGACGGGTGGTAGTATGCGTCTCGGAGATTTTCCGGCGAAATTAGTTAAGGGGAGTAAAACAGCTAAAATTTACGGAAAAACTAATATCGTAGAACGTCATCGTCACCGTTATGAAGTGAATCAAAAATTCCTTAAGGAAATCGAAAAGGGCGGCGTGGTGGTTTCGGGTACCTCACCAGATGGAAAATTGGTGGAATTTATTGAAGCTCCAGGAAAGAAATTCTTTGTGGGAACACAAGCACACCCAGAGCTGAAATCGAGACCTTTACGTGTACACCCATTATTTATGGAGTTTGTAAAAAGCTTAAAATAAAAAACTTAAAGTTCAAAAAATAAGTTTTAAAATGGCAGTTTAAGGGCTGCTATTTTTTTCTGTAACCAGGGAAACTACGATTGAGATTCTATGGAATTTTTGTATTTTTTCGAAAAATGTTGTGTAATTAAAATTGTGATAAAATAGAGATATGGAAGAAATTCAAAATACCCTAAAAAAGACGATTGTCGAACTATACGCCGTAGAAATGGATGTAGTTTTGACGCCAGCACCAGAGAATACTGGCTGCGACTTCGCGACAAATGTGGCGATGTTATTAGCGAAAACATTAAAGAAAAATCCGATGGAAATCGCAGAAGAAATCGTGCGTAGACTCGGCGAGACGGATTTGGAAGTGGAAATCGCACGGCCTGGGTTTTTGAATTTCAAATTAAGCAATAAAAATCTTCTAAAAAATATCGATAAGTTCGAAAAAGATTTTACAAAAAATATATCATCAGACGAATATTCTGGTCAGACGGTGATTTGTGAATTTTCCGATCCGAACCCATTCAAGGTGTTACATGTTGGCCATCTATACACTTCGATTGTGGGGGAAGCAATTTCACGCGTGATTGAATATGCCGGCGGTAAAGTGGTGCGCGCAAATTTCGGTGGTGATATCGGACTACATGTGGCCAGAAATATGTATGGCATGCTGCGTAAAATTAAAGAAATTCCGACGGATTTGTCACCAGAAAAAGTGGCAGATTTGCTGGCAGAATGTTATGTATTTGGTACGAGAGCGGATGAAGATGACGCAGAGGCACACGCGGAAATCGTGAAACTAAATAAGATGATTTTCGAGATTGCGGAAGCAGGGGAAGACGCAGATTATAGCGGAGATCCGGAACGTGCCAGAGTAGCGGAACTTTATTTCTGGGGTCGCAAGAATAGTTACCAATATTTTGAGAATTTTTATAAGCGTTTGCAGGTAAAATTTGATAAATATTACCCTGAATCAACAGTGGCGAAGACTGGTTTGGAAATCGTGCGCAGGGAACTAAAGAACGGGGTTTATGAGATGTCGGATGGGGCGGTGGTTTACCGTGGCGATAAACATGGACTTCATACCAGGGTATTTATTAATAATAATGGCCTGCCAACTTACGAAGCCAAAGATACGGGTTTGATTTTTGAGAAATATAAAGATTTTCATTTTGATAAATCGATTATTATTACTGGTAACGACATCATTGAATATATGAAAGTGGTGCTTTCGGCGATTTCGCAATACGCGCCGGAACTTTCGAGTAGGACTTTACATATTACACACGGTCAGGTGAAATTGCCAGGTAATGAAAAAATGTCTTCGAGAAAAGGAAACTTCTTACGCGCGATTGATGTGATTGAAATGGTGCGCGAGGCTATGGAAAAATCGAGTGACGAGAAAGTTTTGATGGGCGCTCTGAAGTATGCATTAGCTAAATATAAAATTGGCGGAGATATCATATTTGATATAAAAGAGTCAGTTTCGATGACGGGAAATTCTGGTCCATATTTACAATATTCGGCAGTGCGTGCACAAAAGGTATTGGGAAAGATATTGGAATCTCAAGTTGAGAAAGTGAACAAAAAAGTTGAAC
>CALHKE010000002.1 GCA_938033695.1 uncultured Candidatus Saccharibacteria bacterium | reverse complement strand
CGACGGGAAATTTGGATGAAAACACGGCGGAAGAAATTATTGAAGTTTTGAAAAAGTTGGCAAAGGAACGCAATAAATGTGTGATTGTAGTGACGCATAGTAAAAGGGTGGCGGAATCGGCGGATGTGGTCTTGGAATTAAAGGGAAGGAAATTGAGATAATGTTGAAAAATGCATTTTTATATGTAACGCGAAAAAAGTTAAAAAGTTTGGTAATTTTTTTGGTAGTACTTACAATGTCGAGCTTGGGGATGATAAGCCTCTCGATTCAGGATGCGACAAGTAAGGCGGCGAGCGAGGCTTTTTCGGGAGTAACTAATAGTTTTTCAATGGAAATTAATCGCCAAGTAAATCAGGGTACGCCGCGGGGTGGTGGTAATGTGAAGGGAACGGATATTAAAAAAATTTCTGAGTCACCGGAGATTGAATATACGGTAAAAAGAATCAATAGCGTGGCGGATTTGGTAGATAAGGATATTATCGAGACGCCAGAAACGTTGCGCGGAAGATCGGCGGAACGTGCGAAGAATTTTAAGCGCGCAGTGATGCTAACCGGCGTGAATGATTCGGCGAGGGAAACTAAATTTGTTTCTGGGGCATATAAACTGGTTTCGGGTGAGCATCTAAAAAATGACGATAAAAATCAGATTTTGATGCACGAAGATTTGGCGAAGAAAAATAATTTGAAAGTGGGGGATAAGATAAAAATTAAATCAAATTTATTTGATGCGGATAATGAAAAGGCGGCAAACGAAACTGTAGAGGTGAAAATTAAAGGGTTATTTACCGGAAAAAATACGGGGGGAGTGACGGCGGCTCAGGAGCTGTATGAAAATACTTTAGTGACAGACGTTTCTACGGCGGCAAAAGTTTATGGCAATGATGAAGATACGGCGGTGTATCAGGATGCAACATTTTTCGTGAAGGGCGAGAAGAATCTTGATCAAGTGATGGCTGCGGTGAAGAAATTGGATGTGAATTGGCGCGAGTATAATTTGATAAAAAGTGCCTCAAACTATCCAGCTTTGGAACAATCAATTTCGGGAATGTATGGAGTGGCTAACCAAATGTTTTTCGGTTCACTAATTTTTGCGGGAATAATAGTGGCTCTAGTTTTACTACTCTGGATGAATGCGCGAAAAAAAGAAATCGCAATTTTACTGGCGATAGGCTTGGAAAAAGGACAGATTTTCGGACAGTTCGTGATAGAACTTTTGATGGTAAGCCTACCGGCGTTCGTGGGGGCTTATGTCTTGGCGGGAAAATTTGCGAAAATAATGGGGAATGATATTTTAAAAAATGTTACAACTGGAGTAACAAAGCAAATGGCGAAACAGGCTGGGGCGACGCAGCTAGGTGGGGGCGCAGAAATGGAAGGTTTCACTAAAACTCTTTCGGCGATTGATGTACAGATGACGATTAGCGCGGTAGTGATAACAGTGGTTTTCATGTTGGCGATCATGCTGGTTTCGCTTGGGATAATAAGCTATCGAAATTTAAAAAAGAATCCAAAGGAACTTTTGACAGAGCTTTAAATTTGGTATATTTAGATTAATGAAAATATTGATCGTAGAGGATGACCGAATGATTCGGGAAGGGGTGGTAGAATTTTTGCGGGAATTTAAATACGAGATGGTCGAGGCGGGGGATGGGATAGAGGCGCTGAAGAAGTTTAATCATGAAATTAATTTGGTGATTTTAGATATCAAATTGCCGTCGATGAGTGGATTAGAAGTTTTAAGAAAAATTCGTGAAAAAAGTCGGGTACCGGTTTTGATGATGACGGCATTTTCGGATGAAGAATCGCAGATCATGGCCTTTTCGAATTTGGCGGATGGTTTTATGGAAAAACCATTTTCCTTGCCGGTTTTAAAAGCGCGAGTGGAAGCATTATTGAAGAAGACTTTAGGTGAGGATCTAAGAGAATTTAATTATCAAGAAACAAAAATCGATTTTGTGAGTTTTCGAGCTGAGGTAGCAGGGCAAGCAGTAGAAGTGAAACCGAAGGAGCTGGAGATTTTAAAATATTTGTTTTTGAATGAGGGGCGAGTTCTCAAGAGGGAACAAATTATTGAAAATGTCTGGAAAGAGAGCGAAGAAATTCCGTTTGACCGGGTGATCGATGTTTATATTAAAGAGCTAAGAAAAAAATTAAAACTGGATTGTATTTATACGGTACGCGGGGTGGGGTATAAATTGGAGCGAGGATGAGAGGAATTTTTTGGAAGGGATTTTTCAGGGTCTTGATACTGCTGCTTGGGGTAGTGGTAATTATTCACGGTGGGATATTTTTGGCACTACCGAAATCTTATTTGGAAGAAAAAACAAAAGAAATTAGGCAGACGGCTTCGGATGTGACGAAAAATTTGGCTGGAAAAAATCGTGAGTATGTGGAGCAAGCTTTGGATTTTTATTCCAGGAGTGGCGAGATTAAAGCTTATCTGAAATCGCAAAATGCAGAGAACGAGATGAAAGTTTCGGAGCTACTACCAGTGGATCGGACGAGTGAAAATAATTCGGTGATTATTGAAGAAAAAAGCGTGAAGCTCTTAAACGAAGAAGAGGCTTTGGTGCAGTTTGTTTCGACGGCAAATTTAGAAAAAGATGCGATCGATTTGAGCTTGAAGTTTTTGCCGGTGACACTACTGGGATCGGTGGTGTTATCGCTGGTGGTGGCGGGATTTTATGCGAGGCAGGAAACTTTGAGAATAAAGCAAGTGAACTTTGAATTTTTGCGTGGGGCTTCGCATGAATTGAAAACGCCACTGACGAGCTTGAAGATTGTTTTAGAAAATATGCAATTTAAGGTAGGGAAATATAAGGATCGGGATTTTTATTTGGAAAAATGTGGGGAAATGGTGGATGAACTTGACGCGGGAATTCGAGAATTGCTCTTGATGTCGAAGATGGATAGTTTCGAAAAGTCTGAATGGATAAAAATTTCAGAGGTAGTCGAGGAGTCCTTGAGGCGAAATCAGATTATGATTGCGGAGAAAAATCTGCAAATGCGAATTGAGGTGGGGGAGCAAAGAATTTGGTTGAATCGGACGGCTTTATCGATAGTGTTAGCGAATTTAATCGGGAACGCAGTGAAGTATGCGGAGGAGGATGGTAGGATTTCTATGCAGATGCGAGATGGGGTATTAGAGATTAAAAATTCGTATGGAGCGGGCATTAATGAGCAGGGTGGAAGTGGTTTGGGGCTTTACATTGTAAAAAATTTATTGAAACGATATGGTTTACAGTATGAAATCTGTGACACGAAAAAGAATTTTAGTTTTAAAATCGATTTTGGAACTTTAAAAAAGAAAAAACCCTTGCACAAACAGGGGAATCACGCTATAATGTGAGGTAGTGGATTCGTAGCTCAGTTGGTTAGAGCGCTGCCCTGTCACGGCAGAGGTCGCGAGTTCGAGTCTCGTCGGATCCGCCAGAATAAAGCCCTTCGGGCTATTTTTTGTGGTTTGAAAAATAGGGCTTAGCGGAGTCTATGTAAATACGCGGTTCAAAATGGGGGGAACTTTAAGCAAATCGAATTTGGGATTTTAATTTTTTAACTTAGAGAATTTTTTCAACAATAAATTGAGTAGCGAGAGGTTTTAATTCCTGAAGTTTTTTCTCGTCATCGATAGTATAGCAAAGAACTGGATAATTGATCTTGAATTTTTGGATGGCAGGTCGGTTTAGCATGGTTTGATTGACGCTGAGAAAATCTGGTTTGACGAGGCGCCAAATTAGGGGATTATTAACAAAAAAGTCGTATTTTTTGGCTAAATCAGAGTCGTCAGAGAGCAGGAGGCCGACAGGAATTTTAGGATGATGACGTTTGATCCAGTAGACGATGCGCGGGTCAAAGCTTTGGAGATAAATTTTCGGGTCACGGTAGCTCTTGAGATATTTTTCGAGCGCGGTGAGCACGGTTTTGCCATAGAGGGAAATGTTAGAATGCTCGGTGGTTTTTAGTTCGATTAAGAGAGGAACTTTGGCGTGAATTAAATCTAATACCTCGGAAAGTTCGGGGATAGTTTGATTAGTGGAAACACCATCGGAATTAATCAGTGGAAGTTTTTTAAGAGTATAAAGACCGGTATCTTCAAGATTGTAAGATTTTTTAGTCATCCGCAGAGTATTGTGGTCATGAAAAACCGCGAGCTGAAGATCTTTGGTAAGATGAATATCCAGTTCGATAGCATAATTCGCGAGCAGGGCGCGCTTAAATGCGGAAAGAGAATTTTCAGGAAAATTCTTGGCGCCTTGATAAGTCCCGTGCATGCCGCGATGAGCGATGAGATCCGAGATGAGGCTCTTCATAACCTCATTATACATTAAAGAAAAAATAATGTATAATGTCTCTATGCCATTGTAGCTCAGTTGGTAGAGCAGCTCATTCGTAACGAGCAGGTCACAGGTTCGATCCCTGCCAATGGCTCCATTTTTTACTGGTGCGAGCCAGTTTTTTATTGATGAAAAAATAAATGTGCCGTTGATTTAATTAAATCTGAGAAAGGCAAAAGCGCCGTTGATTTATTAAAATTGAGGAAGAAAAATACGACGTCGATTTAATTAAACTTGGGAAAGGAATTCAATGGCAGAATTGGCGGCAATGGCGCCGTCAGAAGAGGCAGTGACGAGTTGGCGGAAATTTTTGGAACGACAGTCGCCGGCGGCAAAGAGCCCAGCGAGATTGGTGGCACATGAATCATCAGTGATAATGAAACCAGATTGATCGAAAAGTAGGAGGCTTTTGAGATTGCTATTTTGGAAAATTTCAGTGAGAGAAGAGAGGCGACCGATTTCGACGAAGAGGCTGGAAACGGGAAGGACTAGTTGATTTTTTAAGATGAGGGAATCGAGATGGTTATCTTCGTTGGCATGGCAGGCGAGAATTTCTTGATTATAGAGAATTTCGATATTGGCGGAATTTTTAATTTGTGAAACTAGGGCTTTTTCAGCGGTAAAATGGGAACGGCGATGAATGAGGAAAACTTTTTGCGCAATATTAGAGAGATAGGAAGCGGCGAGAAGGGCGGAATTACCGCCACCTACGACAGCGACAGTCTGATTTTGGTAAAAGGCGCCGTCACAAGTGGCACAATAGGAAATACCATGGCCGATGAGTTCAGATTCGTTGATGAGATTGAGGCGACGTGGGGTGGTGCCGGTAGCGAGAATCACGGATTTAGCGGTATAAGTTTGATCGCCAGTTAGAGTGAAGTGAGTGGTGGTTTTTTCAAGATGCTTAATTTTGTCGTAGGTGAGGGAAAGACCGAGAGACTTTAGCTGTTGATAAATTTGTTCAGAAAGTTCGGGGCCACTGACTTTGGCAAAGCCAGGATAATTTTCGACGATAGGGGCTTCTAAAATTTGTCCGCCGTAGCCGGCATTTTCGAGCAAGAGGACTTTTTGATGATTACGTAAAAGATAAAGGGCGGCAGTCATGCCAGCGATACCAGCGCCAATGATGGCGACGTCATAAAGTGAGGTGGAGTTTTCGTTCATAAATATATTATAGCGTAATTAATAATTATGTTTATGGTAAAATAAATCTATATGCAAGGCCAAAAATCACAACTGCCGAACCTCACGGGGGGGGTGGTTTAAGTGGGAATTAAAATTTCTCGGAATATTTTTGGCTTTTATTTCTTTTTCGAATTTGATTTTTAGCAAAAATACTTTTGCTTTGTATACTCCGACACTTTCGGCTTCTGTGGATAATTCTGTAATATCCGTGAATGGAAACCAGGTGATAAATTCAGCTTCACAAACTTCGGAGCTGCCGATTCGAGTCACAGTGAATACGAATAATAAAACTGGTTATACAGCTACTTTAAATACCGAGACGGATGAGACGGCTCTAGTGAATGTTGGTTCAGTGAGTGGGATGAAGATTGATTCGATTGATACAAATAAGCTACTTATAAATTTTTCACAAAATAACTGGGGATTTTTGAGCCCAGTGGGTGGAAGTTATCAGCCGATTCCAAGTCTTTCTAATTCGGCAAATCTTTTTAGTACCGCCGCGAAAACTTCTGGTAATGAAAGTTTTGATTTTAAGATCGGTATGAAATTATCTGATAATCTCGAATCAGGAAATTATATAAATAAATTAGTGATCTCTATCGTTTCGAATCCGTATGAAAGAAGAGCGGTGATGGAAAGAGGAGGAGAATTTTCTAGGTCTATAGATCGCATGGGGCTAAATACTAGCTTTGAGGATGGTGGTTGGGGTAAAAAAGAGAAAATCAAACATGTCTATGTTAGTTCGGTTAGACCAGAGTTAGTTCCTGTTAATGCAAAAAATGTCGAAGATGGAGACGAGTCTGATTATGAAATTAAGGTATGGTATAGCCAAGACAGTCAGACACTGTATTACTGGACGGATTCAAATAAAATCTATTTGAACAAAGATAGTTCTAATATGTTTAGGAAATTTACACAAACTATTGATATAGATTTAAGCCGCTTTGATTTTTCGGAGGTTATTGACGCGTCTAGATTCTTTAGTGATATGCGTAGTTTAGAAAGTTTAGATCTTGGCAACATTAATACACAAAACGTAACAAATATGGACCATATGTTTAGTGGTTTATCAAAAATTACGACATTAAATCTATCATTATTAAATACGAAGAATGTAGCGAATATGAGATGGATGTTCTCTGGTGATGAAAAATTACAATCATTAAATTTACAAAATTTTGATACCGCTAATGTGGTAGACATGTCCCACATGTTTCATGGGGTGTCACAGCTTAATGACTTAAATCTATCTAACTTTCATACACAAAATGTAAAAAATATGACTTTTATGTTTCACGGGATGGCTAATCTATCAAATTTGAATCTCTCTAATTTTAATACGCAAAAGGTAGAAGATATGTCTAATATGTTTAACGCTGTAACAAAATTAAAGACATTGAATCTTACATCTTTTAACACTAAGAATGTAAAAAGTATGTATGGAATGTTTTACAATATGAGTAATCTTGAAACACTGTTGATACCTAATTTTAATACGGAAAATGTAACCAATATGAATAGGATGTTCTATGGTGTTTCAAAAATAAATAGTCTGGATTTATCTAATTTTGATACGAGTAAGGTTACCGATATGGATAGTATGTTTGCGTATATGCCAGGCTTGACGAATATCAATTTATTATCGTTTAATACGGAAAATGTCGAGGACATGAGTGATTTGTTTAGGGATTCGAATAATTTAGTAACTATTGATTTGTCGTCCTTTAATACTAAAAAAGTAAAAGATATGAGTTACATGTTTTCTGCAAGTAATTCGCCGCAAAAATTAGAGACTATTTATGTCGGTGATAATTTCATTACGGACAATGTTACTAATTGGGGTTACGCTTTTATGGGACAAGTAAGGTTGCGTGGAGGGAACGGATCGTATCTCAATAATCCTGGTGCGGCTGATAAATCTTGGCTTTGTATCGATGATTCTTCTAATGGTAGGCCGGGGTACTTCACCCGTAAATCGTAAGATAATAATAATGTTTATGGTAAAATAAGATTATATGCAAGGCCAAAAATCACATTCTTCTAAATTATTTTTGTGGAAAAATATTTTCGTAGTGGGTGCTGGGTTTTTGGTTTCTTTTCTTAGTTTAAACTTTAATTCGAACGAAGTCTCGGCTTTATTTACGCCGACACTTTCGGCTTCGGTGGATCAAGCGAACCTGCAGGTGAATGGCAATCAAGTGATTAATTCTACGGATAAAACTGCAGAAATTCCGCTAAATCTTATAGTAAATACGAATAACAAGACTGGCTATACGGCGACTTTAAATTCTGAAACTGATGAAACGGCGCTAGTGAATAACGATTCTACGAATGGCGCAAAAATTAATTCGATTTCTTCCACTAAACTACTAGGAGATTTTTCAAATAATACCTGGGGTGTAAAAATCGGTGGTAATACTAATTTTTCATCAATTCCAAAGCTCACTACTCCAATGAGCGTCATACAGACAGCCAGTAGGACTAATGGTAATGAAACGAATAATCTAGAAATTGGTTTAAAGCTAGGAGATAATCTCGAGAGTGGAAATTATAATAATAAGCTAATATTTTCAATACTAACAAATAACTATGAGCGTATCGCCCTTATGACCGAAGGTCTAGATTTTAATGTAAAACTAAAAGCCTTAGAAACTACAATAAATAAAATCGAACACTTCAAGAAAAGTCCTGTAGCTCCATACACTTCCATGAATGCCGTGAATATTGAAGACGAGGAGTCTGATTGTGAAATTAAGCTTTGGTTAGATCCGACTGATAAAACGGCTTATTATTATACTGAAACTGATAAGGTGTATTTAAACCCAGATAGTAGCAATATGTTCAACTATATGATTGGTCTTATTAGTCTTAATCTCTCCAATTTCGATACTTCTAAAGTGACAAATATGAGCGGGATGTTTTTTACTATGTTTAGTCTCAACAATCTTGACCTCTCCAACTTCAACACTTCCAATGTGACAAATATGAGCGGCATGTTTTATAGCGTGGATAATATCACTAGTCTTAATCTCTCCAACTTCGATACTTCCAATGTGACAAATATGAGCGGCATGTTCAAATATATGTCCAGTCTTACTAATCTCGATCTCTCGAGCTTCGATACTTCCAATGTGACTGATATGAACAATATGTTTTCCTATATGTATAATCTCACTAGTCTTGATCTTTCTAATTTTAACACTTCTAAAGTGGCAAATACGAGTGGTATGTTTTCCTATGCATTTAAACTCACTAGTCTTAACCTCTCGAGCTTCGATACTTCCAATGTGACTGATATGAACAATATGTTTTCCCGTATGTCTAGCCTCATCAATCTTGACCTCTCCAACTTCGACACTTCCAAGGTAACAAATATGGGATATATATTCTGGGGCATGCATAATCTTACCAGCCTTAATATATCTAGTTTCGATACTTCTAGAGTAACAGATATGAGTGGTATGTTTTATGATGTACTTAATCTTGCCAGTCTAGATATCTCCAACATTGATACTTCCAATGTGACTGATATGGATTATATTTTCGCAATTTCAGATGAAAATAGATATAGTGATAAACTAGAGAAAATATATGTAAACAATGATTTTGACACATCCAAACTTACAAATTTTACCGATATATTTAAGAACCGCAATAAACTCCGCGGTGGTGCCGGTTCATATCTTGCCGACCCTTCTACTGCCGATAAAACTTGGCTCCGTATAGACGATCCAACCAATGGCCGCCCAGGATACTTCACCCGAAAACCATAAAAATCGAATTTGTTTATGTTAAAATATATATATGCAAGGCCAAAAATCACAATCCTCAAACCCTCACGGGGGGGGGTGGTTTAGCTGGGAATTAAAATTTCTCGGTTTATTTTTGGCCTTAATTTCTTTCTCGAACCTCATTCTCACTAATAATACTTCCGCACTATTTATGCCAACATTATCTGCTTCCGTGGATCAAGTAAATTTACAAGTTAACGGTAATCAAGTGATAAATTCGACAGATAAAACTACAGAAATTCCGTTTAATTTTACCGTAAATACCAATAATCGTACTGGCTATATTGCCACGCTCAGTGCTGAAACGGATAATACCGCGCTGATTAATGCAGGGTCTGCGGTTGGTGCGAAAATCGATTCTATAAGTACGAGCTTGATGCTGAATAATTTACCAAATAATACTTGGGGTTATAAGTTTGGAACATCTTCAAACTATGCACCGATTCCAGCTTTGTCTACACCGGTGCAGATTATCCAAACGGCAGGGAAGACTAATGGTAATGAATCGAACCAGTTAAGTATCGGTATGAAATTAGCCGATAATCTCGAATCAGGGAATTATACAAACAAGCTAATCCTTTCTTTTGTTTCGAATCCATACACTATGCGCGCCTTAATGACCACTGGTATTAATTTTAATACCAAGTTAAAAACTTTTGAGACGGGTGGTAATAAAATTGAACATATTATGCGAAGCGCTACGGCGTCTAGCTTTGGGGTAAACACTGTAAGTCTTGAAGATGAAGCTAATTCGGATTATGAAATTAAAGCTTGGTATGATTCTGTCACGAAGACAGCATATTACTATACGGAAGCCGAGAAGATTTTTTTGAATGATGATAGTAACGCGATGTTTTATAATCTGGTGAATTTAACTTCGCTTGATATATCGAGCTTTGATACATCTAAAGTGAGGGGTATGGGGAATATGTTTTTTGGTGATGAAAAATTGGTTTCGCTGGATTTATCGAATTTTAATACGCAGAGTTTAACAAATATGGATAAAATGTTCTATGGAATGTCGAATTTAACGAATTTGAATATTAGTTCTTTTGATACTTCGAATGTGACAAATATGAATGCATTATTTTACGGTATGGCTAATATTGAAAATATTGATATCTCGAATTTTAATACACGTAATATCACGAATATGAGCTACATGTTTTCTGGTATGCATAAATTGAAACAACTGCAGCTGCCTGCTACTTTTGATACCTTGAACGTGACCGATATGAGCTTTATGTTTGCGAATGATCATAGCCTTCATGCTTTGAATCTTTCACATTTTAATACGCAAAATGTTACCAATATGCAACAAATGTTCTTTGGTATGTATGCCTTATCGTCTATCGATCTCTCTAATTTTGATACGAAAAAAGTCACTTTAATGGACGGTATGTTTAATGGTTGCGTCGGTCTTACTAGTATTAATGTCTCAAATTTTAATACGGAAAATGTTGAAAATATGAACGGCATGTTTGCCTTTACAGATAGTGTGGAGGAATTGGATTTGAGTAGTTTTCGCACTCCTAAGGTAAAAACTTTTAGAGCTATGTTTTTCACCTTGAATCCAAACAGATTGAAAAAAATTTATGTAAGCTCAGATTTTGATACGAGCGCCGCATTCGCTTATCAAAATACTGACACTCTTGCCAATATTGATATTTTTCATATGCGGAATCAACTAGTTGGCGGTAATGGCACGACCATTGCAAACACGGCAGTTGAGTTTCGTAATCTTTTGAAGATTGATCGCCCAGGTGTCCCAGGTCTTTTCACTAGAAAACCGTAAATATTTATTACGTTTATGATAAAATAAATTATATGCAAGGCCAAAAATCGCATACGCAAAAACCCCACGGGGGGGGGGTGGTTTAATAGGGTATTAAAGCCACTTTTTGTATTTTTTGGTTTAATTTTTTCTTTTAATTTCATCTTCATTAATGACACTTCGGCTCTCTTCGTACCGACACTTTCGGCTTCGGTGGATCAGGCCAATCTGCAGGTGAATGGGAATCAAGTGATTAATTCTACAGATAAAACCATAGAGATTCCGTTTAATTTCACCGTGAATACCAATAACCGCACCGGCTACACTGCTACATTGAGTGCTGAAACGGATAACACTGCACTGACTAATACAACTTCTACTGTTGGTGCGAAAATTAATTCGGTTAACACGAACTTATCCTTAAATAATTTGCCAAATAATACTTGGGGTTATAAGTTCGGGGTATCCACGAATTACGCGCCGATTCCCGCACTTTCTACGCCAGCGCAAATTCTCCAAACGGCAGGGAAGACTAACGGCAATGAATCGAATCAGCTGAGTATCGGCATGAAGCTAGCGGATAATCTAGAATCAGGGAATTACACGAATAAATTAATTTTATCTTTTGTCTCGAATTCATACACAATGCGCGCCATAATGACAAATGGTCCGGATTTTAATACAAGGGTAGGGGCTCTAGATACAAATACAGGATTTGCCTCGTGGGATAGTAGTGTGGCGATGATGACTAATATCCGGTATGTGAAAAAGTCAGTGACGAGACCAAGCGTGTCGCAGGCAGCCATAAACATAGAAGACCCAGATTCAGATTATGAAATTTTGGCTTGGTTCGATACGATTTCTGGGACTGCATATTATTATTCCGATGCGGAGAAAATTGAATTAAATAAAGATAGTAGCTACATGTTCCACAACTTTAGTGGTTTACAAGAAATAGATATGCAAAATTTTGATGGTAAAAATATAGAAAATATACGTGATTTTTTCTCAAATTGTTCGAATTTAGCATTGGTGAATTTTGCTGGATTTAATACTTCAAAAGTAAATAATATGACAAGTATGTTTTACGCAAATTTTGCATTAAAAAATTTAGATTTGTCGAGCTTTGATACCTCGAATGTAGTCTATATGAACGATATGTTTTCTGGGACGCGAGAGCTTGTGAATTTAAACTTGTCGAGTTTCAATACTAGTAAAGTCGAGATTATGGTTAATATGTTTTATGACGTACGAAAAATTAAAAATCTTAATGTGTCGAATTTTGATACGCGAAATGTAAAGAAGACGCGAAATATGTTTGCAAATATGCTTGAACTTGAGTCGTTAGATATATCAAATTTTGATACTTCAAAGGTGGAAGATATGGCGATGATGTTTGCTCAGGATCATAAAATAAAAACACTAAATTTAGGGCATCTAAATACTAGTCGTGTTACGACGATGGAAAAAATGTTTAATAATATGTGGGCGCTGGAGAGTTTGGATGTTTCGAGCTTTGATACTTCTAATGTAACAATTATGAAAGATATGTTTGGTGGGGTGGCAAAAGTGACAACACTGAACCTGAATAATTTTAATACTGCAAAAGTGACGGATATGTCGAACATGTTTAATTCGATGCTGGCGATAGAGAACTTGAGTTTGCCAAGTTTTGATACGCGTAGTGTAACTACGATGAACGGAATGTTTGGTGGTATGGAAGGTTTGAAAAATCTAAATATTTCAAGTTTTGATACAAGTAATGTACGGGATTTTCGATATATGTTTGGGCTAGGTAGGGCAGATATCTATGGACATGATCAGGTGGATTACTTGGAGCATATTTATGCCTCGAAAAAGTTTGTGATTTCGGCGATGGAAACGGGTGGCAGTGAAGGGATTTTTTACCGCAGGCCGAGTTTGACGGTGGGCGCGGGTTGTACTTATGTTTCGGGAACGGGGAATCCATTTTGTATCGGTTCGACTTGGGTGGTGGTTCCGTAGTTTTGATTTATTAGAGGATGGGGGTTTATCGAGTTATAAATTAAAGATTGGGCTTAATTTTTCATTTCGGATATGCTAATATATAAGCTATATGGGAATGGGAAAAAGTGCGATTTTTGATATTTACAAAAAGAATATGAGAAATTTTGCTGGTTTTCTCGCATTTCTTTTCTTGGCGAATTTAGGATTCATGGGTTTTGGTGGGGAAAAAGTGTCGGCTGCATTTGTACCGACACTTTCTGCTTCTGTAGATAAATCCGAGGTCTCTGCTAATGGAAGAGATATGCTGAATTATTATACTAATGGCACGAGAAGTTTTGATTTTAGATTTCAGGTGACGCGTAATTTAAAAAGTGGCTACGTGGCGACCTTGAGTACCGAGACTGATGAAACAGCGCTCGTGAACGAATCGACTGGCGGTACGACCAAAATTAATTCAATTGATCATGCAGAAAATCTAAATAATTTTACGGAAAATAGTTGGGGATACAAGATTAGAGATGAGAATAATTTTAGTTCAATCCCGGGAGTTTCAGCACCAAAAACACTGATTTCTACTTCAAACTATGGATGGAGTAATGAAGAGAAAAATATCCAGATTGGGATAAAGATTAGTAATAATTTAGACAGTGGAAAATATACAAATAAATTAATTTTTTCAGTGGTACCGAATTCATACGAGCCAAAGGCGATAATGGCGAAAGGCTATGATTTTAATAACAGGATAGCGGATTTAGATCGTCACCAGGAATACTATGGAAGTTATCGATATAAAGATTTTGCGCACTATATCAAGCGTAGTGAAACTGCGCCTGAGGAAACGGTAAAAATCAAGGATATCTCAGCAGATGATTCAGATTATCCGATTTTGGCTTGGTATAATTCTGCGGATCAAACAGTTTATTTTTACTCTGCTGAACAGAAGATATTTCTAAATAAAGATTGTAGCAATATGTTAGTGAGATTTAAAAACCTGACAGATATTGAATTCATGAAGGGATTAGATATGTCTGAGGTGACAGATATGCATGATATGTTTTCTGATATGGAAAATATAGAGAGCCTGGATTTATCGTTTTTTAATACAAAGAATGTAGTAGATATGAATAATATGTTCGCTAACTCTAGGAAGTTAGGTTCGATTAATTTTACCGGATTTGATACTAGTAAAGTGACGAATATGGGTAGAATGTTTTATGATTTATCCAAGATGACTAATATGGACATCTCAATGTTTAATACTAACAATGTAACAAATATGTATAGTATGTTCATGTTTATGAGTGCACTTACAAGTCTAAATATTTCTAATTTTAATACTGGTAACGTGACAAATATGGGTGGTATGTTTAGCTACATGAGGGGATTAAGCTCGCTGAATTTAACTAATTTTGATACCTCAAAAGTAACGAATATGAGTAATATGTTCACTGATATGTCTAAACTTAATAATTTAAATATCTCAAGTTTCAATACGAAAAACGTAGTTTATATGAATGCTATGTTTAGTGGTGTTTCAGGATTAGATTCTTTAAATCTCTCAAATTTTAATACTTCAAAGGTGACCAGCATGCGATATATGTTTGGTTCTATGAGTAATCTTGTAGATTTAAATATAGGTTCTTTTGATACTAGGAATGTAGAGAATATGTATGGGATGTTTTCCTATACTAAAAAATTACAAAACTTGGACCTTTCGCATTTTGATACTACGAAGGTGAAAGAAATGAATTATATGTTTTCTGGTATGTGGGAACTTATGAATCTGAATATTTCGAGTTTTAATACCAGTAATGTGACAGATATGACTAGTATGTTTTCGTATTGTAAAAAAATTATAAACTTAGATCTCACACATTTCGATACTTCAAAAGTAAAAAGTATGAGTGGTATGTTCCAGGAAATGACTGCTTTGACGGAACTTGATATATCAACATTTAACACTGAAAATGTTATGACGATGTCTAGTATGTTTAGAGATACATCTAATCTGCCGGTACTTAATTTGGCGAATTTCAAGACTAGCAAAGTCACGGATATGAGTAGTATGTTTTATAATTTAAATCGGATTACCAACTTGGATTTAACTAGTTTTGATACTTCAAAGGTGAAAAATATGAGTTATATGTTTTGTGGAATGTGGAATGTTTCGGTTTTAGATGTTTCGTCATTCAATACTAGTGAAGTGATGAGGATGGAGGGGATGTTTCAGTATGCTTATAGATTACCGACTTTAAATTTAACTAATTTTAATACCACAAAGGTGACGGATATGGGTAGTATGTTTTATGCAATGAGTAAATTGACGAATTTAAATATTAGTTCTTTTGATACTGGTAACGTAACTAATATGGTACAGATGTTTGGTGGTTTAAACAAAATGATTAGTTTGGATCTTTCGCATTTTAATACGGAAAAGGTCACTAATATGGCAGCTATGTTTGATGGTATGTATGAACTAAAAAATTTAAATATTTCTTCATTTAACACGAGCAATGTTATTTATATGGGCAGTATGTTTAGGGGGACTTATAGTTTGACGGAATTGGATTTATCATCGTTTGATACTAATAACGTCAAGTCGGTAGATTCTATGTTTTATATTAATTCTTCTGATGTTGATAAAGATAAATTGGAGAAAATATACGTAAGTAGTGATTTTGGTACAGCGAAAATTACTAATTACGGTAGTATTTTTACGAACCGCAAAAAGCTTCGCGGCGGAAACGGCTCATTCTTGGCCGACCCAAGTACGGCGGATCTCTCTTGGCTTCGAGTGGATCGTCCGGGGGTGCAGGGTTACTTTACGCGTAAACCATAGTGGCATGAGTTTTATTCCGCTCTAACCTGTGATAAGATAAAAGTAATGGTGCAATTAGGTGTAAAAACAAACAAAGGTCGGGGGATTTTTGAATTTTTCTTTGCGAAAAATCAGCCAGAAGTGGATAGAGAGTGGGTGGCAGAAAATCAGCTGAAAATGGCGCGAATTTTTATGGCGGGGCTGGAAAAATATAATTTGGAAAGTGGCGCTGGGGTTAGAGTGGAGCGCGGTGAGGCAGAGGATGTGGTATTTGATGACGGGGCGGAACATCCGGTGCGTGAAGAAGCAGAGAGAGTGCTTTTGCCTGAGCAGTTTCAATTGGTAGCGGGTTATCATATCGATGAAGACACTAAGACACGGGAATTTTATAACGAGAATGAGGAGCTGGCGACTCGTACGGTAACGGAAGCGATCTATACGAATCTTTTGATTGGGTTTAGTCCGGAGATTCAGTGTTTGGTGCTGATGAAAGTAGATGCGGACCTGACGCGATTTGGTGAAGTATTCGTGTTTTATCCAAAAGATTTTGCGAAGAAAAAATATCGCAGATTTATCGAGCGTTTCGAGATTTATGATCAGACAGAGAAATGGTATGAGCGGATTTTGATGCGACTTTCAGCAAAGCACCGCACGACTTTTTATGTACCAAGCGAAAGTTTGGGAACTTTGATGGATTTGGAGGGGAATCCGGTGTTGATATATATGAGTCAGGCGAAAATGCGAGAACGATTTTTGGAATTTTTTAATAACTGGGAGCAAAAATGAGCGAAAAAAATGATGTGAAAATCTTAGCGATTGTAGGGATGAGCGGATCGGGTAAATCGGTGGTGGTGGATTTTTTGACCAAAAAAGGCGTGCCAAAAGTCTACTTCGGAGGAATGATTTATAAGGAAATGGAACGCCGAGGAATTCAACGTACGGCGGACGGATCGAGTGAACGACAATTTCGAGAGATGATTCGTGAAACCGAGGGGAAAGATTGGGTGGTACGTCAGGTGATGGGGGAGATTGATAATTTGATTACTTCGGGACAGAAGCGAATTGTGCTGGATGGGCTATATTCTTGGACGGAATATAAGGAACTTAAGAGTAAATATCCGGGGCTTTTGACGGTGGTGGCGATTGTGGTACCGAAAGCGCTGAGGCATTTTCGAGTGGGCAAGCGTGAGGAGCGACCGTTTACTTTGAAGGAAATTCAGGAACGAGATTATACAGAGGTGGAAAATATTGAAAAAGGTGGGCCGATCGCGATGGCGGATTATTATATTCTGAATGACGGCAGTGTGGCGGAAATGAACGAAAAAATGGCAGAAATTTTAACGAGGATGGAATTTTAATGAAAAAATTAGTAATCATTGATGGGAAAAGTGTTTTTTATCGTGGTTACTACGCGATGGGGAATTTGGCGACCTCGAAGGGAGAACCGACTTCGGGGGTGTATGGCTTCGCGGTGATTGCAATGGAGATTGTACGTAATATTCAGCCGGATCAGGTGGTGGTGGCTTGGGACAAGGCGCGCACTTCGACGGCGAAAAGGCTCGCAATTTTTAAGGATTACAAGGCGGGGCGAGTAAAGCCGCCAGAGGATTTTTATGCACAGATTCCACTGCTTCGAGAATTAATTTCGGCACTGTCTTGGGGTTTTATGGAAGTGGATGAATATGAGGCGGATGATATTATCGGTACTTTGGCGCGCCAGGCGGATGAGGCGGGGGATTATCTGACCTATATCGTCTCTTCGGACCTCGATATGCTACAAATTGTAGATGAAAACACCAAGATGTACCGAATTCTGCGAGGTTTTTCGGACCTGGAAGAGATGGATATTCCAGCGATTGAAGAAAAATATGGAATCTTGAAGTCGCAATTTTTGGACCTGAAGGCGCTGAAGGGGGATAATTCAGATAATATTCCGGGTGTGCCAGGAATCGGTGAAAAGACTGCGGTGAAACTACTTAACGAATATGGTAGTCTGGAAGGGATTTATGATCATATCGGGGAAATTTCGGGAGCGACACAGAAAAAATTGATCGCCGGGAAAGAATCGGCAGAGATGTCCCTTGCGCTTGCGAGGATTATGACCGACGCACCGGTGAAGCTTTCGGATGTTCCAGCTTTGAAATTAGATTTTTCGCGTATATCAGAGGTATTTAAGCGCTTAGAATTCAATAATTTGCTGAAAAAACTGAAAATCGAAAATGGACTTTCGGATAAGGATGTTGAGACGGAAGTGGAAGAGGTATCGCGGATGGAAATTCCTGAAGGGATGCTGGTGGCTAGCAATATTAAAGACTTAATGCATGAGAATGTAGAGTTTCGTGAGCGGGTTTTTCAGGCGAAGAGGCTTTGGGATTTGGACCAAGCAGATTTTCTATTAAACCCATTAAGACGTACAGGGGTGGAGGGGGTTGGTACGATGGAAGAGGTGCTGACCGGCGCGTATTCGGAAGCGACATTGAACAAATTTAGTGAACAATATTTGGCTTTTTCTAAAGATGAAAAATTGAACACAATTTTTACGGATTTCGATATGCCGGTAGTGCCGATTCTCTATAAGATGGAAGCGACAGGGATTTTGTTGGACCGAGAATATTTCGAGGGGTTGAAGACGGAATTTGAGGGGAAAGTATGTGAAATTGAACAAAAAATTTATGAGCTTTCGGGTGAACAATTTAATGTCAATTCGCCACTGCAAATGTCACAAATTTTGTTCGAAAAACTGGGTCTGCCGGTGAAAGGTATTAAAAAGACTTCGCGAGGTTATTCGACAGGGGCAAAAGAGTTAGAGAAGCTAAAAGATGAGCATCCAGTAATTAAAGAAATTATTCATTATCGGGAAACGATGAAGCTGCTGTCGACCTATATCGCACCGCTGATTGAACAGGTGGCGGCGGATGGACGCATTCATTCGACGTTTACACAGAATGTGACGGCGACGGGGCGACTTTCGAGTTTGAATCCGAATTTGCAGAATATCCCGGTGCGCAGCGAAGAGGGGAAGAGAATTCGCCGAGGATTCGTGGCCCCAGAGGGGAAAGTGCTAGTTTCGGCAGATTACTCACAGTTTGAATTGAGGCTCGCGGCGGTGCTCGCGGGAGACGAAGCTTTGGTATCAGACTTTAACCACGATGTCGATATTCACACGAAGACGGCGGCGGAAGTTTATCAGATTCCGATGGAAGAGGTGACGAAGTTGCAACGTCGCGTGGCCAAGGTGATTAATTTTGGTATTATGTACGGGATGAGTCCGAAGGGGCTGAGCGATGCGACGGAGATGAATTTCTTTGAAGCGAAGCGATTTATTGATGAATATTTTAAGGTGCGTCAGAAAATTTATGCTTATCTGAATCAGACTCTGGAAGAGGCGCGGGAAACGGGTGAAGTGAGGACTTTTTATGGCCGTAAACGCCCGACGCCAGATGTAAAATCTTCGAACTTTATTATTCGCAATGCAGCAGAGCGGGCGGCGCAGAATATGCCGATTCAGGGAACTGAAGCGGATTTGATGAAGCGAGCGATGACTTTCGTGGATAAGAAATTACCTGAGGGAGCGAAATTGGTACTGCAAATTCATGATTCTTTGGTGGTGGAATGTGATCAGGCCGATGAAGAGGTTGTAAAAGAAATTTTACAAAAAGAGATGGAAGGGGTGGCGCCAGAACTTAATATTAAGCTCAAGGTGGAAGTAACGGCGGGGCAGAACCTCGGAGAACTATGATGATGAAGCTGGAAATTTATCAAGGTGCGGAGGGGGAGGTATTTTTCGATGTAGATGAAATGAACCAAACGATTTGGGCGGAACAGGGGAAGATTGCCGAGCTTTTTGAAGTGGACCGTACGGTAATTTCTCGGCATTTACGTAATATTTTTGCGGATGAGGAGCTGGAAGCGGAAAAATGCGTGAAGGAAGAAGTAGAAGAGCGTCTTGAGGGCGGTCGTCGGATTGCGCGTAAGATTAAGAAATATAATTTGGACGTGATTATCTCGGTGGGTTATCGAGTGAATTCGAAAAAAGCCACGAAATTTCGTATTTGGGCTTCCTCAATTATTAAACGTTATATGACGGAAGGGGTGGCGGTTAATTATGATTTGGTGAAGAAACTGCCGGACGGAAGTGAAAAACTACAGAACCTAGAGGAAACGCTGGGAATTGTACGTAGAATGTTGGCGGAAACTAGTTTGAGCGCAAATGAGGCAAATGGGGTGCTTGAGGTGGTGACAAAATATGCGGATAGTTTTGCAACGATTTCAGAGTATCTGAACAATAAAATTATTTTTTCAGTGGATACGCGAGCGAGAAGAGATTTGAGTGAAGTGGAGATTGAAAATTATATTTCAGACCTACGCGAGAGATTGAATGAGAGTGAAAATTTTGGAGTGCTGGCGGAAAATAACAGAGGCGAAACATTAATTTCAGCCCGAATACAAAATTTGTTCGAACGAAGTGATTCGGTGGCTAGACGAGCGGCGAAATTGCTGTATTTTATCGTACATGAGAAACCGTTTCTAGAGGGAAATCAACAAATTGGGGCGTTACTTTTTGTGGTTTATTTGTCGGTGAATTTCTTTCAATTGAATGAACAGGGGGAGACGAAGCTCTCTGATCGAGCTTTGACGGCTTTGGTGCTTTTGATTGCAGAAAGTCAGCCGGAAGAGAAGGAATTGATGCTGAATTTGATTTGTAAATTGCTTGATAAATAAAAATGGTATAATAAGAGGAATGAAAGAATTAATTGTGACTTTTAAAGAAGCCTATCAGAAGGAACGTAGCCTGGTAATTTTTCAGGTAATACTTCTGATTTTATCTCTGGCTTTTCTGATTTTTTCGGCATTGAATTTGCAACCAAATGCCTCAATTGTAAAAATTAGCTACGGGGATATCGGGCGTTATCAAGGTGGGGAATGGTCTTCGATGGCGAATTCCGGAGGTTATCATGATGGATCTTGGCAGGCAATGCTGATTTTTCCAATTTTGGCTTTAACTTTGGGGGTATTACATAATATGTTGGCACTGCGAATTTTTGAGAAAAAGGGCGCGGCGGTGGCAAAAATGTTTATTTGTATTTCACTAGGTATTTTAGTGCTAGGATTTTTGGTTTTCATTAGATTACTAGGTGAAAGTTAATTAATTCGGATATGACTAGAATGAAAAAACAGCAAAAAGTGCAGAAGAAAGCACAACGAAATACAGAGAAATCGGTTTGGGATAGTTTGGATTTGCCACAGGGGAAACGTACGAAGCTTTATCGCTTTTTTGAGATTCTACCGGGTTTTACTTCGTATATGATCTTACTGCTACTCGTGATTTTTTCATTAATTAGTCCAGTGCTGGGTTCCTACTATCTGTTATTTATTATTGCGACAACCCTAGTGAAGGCAGTGGGGATTACTTATCGCACGATACAGGGTTATAGGGCTTCAAAAGCTTCAGAAAAAGTGGATTGGCGCCAGAGATTTTTAGATTTATACGACCCACATGCAGCTTATGAAAAGTATCATCGTAAGAAAAGTAGCGAATTTGGTTTCGATAAACATGTGAGAAACTTAAAAATGCTGGCGACGGGCCGGGATTTGGTGGTGTCGGAGAAGATGCTGGATGAAAATGGTAAGGTGCTGAAGGTAGAATTTCCAAAGCCAGAAAATATTTATCATGCGGTAATTATGGTGGCTTATAATGAGGGGTTGGAAACTCTGATTCCAACTGTGGAGGCGGTGAAGAATACGACCTTCGATAATAAGAAAATAATTTTAGTGTTCGGCTATGAAGAGCGCGGTGGCGAGGCGATGAAAGAGAATGCGAAACATTTATATGAGAAATTCAAAGATGATTTTTATGCCTTTATTCCAGTGATGCATCCGAAGGATTTGAAGGGGGAAATTCAGGGTAAGGGGCCAAACCTAGATTATGCCGCGGAGGAATTAGCGAATTTCTTGCGTAAGGAGAAGATTGATTTTGCAAATGTGATTGCAACTTCTCTAGATTCTGACAATAAGATGCACAAGTCATATCTAGATAATGTGGCTTATGAATTTGTGGTGCATCCGAATCGTCAGCATTTGAGTTATCAGCCAATTTCATTATTTACTAATAATATCTGGGAAACGCCGGCGCCGATGCGAATTATTGCGGTTTCGAACTCATTTTTCAATATTATTTCTTCGATGCGCGTACATACTTTGAAAAATTTTGCTTCGCATTCGCAGCCATTTTTGGCGTTATCAAATATGGGTTATTGGAGTAAGTTGACAATTGTGGAAGATGGTCACCAGTATTGGCGTTCACTATTTTACTTTAAGGGGGATTATAGTGTGAAACCGATTCATATTCCGATTTATCAGGACGCAGTGTTGGAGGATGGGCTTTGGAAGACTTTGAAAGCGCAATTTATTCAGCTAAGGCGCTGGGATTATGGGGCTTCGGACGTGGCTTATGTTGGGGTGAGGACTTTTTCAAAGGACCGCATGGAACGCACCGGGATGAAATTCTGGCCATTATTCGTGAAATTTGCCAGACTCCTTGAAGGACACGTAACTTTAGCTTCGATTTCACCGATGGTGGCGTTTGGTGGTTGGGTACCAAAATTACTCAACGCTTCCTCGAAGGAACTTTTAACCTTTAATTTGCCAAATACAATTTCTTATGTGCAATTATTCGCTTCGATTGGTTTAATGGCGACGATCTTACTATCATTTGGCATGCTACCTAAGCGACCAGCTCATATTAAGAAACCAAAGATTTTTATGCTGTTACAATGGCTTTTGATGCCAGTGGTGGCGATTATTTATCAGTCCTTTACGGCATTTTATTCTCAGACCAGATTGATGGTGGGGAATTATATGGAAAAGTTTGATGTCACGAAAAAAGTGGTGAAGAAGAAATAAAAAAAGACGGATGTGAAATCCGTTTTTTTTGATTAACTAAATCTGGTGGGTCGCGAGGGATTCGAACCCCCGACTTCCTCCGTGTAAAGGAGACACTCTAGCCAGCTGAGTTAGCGACCCATAGATGTATTTTACCATAAAATATGTTAAAATAAAAGAAATATTTTTGAGTAATTAGAAAGAAGGCAGAATGTGTAACCTATGTGGTGAAGATGAGCAAAATGTAATGAAAATGCGTCATACACTTAGTCATGTTTTAGCTGCCGCTTTGGTTGAAATGTATCCAGGAGTGCAGTTTGGCGTGGGTCCAGCGACGGCAACTGGTTTTTATTACGATATTGATCTCTCTAGAGTAAAAGATGCGGAAGGTAATGCATTAAAAATCACTGATGCAGATCTTCCGAAGATTCAGAAAAAAATGTATTCAATCATCAATAAGAAGTTCGAACTTATCTATTCTGAGAAGAGTCGCGAAGAGGCTTTGGCTTGGGCGAAAGAAAATCATCAGAAATACAAGGTGGAATTGATCGAAGATTTGCCAGAATCAGAGACTATTTCTTTCTATCAACTCGGTGATTTTACGGATCTTTGTAAGGGGCCACACGTAGAAAATACCGGAAAAGTTGGTGCCTTTAAGTTAATTAAGGTAGCGGGTGCCTACTGGCGTGGGGATGAAAAACGGGAAATGTTGACGCGTATTTACGGTGTAGCCTTTGAGACGGAAGAAGAATTAAAGGAATACCTGCAGCGTCTAGAAGAAGCAAAGGCGCGTGACCACCGCAAGCTTGGTAAGGAACTAGATTTGTTTAGTTTTTCAGAATTAGTGGGGGCAGGTTTGCCGCTCTTTTCACCTCGTGGAACAGTGCTGCGTGATGTTTTGACGAATTACTCATTATCTCTACGTGCGAAACATGGTTTTGAGCGAGTTTGGACGCCACATATCACCAAACTTGACCTCTATAAAGCTTCTGGTCATTATGCAAAATTTGGTGCGGAATTATTCTTGGTGCACTCTCAGGTGAATGGAGAAGAATTTGCTTTGAAACCAATGAACTGTCCACATCATGCGCAAATTTTCGCCAGTCGTCCACGTACCTATAAGGAAATGCCGGTGCGCTATATGGAGTCTACGACCGATTACCGTGATGAAAAGTCTGGTGAACTAGGTGGATTGTCACGCGTGCGCTCTTTGACTCAAGATGACACCCATGTTTTCTGTCGTAAGGAGCAAATTAAGGCAGAAATCCAGAACTTAGTCGGAATTGTGCGTGAACTCTATACCGTGGTGGGGATGAGTAAATTACGTGCTCGCTTATCTTATCGCAATAATGAAGACAAATATCTCGGTGATAAGTCACTCTGGGAAATGGCCCAGGCACAAATTAAAGAAGCGGCGATCGAAAACGGTTTGGATTACTTCGAAATGGAAGGGGAGGCAGCATTTTATGGTCCGAAAATTGACTTTATGGCCGAGGATGCAATCGGTCGTGAGCACCAAGTGGCGACAATTCAGCTAGATTTCGTGCAGCCGGAACGCTTTGGTTTGACTTTTGTGAACGAGAATGGCGAAAAAGAACAGCCAGTGATGATTCATCATGCGACTTTGGGTTCGATTGAGCGTTTTATGTCGGTATTTATCGAACATACCTCTGGTTGGTTCCCATTCTGGTGTGCGCCAGAACAGGTACGTATTTTGACGGTGAATGATCAAGTCTTGGATTACGTAGAGAAGATTAAGCAAATTTTAAGTGAGGTAACACTTGAGACGCCTTTGAAGCATAACGATTTGCGCTATACCGCAGATGTATCTGATGAGTCGCTCGGAAAGAAGATCAAGCGCGCGGTTTCGATGAAGACACCGGTGCTACTAATCGTCGGTGAGCGTGATAAAGAAAATGGTACAGTTTCAGTGCGCGAAAAGGATGCGGAAAAGACGGTGGCACTAATGGAGCTTGCCGAATACTTGCAAAATATTAAATAATGAGGGGTCTGGCCAGTGAAATTTACAGGGGTGGTACTGGCCAGATTTTTATAGTAAAAAATTATCGTAAAAATGAACACTAAAATTATAGTAATCGTGGGGCCGACAGCATCCGGAAAGACGGCGGTAGCGGTGGAGCTGGCGAAGCGTCTTAATGGCGAGATTATCAGCGCAGATTCGCGAACGATTTTTCGGGGGATGGATATTGGTACGGCGAAACCGGGTCTCGATGAGCGTGGCGGTGTGCCACATTTTGGCTTCGATTTGGTGCGACCAGATGAGAGATTCACAGTGGTAGACTGGAAAAACTATGCGAAAGAGAAGATTGCTGAGATTTTAGCACGTGGTAAGCAACCGATTGTGGTAGGTGGAACGGGGCTTTACGTGGATGCGCTGGTGTTTGACTATCAATTTTCGGAGGAAGCGAAGAGAGGGGAGCTTGACCGGAAAAAAATGGGGGATGAGTACAAAATTTATGGTATTTGGACTGACCGTGAAGAACTGGGTGAACGTATTAAAAAACGTGTTCAAGCGATGTTCAATGAAAGACTGTATGCGGAATGTCGTGAGCTTGCTTCTAGGTATGATTTTGGTTTACCTTCGATGAAAAGCAATATTTATCGATATGTTTGGGATTATTTGAACGGAGTTTCGAGCCTGGAGGAGGCGATAGATTTGGCTTCGACCTCAGATTTTCAGTTGGCTAAGCGTCAGATGACTTGGTTCAAACGGAACCCGGAAATAAAATGGTATAAGCGGGAAGAAATTTTAGACAAGATTTTAGAGAAGTTTCAGGTTGAACACTACTAAAATACAGCTTCTGGTGCTAAAATATAAGTAATATGGGCAAAGAAAATACAACTCCTTTAGAAAAATTGTTCGGTTCAAAAACGCGAACAAAATTATTATCATTATTTTTTAGCAATATCGAACGTTCTTACTATGTCAGAGAAATGACTAGGGTTATCGATGAACAAATTAATTCCGTGCGTCGTGAATTAAGTAATCTTGAATCAATTGGCGTGATTAAGAACGAAACCTATGATAATAAGGTTTATTATTCAGCGAACACTAAGCATCCGTTTGCGAGAGCTTTGAATATGATGTTTTCGACTAAGGTAGATAAGGTATTAGTAGAGACTGCAGTGAAAGATAGTACTTGGGATGAATATATTCGCCCAGTGAAGTCATATCTGAGTTTCCTATTTGTGACGAACCGCGTGCCAGGGCAAGATGGCATTGATATGTTGATCGTGGGGGATGATAGGACGAAAAAGCTTTCGCGTTGGGCGGAAGTAGTGGAGAAGAAAGAGGGGAAGCCATTAAATTATGTGATCATTTCGCGTGATGATTTTAAATATCGTTTGAGTGTAAAAGATCGATTCTTAAAAGAAATTATGGAAATGCAGCACATTGTCCAATACGATCCAGAAGGAATGTTGAATTAGTAAAATAGCAGGGTGGCCGAACAAATAAAGGAGGAAAATGTTTGAATTAGAAAGTAAAAGTCCAGAAACTATCACGATTAAGACTAGTACAAAACAGATTACGATTAATTTCGTAGAAGGTACTATTGCGGCTGACCTTGGTGTGGGAGTAATTAGTGGACCTGGTGAATATGAAATTGGGGAAGTATCCATCTTAGGTGTACCAGTAATGAATAATACAAAAACTATCTATGATGTAAGTGTGTCTGGGGTACGCATTGGTATTTTGGGCGACATCGAAGAGGGGTTAGACGATATTGGCGTATCAGATATTCTCTGTACTAGTTCAGTACGTGCGATTAGGGAGATTGGACCAAAATTAATCGTGGCCACAGGGAACGTGGATGGTATGGTGGCGGAACTTAAATTAAGTGCTCGCACAGAAAAGAAACTTAAGATTAAACGCGTGGAAGATTTACCAGCTACACAAGAAGTTGTAGTACTAAATTAAAAAATGTGTTCAAGGAACTCGCGGAATAGCGGGTTTTTTTGATGAGACGTGGTGAAGTGGTGGGGTATTGTATAAAAAATGTGTTCAATGATAAATTCTGAGTAAAAATAGTGTTCAGGGTTAACTGAATAGGTTTGAGGCTTTGGGGTGATATAATATATGTATGAATATGAATCCATATAATCTCATAATTGTTTTTACGATTATTATTATCTCTACGGTACTACATGAAGTAGCACATGGATATGCGGCTTATTTTCAAGGGGATACGACAGCAAAGGATGAGGGAAGATTATCACTAAACCCATTAGTGCACCTAGACTTATTTACTTCGGTAATTTTGCCAGTTTTACTTTATCTTACGGGCGGCGTGGTACTGGGTGCAGCTAAACCGGTGCCAGTTGATAAAAGAAACCTGAGGAACGGGGAAGGCTCGATGGCGATTGTGGCGTTAGCTGGACCACTGATGAACCTTTTGATTGCATTTTTGGCGTTTTTAATCGGGCACTTTACGGGATTCTTAGATGATAGGGGGGTGATGGGATTCATCTTTGGGCAAACAGTGATTATGAATCTAGGATTTATGGCTTTTAATTTAATTCCAATCCCACCATTAGATGGGTCTAGGGTGCTATATTATTTCTTATCGGATAAACTTAGGGATGTGATGGACTTTATCGAAATGCGAATGGGGATTTTGTTCGTTTATTTGTTCTTGGTGGTCTTTGGTAGTGCATTATCGACCTTAACTTATAATGTGATGGTGGGGATTTTAAGCGTATTTTATCTGTTAGTCGGGGCAGCTTAATCTGTAATTTTGAGATTTTGACATTTGCAGAAAGTTTTTTAAACTGCTATAATCAAATTATCCTAGTGGCAACATGATTTTCTGTATAGTCATGTTAAGGGATTTCGTGGTAATGGTTCTGTGGAATTATTACATAAGATTTTACCCACCGTAGTTAGATATTACGGAAAATATATGCCACTAGGATTTTTTGTTCTATAATAGACATATTAACCATGAGAATTTTGGTGGGAATGGATGAAGCAAAAAGTTAGAGTAGTCGGAATTATTAAAAAGGATGATAGCTTTTTGTTACTGAAAAAAGTATTGCATGATGACTCGGATGCGGTGATATGGAGTTTGCCGGCGGGGAAGATTAATTTTGGTGAGCAGCCAGAAGAGGCGATGGGGCGAACAATTTTTGAGACTTTGAATCAGAAGATTGAGACAATTAAAATTCGTGATGTAATTACTTTTACGAACCAAAGTGATGGTTCGAATATTTATAATTTATATATCATATATGATATAACTTTGGCGGAAAATAGCGATTTAAAGCTTGAATTAAGTGATAAATATTCAGCTTATAAATATGTGAGCTTCTCGACGGATGTGAATTCGAATTTTCGCCTTGCAGATGATACCGCTTCGGTGATTAGTGTGGAATTTGGACACAAGAAAATCGGAAAAGTGAATCGGATTGACGCGAGAGCGGCAGTGCTAGGTGCGACAATTTTTACGGATGGTGGTTCGAGGGGAAATCCAGGGCCATCGGCGATTGGTTACGTAATCATTGATGAAAATGGCAAAGAAGTGGAGCGAGGTGGGGAATTTATTGGTTATGCTACTTCGAGATTAGCGGAATATTATGGCTTGAAGGCGGGAATTGAAAAGGCACTAGAATATGGATTTAAAACTGTGAAATTTGTGTCAGATAATTTGATGATGGTAAATCAAATGAATGGAATTTATACGGTGAAAAATAGTGATATTTTGCCGGTGTATGAGGAAATTTCGAAATTAATTCAGCGATTTGATGCAGTGGCATTCACGCATGTGAGGCGAGAGCAAAATCAGGCGGCGGATGCGGAATTAAATGTGGTTTTAGACGAATACACGATTGAAAAGATTTAAAATTCTATCTTGTTTATGGTAAAATGGGGGAAATGGGAGAGAACTAGTGAAGGTATTTTTTGCAGATAAACGGATCTTTGGTCTAGGAATTTTGTGTGCAAGTTTTTTGGGATTATGCTTATGCCAAAATAAAGCAGAAGCGTTATATATCTCTTCTTTGTCGGCATCGATTGATTCCTCGAAAACCATTGAGGTAGATGCGAATGAAATGACGAATAATCATGACGGTTTTTTCAAATTTGAAATTAATGGTACTTATAATGGGCATGTCAAAAATGGATTTTACGCCACGATCAGTACGGCGAGCGAAGAGCAGGCATTGGTGCCGACGAGGCCACAAAATCCGACGAAAATTAATCCGTTGCCAGATCAGCGAGAATTTTCAGATTTTGAGAATAATATGTGGGGCTATAAGTTGCGCGATAGTACGAAGTACTCACCGATTCCAAAAAAGTCAGCGCGCGAGAAATTCATCGAGAGCGAACATGAATCGACGGGGAATTATACATTGGATGTGGGGATGCGAATCGGCCGAAATTTGAGTGATGATGTCTATTCGAATAAAATTGTAGTATCTTTCGTGGCAAATCCGTTTGGGAATGCCAAGGAAGGTGACCCTTCGTTTTATACAGCTATGAGAAATTTAGCTGGTGGTGTAGAAAATATAAATTACATTAAAAGAAGTGCCACCCCACCAGCGGAGGGGACTTTAAATGTGAGAAATTTGGAATCACGCGATTCGCAATATGAAATTTTAATGTGGTATGACTCTAGCTTGAAGACGCTCTATTATTTTACAGAGGGAGAAAAAATTGAATTATCCCGATATTGTAATCAAATGTTTAGTGGTATGAGTAATTTAAAGGAATTAGATTTAAGTAGTTTTGACACTTCAAAGGTAACGAGCTTTTATCAGATGTTTATGGGGGCTTCTAGTATAAAGAGATTAGATTTATCAGGATTTAAAACCTCTAAGATTAGTGTCATGGCAGACATGTTTAAGGATATGTCTTCACTTGAAGAGTTAGATTTATCGAATTTTGATATGTCAAGGGTGGAGCAAGTTGGGACAATGTTTGCAGAAGATGTTAAACTAAAAACTATATATGCGACAAGTGATTTAATACCAGGTGGGCCAAATAGGAATCTTAGTTGGTTGGGGGTATTTAGAGGATGTGTGAATCTGGTAGGGGGGAATGGTTCAAAGATGGAAGAGAGCGAATTAAGTTCTTCTAATTGGAAATGGATGAGGATTGATCGCCCAGGGACGCCAGGATATTTGACTTTAAAGAAGTGAGTCTGGATTTGTCACTAAATTGAGTAACAAAAATATTGAGTAATAAAAATATCACAAAAATTGTGATAAGATAGATGTAGAGCTTGAAAGATAATCGCTTGGCTTAGCCAAGAGGAAAGTCCGGGCAGCATAGAACGCAGTAGTCGTTAATGGCGACCGTTCGAAAATTTAGACGGCTTCGGCCTAAAAAATTGAAGAATAGGGAAAGTACCACAGAGACAATACCGCCTTCGGGCAAGGGTGAAAAGTGTAAGGTAAGAGCTTACGGCAATCCATGGTGACATGGTTGATGGCAAACCCTACTGGCTGCAAGGAGTGCTACTAAACTTTGGTTCGAAGATGCACGCTTACCGCTTGAATATTTTGGCAACAAAATATCTAGATAGATGATTATCGGCTAAAAAGGGAAGAAACTTTTATTGTGGTTTTACTTGTGATGAAAGTATTTGCACCTTTTAGTTACAAAACCCGGCTTACTGATAGCTTAAAAATAGACCCTTACGGGTCTATTTTGTTGTATTGGATTGAATAAATTATTTGATCAAACCTTTTTTCTTCAAAGTACGAAGAGCTGCGGTACTGACATTGATTTTAAGTTTTTTACCACCGATAAGGAGGGTTTTCTTTTGGATGTTTGGTTTGAAAACTTTACGGGTCTTGTGCTGGGAGAAGCTTACATTATGACCGTACATTTTTCCTTTACCGGAAATTTCGCAAATAGCCATTATTTAATCTCCTTTTTAACTTGTTCGACAATTGCCTGGAAGGCAGCTGGTTGGTTGACAGCTAATTCGGCCAAGATCTTGCGATCAACAGCGATATTTTGCTTTTTCATACCATTAATGAGTTGAGAATAGTTCAAGTCATATTGGTGAGCGGCGTTATTGATACGGGTGATCCAGAGAGCACGAAGATCGCGTTTACGATTACGGCGGTCGCGGTAAGCGTAGCGAAGGGCCTTAATAACACCTTGTTTAGCTAGACGGAAGCTGCGGGTGCGGTAATGTTGCATACCCTTAGCGGCAGCTAGAATTTTCTTATGTTTTGCGCGTGCGGCAACACCTCTTTTGATTCTCATGATTAAACTCCTAATGCGCTTTTAATGTTTTTAGCAATCTTACCCTCGACTGCACCAGCAGTCTTCATGTTACGTTTGCGGGCTTTAGATTTTTTGGCAAGAATGTGGTTGCCATAGGCGCGTTCGCGGATTAATTTACCGGTGCCGGAAATTTTAATACGCTTAGCGGTACCTTTGTGAGTTTTAAGCTTTGGCATAGGCTTTCCTTTTAGTTAATTTAGTATTCAATGTGCGATCAGGGAACCTTGAAAGTAGGAAATTACTTTTTTCGTACTCCGACTGATAAATTGCGTCCAGCAAATTGTGGTTTTCCTTCGACAATGGCACAGTCGGCCATTTGTTCGAGAATACGATCAAGAAGTTGAGAACCAATTTCTTTGTGTGCCATTTCACGACCCTTGAAGGTAATGATAATACGGCAGTGATCGCCATCTTCGAGAAAACTCTTAATTTTGCGGATTTTAATGTTGAGGTCATTGTCGCTGATTTTGAGACCAATCTTCATCTGTTTGAGCTCGGATTGTTTTTCACGAGCTTTTTTACGATTTTTAGCCTCTTCCTTCATCTTTTGGTATTGATATTTACCCCAATCGATGATTTTAACGACCGGAGGGGTGGCATTACCTGCGATTTCGACGAGGTCGACACCTTGCTCCCGGGCCAGAACCTGAGCTTCTTTGCTTGACATGATGCCAAGCTGCTCTCCATTAGTGCCAATAACGCGTACCTGTTCATAGCGGATTTCTCCATTGATTTTGGTGCGTGAAGTTTTAGTACTAATGTTGATTCCTTTCTTTTTAACCTTAGGGTGAATTATAACAAAATTTTTAGGGATTTTCAAGGGGTAAATCAGGGTGAAAAGGTAGTAAAGCAGATAGCTTCTTTGAGGTGCTCGAGTCTGATTTCTGGCGATTCATCAAAATCGGCAATCGTACGGCTAAGTTTGATAATTTTAATGATGGCGCGAGAAGAAAATTTCATGGTTTCAGCGGCGCCTTTTAATTCGGCTTTTAAGATAGGAGTGAGATGGATATATTGAGAAATTTCAGCAGAAGTGAGGGTGCCGTTGAATTTTTCCGTTGAATGATAGCGCTCAGCTTGAAGCTGGGTGATATGGTGGATTTTATTTTGATAGAAGTAGAGATTATTGGTGGAATTCTCTGGAGGTGACTTGGTGGAGAGGTGATCGATGAGAAGATTTTGATCGAGATAGGGAAGATGAAGTTTAATGTCGATGCGATCAAAAATTGGTCCACTGAGATGTTTGGTGTAATTGTGGATTTGAGTGGGAGTACAGGTACAGGGTTTAATATGTGATCCGTAGTAACCGCAGGGGCAGGGGTTCATGGTCGCGAAGAGCGTAAAATTGGCAGGGAATGTGGCGCGCTCTTTGGCGCGGGAAATCGAAATTTGGTGGTCTTCGAGAGGCTGACGCATAGCCTCAAGCACAGAGCGGGGAAATTCGGGTAATTCATCGAGAAAAAGAATGCCGAGATGAGCGAGCGAGACTTCACCTGGAGTTATGGGATTTCCTCCACCAATAATAGAGCAGGCAGAGCTACTATGGTGAGGCTGACGAAAGGGGCGTTTTTGAGGAATTTGATCAAGTTCGGTGGTGAGACCGTGAATTTTGTAAATTGAGATAAGTTCGGCGGGGCTAGGTGGCGGAAGAAGATCTTTGGCTGCACTCGCGAGTAAAGTTTTACCACTACCTGGTGGCCCAGAAAGAAGTAGATTATGATGTCCGGCAATAGCAAGAATGAGGGCGCGCTTGGCAAAATCGAGACCTTGAATTTGGTCAAGAGTGCAGAAAGAGGAGTCGGGATTGGAAAGAGGAGTTAGAGTAGAATCGGGTGTCCTAGCGGGTGTAGTGGCGGTTGTTATGGGAAGAGTTTGGGCCGAGTCACTAAGTGGCGAAATGGGTGATTGATGTTTAAGATGAAGAAAAAGCTGCTTAAGGGTGCGCACGGGGTAAATTTTAATTCCTTGAATAAGGGTGGAATTAGCGGCTGAGGCGGCGGGAAGAAAGATTTGTTTAAAGCCGTGATTTTTGGCAGTTTCAATAATATTGAGAATGCCTTTGACTGGCTTAAGACTACCATCGAGAGATAATTCGCCGGTAAAAAAGAGGCCTTTAATATCATCTTCACGAAGTTGTTTGGCGAGAATTAGAATATTGATGGCGATAGGTAAATCTAGAGAAGAGCCACTCTTAATGAGGTCAGCGGGGGCGAGATTGATAGTGATCTTGTGTTTCGGAAAAGAGAAATCTGAATTCATGATGGCACTGCGAACGCGTTCTCTAGATTCAAGAATGGTTTTATCGCCCATACCAACGAGATTAAAACTCGGGAGACCTTTGTTGGTGGTGCCCTCAACTTCAATAAGTTGCCCAGAGTAGCCGGTAGGGATGGCGGTAAAAACTTTAACATTCATATTTTTATAATGAATCGTTTTGTTAAAAATGCCAAGAAAATGAGAATTTTGGTGATTCTTAAAACAAATTTTGAGTAGGGATTTAAGAGGTAGGAGATAAATAAATAAGTTAAATCATAACTTGCTTATGCTTTTAATAACTTGCTTATGCTTAGGATTTTTTGCAGAATGAACGTGGGGTAGGCTAATTAGGGCAAGATTGGGGGAGAATAGGGTATGATCGATCTTTTTATGATATAATTAAACTAGTTGGGGCTGACAAAGCTTAGACGGATTATTAACAGATATCAGGCATGACGATTGATACCGTAAGTATTGAAAAAGTGAAGAAAATACTTCCAAGCACGTGCTTTATGCACCTGCTTTCGCCTAATTTAATATAGGCTGGTCTAACTCCAAGTTCTCGTAGTAGTTAGATTATTAGATTTACGAGAATAGATTTCGGACGGCGACGAGGCTGGAATCGAAAGTCAGTCATGGTAATCTATAGTTTTGTTATTTGTCGCTATAGATATAAACCAAGATGAAATAAATAACTATGCATGTAGAATGATATTATGAAGATTTTTCGGACCCGGAGGCAGTATCCGGCAGCTCCACCAATCGATTTTGAATGGCCTTTTTCGAGGCTATTTTTTATGTTTTTAAATAAATAAATGCTTGAGAAAGGATTTTGATTGAAATTAAAAAATGTAAAATTAAGTCCAACAGGGGTGGATGACTTAAAATAGCTCAAAATAATAAAATATGTGTTCAGGCAAAACTAAAATTGTTCAAAAATAGTATACAGAGTTAACAGGGGTAGATGTGGAAAACTAGAAAATAAGGCAAAATTGTAAAAAAATTATTCAAAAATATGTTGACATTAGCGTTTTGAAGCGGTATTATAGAGGTAGCTTTTGAATAACAAAATTGTTCACAAGCCAAAAACAAACAATATAGCCAAAAAACTCCACACTCTACAAAAGAAATCGGTATTCCTCGCAGTTTGACCGATTTCTTTTTTTATTTTGAATATTTTGATGGTTTTATTATTGGATTTTTATGACACATTGCGGCGTGTCTTTTTTTGTAACTAAAAATCGTTTTTGGGTTTAATATAAAAATAGAATGTAGCTTAGAATTTATGCCAAAAAATATTTTTAGATTTTTATGAAGTTTTAGTAGCTTCTAAAAATATTTGTTTCTTAAATATAAACGATTTTTATAACAATTAGGATTTTTATTATTAGACGATTTTTTAGATACTATTTTTTTCGTGAGTTTTTGTCGGTTGGTACATGGAAGCATTTTTGATCAGAAAAAAGAAAAGGGAATAGTAAAGGTTTTTTGGTTCAGCAATATAAAAAAGGGGGAATTATTTAAATTTTAGTATGACTAAAGTTATGGTGATTTTCTATAGTATTTAGAATGAGATTTTAGGTAATTTTCTATGAATATTGTTGTATTTTGTTAAGTTTTTAATTACAACATGGATGTTTTTTGGCTATTTTGTAGTAATTTATACAATTATAGATGTTTGATATTTTAGATATTTAACAGTTTATTATGCTATTATATTGTATTTATTACTTAAATATTTAATGAAAAAGGCTTGCATAAATTAGACACCCATGATACCATAAGAATGTCGAAAGACAAAAATACAAATAAACAACACATTAACAATTAGGAGAAAGACCAATGTAGCGACTAAGACTACGTTAGCCAGATTTTCTGGCGTATCAGCTGAGGCTGATCTTTTGCCCCACTAAAAGTGGAGCGGTCAATTTCAAGCGGTGATGGTTGTGGCTTATAGTTATGGTTTTTGCCAGATAACCACCCGCTTGACTATGGTATTTTCCATCGTACATTAGATAAATTTATGGAAAATCGAAGCATTAGAAAATATTTCTGGGAGGGAATAGGAAATTGCTTTATAATAGTCTTATGGTTAATCTTTTGATCGGAATTTCAAGCTTAATTTCTTTGGTTATTTTAGTGGTTATGCTCTTCACTACTACGCCAATGATGGTCGGCCCGCTAGGGATTATGCTGGCTTTTGTTTTGCTTTATGTTCTGGTTTTTGGAATTATTACCTGGGTGATGAACCTGTTTTTGAAGGTAGTTTTTCTAAAAAACAGAACCACGCAGACAGACTATTTTAAGGCGGGAATTATTGCGATGTACCCGATTATGTTGTTGATTTTGGTGGCTTCAAGTGTGACGAATTTGCTGGTTTTGATTTTCTTACCGGCAATTTTTGTTGGTTTGTTATTTTTTGTGTTCACTAAGATGGTGAAATAGTATTTTTTTCATAGTGTTTATGCTAAAATAGGGGCATGGATCAGAAAAATATTGGGCAGGTTTCTGGAGTAAATGATCGAGAACGACAGGATTTTTCTGGCTTAAATTCTTCTTCGGTGGAGCAGGTACCGGATGGGATGGGGCAGATGACTTCGGGTGATTTTGGGGCGGAACAGGTTCCAACTGGGTTGACGCAAGATGAAGCTGTGGCGAGACTGAACCAAATGTTTGAAGCTCAGGGAATGCCTGGGGCGAACGGTTTTGACAGAGGACAGATGGCGATGGGCCAGATGGCGATGCAGGCGCAGATGAACGGTGTGCCAGATCAGGTGCAGATAAATGGCGTACTAAATCAGACGCAGATGAATAGTGTGCCGGGGCAGGCGCAAATGAACAGTGTTCCAGAGGAGATGCGGATAGGAGGCGTCTCAGAGGGAATGCAGACGGGTGGTGTGCCAGAGTGGGTGCAGATGAATAGTGTGCCAGGGCAGGGGCAGTTTGAACAGATAAACCCAATGCAATTTCGTTCAGAGCAAATACAAGGCTTTGAAAATGTAAATTCACAGATTGAACAAGAAAAAAATCTGGAGACAGAGCGAGCGGAGGTCGAACAGGGGGAGGAATTCAGTGATGAGGGGGTGCCAAAAAGTGATTTGGGCAAGATTGTAACGGTGGGGACGCTCACTTTTGAGGATGGAAAATTAATTGGAACGGATCTACCGAAGGCGCGAGATCGCGACGGGCTTGAGGAAGAAATCTTGAAAGAGGTTGAAAAAATCAAGAAAATTAAAAGTCCAACAATGCAGTATCGGCAAGAAAAGATGTTGAGCAAGAAACTTTTAAAGGATCGTTACGGGAGAACCCCCGGGCAAGAGAATTAAAATTATGGGACAAGATAGTTAAGATCTTGGGCAAGAGAATTAAAATGCTTGGACGAGAGAATTAAGGGAAATTTAGTTAAAACTAAGGCGAATTTAGTTAAAATAGGGATAAAAAGTATTAGAACCCAAAAAATAAGATAAAAGAAGAGACAAAAATGAGCGAAAATCCGGTGGAAAATATCATTATGCGAAAGAATGCGGCGGGGACGCCGGCGGATTCTGGTGCGGCAAATGCCACCATGAAAAATCTGCAGGATGAACAAAAAAGTAGTTCAATTTTTGTACCAAAGCAGGGGGCGGATTTTTCGAAAATTTTCTCTAACAACATCATAATTGGTGTACAAATTTTTATTCTAGTTTTAGTGGCAGCTCTCTTTGTGGGGGTGAAAATTTTAGCAAAAAAACGTAAAGCGAAAGAATATGAGCGTTCACTAAAATTAATTCCAATTTTGATTCATTTACCACCAGCAACTGACGATATTCAGGGTGGTGGACGCGACGAGCGTGATGTCAATGAAGAGGCGATTTCGCAGTCGACAATTATGTATTCAATCATCGCTTCGACGCTGAAAAAAGAGAGTTTTAATACCAAATTATACGGCCAAAAATACTTCTCATTCGAAATGGTGGTGGTCGACGGCTTGGTGAAATATTATGCAGTAGTGCCGGCTGTGACGACGGAAATCGTGAAGCAGGCAATTCAATCTTCTTACCCAACGGCACGTCTCGAAGAGGCCGAGGTGGAAAATATTTTCTCGAATGCGGGACTGGGTGACGAAGCGAAAGAAGATGAAGATAGTCGTAATGTGGCAGGTGGCGAACTGATTTTCAAGAAGGAAGAATATTATCCAATCCAGGTATTTTCAGAATCGAAATGGGATGCGCAATTAGCGATTTTGAATGCTTTCGCAAAGGCGAAAAAAGGTGAAGGGTTGGGGTTGCAGCTGATATTCCGCCCAGTGGGGGATAGTTGGCGAAAAAAAGTTGAAGAAATTGTAAAAAATTTACGTGAGGGTAAAAAAGTTAAATCCGGTAGCGGATTCTTCGGACAAGGCCGAGTACTAAATTTAATCATGGACGTGATTCGCGCGCCATTCGAAGTGCCGGAGCTACATGAATATGATAAAGGCAAAGAAACGACTAAGGAAGTGTCGCAGGCGAAGCTTGACGAAGCGCAAATGATCGAAAATAAAACTAAGTACCCGGTTTTTGAATGTTTAATTCGTGTGGTGGCGCATTCGAGTAGCCATGAACGTAGTGAGGCCTTAGTTGGTGGCGTAGTGGCAGCGTTTTCGCAATTGGATTCGCCAACCATGAACGGTTTCAAATACGATATGGCGAAAAAAATGGACACTTTGGTGACGAATTATATTTTTCGCTTTTTCCCAACCAAGAAAAAGGGGATGATTTTAAATACGCAGGAATTGGCCTCGATTTTTCACTTGCCATCTGAGGCGGCAATTCCATCTTCGGGGGTAGAAAGACAGATGACTAAACAGGTAGATGCGCCAACTGTACTAGTTGAAGAGGGGTTGGAGCTCGGGGTCAATGAATATCGTGGCAACACGAAGATGATTAGGTTAAGTGAAGATGACCGTAGGCGCCACACGTATATTATCGGTTCCTCTGGTATGGGTAAGTCGGTACTTTTGAAGAATTTGGCTTATCAAGATATGTTGGCCGGGAAAGGCTTCTGTTTTATTGATCCGCACGGTGATGTGACGGAGGAATTGCTCTCGATGGTGCCAGAAAATCGTATTGACGATGTGATTTACTTTGATCCATCAGATACAGATTTCCCAATTGGTATGAACATGTTGGAATTTGCCACTACGGAACAGAAAGATTTTATCGTGCAAGAGGGAATTAATATGCTGTATTCGCTGTATGACCCTGGACATACCGGTATTTTTGGTCCACGCGGTGAGCAAATGTTTAGGAATGCGGCGCTGCTTTTGATGAGTGACCCGAGGGGTGCGACATTTCTCGATATTCCGAGTCCATTTATTAATCCGGATTTAGTAGCAGATAAGCTGAAATATGTGACGGATCGCGACCTCTTTGATTATTGGACGAAAGAATTTCCAGCTTCTCAGAAATCAAACGATGCAGGTGAGGTGGTGACATGGTTTGCTTCAAAATGGAGCCCATTTAAGCAAAATACGATGATGAAACGGGTGCTAGGTCAGACTAAATCGGGCTTTAATATCCGTGAAATTATGGATCAACAGAAAATTCTTTTGGTGAACCTTTCCAAGGGTAAGCTCGGGGAGTTAAACTCGAAGCTTCTGGGTATGATTTTCGTGATGAAATTTCAGACGGCGGCGATGTCAAGGGTGGATACGCCAGAGCATGAACGTAAGGATTTCTGTCTGTTCGTGGATGAGTTCCAGAACTTCTCGACAGATTCCTTTGAGTCGATCTTGTCGGAAGCTCGTAAATTCCGTTTGAATTTGATTGTGGCGAACCAGTTTATGACGCAGCTAACAGATAAGATCCGTGAAGGTGTGCTGGGTAATGTGGGTACGATTATTGCGGGTCGTCTGGGTGTAACAGATGCGGAAATGATGGAAAAAGTCTTTACCCCGACTTTTAAGGCGGAAGATTTACATAAACAGCCAAATTATCACGCAATTGCGACGGTTCTGATGCACGGTATGCCGTCGGCGCCATTTACGATGAGATTGTTGCCGCCAAGAGGTAAGGAGGATCGAAATATTTTTGCCGCTCTAAAAGATTATTCAGCAAAGAAATACGGCCGTCCAGGGGAAGAGGTGGAAAAGGAAATTGAGGATCGCTTGAGGGTTAGTGATGGCGATGAAGGGCGAGCAAATATTGAAAATGGGAATTTTGCTAGCAATGAGCCTTGGGATGGGGCGATGGATGCGGCGCTTGGTCTAGATAATTTTGATCGAGACGAAAAGGGTATTCCATTAGGGGTGAAGAAAGTGCCGGCCAGTGAGGCAAAGGCAGGAAGTCCAGAGATGGCGGAATTTTTGGAGAAAATGAAAACCGAGGAGGGGAGTGAGAAAAAGGCCGAGAGGGCGGCTAGTGATATGGCTGAAGCGGTGGCTGGAAGGGGTGAATCTGAGGGGTCTGACGCAGGGGCTAGTAAGGAAGGTCGTACGGAATTCACCTTGGATGATATTAATGCAGAGCTAGATAATTTGATGGCAGAAAAGAATTCTTCTGCTAAGGAACCAGAAGTGGTAAATGTACCGATGGAAGTCGTATCTGAGGCTGGTCAGGAAGATGGACGTCTAAAAGACGGTACGGTGATTAAAATTCGCTAAACAACAAAAAGGCTATAAGTACCCAAAAATTTAAAACAAGGGCCTTAAAACGGCTTAGAACGCGAAATATCGCCATTTTACCTTGACAGCTAAATTAAAAATGGTTACACTAAAGTAGATATCAAGTGAGGTTAAAACGACTGAAAAAGGATTCGAAAAGAATTATTTGGAAGGTCGTGGGTGGTGAGCCAGAGAGGTATCAAGTTAACTTAAAAGAGGTATTTTCTTGATGGCTGGAAAACAAAAAGTTGAAGAATACGACAGCTCAGAAATTCAAGTTCTAGAGGGGCTTGAACCTGTTCGTGTGCGTCCAGGTATGTATATCGGTTCGACCGGTTACGATGGTCTGCACCATTTAATTAAAGAAATTGCGGACAACTCGATCGATGAAGCGATTGCGGGATATGCAAATAAAGTCGAAATTACATTGCTGGCTGACGGGGGTGTAAAGGTGGAAGATAACGGACGTGGTATTCCGGTAGATCTTCACCCAAAGACCCATAAATCAACGCTTGAAACAGTTTTGACGGTGCTACACGCCGGTGGTAAGTTCGGTGGCGGTGGCTATAAGGTTTCATCTGGTCTCCACGGGGTGGGTTCTTCTGTTGTGAATGCACTTTCAACCAAGATG
>CALHKE010000001.1 GCA_938033695.1 uncultured Candidatus Saccharibacteria bacterium | reverse complement strand
CATTCTCACCCCTTGAGCGGTCCGATAAAAGACGTGCGACATTCTTTCCTAAGGTTTTCTAGTGAAGTAGCATTTATGGCTTCGTAAAGGCTCCTCTTCGAGAGCTTCTCTCTCCAATACGCAGCCAGGTTTTGTCTTTAAATGTTAGATTCTGTGGTCCAACAGAATCTCTGATTCTGCGGCGTCCAGCAAAAATCCTTGCCCCTCCCTGCGAGGTGATTTTAGAAACATCAAAATCCTCATTACAATAGATTCTTTCAAGTAGATCTCCAGCCGTCGATCCGCTTGATACCCCTGGGTCAAATTTCGAAAATAGTTCAGTAACATTAGTGAGTTTTGGGGTCTTAAAGTTAGTGATGCGAATTACTTGAATAGCCGGCATTAGTGCGAACATTCTCTCCATAGTTTCCACATTTTCAGTACGGAAACTACTTAAGTCTAATTCAGTTAAACGAGAGGCACCTTCAAAGAGGGAGGACATATTCGTTACATTACTAGTATCAAACGTAGAAAGATTGATGTTCATAAGACCACTCATACCATAGAACATTGATCTCATAATCTTGAGTTTCGGAGTCCTAAAACTAGACAAATCTAAGGTTCCTAATGACACACAGTTCCAAAACATACCGTCCATGTTTTCAACTTTTTCCGTATTGAATTTATTCAGTCCTACTATGTGATGGAGTGCGGTCATATTACTAAACATTCCGTACATATCTACCACGTTCGAGGTGTCAAATTTTTCTAAAACAAGAGCACTAAGTTTAGTTGCACGCCTAAACATATAGCGCATAGTCGTGACATTTTTGGTATTGATGTTTGAGAAATCAACACTGGTTAAATCAGTACAACCTTCAAACATACGTGACATATCAGTAACATTTTCAGTATTAAAACCATTAAATGAGATATGAGAAGTACGTGCATTATAGCCAAATATCCCAGCCATATTCGTCACGCTTTTTGCATTGAGACCAGAAGTATCAATATTATAGACTTTTTCTAAGCCAGAAAACATTTCAGTCATATTTTTAGTGTAACTGGCGTCAAAATCATTTAAATTTAGGACTTGAAGTCCACTGAGATTTTTAAAAGCACGTGAACTATCTTCGTGAAAATAGATTTTGTCAGCTTCGGTATAATAATACATGGTAAAAGTGTCTGCTTGATACCAGATTTTTATATCACAGTCACTTTTGTCAGGATTACTAACTTCGCGGACATCTACGCCAGCCGCTGGAGGAGTGGCACTTCGAGCAAATTGCTTAATGTTCGTACCACCTGAAGATACGGATTTTACCATAGTATTAAAATCTAGACCATTAACCAAATGCGCGGCTAATTCATAAGGATTTGCAATCACAGAATAAACCAAGCTATTTTTATAAGTCCCTGGCATTAAGTTTTCACCCACTTTAACTGCAGCACGTATAAGGTGCACGTCTTGGTTTTCAGATTTTTGGTTAGTCTGAGCAATAGTTTTTGGTTCAGACAATTTTGGTATAGCATTGTAGTTTGTTCCCGTGTCCGTCTGGTAGCCCCAAGTATTGGCGGATAAATTAGTATCGGTAGGGGCGATAGAAGAAATTTTAGTCAAAAGTGCAGTATTCGTGTTCTTCAAATCCGTCTCATCGGATGAAGCGCTTAGAGTGACGGTATAGCCAGCTCGGGCATTGGTTTTCACAGAAAGTTTGGATAGTTTACTGAGGGAAACTTCATTAATCAAATCTGATCCAGAAAAATCAAAATCAAGGTTTTCCTTGTCGAGAGAGGCAGTTAAAGTTGGGTCGACTGCAAAAGTAGAATGGGTAAATAAAACACTATTAGAAATAATCGCTAATAAAAGACACACAAATCCGAGCAAAACAGCTCGTCTCTCTATGAAAAAATAAAAAATGTTTGGCAGTTTTCGCAGTTTTCTCTCCATATCTTGATATTAACATAAGTGATATGGAATTACAGCTTGATTTAAGAACGGTAATATTTCCTTCTAATTGACAGAAGGAAATATTTTAGCGTCCGTGGATGAAGAGATATTTGGCATATTCGCTTGGGCCAATCGTGTAAGAACCGACCACACCCCAACCAGCACGACCATTCATATCAGAAATCGTAATCGTACCATCGGCATTTACCGAGTCCACGATTCCCACGTGACCGTAATAACCACTGTTGGTCTGGAAGATATCACCAGCTTGCGGGTTGGTACCGCGACTGGTTGGGAAGAGACCAGAAAGTGCATAGCCCCAAGTATTGGCGTTACCGAGACCACCCGGCAGAATATGACTAGAGCCCATGGCGGCACGACGTTCCCAAGTATACCAAGTACACCAACCCCATGGCATCGGGTTTCTGGAAGTAGAGTAGGTACGATAAGAAGAAACTGAGTAGGACGAGCTGCCAGAATAAGAAGAAGTGGAACGTACGACTGGTGCCACATAATCAGGACGCTCCTTATCCGGCAATTCACCGTTCGGTAGTAAAATAGCCTGACCTTCAACAAGAGTCTGATCTAGCTCAAGGTTGTTTGAGGTAATAATTTCGTCAGCGGAAGATTTATATTTTTCAGCAATAGAAGCGACAGTTTCACCTGACTTCACGGTATAGACAATACCAGCACGTGATGGAATATAAATCGATTCTCCCACTTTTGGCACATAGGAGGCCTTAAATTTGTTCGACCAACGAATCATATTAATATCAACACCACAGGAGGCGTATTTGGCCGCCAAAGTATCGAGAGTTTCGCCTTCAGCCATCACATGCTTGATTACGCCGACCTTAGAACAGGCAGCAAGATTCAAAGTAGTCGGCTTTTCCATTTTTTCAACAGAAGCCTGGCCGGACTGCTGAAGTACGGTGAAGGAGTTATAGTTTACGTTTAGTACATCAGAGGAAGCTAAACTCATAGTGTCAGCGAGCTCAGACACCATATAGAATTCTGAAAGTTGGTCGGCAGAAACCGCATAATCTTTTTTAGAAATGGATTCCAGGTTAGGACTGGAGCTATCGTCGGATTGCTGTTTATCTCTGGAACCAACAAAAGCCACACCAAAAATAAGAACAGATAGAGCAAAGTACGGGAATATCTTGGTGAGGAAGTAATTTAAGCTAAATTGTGATCGTTTTTTCTTTGTCATAATTAGCCGGTCGCTGCCCCTAAATTTGCACCTTACAGAGTTTCTGACAGTGGTCGCGAATCTTCTGATTGTGCTCAGCGTCGGTGCTACTATAATACATTAAACCGTCATCACCTGTCAAGAAATAAAGCATAGAGGCTTTCGAGCTATCGGGTTCAGCTACCGCGAGAAGCGCCGCCTTGGAAGGGACGGCGATGGGGCCTGGGGGAAGACCAGTAGACTTACGGGTATTGTAACGGCTTTCCACTGCTAAGATGTCCGCGTTAGTAGCAGTGGCACGATCGATACCGACAATATCGGCAGCATAAGTCGCAGTCACATCGGAGCCCAGGGCAATTCCCCGCTTCAAACGGTTCTGAAAAACCATGGAGACACCTGGCATATCTTCAGTATGAGCTTCTTTTTGAATAATGGAAGCAAGAATAATTCCCCGACGCAAAGATAAACCTCTGGCCTTAAATTTTTCTTCAAGTTGATTCGAGACTACCACATCATTGAATTGATTTAAGATAGTCGTAATGACATTCTCGAGCTTTTCGTGATTATAAAACTGATAAGTTTCACCGTAGAGATAACCTTCAAGCGCTAATTTTACTGGAATATCTGGTTCAGAAAGTTTAGTTTCGTCGGCATAGAGACCCTTCAAAACAGGATTATCGTAGTGCTTAGTGAGAGCTTGATTGATTTCTTCTTCGGAATAGCCCAGAGTACGGAACTGATGAATGATTCCGGTCTGAGATTTACCTTTATCCCCGAGGAGATTGGTGCCAGGGAGAATCGTCAAATTAAAAACATCAGAAGAGACTACGCCATTCACTAATTGTTTAGCGATGGCACGAGCTGACATAGTTTTACGAAAACTGTATTTACCGGTTTTTAGTTTGGCATGGAGATTATTGATGCGAGCATAAACCTCAAAAGCTAGGGGGTTTCTAATCAAGCCGGACTGCTTGAGATTGTTTGCGATTTGCTTAACGGATTCACCAGCGCTAACTTCGATGGTTTGATATTCGCAGACTGAATTCGCCTCTTTTTCATTAGATTCAGCGGCAGCCTTGGCGGAATCAAAACGACAATTAGCCGAAGAAACCGGTTGCAAGGAATACCAATAATACCCACCACCAAATAACCCAGCGAGAAATAGTAAAATAAAGAGTGAAAGTAAAATACGTTTAATTTTTTTCATAGGTTTTTCTAAACTTCTATCTGGCCTGGGAGACTCCGTAGATTCAGGTTCCGATTTGGTGGGCTCATTAATAATAGATTGATCTTCTGGTGAACCGAGCGTGGAAGCAGTACTAAAGGACGGATTCATCTCGGCGATCGGATTGACTAGCTGGTTAGGAATTTTACTGGCGGCATTTTGAGCAAGCTTAGCAGCATAATGTTCGATAAAATCTTGCAAAATAATACTGGCAGCTTCGGCATCGATTTCGCCTTTTTCAAAATTCTTTTTGCGCTTCTTCAGACGCTCCTCGGCCACTACAGAAGTGAGTGATTCATCTTGAAAGTAGATACGCGCACCTGGCATCGAAGCGGCAAGAGTATCGGCAAATTTGCGGGCATAGGCAGACTGGGCAGTTTCATTACCGTCGTTACTGCGTGGTAGACCCACGACAAAGAAATTCGTATCATTCAGCCTAGCAATACGGAGAATTTCCGGAATTTCTTGACCATTAACTAAAACATAACCATTCGGAATTGCAATGCGAACAGAAGTGTCCGCTTTCGCTACGCCGATACGCTTAGTGCCCACATCTAAACCGATAATGCGCATTAGTTCTCTACCGTGATTTTAATTGATACTTTATTTGCGTCGCTTGGAATTTGGCGAACCCATGGGAAGGAAGTATTTACCTCAACATCAGAAACGCCGTTAATTGACTTAATCAAGGTAGTGACTTCACCGACTTTTTTGCCAAGAGACTTTTCGAGAACGAGTTGCTCGGTGACTTCTGGACCAGTCTTCAGAGTAGCTTTAATTTTGGCAGTTGCAGCATTATTATTATTTTGGAATTTTTCAATGAAAACATTGCCAGTTTCGTAGATTTTTTGGTCGTTACCTAGACGGGTAGAGACTACCGCCTTCACATATTCTTCAACTGCAGTTTTATCTACGTAATTCATGCTGTAGGTAGTCTTAACGGTGAGCTTGGCCTTACCATTCTCTGTCGGTTGATCGACAACAGGACTCGATGTCGGGTCAGCAGCCACCTTCTTGTAGCTATCTTCAATTTTAATATCGTCAGAAGGCACTTTTTCGAATAATTCCTCTTTTATACCATCAGCTTCGGTCAATTTTCCCTTAGCCTTGGTAATATCAGAAGCGGTGACAATTTTTTGAATCTTATCGGTACCACCTTTAAATGCGGAATTAGCATAGCCCTCAACTCCAGCCACAGAAGATTGCCAGCCGGAGCTTACAGCTTCAATATTATACTTCGCGCCACCCTCGATTGCGGTAGCTTTCACGGTTTTAGCCACCTGACATTTACCACTGTGGCGACCGGCGTCACAATTCGAGATCGAACCATCCCAAGAAATTTTTACCTCTTGATTAGTTAAGAAATTGAGATTGCGGTAAGCAAAAGCGGAACCCTGCGGCACAGTCGCGACATCTGGTCTAGAAGCGGTAGCAGTAGTGGTCGACATATCGAAAGTAGCGATGAGGCGTAATTCACCCGTAGCCTTATCTCCGACATTTTTCTCGCCTGTAGCCTCAAATTCAACTTCAGAGTTCTTCTCGAGACTAGCAGTTTCGAGGAAGAATTTACCATCTTTCGAGACGGCTTGCTTGGTATCAGTGACAAAAGAAACATTTTCGGAGAAATTCTCAGCGATGGTCTTAATTTTGACGGAAATCTTGGCGGCAGGTGCCAAAATAAAGGCCCAGATGAAGCTTCCGATCAAAAGAATCGCGGCCACTACACCGATAATGATACGGTTTTTCAAGGAGTCGAGAGTGAGAATCTTTTTAGGCTGATCACTAGAGTCTTCTTCATCTTCAGAATTCTTCGCGACTTCTTCAGAATCCAGATTCATAGTCGAATTTTTCGTAAGATTCGAGGTGGTATTCGCACGATTAGAGGCGTCTTCATTCGTAGTGCGGACACGAGAAACACTACTGGACGGAGCGGCCTTTTCGTTAATTTCGATTTCATCACTCGGACTTGCTTTCTTAGACTTAGCTGGATATTCGAGATCAGCTTCATTAAATTCCGAAGGTAAAGTCGGGCGCGAGTTTAAATTCTTCGCAAATGGCAGGCTAGAAAGCGCCGCCATTTTCATAAGGGTCGGGTCAGTAGTGACGATGACGATAGCCTTGTCGAGTGTTTTTGCTGTACGAGCAATTAGCTTAAGATTAATGGAACTGCGCAAAACGTTCAACTTTTTCGGTGGAACAAGTGCAATAATTTTCTGTTTGGAAGCTTTGATATGGTTGATAATATCAGTAATATCATCCTCGGGCTCGATGTAAAAAGTGTCCTTATTCATACATCGATTTTAACATATATTTGCACTGAACCAATAAGTTTATGCTAAAATAAACTTAATGAGTATCTTTGATTTTATTAAAAAAGGACCGAGCGCACAGACAGGCATAAATAGTGCTGGTGGTGCCGTGGCCGGTGCGGAGAGTGCGGAAATTTTATCCAATCTAGTACTAAACACGATTGATAGTGGCGTAATTATTGTGTTGCCGACTGGAGTAATTGAATACATCAATCCAGCTGCGGTGAGTCTACTGGGCGGGCAAATGGCGCAAAACTTCTTGGGGGCTAAATTAGAAGATATTTTGAAACTTGAAAACGGCCAAGGCGTAGCGATTCCAGCACAAAATAACCTGGTTTTCTATGCGGTAAATAATGGCCAAAACTATACTACGCGCGAATATTTCTTGGTTAATTTGCAAGGCCAAAAAAAGCCCGTGGCATTCAAAGTTATTACGGCGCATTCACCAAAAAATGAACGTATCGTGACTTTTTATGACATTACTTCCGAACTTGAGGCTGAGAGTGAGCAGACCGAATTTATTTCGACGGCTTCCCACGAGATGCGCACACCAGTAGCCTCGATTGAAGGATATTTAGGCCTAGCGTTAAATCCAAAAACCGCCACGATTGACGAACGTGCGAAAAAATATCTGGAAGAAGCGCATAAATCTTCTCAACACCTCGGTAAATTATTCCGTGATTTGCTCGATGTGACAAAACTTGATGATAAGAGAATCAAAGCGCACCTCCTGCCTATTGAGGTAACCTCGACAGTGCGTTCGATTGCCGAAGGTCAAATCCCAAAAATGAGCGAAAAGAATATTCATTTTACTTTTGGCTCTTCCTCTTCTGCCAACATGAACGGCGGACGTGTGATTAATCAAGAGGTTTTTGCGGCGGTCGATGTGGATTTTCTGCGTGAGATTATTAATAATTTGATTGAAAACGCGATTAAATACACCAATAATGGGGGTGGCATTTGGGTGAATGTGCGTGGCGATGGTGACCGTGTCTTGATTAATGTGACAGATACCGGTATTGGTATTTCACCAGAGGATAGCAAGCATGTCTTTCAAAAATTCTATCGTGCGGACAATTCAGAAACCCGTACGATTGGTGGCACTGGCCTTGGCCTTTATATTGTGAAGGAACGCGTGGAAGCGATGAGCGGTTCGACTTGGGTGGAAAGCACCTTCGGTGAAGGCTCGACTTTCTATGTAGCCTTCCCTCGCCTCACCTACGAAGAATATTTGCGCCGTAAACAAATCGAAGCCAATACTCAGGCAATGACGCCACAAAATTCTGCTACTTCTACTCCTAATATCTCTACACCTAGTGTCTCCGAGCCTAGTGAAAACCAAGCTCCGGCGCCAATGCAGTTTTCAACTGAGACGACCACGCCGATTCCAGCAGCAGCGCCAGTATCGACAGCAATGAATACGCTGGTTCAAACTGAAGCGCCTATGCAAGCACAAACAGTGTCAGCTACATCAATTCAGGCGCCAGCGCCAGCTATGCAATCCAATCCATTTCTACAGAACAGTGCTACCCCAGCTCAAAACACACCAGCTTCGTCAACTACACCAAATACACAAAGCATACCGACCGCTCCAATTAATCCCGCCCCGACCCAAGCTGCAACAGTCAATCCAGTCTCGACTCCGATTACACCAGCCAATCTTACCCCGACTCCAGCTGCACCGATTAACCCAGCTATGCCTACCCCACCAATTACGCCAACTAACCCAAACATCTTAAATAAGTAAGGAGAGAAGATGACAAAAATTTTATTAGTTGAAGACGACCAAAGCTTACGCGAGATTTACGGAATTAGATTAACAGCGGAAGGTTACGAAATTGCTTCTGCAGGTGATGGCGAAGCAGCTCTTGCTCTAGCGGTAAAAGAGCGCCCAGACTTGATTATTTCCGACGTGATGATGCCAAAGATTTCGGGCTTTGACATGCTCGATATTCTGCGTTCGACTCCTGAGACCGCGAATATTAAGGTGATCATGATGACTGCGCTTTCGGCCGATGATCAAAAAGCACGTGGTGAATCATTGGGGGCAGATCGATTCCTCGTAAAATCGCAGGTAGGAATTGAAGATGTAGTAAATGCCGTGCACGAAGTCTTAAATGACGCAAATGGTGCACTGGCTACTGCAGCAACCGCTCCAACTACAGACAATATGATGACACAATTTATGGCCACACCAGCTCAATCACTAGTGCAGCCAGTCACACAAGCACAACCAGCAATGCCAGCTGCGCAAGTACAGCCAGTAGCGCAAGCACAACCCGTAGTGTCAGCACCATCCGTTTCGCCAGCACAGCCTATTTCACAAACACAACCCGTCATGCCTACACAACCTGTCGCGCCAGCGCAACCACCAATTAATAACCCTAACCCATTTTTAGGTAATGTATAGATTAAATAAATTTTTAGCCGAACAAACTGGCGTTTCACGTCGCGAAGCCGACAACTTAATCGCAGACGGTCGCGTAAAAATTAATCAGGAAGTCGCCGTACTAGGTCGTCGGTTCGATGAAACTCACGATGAGGTCTTTTTGGATGGTCAAAAAATTGAAGAGCGTAAGGGTTTTACCTATCTAATCTTGAACAAGCCCGTGGGATATGTTTGCTCTAAAAAGCGCCAGGGCGAGACGCCGACCCTTTTTGAACTTTTGCCAGAAAAATATCAAAATCTAAAAACCGTAGGGAGACTCGACAAGGACAGTTCGGGATTAATTTTATTAACCAACGACGGTGATTTTGCTTTCTCGATGACCCATCCAAAATTTTTCAAAATTAAGAGCTACATCGTAAGATTAAATCGCCCACTCGCACCGCTACATCAACAAATGATTTCCGATATGGGCATCGATTTACCAGATGGTAAAAGTAAACTGTTTCTTAAAAAAGAGGAGTCTGACCCGAGTGGCTGTACCTTTCTAGTAGAAATGAGTGAGGGGCGAAATCGTCAAATTCGCCGCACTTTCCTGGCGGTAGGATACAAAGTCGTGAAGCTACATCGCATTGAATTTGGGCGATACACGCTAGAAAACTTAAAGGATGGTGAATTTAAGGAGGTGGAGAAGAGATGAAAGTATTAATTATCGGCAAGAATATTAAAAACGTCTATCTTTCTCTGGATGCCAAAAATTTCGAACTTGATAAAAACCAGAATGCGCACCTGGATTTGGTCTATGACGGAGGCGAAAAATATTATAACGACCGCTTCAGCATCATGACTGGTCAGAAACTTGCGAACGAAGTAATTTCAAATTTTCGCATTGAGACCGAGACAGCTTTTAGTCCAGAAAATCCCGAAACTTGTGATGATTTTCAATATATTTTGCTTTCGAAAAACAACTACATTAATTTGGCGCCAGAATTTGTTAAGCAATGTGATTTTAATAGCAAAATTTTAGAAAAACGCACGGCCAAATTTGATTACATTTACATCGATTGGTCGGCAGAATTAAATAACGTGCAGATTAAGGCGATTTTGGATTACTTAGAATCACATCCAAAAACTAAATTAGCGTGGTGTTTCGATCGATCGGAAATGCCAAAATTACTGAGTGCGCCAGATTTAAGCAAAACGAATTTGACGACTTTTTATCGCCTTTTGCAGCGGGCAGAAATCATATTCGTGATGGGTGAAAAATCGCAAATGATGCGAGTGAAACAAATTTTAGGTACGCTTTCGACCTTAAAATTAATTTATATAACCGAAAACCAAATCCTGGCGGGAGTGTTTAAGGAAGATTTTCAAAATAAAGACCTGAAAGTGACGCGCGATGTAGCGGCGACGATTATTGCGGGCACAATTTTCTCTGCACTAATTACCGATTGGAATTTACAGCGCGCTCTGATGCTTGCGAAAATTAATGTCGAAAATTCAAAGGCCAACAAGACTCTGAAGATCAATCAATTATCCGATAAGCTGCGCGAAGCCTTAGCAATTAGATAAAGAAAAATCCCTAGTCTGACTAGGGATTTTTTAGTGCCGCAATAATTAGGCTATACACGGTTTCTACTTGAGAAACTCGCGGAGATAAACGCCGGTTGGGGTTTGATCATTTTTGGCGATTTCTTCTGGTGTACCCTCGGCGATAATCTGACCACCATGTTGCCCACCTTCTGGACCCATATCAATAATCCAGTCGGCGCTTTTAATTACATGTAGATTATGTTCGATAATAACCATAGTATTACCGCCGGCAACTAGACGATCTAGGATTTTTAGTAAACGATTCACATCATCGGTATGCAGACCAGTGGTCGGCTCATCCAAAATATAAAGGGTCTTGCCGGTCGAACGACGAGAAAGTTCGGTAGCAATTTTAATACGTTGAGCTTCTCCACCTGAGAAAGTAGTGGCAGACTGGCCGAGACGAATATAGCCGAGACCAACCTCTTGAATAGTCTTCAGTTTATTAGCAATAGCAGGAATATTTTCGAAGAACTCGACCGCCTCGTCAATGGTCATATTTAAAACATCCGAAATATCCTTACCCTTGTATTTCACCTCGAGCGCCTCACGATTATAACGCTTGCCGTGACAGGTTGGACAAGTCACATAGACATCCGGCAAGAAGTGCATCTCAATCTTGTTCACACCGTCACCCTGACAGGTCTCACAGCGACCACCCTTGACATTAAAGGAGAAACGGCCGGCCTTGTAGCCACGAATTTCCGCCTCTGGTTGAGCGGCGAAAAGTTCTCGGATGGCGGTAAAGACACCCGTATAGGTGGCTGGGTTCGAACGTGGCGTACGACCAATTGGACTTTGATCAATCACGATACACTTATCAAGATTATCAATACCGTCGATGCGTTCGTGTTCACCAGCTACGGTTTGGGCGCGGTGCAAGCGGGCAAGTAATTCATTGGCTAAAATTTCATTAACTAAGGTAGATTTTCCAGAGCCGGAAACGCCAGAAACTACTGTCATTACCCCGAGTGGGAATTTGACCGTGAGATTTTTCAGGTTATTTTCCCTTGCACCAACTACGGTGAGGTATTGATTAAGTTTTGGCTTACGACGGGTTTTCGGTACGGAGATTTTCTTAGCACCAGAGAGATATTTACCAGTGAGTGAATCCGAGTCATGCGCAATTTCCTCTGGCGTACCAGCGGAAATCACCTGACCACCACGCGCACCGGCGCCTGGACCAATATCAATCAAATAGTCCGCACTCATCATGGTATCTTCATCGTGCTCGACAACCAGCACAGTGTTTCTAAGGTCACGAAGATGTCTCAAGGTCGAAATAAGCTTATCATTATCGCGTTGGTGTAGACCGATGGATGGCTCATCGAGCACATATAACACGCCCTGGAGACCAGAACCGATTTGGGTAGCCAAGCGAATGCGTTGAGCTTCCCCACCAGAGAGAGTATTGGCGGCACGACTGAGCTCAAGATAACCTAGACCGACGTCCTGCATGAATTTAACCCGTTCACGAATCACCTTGAGAATCGGTCGGGCAATCAGCGCTTCGGCTTCGGTGAATTCGAGATCCTGCGACAAAACATCTAGCATGGCGTCGACATCAAGATTACAAAAATCATTAATATTGAGGCCATGGATAGTAACAGCGAGTACCACTGGCTTTAACCTAGCTCCGTGACAAGTTTGACATTCATGTACGCGCATAAAGCGCTCGATATCTTTGCGCATAAAATCCGAGTCGGTTTCCTTGTGGCGACGTTCAAGAGTCGGGATGACACCTTCGTAGATTGACTCGTAGGTCGCACCGTCCTTAAACTTGCCAGAACCAGAAATTTTAACTTCATACTTTTCGTTACCTGTACCGTAAAGAATTAAATGTTTTTGCTCTTCGGTAAGTTCGCGAATTGGCACATGAATCGAAAAACCATAGCGTGCAGCGACCGCCGAAAGACGTTTGAGCCACCAAGAGTCACTCTGTACGCGATTGAACGGACGAATACCACCTTCGGCAATGGTGAGATTTTGATTAAACACGAGATTTGGGTCGATTTCCATGCGCGTACCAAGACCAGTACAAGTCGGACAGGCGCCTTGAGGTGCATTGAAGGAAAATAGACGTGGTTCGAGTTCTGGAATCAATTCATCTGGGTGAACTGGGCAGGCGTAGCGCTGAGAATAAGTAAGAACTTCAGTATTAGATTTACCGAGATTCTTCCCTTCGATGGTGGAAGAATTGTCATTAATCTTAAGTAGCATGATCAATCCCTGGCCAAGCTCGAGAGCCTGCTCAATGGAGCTAGAAATGCGGGAATAAAGTTCTGGGTTCAAAATGAAGCGATCGACTACTAGTTCGATATCGTGACGTTCCTGTTTTTCAAGAGTCGGGAATTCATCCAAGGCATAAACCACACCATCCACGCGCACGCGAGAGAAACCCTTTTGGAGGTATTGTTCGGAGATGTGGAGAAATTCACCTTTTTTCTGTTGCACAATTGGCGCAAGTAGCATCAATTTCGAACCAATCGGAAGCTTCATGACTTCATTGACGATATCTTCCACGGAACGTTTAGATACTTCGCGGTGACAAATCGGACAATGCGGCACACCGACACGCGCAAAAAGTAAGCGCAAGTAATCATAAACTTCCGTAACCGTAGCGACAGTAGAACGAGGGTTTCTAGAAGTAGATTTTTGATCAATAGAAATGGCTGGCGAAAGTCCGGTAATCGTATCAAAATCTGGCTTATCCATCACGCCGAGAAACATACGCGCATAAGAGGAGAGCGACTCGACATAACGACGCTGGCCTTCAGCGTAAATCGTATCGAAGGCGAGGCTTGATTTACCAGAACCAGAAAGACCGGTGATCACCACGAGCTTATCGCGTGGGATATCGAGATCGATATTCTTCAGATTGTTCTGCCTAGCGCCACGAATCTTGATGTAATTGTCTGGATTATCCTTCAGGAGTGCTTTGCCGCCCGGAGAGAGTAGACCCTTATTTTTTGTTAGTTCTTCCACGTTTTTAGTCCCATTTACCATACTTAAATCAATCAGTTATTATAACAAAAAATTAGCGTTTTGTCGAGATGTGAGGGGTTTACGATCTAAGCGTAAAATAACCTGGAGCTCCTGGACGATCAATACGGAGAGCTTCAAGCCCAACATTATTTGGAGTAGATGAAGACCAGCCATTGTTTCCCACTAAATTCACACGATTAGCAAATATTAGCATATTCCTAGGCGCACTGGTTCCAGCAGCAATAGCTCGAGAAGTATCCCAGTCACCTGAAGTATAGATTCTAGTCAGTCGATTATCTGTAGTAAAGCTAGCGAACATATACCCAAAATTTTCCACCTTTGGTGTAGTGAATGATCTTAAATCTAGTTCTGTTAGATTATCGTCCATTGAAAACATACTAGACATGTCGGTAACGTTTGCTGTATTAAAATTGGAGAGATTGATAGTTTTTAGTGCTGTCATTTGATAGAACATTGACCCCATATTTGTCACCTTGTCGGTTCTAAAATGACTAAGGTCTAGATGTTCAATTTTTCGCAACAGCGAGAACATACCAGACATATTTTCGACATTTTTAGTATTAAAGCTACTAATATCTAAAGACGCTAAGTTGGTCATACCATTAAACATAGAGCGCATATCCGTCACATTCGAGGTATCAAAATTGGAGAGATTGAGGGTGGTGAGGTTAGTCATATTAAAAAACATACCACCCATAATCGTCACCTGAGAGGTATTAAAATTAGAGAGATCAAGGGTGGTGAGACTAGACATACCATAAAACATAGAGCCCATATCCGTCACCTTCGAGGTATCAAAATTTGAAAAATTAAAAGCAGTGAGGTTAGTCATGTTAAAAAACATGCCGCCCATATTCGTCACATTAGAGGTATTAAAGTTGGAAAGATTAAGGGTAGTGAGATTACGCATACCATTAAACATATGGCTCATATTCGTCACCCTCGAGGTATCGAACTTAGAGAGATCTAGTTCTAAAATATTTTTTATTTTTTGCTCACTATCCCCTGAAAAGAACATCATGCTACTATTAGTATTTAAATAAACCTTCTCTGGTTCAGCATGATAATAGGCTGTCTTATCTGTCGGATCTAGCCAGAGTTTGATTCTATAATCAGAGTCCTCATCTTGAATATCTACCGTATTCATATAAACTACTGGCGCAAGTGCACTCTTTTTAAAATGTTCAATTTTATTTGTGGCAGTCTCGAGAGATTTTAATTTTGCATTAAAATCCGGACCATTCGTCACCATCGCGCGCATTTGGTAAGGGTTGGAGACAAAAGAAAGGACCAATTTATTCTGATAATTCCCTGACTCTAGATTATCGGCCAGTTTCATACCAATACTAAGTTGATTCAATTCATTACCATTAGTCTTCCCTGTAGTTTGAAGAATTTGCGCTGGTGTAGACAAAGCTGGAATCGGTGCGTAATTCATAGACGCTCCGAATTTATAGCCCCAAGAATTATTTGGCAGATTATTTAAGGATAAAATATTGCTAACTGAGTTAATTTTCGCCCCAGTAGTAGAGCTACTATTAGTTAGCGCCGTATTTTCTGTTTCCGCACTTAACGTCGCAGTGTATCCTGTTCGATTATTCGTATTAACTGTAAAATTAAATGGAATCTCGGTGGTCTTATCCGTAGAATTAATCACCTGGTTCCCATTCACTTGCAGATTCGCTTGATCCACGGAAGCGGAAAGCGTTGGCACGAAGAGAGCCGAAACATTATTTGAGTTAAAACTTAATCCAAGAAAAGAAACCAAAAACCCAGCACTTACTGCAAAAATATTTTTCCACAAAAATAATTTAAGAGAATTAGATTTTTGGCCTTGCATATGCATTTATCTTACCATAAACGTGATGATTTTTATAGTTTTTTAATGAAGTAACCTGGACGGCCGTTAGTTGGGTCGTCGATACGGAGCCAGGATTTATCCGCAGTGGATGGATCAGCTAGATATGAGCCAGCACCACCCCGTAGCTTCTTACGATTTTTAAACATTTCTGAAAAGTTTGTAAGTTTAGCTGTGTCAAAATCATTATTTACATAGATTTTTTCTAGCTTATCTTGAAGTTTATCTTCATCTCGAAGAGCAAACACAGAACTCATATCCTTTACCTTAGAGGTATCAAAATTAGAGATATCAAGTGTGACGAGATTAGGCATGCCAGCAAACATATAACGCATGTTCGTCACCTGAGAGGTATTAAAGTTGGCAAGATTAAGTGTAGTGAGATTAGACATGCCATAAAACATAGCGTTCATGTTCGTTACATTGGAAGTATCGAAGCTAGAAAGATTAAGAGTAGTAAGATTTTGCATACTATCAAACATAGATTCCATATTCGTCACCTTCGAGGTATCGAAGCTAGAGAGGTTAAGAGTAGTGAGTTTATATACACTAGAAAACATAGAACCCATATCCTTCACATTAGAGGTATCGAAGCTAGATAGATTAAGGGTAGTGAGATTAGGCATGTAAGAAAACATGTAGCCCATATCCGTCACCTGTGAGGTATCGAAATTGGAGAGATCCAGAGTGGTGAGATTAGCCATGTTACCAAACATAGAGCGCATACTTGTCACCTTCGAGGTATCAAAATGAGAGAGGTTAATGGAGGTGAGATTACGCGTCTCATAAAACATATGGCCCATATTTGTCACCTGGGAGGTATCGAAGCTAGAGAGATTAAGGTTAGTGAGGCTAGACATGCCAGAAAACATCGATCCCATATTCGTCACCTTGGATGTGCCGAAGCTAGAGAGATTAAGGTCGGTAAGCTTAGACACGCTAGAAAACATAGAACGCATATCCGTCACATTGGAGGTATCAAAGTTAGAAAGATCAAGGTTGGTGAGACCACGCATATTATCAAACATAAAGCTCATATTCGTCACCTTGGATGTGTCGAAATTTGAAAGATTAAGAGTAGTAAGATTAATCATTCCAGAAAACATAGAACCCATATTCCACACCTTGGAGGTATCGAAACGGGAGAGGTTGAGTGTAGTGAGGCTAGATATGCCTGAAAACATATTGCCCATATCCGTCACCTTAGAGGTATCGAAACTGGAAAGATCCAACTCTAAAATATTTTTTATTTTTTGTTCACTAAACCCCGCATAGAACATCTGACTACAATATCTGTTTAAATATACTTTTTCAGTTTCAGCGTAATAATAGGCTATCTTATCTACAGGGTCTAGCCAGAGCTTAATTTCATAATCGGAGTTCTCATCTTCAATATTTACTGCATTCATGGAAGCAGCTGGGGCAACTGCACTCTTTTTAAAACGTTCAATTTTATTCGTAGCGGTTTCGAGAGATTTTAATTTTGTATTAAAAATAGGGCCATTCGTCATGAGGGCGATGCGGTCGTAATTATTGGTGAGAATTGAAAATATTAACTTATTTGTATATCTGCCACTTTCGAGATTATCACTTAATTTCAGACCAATTTTCATACCGTTCGTTTCATTGCCGCTAGTCTCACCTGCGGTTTGAAGGATTTGTGCTGGCGTAGACAAGGCTGGAATTGGCACGTAATTCGTAGCCGACGCTAATTTATAGCCCCAAGAATTATTTGGTAAATTATTTAATGGTAAACTCGTGCTAATCGAATTAATTTTCGCACCATTCGCGGAATCACTATTTACTAGTGCTGTTTCATCGGTTTCTGAATTTAGGGTTACCGCATAACCAGTTTTATTATTCGTATTAACTGTAAGATTTAGATAAATTTCTGTAGTTTTATAAGTGGTATTGATTACTTGATTTCCATTTACTGAAGCCGCAGTATTATCGACTGAAGCGGAAAGGGTTGGAGCATATAAGGCAAATACCTGGCTTGAAAAAGATAATTCATAAAATACCGCAGAGAATAAGACAGCTAAAATTATTGACCTCAATGAGAGTTTAAATGAACTTAGGCGAGAGGAGATGCAGCCCATATATGTTTTCATTATAGCATAAACGGAATAGGTTTAAGAAACCAATTCGAACCACATCTTGAGATCTTCGAGGGTGGAATCGAGAATTTTGCGACCGTCGGCAGTTTCGCCGGTAGTTTGATAATGTTTCAATAGATCATTCATCGCTTGGATAAAGCTAGGAGTCTGACGAGCAATTCTAGCGGCACGGTATTTTTCAAATTTCGCGATTTCATCTTGACTGAGCGTGTTTGGAAAATTACGGCCTTTGTAATTAAGTAGTAATGAATCGAGGCGTTCATCCTGAAAGAGCGGATGAAAATCAGCCAACTCATTAGCACGAAGATTTGGCACGACGGAAGCTTGCTTACGATCTTCGTTATTTAGGAAGCCATCGTAAAGCCTCGCTTCGACCTCTTCGAGCTTATCAAAATTACGCTCACGAGTGAATAATTCGCGTATTCGCTCAATGAATTCTGGGTGACTCTTGAGGGTCTTGAAATTTTGCTCAATTTGGGATTTTTCGAGCTTAATTTTCTGCCAACCAGTGGTACCGGCCGGAAATTCCTCGATTCCATTCGAACTAGATTCGGTAGTTTCGACATCCAAGACCGAGAGCGGTGCGACAGCTGGACATTTACTCGGAGTTAATTCCTTGACATATTTCGAAAAATCGAACCAAGTTTGATATTTTTTGCCAGTGCGACTGACTTTTTCTTCGGGTTGAAATTCCTTTTCCGCTTGCAAAATTTCCTCGACGTTGTAGCGCAAATCGAAGACCAAGATATTTTGGTTTTTCCCAGGGGCGATTGGTATGGCGACGGTGGTATGGTTGGTTTTGCTCAAATAATGACCACTAGTGTAGACAAAAGGCGTGGCAGAATCAACGGAAAGGTTAGTGGCGTTAAGAAAACGCAGAAGCTGTTTTTTATCACGCAATTTTAAGAGAAAATCGAGTAGTTTCGGCTGCTTTTCATGAATAATTTTCACTACAGCGATCGTGGCGTAAATATCCGAAAGCGCATCATGGGCATGCTCGTGTGTAATTCCGTTTAGAGCAGTGAGGAGTTCGAGACGGTTGGTCGGTTTTTTCTCGCCAGTCTTAGGATCTACAGTAACTGGCCAATTGATTCCCTCTGGACGCAGCGCCCGCACCATGCGTACAACATCCAAAATATCGAACTTACTGCGACCATCGAGATATTGCCAAGTGTATGGATCATAAAAATTACGCCAAAACAGATAGCGGATAAATTCATCATCGAAACGCACAGAATTAAAGCCACAAATAATAGTATTCGGAGTGAAGATTTCCTCTTGTAAGATTTTACAAAGCTCAGGCTCTGAAAGGCCATCCATACGCGTATCATTCGGGGTGATATTGGTGGTAACGATAGCGTAAGGACTCGGCAAAGTGTCTTCATCTAGACGCACGAAGAGATTAACCGGATCGCCGATGGGATTAAAATCGATGTCAGTACGCTGACCAGCAAACTGCATGATGCGATCCTCGCGAGGATTAATACCAGAAGTCTCCAAATCATAAAAGAAAAAGGTAGGTGGGTGATTTCTGTCCAGATAGTCCGGATCAAAGTTGTGGTTCATAATACTAGTATATGCCTAAGCTAAGATTTTAGTGCTTGATTAATCGCTTCGCGGAGCTTTTCCTTAAATTCTTTTTCCTTGGCGGAAGGAAGTTCAAAGGCCTTGCCATTAATATAGATGGTTGGAGTTTCATTGACGCCAAGACGCTTTGAAATTGCCATATCGGCCTTGATTTTTTGCTTTACCGCATCAGAATTCATATCTTTGAGAAATTTCCCTGTATCGCCCTTACCTTCGGTAACTTCGACAAAATATTCACGGAAGTGGTTATCGCGATCGGAGGCAGAGAGGGATTCCCAGTTCGATTGCTCCTTAAAAAGTTTCTTAGCGTATGGTTCCCAGTAGCCTTGGAGTGCGGCGGCATTAGCCGCAGAAGCCGCAGCGGTACCGTTTTGGTGGTAACTCAAGATGTAACTTCTAAAAACTAGACCGACTTGGCCGTCGTATTCTTTCACAATATCAGAGAGATATGGAAAAACCGTGGAACAGAATGGACACTGATAGTCAGCATATTCAGAGATAATCACCTTGGCGTCCTTATTGCCTTCATAATTATCGCCCATATCACCATTACGAGAGTCGGCGGCAATATATTTATTCGTGTCGAGACCCTTAATCCAATTGTCATAAGCAAGATTTGAAGAAATCGCGTTACCACAAAGCCACAAGAATCCCACAGCTAGTACCCCTAAAAGTCCGTAAATCAGTTTTTGCATTTTCCTCCTAATTTCTACTTTTGGTAGATTTTTTGTATAATATAAATATTAGCATATTTTGTCTAAGTTGTAATATTTTAGACTAAAGGAGGAGCCGTGTCAGAGGCGAATATGACAGATACAACAGAAGATAGGACCGATTTTAGCGGCGAACAAGAAAACGCGACCGGAGTGTTCAGTGGTGAAGAATCTTCCCATGGATTAAAAGTCTGGTTTGAGAAAATCGGTGTGAAATTAGCGGCCTTTTTCGGTGCTATTAAACAATTTTTGAGCCGCAAGGATGGTGATGAGGAAGCGGATTCCTTCGAGGGACCAATGAAGCGCGGATTTTTCGATCGTAAATTTAATAAAGCAGAAAATGAATCAACAGAAACCACACATGAGACTGGTGTTCTTAGTCAATTTGGTGGAGCTAATTTAGTTAACAATCATTCTTCGAATTCTGAGCTCGAAGCAACTCGTGCCACCGATACCGATGGCGACGGTATGATTAATCACGAAAAAAGCGAAGAGACACTAACCAGACGCGAAGAGGCGACCGAATATCTGAAGAATACCAATTATTATATCGGTACCGCCGAAACAAAAGCGGTTGCTATGCCAGAAGTTTTCATCCCGGAGACTACGGAAGATTTTGTTTGGTTAATTAATAAAATGCCAAGCTCGGTGCTTTCGGATAGCCAGAAGGTGACCTTAGGTAAGGTTATGAGCTTCGACGATAAAAAAGTTTCCGATATTATGACACCAAAGGCGGAATTAAAGTTCGTGGGCGAAGAAGATTATATGGGGCCATTAACCTTGTCTGGCTTATATAAATCTGGCCAGAGCCAGTTCCCTGTAGTCGATCGCCGTGGTGAACTAAGCGGAATTTTACACGCCAAGACACTCTTCCAGCTTGATATTAAAGACACTGATCAAGCTTCGGCTTTTATGGATCGCAAAATCGTCTATCTTTCGGAAGATTATCCACTCTACGAAGCACTTTTCACCTTGCTACGTTCACATGCGCAAGCTTTTGTGGTGGTGGATGAAGCTGGAAAAATTTCTGGCCTGCTCGACGCGCGCGTACTCCTAAGTTCCCTCCTTGCAATTGATGACTCGGCTGATTTTACCAAGGACGAAGATTTGGCCTCAGTAGTAGAATACGCAAAGCGCTTTAAGTAAAATTAATTTATTAAGGTTTGACTTAGATGCAGAATAGACGCTTACTCAAAAGACGTGTAGTAACCGGCCTAAGCTTGCTGGGTTTGTTCTTGCTGACAGTGGCGCTAAATCCAAAATCTTATAATTACACGCCGGTCCACTCTGAGCAGCAGAGTGAAAGTATTAAGCCCGACGGGCATGGCGGCGTGAGCGATACTAGCCACACAGAAAGCCAAGACAATCCAGACAAACCTAGTACTGTTAACTCCACGGATGGCACCGACACCTCTAATTCTAAGCCGCTAGCAAGCGAGATCTTATCCAGCCTCGAAGTGAAAGGTCGCGCGCCAAAAACTGGCTATAAACGAACAGAGTTTTATAAGAATTGGCCAGAGATCGAGGGGTGCAACTTGAGACAACGCATCTTGAAGCGGGATTTCGGCGAGACGGCAAAAACCGATAATAAATGTAATGTAATTTCGGGCAGTTTTTACGAACCATACACCGGAACTTGGATGAGTTTTTCGAGCCGTGAAGAAATTGGCAAGAAAATTCAAATTGACCACATCGTGGCGCTCTCGGATGCTTGGCAAAAAGGCGCACAATATCTCAGCAGCGACATTAGATTTCAGATTGCGACCGACCCCTTGAACCTTGCCGCAGTGGATGGACCAGCTAATCAACAAAAATCCGATAGTGACGCGGCGAGTTGGCTGCCGAAGAATAAAAGTTTTCGCTGCCAATACGTGGCACGCCAGATTTCGGTGAAGAAAAAATATAATCTCTGGGTCACGGAAGCCGAAAAATCCGCCATGAGTAATGTACTAGGTGGATGCCCAGAACAGAGAACTTATTAGAAAAACTGGAATACTATTCTGTTGATTTCTTTAATTTATTTATCCTAATATTCCGTCTACTAATAGAATCTCTTGTTTATCAAAATCGATTTTAATTGGCCTACCATATGGAAGAACCATGCGCGGAGCAGTGTGGCCAAAGTTCAAATTAAACACTGTCGGTAGGTTATATTTTTTCGCTAGCGCAGTGTATATTTCTTTATATTCACGATAATACACTTCGTCTTGCGGCTTTCCAATAATTAATCCTCGGATAGCACTAAAAACTCCCCTATCTTCCAATACCGCTAGCATACTTTTTAGTTTTTCTGGATTAGGCCTTTCTTCACTGGTTTCAATAAAAGCTATCTTGCCACTCCATTGTCCCTTTGTTGGGAAAATTTGATATTTTTCATATACTTCTTTTTGATCTGGATATCGTCCCCCAGTGATCATTTCAGATAAACTTTCTAGACATCCGCCCAATAAATCGCCCTGCACCACTCCTTCTCCGTACAGATATTCATGCCCATGTTCTTCTTTTCGCTCTTTACGCCACACTCCTAATTGAGATTCATCAAAAGAAGTTCTTGCCTCATACCAGACCGGACTAGACTCAATCACTATATTCTTCTCTGAATCAAAAAGTTTATTTAGCCAATCTTTAGTATATGTAAAAATTTCTGGACCAAGCTCGGCGATATCCGATAGCAATGATGGTGCGTAAAAAGTTGCAAGCCCCAATTGATAAAGCATCAAATGATTGTTGGTAGTATCCGAAAAACCCAAAAATGGTTTTGGGTTTTTCTTAATAATTTCGGCAAACTCATCATTCATTAAATACGGTAACGTCCTGAATGTATCGTCACCACCAAGTGCAGTCCATATAATATCTACTTCTTCGTCCAAAAAAGGCTGACTTTAAATCTTCTGCCTTCTTTTCCGGATGATTTTTTAGAAACTCCTCGCCTTTTAGTGCGTTCGGCATGTACTTAAATTTCAATCCAAACTCTTTAGGCAAGCGCTCTTCAATTAATTTAATCTCGTGTTTAACGAATGGCTCGCCAAGTACCCCACTAGACAAACAAACAATCCCAACCGTAGCACCCTTTTTTATTTTTCCTGGATAAATCATACTATACCTCCTCCATCACTATTTTTTGTACGGCTTAAATGTCTCTTATGTCATTCTTATCTTAAGCTTATAATATCCTGTCATTTTATACAACGCAAAAAAAGAACTCCGCAAGGAGTTATTTTAATGGTGCACCTGACTAGACTCGAACTAGCACACCCGAAGGCACTACCACCTCAAGGTAGCGTGTATACCAATTTCACCACAGGTGCATATGGTTATTATAACATATTTTTTCACTTTGGGGAGAAAAATCTTAAAATTATTCCCATTACGAGGGGCGCGATTTTTGGAGTTCTTTTCCCCTTGATTTGTTTTTTAGAGATACCCCTACGTTTTATGGGGTGCGGTTTTTAAAGGTCTTTTTAACGGACCAATTGATAATATCGTTAAAACGGTCTTCGCCCGATACTAGGTGCTGGTCCGCCGAGAAGGCACGCACGTTTTTATTCATAAAATATGGCAAGCTTGATTGATAAAGCGCAATCGAAGGTACTTCGTCAAGCCAGATTTCGAGGAATTTACGATATTTGGCGTCGCGTAGTGAGGTATCAATCGTATTTCTAGCACTGAGAATCAAGTTTGAAACTGTGGCGTTCTTATAATTACTGAGATTATAGCCATTTTCAGTGGCTTCGGCCGAGTGATAATAAGGCACCACATCCGGATCGGCACCCATGGCAATTTCGTAAATCAAAATGTCATAATTGCGTGGACGAAGGACATTAAGCGTGAAATCCTGAGAAGCTTCGTAGGCCGCAACTTGGTTTGGTACACCAAGAGTTTTTAGCTGTTCACCGAGACGATTAGCGATTTCTTCCATATATTTATCACCCTTAACCGTAACGATGCGGAGATCGGTGCCAAAATACTCTGGTTTATTGGCCTTAAAATTATCCAGCTTAGATTTAGCTTCGGTAACATTGGTAACAGCGGCCTCTGGGAAAGACAAGGTCTTGGCTTGCTGTTCAGTGATCGGGAATTTGAGGGCCTGTTCGCCGTTTAGACCGGATAAGAGATTACCGTAATTCAAGCCCTGACGGAGTGCTTGGCGGAAGGCCTTATCTTGAAGGGCGGTATTGGAAGTGGAAGTAGTATTAAGGAAGGCAAAGACACCATAATTAACGGTGGTTTGTTGCTCCTTGAGGCTTTTTTCATTAAGTAACTCCGTAGTGTAGCGAGATGGAAGGCTACCAGTGGCAGTAATGGAACCGGACTTTAGAGAAGCCTTAATCGCGTCGGTAGTTAAGAAAGCGTGGACAGAAAAACTATCAAGCAGGGTCTTTCCCTTGTAATAATTTTGGTTACGGTTCAAATAGACTATCTTTTCGCCTTCATTGCCGATGGTTTGGGTAGCCTTAAAGACGAACGGACCGGAAGAAATTGGCTTGGTAAACATTTTATGCTCATTCAATTGCTCCGGCTTGACGTCTTTCAAAATATGGGCCGGGAGGATGGGAAAATTCAAATTACTTTCGAAGAAAGCATTAGTATTTTCGAGCTTAAAAACTAGTGAACCGTCTTCGGATTGACGCACGGTGACACCATTTAATTTATTACTGAAGTTCGATTTCAGAGAAGCGCTCTTGATGGTATTAACCGTATAAAGCACATCATCCGTGGTAAGATCGTCGCCGTCTGACCATTTCAAATTCTGGCGCAGGCGCACCGTCCACTCATCACCAGTAGCATTACTAGTAATAGTTTCAGCCAGACCAGCACCGGTATGACCAGAATAATCCACCTCAGCGAGGCGTGCAAACATCAGACGAGAAAGAGCCTCCTCTGAGAAAGTAGTAGCAAAAAGCGGATTCATGGAGTTAATTTTACCCAGAGTACCTTCGGTAAAATTACCACCATCGGTGTAGGCTTCCACGGCGTAAGATTCGGAATACCAAACTGATTGGACAGTGGCAAAAAGTAGAATAGCGAGAATTAAAAGCACCCATTCCAAGACAAAGAGGCGGACATTTTTCACATGCGAAATATGACCGATCAAGTTCTCCTTGACGTGCTCTTTACTGTTTTCGCTGATTTTGCGACCAAAGAGCGTAATTTTTTTGGAAATTTTTTGACTACGTTTTTTGAGGGTCTTATTCATAATTTAACTAATGGTAGGCAGCAAAAGCATACCTAAGATTGAGGCGACGAACATCACGACCAACACCACAGTGGCATTAAAGAGGGATTTTTCGAGACCTCGACGGGTGGTATATAATTCACCACTTGCACCAAAGCCCGCACCGAGGGAGGCGCCGCGTTGTTGCAATAAAATAAGGAGCATGGCGAGAACGGCCGAGATAAGACTTACACTTTCGAGGATACTTCCAATATTCATAATTTAATTATAGTCTGGAATGACGAAATTAACAAGACTTGTCAGGACACTCATGAGTAACCATGACCAGACTAGCTGAATACCAGAGATAGAAATATGGGGCACCAAGTGTACGACCAACCACAACATTGCAATGTTGAGCACCAAGTTAAAAATCCCCATAGTGAGTAAAATCAGAGGCAGAGCGAAAATAGTTAAAATTGGCTTCACGATGGTTTGAACCACAGAAAGCACGAGGCCGGCAGTGACAAAAACCCCGAAAGTATCAACCTCTTGATCGACACGACCAAAAAGTTTGACACAAATCCACATCAAGAACGAGGAAACAATCCAACGCAGGATGAAAAATTTAATTTGCTTTTTTATCATAAGCCTATTGTAGCACGATTTTATATGATTTTATTTGAACATGCGCTTACTACGCAACTGACGATGAAAAGTAATGGCAAAACGATGCGCCTCTTCATCGATGCGTGCGATAAGCTTGGCGAGATGCGATTCATTAGAAAAAACTTGACTGGAAAAACTCAGAACCCCCTGGTGTGAGTGTGGGATAATTAAATTAACATCAGCATTTCTAGTATGGTCACCGGATTTATTACGTCCGATCGCAGGAATTTTAGCCTCAATTAACAGAGGTAAAACCGCCCGAAGCTGCAAATCGGAGCCATCCAAGATAATCAAATCAGGATATTCCCATTCCTGGTGCTTAAGACGGCGCGTCACTACCTCACGCATACTGGCGGTGTCGTCATTTTTATTACTACGGATCTTAAATTTACGGTAATCCGCACGGCTCGCCACGCCATTTTTGAAAACTACCATGCTAGCCACAGTGTCGGAGCCAGAAATATGGGAAATGTCATAGCCTTCGATACGACGAGGCACCGACTCGAGATTAAGGAGCTTTTGTAGTTGTAATAATGCTTGATCAGAGGATAAATCAAGAAATTCCTTGTCGGAAAAAATAATTTTGCGCTTCAACCCCTTCAGGCCAAAATATTCATCACGAAGTTTGGCGGCCATTTCGAACTCACCAAGCGAAGCATGGCGGTGCATGTCGCGCTCAATTTCTTTCAACAAATTATCACGGTCGCCATTGAGGTAACGAATGAGGCGGCGGAGCTCAGTTTTATATGCCTTTTCGGTGGTTTTGCCAATCTCAATACCCGGCGTGAGGCCGAGATCGGTATCGAGAGTTTTCTTGCCATTATAAGGTTTGTCATAGTAAGGAAAAATTTTACGAAGCACCCGTAAAGCCTTAATAATCGTAGCTTTGGCGTAAAAGGGACCGATATAGGTGGCCTTATCGTCGAGGGGGTTACGGGTAATCGAGACATCCGGCACCGGCTGATCCATATTAATCCGCACATAACTGACAGTTTTATCATCGCGTAATAAAATATTCCACTTCGGCATGTAGCGCTTAATCATTTCCGACTCAAGGAAGAGCGCGTCCATCTCGGTGTCGACGATTAGCCAATCGGTGTCGTGAATTTCCGCCACTAAGGCTTCAGTTTTGGGATCTTTTTCGGTATTTTGGAAATATTGGCGGACCCGATTCTTTAAGACCGCCGCCTTGCCCACATAAATCACTTCCCCTTCGCGGTTTTTATGAAAATACACCCCAGGACTACTGGGGAGTGTTTTTAGTTTAGCTTTGAGTTCCGCCGAAATCATTATTTTAATTATAAAATATTTCTGATTTTTTACAAAATCCGCACCTGGATTGACATCTCAAACCGTGATGTTTTTTAGATTATTAGATAAGATTGGCGTCTTTTAAGAGTTTTTCGGCATCGGTAGTGTTCTGAAGGGGATTCTGAAGTGGAGTCTTTTTCATGATTTCCTCGAATTGATCGAGTTTCAAAATCTTGCTTAAGCTATCAAAGATTGGCGTGGACTCAACTGGGACTTTAATTTCCTTTTTCTTAGAATCTTTGAAACGTACCACGGCGTGAGTTTGATCAAGCTCTTTAGGATTCTTCTGGTTAGGAGTGGCAAAGATTAGACCCTTGATATCACCCGTAAAAGTATCGATACCCACGACAGCATTAGCAGTTTCCTTAATTTCTTGAATATATTTGTCATAATCCTTGATGGTTTTATCTTTCAAAACCCCCTGCTCTTCCTCTTCATAAGAGTTTGGGGCAAGAGAGTAGGCATTCGAGAGACACTTAGAAATTTCGGTATTTTGAGAGGCTTTATTAGCGGCCTCGAGGAAGCGACTAAGTTTATTGTCGTTAAAAGTGACGCGGTAGAGTTTACCGAGATCACCAGAAAGCTTGGTGTAGCTAGCGGACTCTTCATTATTTAATTCGGTGAAATTAGCAAATTCATTCTCGCGGTAAATTTTAGCCATGAGATCGGATTGCTGATCAAGAGTCTTACCTATATTTTGAGTCACGCAAGAAAGAGTCCCGGCAATACCGTTCTGTAAAACTTTTGGTAAGGTAAAGCCTAGCGCACTGCCCACACCCGCAATAACTTCCTCAGCATCGATGCGTTGCCATTTGTTTTCAATTTCCATCGCAAAATCATCGAGAGATTTTTGCATTTCTGAGTCAATTTCCTTGCCAGAACCCTTCAGTACAGCGGTCAAACTATCTTTCAAATGATCGAGTTTAAGGTAAATTTTACCATCTTGGGCCAAAATCCCCTCAAGGCCGAGCAGAATTGGCGAATTATCACCCTTCATGGTGAAATTTAGGGTGGCGTGGACGGCGGCAGAATTTTCTGTACTACCGCGACTTAAACTAAGGCGAAGTTCAGCCTGCTGAATTTGACTTTCGCCCTTGGTTTTTAGAGAGTCACCGGTGACAAATTGTTGGAATTCAATATCGGAACCACTGATTTTGTGGAAGATTTTAGAAAAAGTACTGGCACTAACGTTTGCGAAGAAGAAAAAGTAAACAAAGAGCGCAATACCCGCAGCGATAAGGGCGGCAAGGAGATGGAGGAAGATTTTTTGAGCTTTGGTTTTCTCTTTTTTAGTCGGGGTATCAGCTTCGGTATTAGCATCGGTATTTTCGGAAGCGGAATCAGAATTAGATTCGTGTGGGGAATCAGAAGCAGAGTCAGACGCGGAATCTGGAACAAACTCGGAAGCGGAGAAAGCGGAACTAGAACTGGTGGTTACAGTAGTATCTTCGGTCGACTCTTCGTAATTATTTTCTTTTAAAACTTCGTCGAGAATATGGTCTTTATTTTCTGAGATTTCGGTATTTTCAGAAGTTGCAACGTCTTCTGCAACTTCGGCGGCTAAAATCGGATTTTCCGAGGATTCCTCAGAGATAAAATCGGCCATATTATTAATCAAATCATCCGATAAAACGCTGGAACTTTCAGTTTTTGGAATTTCAGTATCTACACTTTGTGTTTTAGCTGGCTCTGACGTCTGAGCGTTAAAATGCACACTATTCGCACTAACTCCAGTTTCCTTGTTTTGATTTTTTGGGCCTGTTTCAATCGGATTGACCTCGAGGTCAAAATCGAATTTATCCGCCATGCTTCCCTTTCTCGTGATTAAGTTTGCTCAAATATTCCTCTATATTTTAGCATAAGTGTAATCAAAATAAGGCAAGAAAAATCCCTCAAACAAAAAATCTCCACTCGAAGTGGAGATTTTTCTAAATCCGTCGATTAGGCGACAGATTTTTTATGATTGAGATTCAAACAAACAAGGTAGACGGCTACACCAGCGAGAATAGCGGTAAAGACGAGGTCTTCTGGGCCAGTACTTGGGAGGTCAGAAGCGGCCTTAGTAGCACCGCTAGTAGTATTTGACGTAGTAGTAGTTTTATTGTTTTGATACTGATCAGCTGGGGAAGCGGTAGAAATCTTATTAGCTTGACCTTGGTTGTTGGTCTTTTCAGATGATTTAGCTTCAGTTTTAGCCTCAGTCTTATTTTCTGCCTTGGTCTCAGTCTTATTAGTTTTTTCTTCCTTAGACTCTTCGGTAGCAGCGATTTCTTGCTGGCGGGACTTTTCAGCAGATTTAATAGCTGAAGTAATAATCCAAGCACCGAAAACCACTACGATAAGAGCGATAATGGTAGCGAAAACGATAATACGAAAACGTTTTGCGCGGTTAGGTTGATTAGTTTGCATGATAATCTCCAATTAAACTCTATGATTTATATCAATTTGACTCATTATACCACTTTTTATGTTTTTTGTAAATAGCTTAACCGTAATCATTACTATTTTGCAAAAAATGCTTATGATTGTTCTGAGGATTTTCTTATAATTAGTGGCGCAGAAAAAATCCCTGGCTAGAGCCAGAGATTTTTCAGTAAAGTTTACTCCCTATAGTGCTCTTCTTCTTCCTCATAATCTGGACATAGTCCGGGCAGAGTATATGCCCTGGATGGATCAATACCATACTCTGACCAATTAATCATGTGGTCGCGAAGAAGTTTGACTGAAATGTTTCTACTCAATTCGGATTTTAGCCAATCTCCAATTTGAAGCTTGGTCGCGCCGTGACGCAGAAACCAGTTTATAATAGTTTCCACACGGCTCACGGTTAGATCAAAATAGTCATCCACATAGAGCAGCATGCGTTTTTTATTTAGCAGATCTACCACCGGTACACCCGCTTGAATTAATTTCTCGATATTCTTCCAGCCATCATGAATAAGAAACTGACCGAGTAATAAATCGAGTGAAGCGCCGCGCTGAATAAACAGGGCGGCATTTTCGGTAACAAATTCTGAACCATGATAAATATCCGAGTAATCTTCCTGACCAAAAACCGTCATCAGCTTATTAATGTCAATGGAAATTCCCTGTTTCGTCAGTTCATCGTAATTCTCCCAAAGAAGCTCTTTCGATAAGATTTTGGCGATATCACGCCCATAAAGGTCGCCATTCAGAAAAGATTTAAGAATCACAGTTAATGCGATCAAAGTATTTTTCTGATGCTTTCTGTTCGAAATTCGACCGTACACTTCAGATAGCTCCAACGTTAACGTCTCCTCAACGGAGCGTTTTTTGCCATCGGTTGTAGTTTTCTTATTCAAGTTTTTCATGTCCCCCTCCTTATGAAGTCAAACTTTACCTTTTAAGGTACCCAATATTTTGCACTTAAGTAAAAACTTAATGGGGTTATTATACTCTACCCAGGGAATTTTGTCATCAGGGGTGGGATAGATAGAGGATGTTGGTCGTAATCAAAGCCTAAAAATCCGATAGTTTTTTTGGGGTAGTTTTCAGAGTAGTTTTAAAATGCTAATGCTATAATAAAACTATGGAAAATATCACAATCAAAGAAATTCACGCAAGGCAAATTCTCGATAGCCGCGGCAATCCGACGGTAGAAGCTGACGTCTTTTTATCTGACGGTAGTGCAGGTCGGGCGATGGTGCCATCTGGTGCATCGACTGGTAGCGGCGAGGCATTAGAGCTGCGTGACGGAGATAAAAATTTTTACGACGGCAAGGGCGTTATGCAGGCTGTGCGTAACGTTAATACTAAAATAAGTAGCCTACTTGTAGGTAAACACGTCGACCAGCGAGAAATCGATCAATTAATGATTCAGCTCGACGGCACGGAAAATAAATCAAATCTTGGCGCCAATGCGATTCTAGCGGTTTCTTTAGCCCTAGCAAAAGCTTCGACACGCGCGATGAAAATGCCATTTTATGAATATGTGGCAAAAATTGCTGGGACCTCTGACCGGATGTCTTTACCGATGCCAATGATGAATGTGATGAACGGAGGCGCGCATGCAGATTGGTGTACGGATTTTCAGGAATATATGCTGATGCCAATCGCGGCGACCAACATCAACGAGGCAATTCGCATGGGGGCTGAAACTTTTCATGCACTAAAGAAGGTTCTGAAAGAAAAAAATTATGTCACCACGGTGGGTGATGAGGGTGGTTATGCACCAAAAGTTTTTGGCGGCAACAATGAACCTTTAGAGCTGATTTGTGAAGCGATCGAGCGAGCGAATTACGTCGTCGGTAAAGATATTGCGATTGCCATGGATATTGCTTCCTCGGAATTTTATGAAGATGGTGGTTATAAATTAAAAACCTCTGGTGAAACCAAGACCAGTGCCGAGATGATTGACTGGTACGAGGGGTTGCTAGAGAAATATCCGATCGTTTCCATCGAGGATGGCCTGGCGGAAAATGACTGGGAGGGCTGGAAAGTTCTCACTGAGCGACTCGGCAATAAATTACAGTTGGTCGGTGATGACTTATTTGTGACAAATGTGAAGTTACTGCAAAAAGGCATCGAGGAAAAAGTTGGCAATGCGATTTTAATCAAACCAAACCAGATTGGCTCACTTTCTGAAACCATTGATGCGGTAGTTTTGGCGCAAAAAGCCGGCTACCGAACCGTAATGTCGCACCGTTCGGGTGAAACCGAAGATAGTGCTATCGCACACCTCGCGGTCGGGCTCGGGACGGGTCAAATTAAGACCGGTTCCCTCTCACGCTCGGAGCGCATCGCGAAATATAATGAATTGATGCGCATCGCGGAGGCTAATCCGGAACTAGTTTTGAAAAATCCTTTCGCGGAAAACTAGAACTAAAGACAGCGGAATTCTAAGAGAACTTAATTCCAATCTAGACTATAAGAGTAAGATTCTAGGAGGACTTAATTCCGACCTAGACTATAAGAATAGGATTCTAGGAGAACTCAAAATTTCTGGGCTAGGGGACAAACTAAAAATAGGTGCAAGAGAGCACCTATTTTTGTATTTCTCTGAGTTTATTTAATTAATTCACGAAATTCTGCTTCGGAAATAACCTTAATACCGAGTTTTTCGGCTTTGGTGACTTTCGAAGCACCTGGCTTGGCGCCGGCAATTAAGGCGGTAGTATTTTTCGTTACCGAACTGGTGACTGTAGCACCTTTTTCGCGTAATAAATCTTCCGCCTCTTCACGCCCCAGATCAGTAAGTGTTCCGGTGACGACAAAACTTTGACCTTTAAGTGGGGCGTTATCATGATTAACGTAAACTGGATGTACACCGAGCGAAGCAAAATCATCGAGTTGCCTTAAATTATCTTCATCGGCGAAGTAAGCCAAGATCGATTCAGAAACCGTGAGACCGATATCCGGGATTTTTAGCAGCTCTTCTTCGGTGGCATCACGCAGTGCCTCAAGTGACTGGAAGGCATCAGCGAGGGCGACCGCTGTTTGTGCGCCGACGTGTCGAATGCCGAGCGCGGTGATAAATTTTGCGAGCGGCGCCTGCTTAGTCCCCTCGATGGCATTTATTAATTTAGTGGCTGACAATTCGCCAAAACGTTCGAGCTTAATCAAGTCTGATTTTTGCAAACGGTAGAGGTCGACTAGGCTTTTTAGGAGGCCAGCATCGACCAATAAATTAACATTTTTCTCACCTAGACCCTCGATATTTAACGCCTGCTTGCTGGCAAAATATTCAAGATTACGACGCAAAATAAAATCCGAATCCTGCCCCTTCACGCGATAAACCACTTCTCCGTCTGGACGCTCGAACTCAAGTTCTGGATATTGATTTTTGAGAGCTTTTTCATAATCAAAAGGCTCAGTATTCTCTGGGCGAAGGGTAAATAATACTTCCTTAATTTTCGGAATAATATCACCCGCCTTATAAATAATCACGGTGTCACCGATCCGAATATCGAGCTTGGCGATTTCATCAGAATTATGTAAAGTAGCATGGCGCACGGTACTACCGGCAATTTCCACAGGATCTAGGATGGCCACCGGAGTAGCTGCACCGGTGCGACCAATTGAGATTACGATATCGCGCACCTTGGAAGTGGATTCTTCTGCAGGGTACTTAAAGGCCACGGCAGCGCGAGGAGTTTTGCCGACAATGCCAAGCTCAGAATAGATTTTACGATCATTGATTTTAATAACCATACCGTCGGTATTAAAAAGAAAATTACCGCGCACCTGACCAAGACGCTCAATTTCAGCAAAAACTTGATTGAGATGTGTAAAAACATGATCCTGACCGGAAGTTTGAAAACCGATTTGACGTAAAAACTCATAAGCCTCCTGATGGGTCGGAAGATCCGGCGTAACCAAATCGTAGGCCATGAAGCGCAATGGGCGACTAGCGGCAATGCGAGGGTCGAGTTGGCGAATGGTGCCGGCGGCGAGATTACGCGGGTTAGCAAAAGGTTTATCGCCTAGCTTAGTCTGCATCTGATTAAGTTTTTCAAAATCTTGCTTAAAAATAATTACTTCGCCGCGCACCTCGAGATGCTCAGGTGAATTTTCGAGATTCAATTTGAGGGGAATGTTTTGAATGGTTTTCACATTCATGGTAACATCTTCACCTACCAGACCATCGCCACGCGTAACGGCCTGCTGAAAAATACCATTTTCATAGTGCAAGGACATGGCCAGTCCATCCATTTTGATATCGGTGAAGAAGGTGAATTCGATGCCTTGATCGACTAGCTTATAATTTCTGGCTACCCAATCGCGAATTTCGGATTCAGAAAAAACATCAGCAAGAGAAATCATACGGGAAGCGTGCGTGACTTTTTGGAATTTATCCAGAGGTTTGCCAGCGACGCGTTGGGTTGGTGAATCAGGAGTAATAAATTCTGGATACTGTTCTTCCAATTGACTAAGCTCATGTTTCAAAGAGTCGGCGGCGGCTTCCGACATAATCGACTCGTCTAAGACGTGGTAATGGTAACGGTAATCGTTGATTAATTCTTTTAATTTTTCAATACGAGCCTTGGCCGCAGATTTTTCATTATTCATATTTTAGAGCTCCAGTTTAGCATCATCATTATAATCGAGAAGGGCGCGATAAAAGAGGTAGAAATAAATCGAAAGATAGATAAAGATAAAGACGGTAATCGTGAGCTGGATGATAGCCACAAACGGAATTTTACTGTCGGTAAGCCAGGCGAATTGAGCTTTCAATACCCCGTCAAGAATAATGGCTGGTAGAAGCAGTAATAGATAAAGCAAGGCAATAATGATAATGAGGTAGAAAACCCGAATTAAGAAGCGGATGCGGCGCCCCATAATGAGATTTTTGGCCATCCGCACGGCGGTTAATGGATAAAGACCTGGCGCCGAAACCACAATAATGGCAAAAAAACTACTGGATAACAGATAGAGACTGAGCGTAATCATCAGTGCAGCAAACATAAAGAAAAGCAGCGCATAAAATGGCGTGGAAAGAAATTCAGTGGTGAGAGCGACTTGAAAAACTATAATCGTAAGCATAATCGGTACGGCCTCGAGAAAGATAATTAGCCCGACCACCAGAGTCGAAACCAGAGGCGATAAGGCACTATAGAACCCGTCGCGCATCTTAATTTCCTGGTGACCAGCGAGGAGGTGGCGCGCTAGATAGATAGTGACTAGCCAGATAATGGTAAATAGAAGCACCGCGATAACAATCTGCGCATCATTCATAGTGGTGAGACCACCGGTGGAAATAATGCCGAGCAAAGTAAGCCCCGCTTTACCGACGGTGCCGATTTTACCATCCGCCACATCCTTATTAGTTTGCTCAACGTTTGCCTTAACATCGGCAAGAGTATTTTCCGACATGGCGCCAATGAGAAAAATATAGAGGCCGACAAAAATTAAAAGCAGTGGTAGAAAGATTTTCCAGAATTTGAAAAACATTTTAAAGGCAGCACTAGCTTGACTGGTTAAACTCGGAAGCTCAGTTTTACGCTGATAATCTTCGTGATAGGAGCGCTTAAAAGAGTGGTGAAGTCGCACTTCGTCCTGCTTCTTGATTAGCTGTTTCTTTTCGCGTGCAAGCTGCTTTTTTTGTTTTTGCTCCTGTTTTTGAAGTTTTTTCTGCTGCCTTTCAGCTTGGCGCTGCGCCTGCTTTGAGACCAGATTTTTTTCATCAGAGGCTGACTCAGATACTACTGATTTAGTTTTAGATTTTTTCATCAAATATTATCCTTCGCACGCTCGAGACGTTCAATACGTTTTTCAATTGGTGGGTGAGTACGAAATAGCGAGTTGGTGCGGCGTTTTTTCAACGGATTATTAATAAACATCGCTTCAGTAGCGGTATTCTGACGACGCATCGGTTGGCCATGCTCATCTAATTTCTTTAAGGCACTGATGAGGCCATCTGGGTAATGGGTGATTTCAGCGGCCGACATATCCGCGAGATATTCACGTTCACGCGAAATCGCCATTTGAGCAATCGTGGCCACTAGGGGCGCCAAAATCGAAGTAAAAAGCAGTGCGATCACCCCGACCGGACTATCCTGCTCGTCCCGACGATTAGTATAAGAAATCATGCGAAGACCAATATCGGCAATGTAACCCACCACGCTAACCAGAGCAAAAGCTACCAAAGAAACGCGAATATCGTAATTTTTAATGTGAGAAATTTCGTGAGCTAGAACCCCGGTAAGCTCATCCTTATCCATAATATTCAGCAGGCCAGTGGTCACCGCAACCTTAGCATGCGCGGGATCGAGGCCGGTAGCAAAGGCATTCGGCGCGGGATCATCAATCACATAAATTTCTGGCATCGGCAGACCGGTAGTGATAGTGAGATTTTCCACAATATTATAAAGAGAACGGTAATCTTTTTTAGCGATAGGATGAGCGCCAGTCATCGCCATAGCCATACTAGATGACAAAAAGACCATGATACTGGCATAAATAATGGCAGAAATTAAAGTTAAAATAAAAATACTGCTATCGCCGTAAACAGCCGCAAAAAGCGCCCCGATAAAACCAATAAAACCGACGAAGCCGGCAAGTATCAAAACGGTATTTCTTTTGTTGGCTGCAATTTGAGAATACATATTCCCTTTCTGACAAGATCCAGTGGGTCGCCCCACTGGATATAAAATCGTCGTATTAGTTGATTAGAAAGAAACTTTTGGAGCTTCTTGAATCTTGGCATTTTCCTCTTCGGAAACGTTGTAGAATTCACGAGCTTTGTAACCAAACATGCCAGCGAAAATATTAGCTGGGAAGCGAACGATAAATTCGTTATATTGGCGGACTGCACCATTGTAGTAACGGCGAGAAGCTTGAATTTTATCTTCGGTATCTTCGAGTTGATCCTGCAAACGGATGAAGTTTTCGTTAGCTTTTAATTCTGGGTAACTTTCCGCGAGAGCGAAGATGTGGCTGAGGGCTGATTTCATTTCTTTTTCGGCGCCAGCAACTTCAGCTGGAGTAGAAGCGGTGAGGACGCTAGAACGAGCTTTTACGACAGCTTCAAGAGTTTCACTTTCGTGCTTAGTATAACCCTTAACGGTTTCGATAAGGTTTGGAATGAGGTCAGCACGGCGCTTCAATTGGACAAGAATGTCTGAGAAAGCATTATCGACGCGAACCTTGACGGTGACTACGTGGTTGTAAACAAAAATTGCATAGAGGGCAACTAGGATTACAACTGCGATAACACCGATTAAAATCATTTGTAGTGTGTTCATTTTACTCCTTGTTAATACTTTAATTATATCAGAAATCGAAAAAGTGGTAAGCTTTTTAGACACAAAATATCCCCACTAAAAGGGGGGTTTTAGTGGGGATAAATTGGTGCATCATTTAACTCAAAATTTAAATTTATATCATTGATTAAATGAGGTACCTAACAGTAGTATATCACACAATGACCATATTGAGAATAATTTTTTGAACAAAGATATTAAAAGATGGCAAGATATCCTATTGGTGGATTACGAAAGATGGATTACCGAGATAATCTTTCAGTGCAATTCATAGCCCACGTTATTTAGATTTTGTAAATATATAAAAATTTAACTAGTAAACTGATTAAGGCGAGTAAAGAAAAAGATAGTTGGTTGTTTAGACATTATTTTCCCATAACCAATCTTAAGCTCAATACCATAGAACTAGGAAACTGAGTTCCCTAGCTCTATGGTAATCTTCGCAATAATTCTAGCTTCGTCTTTTCTCTTGTAAGGAGTATATATGTTTAGTGTGAACTACGACCACTGATTAGACTTCGGATAATTTCTTCGAAACGCGACCCATAACTTCAAGGTAATAGCTTAAATCATCTCCGCTAAGGTCAGATTTCATATCTCCTATCTTCTTAGTCCAGTCAGCATATTCTTTCATAAGCTTGGAATAATCAGCTAACATGGAGGATGTATTGGAAGAGTTTTTATACTTCTTCATAAAATCAACGTATTTATTCATAAATGCTTCATAATCAGAGAGAACTTGTCTCCATTGGGAGTTTGAACTACTAGCTGTAGATGTGGCTGTAGTTGACGAATTTGAACTAGAGCTTGTTTTATTATCGTCTTCTTTCTTCTCTACTTTATCTTGGGTCTTTGCTGTCGTGTTATACTTAGCATTATCATAATAAATTGACAAGAAGTCTTCCGACACCTCAATTTGCTTATAGAAGTAACTGGCATATAGAGCTCGTTCTTTTTTCGATGATTTTTCAAGCGAACTCGTTATTGTGTTTCCATCACAATAGGTGACAGTTACATGAGTTTTATCGTCAAAGTAGAGACTTTTGGCATAATTATATGGTGCGCTTGCGTGCTGTGTGCAGAAATTAGCATCGTTGGCATTATAGGTTTTTCCAACAACCTGCTCTATAATATTTTGATATTCTTGCTCTTTGGCCTTGTTCGCTTCTTCCTCGGCTTGCTTTTGCTTGTCTTCTAGTTCTTGAGCTCGTTTGTCGCAACCTTTTATTCTTAGTGTCGTAATGTCGTTAATTTTAGAGCAACTGACATTTTTTGCGATAGGGTTGCCAATAATGCCTACAAGCGAGCCAATAACAGCAATTGCACCGATAGCTATGATGAGATAATTTCTAATATCTTTCTTATTATCTGATTTTATCTTATCTAGGAATTGAGGTAAAGCCAAGCCCGCAGAGACCAAACCGAGAAAAATGCCAATACCTGCTGTGCCAGAGACATTACTTGTGCCGATGCTCATGATACTAACAAAAGCAAAGAAAGCACCAATAATACCAACAATAATTGAAGCTATATTACTGGCTTTATATGTTTTTAAATGTTTTGCGTTTCCCGCATGTGCATCCTTACTCGCTAAAGGGCTGCTTTTTTCTGGCTTAGCCATATTTGGGGTCTCCTTATGTAAAGTTAGTAATAATTCAATACAAGTCGTAACAAAAAAGCGACCATGTATGAAGTCGCTAAACTTTAACCAGAAGAGTTATTACACCCAAGCTGACACATGGTCGCTTTTCTATGTAATAACTAACCATCACTGGCTAACCATTCTGATTAAAGTTTAGCTAATTTTATTATACTACAAGGGATTACTGCTTAACAAGCCTAGTTTATGATACAGTTTTTTCATGATTAAAAGGCATTTTGTAATAGGTGTAAGCATGAAGTGTAATATTTTCGTGAAGTAAGGCGAAAATGACAATAAAACGAAAAATATTGATTGCCGAATTTTTAAGTTGCTAAAACTTTTATTGGATTCATAGCCGTTTTTTCACTCTATGAAAAACAAATTTCAAAAAACAATGCATTTGTTCCCCAAGGGAAAGAAAAAACCAGAGGCGAAAACACCACTGGTTTTATTAATATTGGTAAAAATAAAAATACGCCCGAAATGAGCGTATGAGCAAAAATACCATTTGGTGCGAGCTAAGAGACTCTAACTCTCGACCTCTTCCTTGGCAAGGAAGCGCTCTAAACAACTGAGCTAAGCTCGCATACTGTTTTAATTTTACCGAAATCTAACATAAAGTCAAGTATTTAGGAAAAATTTGTAAGTATAAATTCTAATCTCACACCGAATCCCTATTTAGACTAATACTTTTACATTACAGGTTTTTTATCTTGTAATATTTTCCTAAAGTAATATAATAGAGTTATAAATGATTCGTCTATCGAATTGGCGTCGTTATGGCGATACTTTCCAGATGAGTAATCTGCTGGATAGAAGACGTTTCGAAAAAATAGCGCTTAGGCGCTTTTTTGATTATTCTAGATTTTTATTAAAAAATTTATATGTCTTTTGATAATATTCAAATACTCTTTATCTCCAGTCAAAGACCTATTAACTGAGCCTGCAATCATATCGGCAAGTTGAATTAAAACATCATTCTTTGAATCGCGGTATCTTATCTGCTTAATTGCATTTTTAGGAAGATTTTGCCTGAAAAATGTTTTTACATTACGTTTATAAGATGATCCACCTTCACCGTCAATTAAAATCCGTGCACTGGTTGATTCGTCTAAGACTTGAGATATAGCTCTTAGTATCACTGCATTATATAAGTTACTAGCATCCCTATTGAATGGGATATCCACATTAGTATTTGTTTTATCCACGACAGCGACTGATAATACGAAATTGCAGCTATTAATTTCTAAAAGAAAGGACTTCCTAATCTCTGGCGATGTCTTTCTAAATTTGAATTCATGATGAATTTTCCACTTTAATGTTTGCCTAAATCTTTCTATCTTTAAAGCGGTGGCTTCAGCATCATAATCAGTTAAAAATATCACAGCAACGATTACAAAATAACTGCTGGAACCTTTGTCCATTTTTAATCCCGGGTCACCTGAGTCGTCAATCGCAATAATCATAATATTTAGCTTGCTTTTAAATAAAAAATGACCGCGTTTTTTTGAGGTCATCTTGTTGGTGCCCGAAATGGGACTTGAACCCATATGGATTTCTCCATTCGATTTTAAGTCGAACGCGTATACCAATTCCGCCATTCGGGCTTAGAGATATTATACTACCAAAGCAGTGGCTTTTTCTAAAAAATTACCGCATCTACTTCGATAAATTGGAGGCACCGACCGGAATTGAACCGGTGTACACGGTTTTGCAGACCGCTGCGTAACCACTCCGCCACAGTGCCATAGAGATATTTTAGCATAGACTAATAAAAAATACACCAAACTCCCGAGGTGTATTTTATTTACAATATAGACATTAACTTCACACTCAACCCCCGAGGTGTTTTGTCTTCGAATTCAGACGTCTCTCAACTTCGCCCGAATTCTTATTTCTATGATATCATGCTTTTGCTTGTCGTCAACATTGACTTTTGAGATTTTTAATGTTTTTAGCATTGACATTTTAGAGTTGCAAAAATGGTATTTTATATTTTAATTTAGGTTAACTTGTGGGATTTTGTTGTTCGGTTTTCTGTATTCGTGTTCGGTTTTAGAATTTTGTTCGGTTTTACCTCTGTTATTTGTTATGTGTTTTTAGAAAAAAATAAAACGCGTCTTTTTTAAATCCAGTTTTTTAGTTTTAATTTCTTTATGTAAAAAATAGCCGCTGGAGTGACTATTTTTGAAGTCTAAAATTTGATTTGAAGATTTTAATTCAATTTAATTTTTAATTTAGTTCGTAGGCTTTTTGTTCACCAGTAGTGAGGTTTTTAACTTGATAAGTACGGTTCTCGACTTCGTTTTCGCCAATAATGATCACATTTTCAGCGACCTTGGAAGCGTACTTAATTTTGTCACCTAATTTCTTATCGAGTAGACAGAGGTCCACGCTGGCGCCTTGATTAATCAGCTGAGCGACTACTTGGTAGGCGTAGGCGATTTCCGCATCCGAGATGGGAACCACACAGTATTCGACCGGAGCGGACTGATAATTTTCCAAAAGATTATTGGCCGAGAGACAATAGAAGAGGCGCGTCAAGCCAATAGAGATGCCGACACCTGGGAATTTTTCCTCGGTATAATTCGAGGCGAGATTGTCATAGCGACCACCAGAACAGATGGAACCGAGATTTTTATATTCTGGAAGCAACGTTTCAAAGACCGTGCCAGTATAATAATCAAGACCACGAATAATTAACATATCGGCAACCACGGATTGACCAATTCCCTGAGCTTCGAGAAGGTCGAGCACTAAAAGCAGTTCTTTTACGCCAGTTGAAAAAGTCTCATTCTCTATGCCGAGCGCAGTCAATTTTTCGGCCACTTCAGAACGCGGGCCACGAATTTGAACGAATTGAAGCAACGTTTGGACTTTAGATTCGTCAGCGACTTGCTCACGTAATTTCGCCTCGGTAACCTCGGCCGGAACTTTTTCGGCGTGATCAATGATACCGTAGATTTCAGAACTTTTTCCCGTGAGGCTTAGAGCTTCGAGAAGGCCGGCTAAGATTTTACGATTCGAAAGACGGACCAAAATCGGCGTCTTCACGAACTGCGAAAGCGCATGGAAAGCCGTAGCGACAACTTCGGCGTCGTAACCGATTGGCAAAGTATTGCGACCAATAATATCCGCGTCCATTTGATAAAATTCACGGAAGCGACCCTTTTGCGCACGCTCACCCCGAAAATTGCGACCGAATTGTGAGACACGAAATGGAAAAGCTAGATCATTTTGGTGCTCAACCACGTAACGCGCGAGTGGTACCGTGTGATCAAAGCGCAAAGCCTGATCCGCGTCGTTAGAAGTTTCGGCGGTTTTCACCACTTTATAAATTTGTTTTTCAGTATCACCGCCCGCCTTAGCGAGGAGGATTTCCGTACGGTCAATCATTGGAGTTTCGATATGATTGAAGCCGTGGAGATGATAAACCTGCATAATTTGCGATTTTATTTGATCAAAAATGGCTTGCTCGCGAGGTAAAAGCTCTTGCATGCCAGAAATTGGGGCAGTATTTATCTTTTTCATACTTTAATTATACCACGCACTATGCTATAATTTAGGGAAGTGGTTCTGTAGCTCAGTTGGTAGAGCAGAGGCCTGAAGAGCCTTGTGTCACTGGTTCAAGTCCAGTCGGAACCACCATTTTTTGTGCCCACGCGTTATAATATCCGTCAGATTGACATAACTTCTTTAATTTGATATCATAAAAGCAATGAAGTTCCAGCACGGGGCAGTATGCTCCTACCGCAGGAACTTCCTTTTTATATACAAAAAATACTCATATTTTACAGAATCATCATATAAACTGTAAAATAGTATTAATATAATGATTATGAATGTAAATAATATTCTAGACTACCTCAAGGAAAATCAGAAACGAATCTCAAGAACCAATGAGATTACCGAGCTGGACGAGCTGGGTTTTTCGCGGATTTCTTATTTGCCATTTCATAAAATCAAAAAACAGCTTAATCTAACTAAACGAAATTTTAAAATCTCCGAAATTGCCGAAGCGATGAAGGGACTAAAAACTTCCGACTTTGCTTGGCCAGATGATGAGAAGTTCATTCAGCTACTGGGAGAAAGTCCGCGCTTCCAAAATCTGAAAGTAGGTTTCTTTGCACGCAAAAATAATAAACAGCTTGAAAAACAATTTTCTGCGGTGACGATTCAGATTAATTTCTTCACCATGTATGTTTCATTTTTTGGCACAGACGGGACGCTTTTTGGTTGGAAAGAAGATTTTAATATGTCGTTTCTACCAGAGATTCCAGCCCAAAAAGAAGCGCTGAACTATCTAAACCAGATTTCGCGTCGCTATTTTTATAAAAATTTTTACCTGGGCGGCCATTCGAAGGGTGGCAATTTATCAATCTACTGCGCGATCATGGCCTCTGATCGACTCCAAAAAAAGATTATTAAAGTTTTAAATTACGATGGACCAGGCCTAAAAGAAGAGCTACTTAGTAAGGATACGGGAGAGATAAAAATTTTACCAAAAATTGTGAGTTATATCCCAGAGGGATCGGTAATCGGGCGACTTTTAACCCACAAAGAAAAAGTGGTGGTGGTCAAAAGTCAGGCAAAAAATCTCTATCAACACGATATTTATACTTGGGAAATTAAAGACGATCATTTCTGCCGTGCCAAAAATACGAAATTGAGCGACACTCTGAACAAGACCGTGGATGACTTTCTAGCCTCTGCCTCGCCAGAAGAATTAAGGTTTTTTGTGGATGGAATTTTTGAGGTTTTTGAAAAATCTGACGTGGAGGAGCCGGTGAGCTTGATGCAGAATTGGCAAAAATATGCACCAAAACTAATGAAAAATTATCGTGAATTACCCAAGGAGCGCCGAGAAAAGATTAATGAAGTTTGGCTGCTTTTCGGCAACTCCCTAGTGAAAAATTATTTTGCGGAAAACGAAATTTTGAAGAAAGCGCGTCAAATTCTTGGAGGCAAGAATGCCTAGCCGTAATCACCTACTGGACCAACATTTTTTGAAAAATGTTCGTCTAGCGCTCATGTTAATTGGGCACAGCAACCTGAAGCGCCGCGACACGGTGGTAGAGATTGGCGCGGGGAGCGGCGTGATTACCGCGGCACTGGCAAAAAAATGTGGGGCAGTTTACGCCATCGAAAAAGACCCGGAAACTTTCAAAAAACTGCAAGCCAACCTGAAGGAACAAAATCTCGATAACGTGAAGCTAGTACGTGAAGATTTTCGCGAAGTGAATTTTGATTTTAAAAATTATAAGGTTTTTTCTAATCCACCTTTTTCCCTATCGGCGGAAGTTTTTTATAAACTACTAAATCTCGAGAATCAAAATGGCCAGATTATTGAAAAAGGCCTAAAAAATCCGCCAAAAGCCATTTACTTGATTTTACAAAAACAATTAGCCTTAAAATTAATCCTCTCTGACCGTCATTACACGAGTCAGCTGGGATATATTTTGAATAAATATTACACGACAAAAATTCGCTACCCATTAAAGCCAACGGATTTCACGCCGCCACCGAAGGTGCCGATTGTATTATTCGAAGCTAAAATTCGTCCGGAATTTAGCGAACTTGAATAAAAAAGAGACCGAAGCTTTGATCTCTTTTTTATTTAAACTCCGTTTTCTCGGTCTATTTTCGAGATATTGCTGGATTTAGAGTTCGGCGATTTTAACACGAGTTTGAGCCATAGTGTCGCGATCACGCACGGTCACTGTGTCGTCCTCGAGAGTATCGAAGTCGATAACCACACATTTTGGCGTACCGATTTCATCTTGCTTGTGATAACGCTTACCGATATTACCAGAGTCGTCCCAGGTAACATTGCCATATTTTTCACGAAGTTTGGCATAGACAGACTTAGCCTTCTCAACTAGTTCTGGCTTGTTTTTCAGAAGTGGTGAAACGCAGAAGCGGTATGGGGCAAGATGTTCTGGGAGCTGCAAAACGATACGCTTTTCGCCACTAGTTTCGTCTTCGTGATAAGCACTCGAAAGTACAGCCATAATCAAACGTTCGACACCAAAAGATGGCTCGATGACGTGAGGCACAAAAGTTTCACCAGTGCGTTTGTCACGGTAAACCATGCTTTTCTTCGATTCACGCTCAATATTGCCAAGATCAAAATCGGTACGATAAGCAATACCCATCAATTCTTCGCAGCCGATTGGATAATCAAATTCAAGGTCAATAGTGCGCTTAGAGTAGTGGGCGCGATCGGCGGCTGGGACATCGTATTCATGAATTTTCTCAGCTGGGAGTTTCACTACATTCTCTAGGAAGTCATGCACGTCCGCCAGTAGTTCGTCAAAGATACGTTCCCAATCTTTTGGATTGACGAAATATTCAATTTCCATCTGTTCGAGTTCGCGGCAACGGAAAATAAAGTCGCGTGGCGAAATTTCATTACGGAAAGCCTTACCTTGCTGAGCTAAACCAAATGGTAGGTCTGGGTAAATCGTGTCGACCACGTTCTTGTAATTCGTAAAAATACCTTGAGCGGTCTCTGGGCGAAGATAAGCGATGGAACTATTGTCAGCCACTGCCCCAACGTGAGTCTGGAACATCATATTGAATGGTTTGACTTCACCCCATTCGATTTTGCCACAGGTAGGACATTTTATACGAGCCTTAATGAGTTCTTCGCCAGTAATTTCCGTAGAAAGGTCGTGACCTTCGGCGGTCTTGGCTAATTTATCGGCACGAAAACGACCATGACAAGATTTACATTCAACCAAAGGATCCGAAAAAGTGGCGGCGTGACCAGAGGCGACCCAGGTGCGTGGATTCATGATGATAGCAGCATCGACGCCGTACATATCATTACGATTTTCTACCCAATATTGCCACCAAAGATCTTTGAGCTTTTTCTTTAAACTAACGCCGAGTGGGCCAAAATCCCAAGTACCAGCCATACCGCCGTAGACATCGGAGCCTTGGAAAATAAATCCTCTACGTTTACATAAGCTGACAATATCTTCTAATTTTGCCATAAACACTCCTGGTTAGTTTTTCTTTATTATACCACAAAAATAGCGTGGTGACCTCTGGTAGTTAAAACATTTCACGAAGAGTGCGCAGAATAATATTTAATGCACTGAGATGGGTGTGGACGTCTTTGATTTTCAAAATAGAAGCAATCGGCATGGAGGTCATGAGGCGAAGAATTTTAATAGTATCAGCGTTAAATTCACCAGCGTCAGTTGTCACTGGAATAAAACATCGGTCAAAACTATGCCAATTATAAGAACCGCCAAGAGTGAGGCGGTCGCCATTAGAATCAGTAGCGAGATTGATCATTTCGCCAGAAATAAAAGCTAAGTTAAGATAAAAATGCGTTTCAATGAGTGGAATTTGGTATTTTTCTGCCGTGTTTAGTGCCGAAAGCGCATTTTTTAGAAGCTGAAAATATTCCTTGGAATCAGCGTCGTTGGTTAGACGATTAATGACTTTAAGGAAATTCGAAGCGATAGTCAGGGTGTCAAGATCGGTAATGATATTTTGGTAAAACTTCAGCATGGTAGCGGAGGTTAAAATCGCGAGGCCACCAGAATCAGTGTTTTGTGATTTAAAATGTAGCACTACGTCAGAAACGGTGAAAGGTTCAATGCTGCCTGCCAACTTGGAGCGCTCTTTGCGAACACCACGCGCGATTGCCGAAAAGCGACCCTCAGGAGTCAGCAGCGTGAGGATGCGATCGGACTCCTGATATTTAACACGCGAAAGTACAATCGCCTCAGTGCGCAGATCAGGCATGATTCCCCTCCTTGGCTTGAAGGGTGCGGCCTGGAATTGATTCTTCATTGGAAGCTTCGGTGGTTTCTAGATGATTAGCTAATGAGGTTTTCGTGGCTGGAGATAGAATGTCTTTGATCTTTGTCACAAAATCCGCTGGCGTAAAAGTTTCCTTATTCAGAATCGCGCGGACATTGTAAGCCTGCAGGGACATTTGACCGAGGTTTAATGAAGAAATCAAAAGTACCGGAATTTGACTGGTTTCTGGATACGATAGGAGCTCGTTTAATAAAGTGAAGCCGTCTGGACCGGTGAGTAAAATATCCAAAATAATTAAGGATGGCAGCTCTTCCTCGCTAAGTTCCGAAAAGGCCGCGTTTGCCTCGATGGCATTATAAAAAACTTGCTGCGGAATTTCTGGAAAATAGCGCGTCAAGTGTTTCTGATAAATTTCCGCAAAATCCGGGTCATCTTCGATAATAAAAATTGGGCGCGGGGTCTTAGGCTGCATAGTTTCCAGTAACGGGGTCTTTGATTGTGTAATTTTGGATGATGATTTTTTAGATTGCTGGCTCATTTTTCTCCTAATCAAACATCGGTAAAATTGCCTGGTGTGAGACTGGTAAAATTACCTGAAAACTCGTACCGTCGCGGTGACGCACGGCGGAGACTTCCGCGTTAAGATATTTAGCAAATTTCGAAGCGATATAAAGACCTAAGCCAGAACTGCCGGGACGCATCGAAATGCTGGTAGGCGCAGTGAGACCAGCCTTGATTTGACGCCAAACCGTAGTGGGGAGGCTCGGACCGAAGTCCCTAACATCGACCACAATCTTGTCTTTTTTGTCAGAAATAATTAAGCAAGATTCGGTTTCGACCGTGGAATAATACATGGCATTGGCACAGAAATTATAAATGACACTGAAAATTAAATCGTAATTACCAATCACCAGGCGAGCTTTGTTGCGATATTCAAAACGAAGCTTGCGTTGATTGAGGGTGAAGAGTTGTTCAAGTTCAGAAATTACATCATCACAGACCGCACGAATGGAAACTGGCTCTAAAGTAAACAAACCTTCTTCGAGGCGAGCGATCTTAGTAAGGTCGTTAACCTGGCGCATAGCGCGTTCGGAAATGCGAATAATTTTATTACGAGATTTTTCGAGTTCGGCGGTACTATCTTTCTGAAAATCCATGGCGAGGGCCATTTGACGCATAAGAGTAAGCGGACTTTTTAAGTCATGCGCAACCACGAAAATACCATTTACCTCACTATTCATAAATTAATTATAGCACCCATTTTTCAGGCAAAATGCTTGAACAATCCCCCGCAAAATGGTGCGGGGGTTGCAGATTTTTCGGATAAATTTAGCTATTAAATTTCACGGTTTTGAGGATGCGATAGAAGTCATCACTGAAGACACTGGTGGAATCGGTTTGAAGCATTACGGTCTTGTCGCGAAGCTTGAAGACACAAATGATTCCCTGATATTCATTATCTAATTTACCAGTATAAACGTTGACATTGTTGCCATTAACTACGGTAGTTGAAAGTGTCATATCACCAGAACGGACTTTTTCGGCAAAATCACTAATCGCCTGATCGAAAAGAGTGCCCTTAATACTGACACGGAGTGCCATCACGGTATCATCTTGGACCACATTAACCTGACCTGGATTCAGATAGGCAGCGTAATCACCACCGCGGTTGGCACTACTTTGAACGTAGAGACTCCAAGTTTTTGGGTATTCAAAGCTTAATTCACCGAGGTCAGTTGGACCGGTGAAGACTTTATACGGGTATTTTTCTTTCTCTTCGAATTCAGATTCGAGCTTGGTCTGAAGTTCATTCTTGGCTTCCGCTACAGCGACGTCGACCTTGCCCTTCACATTGGTACTGGCGTCATTCCACTTCACCCACATCCAAATAAAGAGACCGATAAAAAGTACTGCGAGAAGAGATACTACGATAAGACCCACGGTTTTCATAAGATCAATGCGGTTCTTAGCCTTGGCGATGCGACTAGCTTCCTTACGCTCTTCGCCAGTCATGTCGGCATAATTTTTGTTCAAAGGATTCGCGGCTGGCATGCCAGGGGTGAATGGGCTCTGGTAAAGATTTTGATAGATATCACCGGAATTCGCAGGGGTCGCTGGAGCTTCTGAAGCCACTGGATTAGCCGGGGTTGAATTATTAGTCGAAGAGACTGGGTTATTCTGAATAAACGGGTTATTCCCTGAAGGGTTAGTAGCACCGAAATGAGCTGGAGTTTGGCCAGATTGATTAACTTGATTCGATGCGAGAAAAGGATTGTTGTTTGAATTATCCATAACTATATTTTACTAGGAATTAGGTTTTTTACAAGTTAGCTTAAGGATTTTAGTGATTGTTTTTAGGGTTTTATTCAATGCTAAAATCTTTTGAGATGACTTCGATTTGATTCTTCAAGGTTTCGAGTTCTTTTTCAATATCTTTGGCTAGTTCGGCAGCTTCCTGATATTTCTTGGCGGCTTCTTCGAGCTTAAAGTCATCGCCATAAAACCATTCGAGATTTTGATTAAGCTGTTCGATTTTAGTGCCAACGGATTTTTTAGTCATGAGCTTTCCTTTCTTTGGATTTAATTTTTGTAACACGAGCGGAGATTTCAGAGTCGAGGGTTTCTAGCGAAATTTCGGAATCAATTTTTAACTCACCTTTGAGGATGGCATAGCCTTTTTTCAGAATGGTTTCGGGATTGAGGTTTTCGATGACTTTTTGGGTGGATTTTAGCTGATTTAATTCACGCAAAATTTGATTTAAGATTTGCTGTTTGGCGCGAAGTAAATTTCGCTTAGTTTCGAGCTTTGGTGCGTCGAGACTGCGTTCGATTTGCAACTTAGCACGAGAGAGCAGACGGTAGAGATTGGCAATTTCGAGTTTCTTATCTTTCGATAACATTTCGGCGGTATTACTGGGTGTAGAAGCTACAATATCGGCGGCGAGATCTGCTAGCGAGGTGTCAATCTCGTGACCGATTCCAGTGATAACCGGAATTTTACTAGCCGCAATAGCACGAACGAGTTTTTCATCATCAAAACAGGCGAGATCTTCCTTTGAACCACCGCCACGAATGATGGCAATAATCTGCACTTTATTTTCTTGATTAAAAAATTCGAGAGCGCGAATAACCTGATCGGCCGCACCAAGTCCCTGAACTTTAGTATTGGCCACGCGAATTTCTAGGCCGCCCCAACGAGCATTAATAATTTTGATAAAGTCGGCATAACCGGCAGCCTGAGTAGAAGAAATCACCCCGATGCGTTCGAGATTAGCTGGAATACCCCGTTTTCTAGCTGGATCAAAGAGACCTTCCTTAGTTAATTTCGCTTTAAGTAGTTCATAGGCTTTTTTAATATTCCCCTCACCGATCAAGGCGTATTGCTTAATCGTCAAAGTGAAACGACCAGAGCGATTAAAAATCTTCGGGGTGGCCTGAACCGCAATTTTCATACCGTTTTCGATAGGAGTGCGGAGGCTCGAGGCGACCATAAAACAACTGATTACGGACTCTTGATCTTTGAGATCGAAGAAAATCCAACGATTTTGATTGACATTAAAATTCGCCACCTCGCCATAGACTACACAATCCGGAAAAGTATAATCTAAGGCGTGGTTGGCGACAGCAATAAAATCAGAGACGGAATATTTTGGCGATTCGGCCATTACTCCGCAGATTCCCCTTCGAAGATTTTTTGTTTTTCTTCTTTACCAATCTTGGAGATGGCATTTTGGTAAAAACCATAGCCAGAAACGATAGTATTAAGCAAGACAATCATACGAGTGACAAGAACCGTGGTACTAGCAACCGCAAGATCACTGCCAAGTACGGTCATTACGGCCACCATGGAACCTTCATAGCCACCAACACCACCAGGGGTAGGAAGAACCGCACCGACGACCGAGCCGAGAGCTTCTGCGACCATGATTTGTGGGAAGATTTCTGGGTGACCAATAGCGATGGCGACAATTTCATAGGTCGCAATTTCGAGGAAGTTATAGAGGAAACCCCAAAGCACTGGACCGACCAAAATCTTTTTATCACGCTTGGCGGTAAGGAAGTCTTCATGAAGATCGAGGAAGTATTTTTGAACCTTCTTAGTTTCAATAATTTGTTTTTTCTTGCCAAAAGTAACCGCACGAACCAATCCATTAATAATGGCCGCCACCTTTTTGGCGGTAAAGTCGATAAGCTTACGGTTAGAAACAATCACAATCATCAAAACGATACCAAGAATCACCCCGACACTCATGGCAGCCACAGCTCCAACCATCCAAAGTGCGGTATTTGGCACACTATTTGTCACTAATAAGAAAATAATCGCCAAGATAGTTTGAGTTTGGTTAGCGAGAATAGTAATCACGTAACGCAAGAGATACATGAAGCTAACCTGACCAGCGGTAGCGCCAAAATTCTTTAAGCGCCAAGTGATGTAACCGAGGCCAGAGACACCGCCAGAAGGAATAGCGTGATTAACGAAGTTTAATTCGAAAGAAATACGCGCAAGTTGCCAGGTGGTGAGCTTTTCGAAAGCTTTTACGTCAGCATCGGTATCAGCATCGGTTTTTTCAGATTTAGCTTTCTCAGATTTGGTAGATTTACCAGCCGAAATCCTGGTGATATTTTTCTGAGATTTAGCCTTCCCGGCCATATAGGAGAAGAAAATTTTACCAGCACTGTAATACATGAAAAGTTGTTCTGGAACTAGAAGCAAAACAATCCAGAAATTTATGGAGAAGTGCGAACCATCCATACATTGGCCACCAAAAATGCATTGGAAGGCCGAAACAATTTCATTACGAGCGCCATAAACAACAACACCGACTAATAATAACGTGACAATACTGAGAATCTTTTTAAACATAGCTTTTTTATTATACATGATAAAATAAGATTATGAAATACATTGCAGTGCTGGGACGACTTCCGAAAATATCTTTGGCGGAAATCCAAGCGATTTACGACTCAAATGCCAAACTGATCGGGCCAGAACTCGCGGTTTTTGAAACTAATAAGACAGTCTCGATTGATCGGCTGGGTGGCTCAATTAAACTGGGTCAAATTTTTTCTGGTAATTTCCGGGAACTTGCCGAGGCGATTAACGCCAAAAAGCCTGAGGGTAAAATCACCATTGGGGTTTCGAGCTACGCCCTAAATTCGAATCACAAAAATAAAAAGTCTGCGGTAGAAAATCTAGTACGTCGCAAGGCAATGGAGCTGAAGAGTTTATTAAAAAAACTCGGACGCAATGTGCGCGTGGTGGAAGCACGGGGGCCAGAAATTTCTTCAGCTACAGCCTTTCATAATAATTTAGGCGAGAAACTGGGTGCCGAAGAGGTGATTCTGGTAGGTTCGGAAACTTATCTGAGCCTTGGTGTACAAAATATCGATAAATATCGTGAACGCGATCAGATGCGCCCAGCAAGAGACGCTAAGGTAGGGATGTTACCACCGAAATTAGCGCAAATCTTGATTAATTTGGGCGGTGAGATCGATGAATCGAAAAAAGTACTTGATCCATTCTGTGGCACTGGTGTGGTCCTGCAGGAAGCGCTAATTCTCGGCCAGCCAGTAATCGGTAGCGACTTAAATCCGCGAATGATTGAATATACTCAGAAAAATCTTGACTGGTTACTTGAGAAAAAAGCCCGCTTCTTTAATATCAAACCCGAGTTAGTTGCGCAGAAAAATCATTTTCTAGACTCTATCTATACTAGTGATGCGACAGATTTTGTCTGGCCAAAGGCTTCGGAAATTGGCCTAGTGGCTTGTGAATGTTTCCTCGGTTCGCCAATGTCAAAACCACCAGTCGAAATTAAATTAAAAGATGAAAAACAGAACTGTAAACGCATTATTCTCGGCTTTTTAAAGAACCTCGCCAAGCAGATTGAGGATGATACCCCTGTGGTGATTGCGGTGCCGGCCTGGTTACGTGAAGATAGTCACTACTCAAGGCTTTCAATTATTGACGAAATTACAGATATGGGTTATAATTTAGCAAAGTTTCAAGGCTTGAGTCAGTCTGACATGATTTATTATCGTGAAGGGCAGATTGTGGCTCGAGAAATAATAGTATTAAGAAAGAGTAAGGCAAAAAATGTCACATGTTAAAGCCGGTGGTACCGCGAAAAATATCCACAACAATGCTGGTCAACGTCTTGGCGTGAAGCGTTTTGGTGGCCAAAAAGTCCGCAACGGTGAAGTTTTAGTTCGCCAAACCGGAAGCACCAAAATTGCTGGTGAAGGTACTTACATGTCCCGCAATTTCACCATTCATGCTGCAAAAGATGGTGTTGTCACTTTTGTGAAAACCAAGAAAACTCACTTCTCTGGTCGCTCATTACCACGCGTCCGCGTAGAAGTTCGCTAAAAATAAACCCTACGGGGTTTATTTTTTTATTTAAAGCTTTTCTTAGACCCTAGAGTTTATTTTTAAATAGTAAGTTTTCTTTATTTCTAGAGTATCAAAAAGACCCCGAGTGGGGGTCTTTTTTAGTTTAAGCCATTTTATGATTTTACTCAGCGTCAGTAGCTTCTTCAGACTCTGCAGCAGCTTCAGCTTCAGCAGCTTCAGTAGCTTCTTCTGCGGCTACGGTTTCCGCTTCCGATTCGTTCTCTTGCAAGGCAGAAAGCAAAGAATCTTCCACGTTAGCACGCTTTTTCTTCTTTGGTGCTTCAGCTAGCTCAATATCAAGCTCAATGCCGGTGAGCATAGAAGCAAGACGGACGTTTTGACCCTGACGGCCAATTGCCACAGATTGTTGATCTTCGGTAACAAAGACCTTAGCGCGCTTATCTTCGATTTCGACACGAGTGATTTCAGCTGGGCTCAAAGCTTCACGGATAAATTCAGAAAGATTTTCACTCCAGTTGATGATGTCGATTTTTTCGCGATCACCAATTTCATTCATCACGGCTTGGACACGCACACCACGGCCACCGACGAAGGTGCCGACCGGGTCAACACCTGGAACCGTACTAGTGACGGCAATCTTGGTGCGACGGCCTGCCTCACGAGCGATGGCACGAATTTCGACAACACCAGTTTCAATTTCAGGAACTTCCTGCATGAAGAGCTGTTTGATAAAATCGGCAGAACTGCGGCTGACCAAAAGCTGGGCACCACGTTCATTGCGCTCAATCGTCTTAATCAAAACCTTAATACGGGAACCAACTTGATAATATTCACCGTCAATCTGGTCGGATTTAAGCATGATACCAGTAGTGCGGCCAAAATCGATACGGACAATATTGCGATCGACACGAGCCACCATACCAGTCATAATGCTACCAATCTTATCCTCAAAAATGGAAAGGATAGCTTCATGTTCAGCTTCGCGGAGACGTTGCATGATTACCTGCTTGGCGGTCATTGAGGCGACACGGCCAAATTTAGTAACTGGGTGAGATTCTTCAAAAGTTTCACCGATAGCCTTACCTTCAGCTTCACCTTCTGGAATTTCGGTGGCTGGGTTGTAAGCCAAACCATCTTCGATAACTTCTTTAGCGATGAAGACAGTGGCGCTACCGGTTTCGCGATTAAGTACGGCGCGGACGTTCATATCCTTTTCGCCTTCTTCTTTACGCCAAGCAGCGGCAATGGCAGTTTCAATAATATTCAAAACAGTTTCTTCTGGGAGATTCTTCTCTTCGGCGATAACTTTCACCATCTGAGACATCTGCTTAAGGTCTAAACCTTCCATATTTTCCTTTCTTTTAGTCTAAAATATCCGACCTTGCGGCCGGATATTAAAAGTATATGTTTCTATTATAGCGAAGATAATGAGATTGTCAAATTACTTGGCAGTGAAATAACCTGGCTGGGCGACACCACGGTCAATCCGGAGCCAAGAGAGATCAGCATAGGCTGGATTCGGCACATAGGAGCCATTCCCACCGCGAAGTAATAATTGATCATTAAAGATTTGCGAATTAATATTCTGGGCATAGTTAGTCGGAGCAGCCTTGGAGGTATTGAAATCTTTACCCGCTTCGACATAGATGCGCTGAAGCTTGGATGGAGCAGTCGCATGTAAATAATAGGTGAACATACCAAAGAAATTCGTGACATTTGAAGTATCAAAATCCGCCTGCGAAAGATCAATTTCTTGGATATTCATCAGATTGGCGAACATACCTTGCATATTTTGCACCTGACCAGTGTTGAATTTCTTACTAAATTTTATGTTGTTTACAGCATACAAAGAATTAAACATGTCTTGCATATTAGTAACCTTTGCGGTATTGAACGAAGATAAATCGAGAGAGGTTAATTTCTGCATATTAAAAAACATAATAGACATATCGGTGACATTTCGCGTATCAAACTTAGAAAGATCAAGGGTAGATAGATTTTTCACACCCCAGAACATCCCAGTCATATTGGTAACCTTAGAAGTATTAATGCGTGAAAGGTTTAAGGAAGTAAGACTGCTCATATTGGTAAACATATAGTGCATGTCCGTCACACTACTGGTAACTAGCGGAGTGAGATCGAGGTTGGTAATATTTTTCGCATCATAGAACATGCCAGACATATCGGTAACATTCTCAGTCTGAAAACCAGATAAATCTAAGCTAGTAACTGCAATGTTTCTAAACATACTTTGCATGCTAGTCACGCCTAAAGTATTAAAGCCGGAAAGATCAATATCAGCTAGGTTAACCAGGTCTAGGAACATATTTGAGCTGTCACTATGAAGCTCTACCTTATCAGCCTCAGTATAATAATAAAAGGTTTCACTGGCGGGATCGAACCAACCAAGAATTTCGGTATCCGAAGTACCATCATCTTCGAGATGAACTGCACCATCGCCTTCATTTGGTGGGAACATACTTCTAGCAAAATGCTTGACTTGGTTAAGCCCACCAGCGGTACTATTCATTGCACTACGCCAGGCAAGACCAGTCTGAGCCAAGGCTCTAGGTGGATAATCGTGCGTAACTACGGATACCGTAAGAATACTGGAATATTGGCCGCTAGAGAGATTTGAGGCAAGCTTCACCCCCACAGTTACCTGATGTAAACTCATATTTGACACCGACTTGGAGCCTAATATGGCAAGTACCATTGGATTAGAGGCTGGCGGAACAGGAACAAAATTACCGAAACTACCCAATCTAACGCCCCAAGTGTTGCTCGGAAAATCAGCTAGAGGCGAATTCTGACTAATAGATTCGATGCGGTCAGTGCTGGTAGTACTAGTCATAGCGGTTTCATTATTTTGTGTACTCATAGTTGCCTGATAGCCCGTAGTGTTATCAGAATATACCCGAACATCCAAGGAATACTCGGCGGTTTGGGTAGCGGAATTAATAATCTCAGTACCATTAAAACGTGAGGTCGAATCAATGGAAACGGCCAGCGCCGGCACACGTAAGGCTGTAGTATTTTTCACAAAAAGAAGAACATTAAAATTAAGGGCCGCAAATAAAACCAAGGAAATACCTTGAAATATTGGTGCTTTAAGCGTTTTTATAATTCGTTTAATCATAATTTTCATCCTCTAACAGCTTTATGTGGTCTTTAAAGTGAAGTAATCTTTACGTCCAGGCTAATCAATACGGAAACCGTCGAGATTAGCTAACAGACCACAAATAATTCCAGCGCAAATTTTTCACATTGCGTTTTTAGACGACATCAGAAAAATATCTAGAGAGAAGTTTGTGATAATTGGCATGGTAATTTAATTTTAGCATAAACGTCTTGAGAGAAAAATAGTTATTATGCTTAATGTGTTATAATAAGAGAAAATAAACGAGATTTTTATGAATATTCCACATGGCCTGAAGAATGAAAATGAAATGCCGGAAACGCTTCTCGCGCTAGATATTGGTACCGAATATATCAAGGCAGTTATCGCTGAGCGTCAGGAAGGCGATAATCTGATTATTCGTGGTGTCGGCAAAGAGCACCAGGCCATGGGTAATATGTATGCGGGTGCGATTGCGGATATTCCAGCGGTGATTGCCGCCTGCGAAAGAGCTTTATCGCGAGCAGAAAACATGGCTGGTGTGGTAGCCAGAACCTGTTCAGTGGGTATCGCCGGTGAATTAATCAAAGGCAATACGAAGACGGTACGCTACCGTCGTAAAGATGGTAATAAGCCAATTTCTGACCAGGAAATGCAGCTAATCATCAAGCGCGTACAAGACAAAGCCGAAGAACAGGCGCGTGAAGAAGTAGCACTAGAAACCGATAATCCAGATGTGGAAGTCCGCCTGATTAATTCGGCAATTGTTTCCCTTTCGATTGACGGATATAAGGTAAGCAATCCGATTGGTTTTAAGGGCTCAGAATTGGTTTTGCAATTTTACACCGCATTTGCGCCATTAGTGCATATTTCGGCAATCGAAAAAGTTTGTGCCGAATTAAATCTCGACTTGGTAGCGGTGGCGGTAGAACCTTTTGCAGTTTGTCGCGCCTGTCTTGGTAATAATCTGGATTCTAATCTTTCAGCCATTGTGATGGATATCGGTGGCGGCACGACGGATATTGCTGTGGTGGATAATGGTGGGGTAGAAGGTACGAAGATGTTTGGCATTGGCGGACGAAGCTTCACTCATCAGGTAGCTAGTAAGGTGGGGCTCGATTTTGACACTGCAGAACTAGTGAAGATTCAGTATAGTGGGCTACTTTCTAATGATTTACATGCCTTGAAGACCCTGACGGTTTCTGATGCGGAGCGCATGAATGAAGTACAAAATATTTTGAACGTGCCGGACCGTATGAGGAAAGTGGAAAAAGCGATTGCTGACAATACGGAAGTTTGGGTTTCGGGGGTGGGACTAGCTCTATCTGATTTCTCTTTACTGGAAGCCTTACCAAATAAGATTCTTCTCTGTGGTGGTGGTGCGGGGCTTTCGACGCTTCAGGAGGCACTGGCGACTTCAGATTGGTACGAGGAATTACCTTTCGCTAGACGCCCAGTGATTCACCTACTAGACGATGTAGATATCCCAGACATCCAGAATGCGACTGAGATCGATTTGGATTATTCTTTTATTACGGCTTTTGGACTTCTACGTGTGACAGTAGATACCCTGAATAGCGAAGAGGAAGATACAGGGCTTCGCGCCAAGCTAGCCAAGTTATTACAAAACTAGGGGAAGAATGTCGCATGCCTTTTATCGGACCGCTCAAGGGCGCTTGCCCAAGCCTATGTCCTCAAAAAGGCAAGACGACATTCTTTTTAAAAAATCACAAAACAGGCTAACGTGTACTCATCATTTCAATACAGAAAAACTTATAGATTATGGTTTTCTGGTGAAGTAACCAGGATGACCATTAGTTGGGTCGTCGATACGAAGCCAGGTTTTATCGGCAGTGGATGGATCGGTTAAATATGAGCCAGCACCGCCACGAAGCTTCTTGCGATTTTTAAACATTCTTGAAAAGTCTGTAAGTTTAGCAGTATTAAAATCATTATTTACGTATATTTTTTCTAGTTTATCCTTAAGTATATCTTCATCTTTAAGGTAAAACATACCATACATGCTCGTCACCTGAGAGGTATCGAAGTTGGATATATCAAGGGTGATAAGATTAGGCGTGCCAGAAAACATACAGCTCATATCCGTTACCTTAGAGGTATCGAAGCTGGATAGATTGAGGGTGGTAAGATTAGACATTCCATAAAACATATAGCTCATATTCGTCACATTGGAGGTGTCGAAACTAGAGAGGTTAAGGGTGGTAAGATAAAACATATCTAAAAACATAGAATACATACTCGTCACCTGGGAGGTATTAAAGTTGGAGAGATCTAACTCTAAAAATTTTTGTATTTTTTCACTACCGTATCCTGAATAGAACATCTTACTACTATCTGTGTTTAAATAAACCTTCTCTGGTTCAGTATAATAATATACTGATTCAGTATTAGGATCTGCCCAAAGTTTAATTTCACATTCAGAATCTTCATTCTCAATATTAGCAACGTTGGTAGTCGATGCCGGCGCAGTCAAACTCTTCCTAAAATATTTCATCTCAACAAATTCATTTTCCAGCAATGACTGAAGCTTTTTGTTGAAGTCTGGACCTTCGGTCATGATGGCTTTTGGCATATATGGATTTGAAACCACTGAAACAATAAGCTTGTTTTCATAATTACCGGGCTTAAGACTACTATTTAGCTTCATGCCAAGTTTGATATTATGGTTCTCCTCTTCAGTGGGTTTTTCGGTAGTTTTAATCAAATTTACTGGAGCGGATTGTGCCGGGATTGGGCTAAAATCAACATTATCATCAAACCTATACCCCCAAGTATTTGCTGGAAAATTAG